>DASWNT010000001.1:0-49280 GCA_036399095.1 Allosphingosinicella sp.
GAATCGGTCGTCATCGTCACGAATACCGAGGACGCCACGGCGGGATCCGCGCCCGCCCGCTCCATCGTCAGCGGCACGAGCACGCCGGCCAGCCCGGCGAGCACGATATTGACGAGCATCGCCGCCGCGATCACTCCGCCGAGCATCGCGTTGCCGAACACTGCGGCGACCGCGATCCCGATCACCAGCGCGACGCTGAGCCCGTTCAGCACCGCGACGCGCAGCTCGCGGCCGACCGCGCGCCAGCGGTTGGATCCGGTCAGCTGGTTGGTGGCGAGCGCCCGCACCGTCACCGCCAGAGTCTGGGTGCCGGCATTGCCGCCGACGCCCGCGACGATCGGCATCAGCACCGCCAGCGCCACCATCTGCGCGATCGCGTCCTCGAACAGGCTGATCACGGTCGAAGCGACCAGCGCCGTCACGAGGTTCGCCAGCAGCCAGCGCACCCGCGCCTTGTAGCTGTCGAACACCGGCTCGTTGATGTCGCCCTCGCCCGCGCCGGACAGGAGCAGGGCGTCCTCGCTCGCTTCTTCCTGGATGATGTGGACGATGTCGTCGACCGTCACCATGCCGACCAGCCGCCCGGCCGGGTCGACCACCGCGGCGGTGATCAGGGCGTATTTCTGGAAGCGCAGCGCCACTTCCTCCTGGTCCATGTCGACCGGGATCAGCGTCTGCTCGCGCGCCATCAGATCGGTGATGGCGATGCTGCGCGGCGCCCGCAGGATCCAGGAGAGGAGGATCGTGCCGACCGGATGGTGCTGCGGGTCGACCACGTAGATTTCCCAGAAATCGGTGGTGAGCTCGTCATGTCCGCGCAGGAAGTCGATCAGCTGGCCGACCCGCCAATGCTCGGGCACCGCGACGAAGTCGCGCCGCATGATGCGGCCGGCGGATTCCTCGGGGAAGGAGAGCGCCTCCTCGATCGCGGCGCGGTCGTCCGGGTCGAGCGCCTCGAGCACCGCCTGCTGCTCGTCCGCCTCGAGGTCCTCGATGATCGCCACCGCGTCGTCGGTGTCGAGCTGCCCCGCAAGCTCCGCCACTTCGCCGGGCTCCAGCGCGTCCAGCAGCTCGTCGCGCACCCAGTCGTTCATCTCGGCGATCACCTCGCCGTCGAGCGACCCCGCCAGCACCGCGGCCAGCCGCCGCCGTTCGTCGCGGTCGGCGAGCTCGAACAGGTCGGCGACGTCGGCCGGGTGGAGCGGCTCGATCAGCCCGCGCACGCCCTCCTCGTCGCCGGCCTCGGCGCGGTCGATCACCGCCCGCACATATTCGGGGGTCAGCCGGTCGTCCTCGTCATGGCTCCGGCCGCCGGGCCTGGACATGTCCTGGGCAAGGCCGGCGGGGTCGGCGGAGCGCTCGGCGCCGGGCGGGGTGACGTCCTGGACGGGGGCTTCGAGTTCGCTGTCGCTCACTTCGCCCTCCCTCGTCCGGCCGCTGCTTCAGGGGTGGTTCCTAAGCGCCGGGGGGAACGGGGGCAAGGCACCAACCCTCGCTCGTCCCGAGCGGAGCGGCTCGATCTGGCATTGGGGGCGCCAAGAGCCTAAGTCGCGCCTGACAGCTTCGCAGGAGACTCTCATGGCCGATGAACTCAACACCCTCGTCCTCAACCTCGACACCGGCAGTGGCGGCGGCGATGTCGTCATCAAGCTGCGGCCCGACCTCGCGCCCGGCCATGTCGCGCGCATCCGCGAGCTCGCCGAGGAGGGCTTTTACGACGGCGTCGTCTTCCACCGCGTCATTCCCGGCTTCATGGCGCAGGGCGGCGACCCGACCGGCCGCGGCACCGGCGGCTCGTCCAAGCCCGACCTCAAGGCCGAATTCAGCAGCGCCCCCCATTCGCGCGGGGTCGCCTCGATGGCGCGCACCAACGACCCCAACAGCGCCAACAGCCAGTTCTTCATCTGCCTTGACGACGCGCGCTTCCTCGACCGCCAATATACGGTGTGGGGCGAAGTGGTCGAAGGCATGGAGCATGTCGACGCGCTTCCCAAGGGCGAGCCGCCCCGGGCGCCGGGCAAGATCGTCAGGGCGAGCCTGCGGGCATGAAGTGTCGCTAACCTCGCCCGCTCATCTCGAGCCAGCGTCGAGCGAAGCTAGGATGCGCCGACGAGAGATGGTCTCTCGACACGCCGTCTCGACAAGCTCGACGGCTGCTCGAGATGAGCGGGTGGGGAGGCGGGCGTGACCAAGGCGGTCACCCTCATCACCGGCGCCTCCGCTGGCCTGGGCGCCGAGTTCGCGCGCCAGTGCGCGCTGCGGGGCGAGGCGCTGGCGCTGCTCGCGCGGCGCCGCGACCGGCTCGAGGCGCTGAAGGCGGAGCTTGGCGGGGAGGTCCACGTCTTCGCCGCCGACCTCGCTCTGCCGCGGGCGCCGGCCGATCTCGTCGCCCAGATCCAGGGCACCGGCCTCCACATCGCCGCCCTGATCAACAATGCGGGCTTCGGCCTTGCCGGCCGCTTCGACGCGCAGCCCGCCGAGCGCCAGAGCGAGATGCTCCACCTCAATATCGGCGCTCTGACCGAGCTCACCCGCGCCGTCCTCCCCGCGATGCGCGCGCGCGGCAGCGGCGCCATCCTCAACGTCGCGTCCACCGCCGCCTTCCAGCCCGGACCCCACATGGCCGTCTATTATGCGACCAAGGCCTATGTCCTGTCGCTGACCGAGGCGCTGCACCAGGAGCTGAAAGGGAGCGGCATCAAGGTGAGCGCGCTCTGCCCCGGCCCCACCGAAACCGAATTCTTCGACGTCGCCAACGTCCACGGCATGCTGCGCAAGATGGCGACCGATGCGCCGAGCGTGGTGCGCGCCGGGCTTCGCGGCCTCGACCGCAATCGGGCCGTGATCGTCCCGGGCCTCGGCAACAAGGCGCTCGCCCAAGGCCACCGCTTCGTCCCGCGGAGCGTGATGCGCCGCGTCATGGCCCGCATCAAGGTCGAGTAGGCCGTTCCGCTATTTTTTTGCGTCAGCTACGAGCGAGACTGGAAGGGAGAGGCCTCATGCGAAGCGGCTTGCTGGCGATCGCCGCTGCTACGTTCATATCGTTCACGACGAGCGTTCCGGCTGCGGCCTGCATTCGTCAGCAAATCCTCTACTTCGCGCCCGGTTCGACCGCGATTTCTCAGCGGAGCGAACAAGTCCTGGCGAGTCTGGTCGCTTGGATAAGACAAAATTTCGATGGAGTGGATGGAATAAGGGTGACTGGGCATTCGGACTCGACCGGCAGCCCGGCCCTGAGAACGGCGATCTCCTTTGCCCGCGCCGAAGCTGTAAGGGACAAGCTGATCAGCTACGGTATCCCGGCGCGGTTGTTTGGCGTGCAGGCAATGGGAGATTCAGAGCCAGCGATTGAGACTGCCGACGGGGTTGCCGAACCCGACAGCCGCCGGGTCGAGATAATTTTCGCGATGACGAAAGCTGGTCGGAAGTGCTGCAGCCCCCGACTCCGATGGGATCGGTTCCAACCTGCTGACAGTCTCAACTAACCGACGCTCAAGCAGCTCGCCCATTGCCCCAGCGCCGCGCCTTGCCGTTTCGCATCCGTCAGGACTCGCCGCGCGCGTGAATTGCGCCTAGACTGCGCCCGCACCGCGGCAGGGACGAGTCGATCGCTGCGCCGCCGGTCTCGCCGAGCCGCGAGCCTGTCGGCCCCCGACCGTGTTCGATGCGGTGACCAAACGCCCCTGCGCCTGGCGCTCCCGACCGCGAAAGCCGGTGGAGCGCGGAGGAAGGGAGGCACGGGCATGAAGCAGTTGCGCAAGATCAGCCGCCGGTCGTTCCTGGGTTCGGTCGCGGGAGGCGCCATGGTCGGCGTCGCTTCCTTCGCCGATATCAAGGAGGCGCAGGCGGCGGGTCAGAGCTGCACCGATTCGGACCCCTCGCCGCCGCGCGGCGACCCCGGCGGGCGGGGCCGCCGCTGCAGGAGCACCCCCACACCGACCCCGAGCCCGACCCAGCCAAGCTCCCGCTGCAGCGACAGCGACCCCACCGACCCGGTCGGGCGCGGGCGGCGCTGCACCCCTACCCCAACCCCTCCGCCGACGGGCTGCAGCGACAGCGACCCGACGGATCCCAGCGGCCGCGGCCGCGCTTGTGGCGGCAGCGCCGGCGCCCAGCCGACCGGCCGGCGCGAGCGCCGCTACGAGGTCTGCTGGGTCGATCATCCGAGCCGCTCGAACGACGACTGCAACATGCAGACCTATTCGGAATGGGCGACCACCTATTCCGACGGCCGCACGGTCTACGACACCGCCGAATCCGAGCGGCGGCGCGCCGAGATGACCGCGCGCGGCTATACGGCGCGGTGGCATCGCATGATCGTGAACTGGTGACCGCCGGGGGTCAGGCAGTCGCCAGCACCTGGTCGCTCGGGCTTGGCTGCTCCTCCCCCAGTTCCTCGACCAGCCAGTCGTGGAAGAGCTTGACCGAGCGGCGGCCGAGCGCGGGGCGGCGGCAGGCGAACCAGTAGCTGTAGGGGCTGGGCGCCGAATCGAACAATTGCACCAGCCGCGTGTCGCGCGCCTCGTGGAGGTGGATGTCGAGCATGAAGGCGATGCCCAGGCCCTGGGCCGCCGCGTCCAGGATGAGCTGGCCGGAGTCGAAATGGTCGACCGCGGCCGGCTCCATTCCGGGAAGCCCCATCGCGCGGCGCCAGATGTCGAACGAATCCGGCAGGTCGCGGTGGAGGAGCACGGTCGTGCGGGCGATGTCCGCCGGCGCGCGCAGGGCGTCCGGCCCCTCGAGCAGCGCCGTCGCGCCGATCGCCACGCTGCGATTGGTGCCGAGCCGGCGGCTGTACAGGCCGGGGTCGATCTCCTTGGCCAGCACCACGGCGGCGTCGATCCCTTCATCCAGCCGGGCGAGAATGAACGGGCCGGTGTCGATGTCGACGTGAAGTTCGGGGTGAAGCAGCCGCAGCCGGGCAAGGCCGGGGATCAGCCGGTGCGAGGCGAATAGCGGCATGGTGCCGAGCCTGAGCCGCATCAGCTCGTTATGGCCGGTCGCCTGCTCCATCGCGAGCGCCAGCGTGTCGACCGCGGGGCCGATCGCCGCGAGCAGCCGTTCGCCGTCATGATTGAGCTGCAACGCCTGGTGATGGCGGTCGAACAGCGGTCGGCCGACATGGCGCTCGAGCGCCTGCACGCGGCGGGTGAGGGCCGGGGAGGACAGAGCGAGGGACTCGGCGGCGGCCTTGATCGACCCCAGGCGGGCGACCTGGATGAAGGCTTCGATACCGGTCAGCGGGGGCAGCCGCTTCATGCCTCAACCCCTTCCATAAAGCCGGATCTTGTGCACCGCACCAGACAAACCGGCTTCGATCTCTTCCGCAAGATAGGAGAGCGGCCGGATTGCACAATGTGCAATCGCTCGGTTTTGTTTCGCAATTGCACAATCGTGCTGCAGGTGCGAACTAGGACCTGCCTTTCAGGCATCCTCTCCTAAAAACTTTCCAAGGGCCGGTCTCGCGACCGGCCTTTTTTTTGCCCAGCGCTGGACGCGCCGTTCTCCATGTCTATGTCGGGCCGGCGCCTGGCTCGGACCGGCAGGGAGAAGAAGATGGCGGACGAGGACGCGGGCACCGGCAGGCTCCAGGTCGCGACGATGCGGCCCGACGACAGCGGCCGGGGCATCGCCCGGCTGCCGCGCGCGGTGATGACCGCGATGGGCCTGGCCGAAGGCGACGTGATCGAGATCGTCGGCAAGCGCTCCACCCCCGCCCGAGCGATCGGGCCCTATCCGGAGGACGAGGCGCTCAACATCATCCGCTTGGACGGCCTGCAGCGCGCCAATGCCGAAATCGGCTCGGGCGACTTCGTCGAGGTCCGCAAGTCTGAATCCAAGCCGGCCCAGCGCGTCGTCTTCGCGCCGGCCCAGAAGAATCTGCGCCTGCACGGCTCGGCCGGCGCCCTGAAGCGCAGCTTCGGGATGAAGCCGGTGCTGGCGGGCGACGTCGTCGCCACGACGGGCCAGCAGCAGGTCACCCGCGGCGACATCCCGCCCGAGCTTCGCCAGATGTTGACCTCCCCGGCCTACGCGCTCCAGGAGATCCGGCTGGTCGTGGTGTCGACCCTGCCCAAGGGCATCGTCCATATCGACGCCAATACCGAGGTCGAGCTGCGCCCTGAATATACCGAGGCCAAGGAGACCCGCCGCGCCGACGTCACCTATGACGATCTGGGCGGCATGAGCAGCACCCTCGACCAGTTGCGCGAGATGGTCGAGCTGCCGTTGCGCTATCCCGAGATTTTCGAGCGCCTGGGCGTCGACCCCCCCAGGGGGGTGCTGCTCCACGGCCCCCCCGGCACCGGCAAGACCCGCCTCGCCCGCGCCGTCGCCAACGAGAGCGACGCGAGCTTCTTCCACATCGCCGGGCCGGAGATCATGGGCTCCGCTTACGGCGAGTCCGAGAAGCGGCTCCGCGACCTGTTCGAAGAGGCCGGCAAGAACGCGCCGTCGATCATCTTCATCGACGAAATCGACTCGATCGCTCCCAAGCGCGGCCAGGTCCAGGGCGAGACCGAGAAGCGCCTCGTCGCCCAGCTCCTGACCCTGCTCGACGGCCTCCAGCCGCGCCAGAACCTCGTCGTGATCGCTGCCACCAACCGGCCCGAGGCGCTGGACGAGGCGCTGCGCCGGCCGGGCCGCTTCGACCGCGAGATCATCATCGGTGTCCCAGACGAGAGCGGCCGCCGCGAGATCCTTGCGATCCACACCCGCGGCATGCCGCTCGACGGCGGCGTCGACCTCCACCAGCTCGCGCGCCAGACCTACGGCTTCGTCGGCGCCGACCTCGCCGCGCTGGTGCGCGAAGCGGCGATCGAGGCGGTGCGGCGGATCATGCCGCGCATCAACCTTGAGGAAGGGACGATCCCGCCGGAAGTGCTCGAGAGCCTGTCGGTCACTGGTGCGGATTTCGAGGAAGCGCTGAAGCGCGTCCAGCCTTCGGCGATGCGCGAAGTGATGGTGCAGGTGCCGAACATCGGCTGGGACGACATCGGCGGAGTCGATGCAGCGCGCGAGCGGCTGCGCGAGGGCGTCGAGCTTCCGTTGAAGCACCCCGACAGCTTCCGCCGGCTCGGCATCCGTCCGGCCAAGGGCTTCCTGCTCTACGGCCCCCCCGGCACCGGCAAGACGCTGCTGGCCAAGGCCTGCGCCAAGGAAGCGGAGGCCAATTTCATCGCCACCAAATCCTCCGACCTTCTGACCAAATGGTATGGCGAGAGCGAGCAGCAGATCGCCCGCCTGTTCGCCCGCGCCCGCCAGGTCGCGCCGACCGTGATCTTTATCGACGAGCTCGACAGCCTGGTGCCCGCGCGCGGCGGGGGCCTTGGCGAGCCGCAGGTGACCGAGCGGGTGGTGAACACCATCCTTGCCGAGATGGACGGGCTGGAGGAGCTCGGATCGGTGGTGGTGATCGGCGCCACCAACCGGCCGAACCTGATCGACCCGGCCTTGCTTCGCCCGGGCCGGTTCGACGAGCTGATCTACGTGTCGGTCCCGGACCGCGACGGGCGGCGGCACATTCTCGGCATCCACACGGCCAAGATGCCGGTGGCGGAGGATGTCGATCTCGACAGCCTTGCCGCGCGCACCGAGCGGTTCACCGGCGCGGACCTCGAGGACCTCGTCCGCCGCGCAGGCCTGTTCGCGCTTCGCAGCTCGCTGGAGGCGACGCAGGTGACGATGGAGAATTTCGAGCGGGCGCTGGAGGAGACGCGCGCTTCGGTGACGCCCGAGATGGAAAAGGATTATGAAAAGATCCAGGACAGCCTGAAGCAGGACGCAATGAGCGTCGGCCCGGGCATCGGCTTCATCTCGCCCGGCATGCTCACCCCGCGAGGGCCGAAGGGGACGGACTGACGCGGCTCAGGGCTTGAAGCGGAGCCACGTCCAGAGCGCGAGTCCCAGCATCAAGGCCGCGGTGAGCAGGAAGGGGAGCGGCAGCGAGAAGCCGTAAATCGCCACGCCCAAGGCCGGCGCGGCGATAAAGGCGACGCCGTTGACGCTGGTCACCATGCCGGCGACCGTGTTCTGCTCGGCGGGGCTGACCGCAAGGCTCGCGCCGCTGGTGAAGCCGGGGCGGAAGAAGCCGAAGCCCAATGAGGCCAGCGCGAAGCCGAGCGTGATGCCGTAGAGGCCGGTGGACAGGCCGGTGATTGCGCTGCCCGCCGCGGAGAGAAGCGAGCCCCACAGCACCAGCTGGCGCGGGTCGAGTGCGAGGTGCGGGATCAGCCCCCATTGGGCGAGCAGGGTCGCGGCCGCGCCGGCCATCAGCACGATGGCGATCATGTGCTGTGCGTCGGCCAGCGGCAGCCCGAGCCGGTCGATCACCAGAAAGCCGATCACGCCCAGCAAGGCGGCGTGGCCGTGGCCGCCGATGATTCCGATCATGTGCCAGGTGAACACCCGCGGGTCGCGCCAGCGCAGCGGCTCGGCCGGTCCGCTTTGTTCTTCCATGCCGCCGCCGCCGCTCGACGCGCCGATTGCGGGGTAGCTGGCGATCTGGCCGCGCGCCGCCGATCTCGGCGTGTCGTCGGGCAGGCGGGTTACCACCGCGGCGAGCACGATCATGCCGATCAGCGCGAAGACGATCAGCGGCCCGGAAAGGCCGAGCGGCGGGAAAATGAAGAGAGGTGCGATGGCAGGGCCGATGATCGTGCCGAGGCCGAAGGAGGAGGCGATGGCAGCGAGGTAGGCGGTGCGCTGCTCGCCCTCGGTGCGGGCGGCGATATAGGCTTGAACGGCGGGCGGAGAGGCCGAGCCCCAGGTGCCGTAAATTGCCCGGCCGAAGATGAAGATCACGAACACGACGGTGCCGCTCAGCAGCCCGGCGAGCCCCGCGGCAAGCACTCCGCCGCAGATCAGCATGGACAGGATGAACCCGTAAAGGCCGAGCCGCATCAAGGCCCGGCGGCCGCGCTCGTCGGCTTTATGGGCCCAAAGCGGCGCGGTGAACACCCAGATCACCGCCGACAGGCTGAAGGCGATCGCCACCCAGAGATCCGGAATTTGAAGCTGCCGTCCGATCGACGGCATCAGCGACTGCATCGCCGTATTGCCGGCGGCGGCGACCAGCATCACCGCGAAGAGCAGCGCGAAACGTTCCTTGGGGAGGCGGGCGGCGGGTTCGATGGGCGAAGGTCCCGGAAAAGATGCGGCCTGTCCCATAACCGGTTAAAATGGCGGCGGGACACGGGCCGCCCTTGCCATTGCGGCGTTGATTTGCCAACGAACCTTTCTCCCCAAGGCTTTACGGAAACGCATGCATGACACTCTCGGGCGAACAGGTGCAGAGAACGCGTGCCTATGCGCGACGCGCAGGCGGGCATCCGCTGTGGCTGTTCCTTAAGGGGTTCATCAAGCATCCGGTGATGGTCGGGTCGGTTATCCCCTCGTCCAAGGTGCTGATCGACAAGATGCTGGCGCCCGTCGATTGGACCAATTGCAAGCTGTTCGTGGAATATGGCCCCGGGGTGGGCACGTTCACCCAGCACATCCTCGACCGAATGCCGGCCGACGGCGTGGTGCTGACGCTCGACACCAACCCGGATTTCACCACCTACCTCAACAGCAAGATCCGCGATTCGCGGCTCCGGGCGGTGACCGCCTCGGCCGCGGACGTGCGCGAGATCATGGAAAGCTTCGGCTTTACCCATGCCGATTACGTGCTGTCGGGCCTGCCTTTCTCGACGCTTCCGGCGGGCGTCGGTCCGGCCATAGCCAAGGCCACCGCCGAAGCGCTCCGCCCCGGGGGGGCGTTCCTGGTCTACCAGTTCTCGCCCAAGGTGCTCGACTTCCTGAGCCCGAACTTCGAACGGATCGACCGGGGCATGGAATGGATCAACATTCCCCCCGCCCAGCTTTTCTGGTGCTGGAAGGACTAAGCGCCTGCCGCCTGCCTAGCGCGGGAAGTTGAGCCGGCGCGAAATGCGGTAATCGGCGACCGCGACCAGAAAATAGCTGAATGCCCAGCGCAGCCGGTTCACCAGTGTGCGGTCCTTCCCGTGGCTTTGCAGCGTGATCGCCTGGCTCTGTGCGATCTCTCCATCGACATAGCGGCGCATCGCGGCGGCGAAGGTCGCGTCTTCGACGCGCAGCATCATTTCCAGGTTCAGGAACAGGCTTCGCATGTCGAAATTGGCGGAGCCGATATGGACCACGTCGTCGACCACGAACAATTTGGTGTGCAGCTTGGCCGGCTGATATTCGAAAATCTTCACCTTGCGCTTCAGCAGCCACCAATAGGTATTCCGCGCGGCGTTGATCGTTGCGGTGTTGTCCGATCGGGCGGCGGTGACCAGCCGCGCCTCGCCGCCCCGCCGCGCCACCCGCGCGATCCGGCGGAGCATGCCCGGCCCCGGTGCGAAGTAGGCGGCAATCACGTCCAGCCGCTTGGCGCGCAGCATGTCGCGCCGCACCGCCCGCGCCCATGGGCTCAAGCGCCGGGTCGGGCCGCCGAACAGCCAGTCGAGCGAGCCCTCAGTGACGCTGTGCTTGTGCAGCACCCGGCGAAGCTCGCGGATCTTGCCCCTGGGCTTCCCTGTCCAGGCGAACAGTTCGTCAAAATAGCCGACTAGGCAAGCGACCCGCTCCCCCTCCAGCAGCAAGCCGATGTCCCGCCAGGCGCCGCTTTCCGCCGTTCCGAAATAATCGTCGGAAATGTTGAAGCCGCCGATGATCACCCGGCGCCCGTCGGCGAGCGCAAGCTTCTGGTGGTTGCGAAGCAGATAGCGCCGGCCGTAGCGCGGGCTGAAGATGCAGAAGGCGACCCGGCTGTCGGTCAGCGGCCGAAAGAATTCGAGGTTGGCGGTAGAGCCGAAGCCATCGACCAGCAGCCATACTTTGACGCCCCGTTCCGCGGCGGCGATCAGTGCGTCGCGCACCCGGGTGCCGGACGGGTCGTCGAGGAACATGTAGTACAGAAAACGGAGGCTTTCCTGCGCCTCCTCGATCAGCCGGATCAGCGTGTCGAGCCGCTCGGGGCCATCGGGCAGCAGCGTCAGAACGTGGCCGGCCACCTCCCCGCTTACAATGTCGTCAGCGGGTTCCGCATCGCCCATATCCGGCTCATGCGGGGCGGCGCGGGAGAGGGCAAGCCCCCGCGCGAACATTGACAAAAGGGGCGGCACCTTCTAGCTCTCGCTTGATTCCCAACAGCCCAAAAAAGAGCGGAGCTGCTTCATGGCGCGCGTTACCGTCGAAGATTGCGTCGACAAGATCCCGAACCGTTTCGACCTCGTGCTGCTCGCGGCTCAGCGTGCGCGCCAGATTTCCGGCGGCGCCGACCTCACCATCGATCGCGATCGGGACAAGAACCCGGTCGTCGCGCTTCGTGAAATCGCCGAAGAAACCGTTCGTCCGAAGATTCTCCAGGAAGCCCTGGTCGGAAACCTGCAGCGCGTTCAGATCGACGACGATGAGGCTCCGGACGAAGTCGGCTCCTTGTCGCAATCGGCCGAGGCGCTTCGCCTCACCGCCGCTGCCCCGCCGCGCAACAACAATAGCGGCGGCGACTACGAATAAACGGCCGCTTCAGGCCGCATCTTCCGCGGGGACTTGGTTCCAGTCGATCTCCCCGCGGTTGAGCCATTCCAGATCGCCATGCTTGAGCGGCCGCCCGTCGGCGGCACGGACTGTCATGGCCGCAACCGGCTGGCGGGTGAGGCGATCGACCAGCACCGGATTGCCCGGAACCCCGGAGACCCAGCGTTCGCCCCACTGGCGAAGCGCGATCAGGACCGGCAGCAATTCCTTGCCCTTTTCGGTCAAACGGTAGGTGACGCGGCGGCGGTCGGAAGGATCGGGTTCGCGGGCAAGTATGCCGTGTTCCACCAGCCGTGCGAGCCGATTGGACAGGATGTTGCGGGCGATGCCCAGCGTGGATTGGTATTCCTCGAAATGGTGCAGGCCGTTGAACACGCCCCGCAGGATCAGAAACGACCAGCGCTCGCCGACAACGTCAAGCGCCGCCGCGATCCCGCACCCCGACGACAGGTCGTCTATTTGGCCGCTTTGTCCCATCGCCGTTGAGATTAGGCCCTTTTCCAGCTTTGTCACGCACCGTTGCGGCTCCGGTGGGTGCTTGCCTGCCGGCCGTTCGGCGCATCGGGAGCGCCGGTAAGGGCCGACACGGTGCGACGAAGCAAGATGCGCATCTTTTCGCGAGCATCGGGCGCAATGCTGATCAACGTCCGACGGGCATCCGTCGCATCGGCGGCGCGAATGACCAACTTGTTCTGCTCCAACTGCTCAAGCCAGCGTAAAGCGGTTGTTTGCGGCACGGCGGCGGCGGCGCACAGCCGCGACACCGAAAAGGACTCACCCTGCTCGGCGGCGACGAACAGCGCCAGCAACATGTCCCAGGCTGGATCGGCGAAGAGCTGCGCGCCGAGCATCTCGCCGCGATGGCGCCGTGCGCCCAGCAGAGCCTGAGCGGCGGCACCCGGCGCGGGCGGACCGGGCGCATCGACCCGCGACGCCACCGAGGCAAGGGTTTCACGCATGGCTTCAACGTCGCGGGCAAGGGAGTCGAGGCGGCGCTGGATTGGCAAGCTGGTCATGGGTTCATCCGATCAGAAGTCCGTCAGGAGGGTGAAAGCGGGTCCGGAGCCTGGCCGAGCGTCTCCGGCAATTCGGACGCGCCAGTCGGCGGCGAGCGTGGACCCAAGGCGGGGGAGGCGAAGGGTCAAGCTTGGGCCGAGGTCGACGCGGGCAACCGCCGGCTGGGCGGCCGCCCAGGCTGCTACGCCCGCTCCAAGGGTGCCGAGGATCGGCTTGGAGAGGCGGAGCGAGCCTTCGGCGAACATGTCTCGGGAACGTGCGCCTACGACGCCGGCTTGTCCGTAAGCGTCCAACCGCAAGCCACCGGCCAAGCCAAAGTCGGAAATCCCGCCGTGCAGCGTCAGAGCGAAAGCGTTCCGCCCGCCGGAGCCGAGAGCCTGGCGCCGCTCGGCAAGGAGACGCAGCGGCAATTCGGCAGACGGCTGCCATTCGGCGCCCAAAGCGGCTTCCGCGCCGCCGCCCTGCAACGGAAGCGAAATCCGGCCGGAAGCGGCCAGGGATTTCGCGAGGCGATATCGCATCCTGACGCCGGCTTGGCTGCCGCCAAGCGCGCCTTGCGAAGCAAGTCCGCGCTCGCCGTTGCCGCGCACCAGCGCCCAGGCGGACGCGGACCAGCGGGAGCCACGAAGATGCCGAGGATCGACGCCGCCCAGGGCACGGGGAGGCGCCGTGAGAACAAGCGGCCCCGCACCGGCCGGGGGAATAACAACCGTCTGAAGGCGCAAAGCGGCGAACGCCGCTGCGGGCGCAGGGACTTGGCTGTGGAGCCTCGTCTTCGGAACCACTTGTACGAGGCGACCTTGCCTCCGCGATTGGCGCCGGGCAGGGATCCCCGCACCGGCCAATCGGGCAATTTTCGGCACTGTTGGCGCAACCGTTGGATCATGCTGTGCCAGCACAACAGAAGCCGCGCGGTCGAGCCGGCCGCCGGTTTCGAGCCGGGCAAGCCCTGCGCCACTGGAAGCAACGATAACCGCGCGTTCCGTGCTTGCCGCTTCACGCGGCAGGAACGCGGCGCGAAGGAATGCCCAGCCCGCAATGGCAACCAGCAGGAACCGAATCGGCGGCGTCACCGTGCCGACGCCTGCGCCGGGGTGGGGAAGAAGTGGTCCGTTTTGCCCCACTCGGCGTGGCCGGTGCGGCGCAAGCTCCGGTAGCGGCCCAGGGCGCCCGCCGCCGCGACGATAGCGATCAGGTTGCCGATCATCGCACGCGGCACCGCGCGCAGCCCTTCGCGCCACCCGTAGCAGCGCCAGGTGAACCCGGCTCGTACGGCCATTTGCCAGGCGAGCACCCACAGATTGACCTCCAAAAGCGCGGCAAGCAGCGGCGGAACGGCCGGTAGATCGAGCCCGGCCGCGGCTCGCAGTGGCGTGAAGATCAGCCACAAGGCGAGGGACAGGTAGGCGGAGAACAGAAAGCAGGCGGCAAGCAGCGACTGCCGATCGCGAAGGCGCATCCAGCGTTCGGCAAGCGACCCGCGCCAGCCGAGCCGATCCCATCCGGCAAGAGCGATCCCGGTCATCCAGCGCGCCTTCTGGTGAACGGCGGTGCTGAAGGTTCTTGGAAAATATTCGCGGGTGGCCACCGGCAGTCCGTCCGTGCCGCTTACCCGGAGAAAGACTGCCCGCCCACCAGTCTCCGCAACCTGGAGGCCCAGTTCGTAATCTTCCACGAGGCTCTCCGCCTGGAATGGGCTTCCGTGATTCGCGGCGGCAACCCTGCCCAATATGTCGCGGGAGAACGCGCAGCCGACGCCTGCCGAAGGCAGACCGGCACCAAGCCACTGCCGCACCGGCAGCTCCTTTCCGTGCGCTTGGGCGAACTCGTCCGCATAATGACCGCTTACCCAGCGAGCGCCCGGGTGGATCAGCGGGTGAACGGGAAGCTGAACCAGGTCCCACCGCTCTACCGCAGTGTCGAACAGCCGGAGTTCGTCCGGGGAGACGAAATCCTCCGCGTCGTGCAGGATGATCGCCTTGACGGGAGATCCGGACGCTGCCTCGTCGGCGAGCAGCGCCTGCCAGAGACGGTTAAGGCAGTCCGCCTTGGTGGTCGGCCCCGGAACCGGCCCGATCACCAACCGTAGCCGCGGCTCCCCTATCGCGCGGACCGCGTCGGCTGTTGCGGGATCGTTGGGGTAGCAGCCGACATAAAGGCGGTAATCGCCGGAGCCCCAGGCGGCGAGCGCGTGGCGGAGCATGTCGCCGATCACCGCCGATTCGTCCCAGGCGGGGATGAAAACCGCCAGCGTTCCGGCATGTTGCGGCGACGGCAGCGAATCCACCGTCGGCAGCGGCCGGCGCCCGCGTTTGGCCCGCAGCACCAACCACAGAAAATCGACAAGCAAATCGCCCGCGCCGAGGATCAAGAACCCCGCCGCGGCGAACAACGCCGCCTCCCGCACCACTACGTCGAGGCTCGTCAGAATGGGCCCACCCCAATTCATAACGACTCCGTATCGGAGAAAACATCATCCGTTACGGAGAGCCTGCTGACAAGCCTCTCACGGGCGTACGGCCGATAGTTCCCTTTCGGACGTATTATGCTCTCAATTAGAAGTACAAATGCGCCGTTCCGGTGCGATTTTGCTGCTCAAACAAGACTTTTAAGTGCAGCTTGGCGGGATGAAGAAAATCGCGTTCATCCTTGCCGCAGCTTTGCTGACCGCCGCGCCAGCCTCATTCAACCCTTGCGGCTATGGTGCGGCCGCCGCGCAGAGCGGCTGCTGCAAGGTTTGCCGTGCCGGCAAAGCCTGCGGCGACAGCTGTATCGCCAGGGACAAGACCTGCCACAAAGGCCGCGGCTGCGCCTGTGACGGCTAGACGCGGCGGCCTCTGCCTGCCGGCCTTGGCTGCGCTTTCACTAGCCGGCTGCGACACGGCGGCCGTCGCGATTCCAACCGCCGACGAAGCGGGTCCCGGCGCCGTCAGCCCCACCAGCTTTGTGGAACAGGCATCGGCGCGCCCGGCGGGCGACAGTTTCGTCTGCACACCCACAAAGCTGTGGGACGGCGACGGCCCAATCCACTGTGTCGAGGGCCCGAAGATCCGCCTGTCCGGCATCGCCGCGCGTGAAACCGACGGCAGCTGCAAGCCCGGCCATCCCTGCCCGTCGGCAAGCGCCGAAGCGGCCCGCGATAAACTTGCCGCTCTGCTTGGGCGAACCATTGGTACCGCGCCGCAAGGCCACCTCCTGATCCAGGGACCGGCCCTGACCTGCCGCTCCACGGGTTCCGCCGGCGGCGCCCGCACTGCCGCCTGGTGTTATTCGCCTGACCATGGCGATCTGAGCTGCGCCATGGTGGCAAGCGGCACCGTGGCCAAATGGGACCGGTACTGGCGCAACCATCGCTGCGGGTGATTGCCCGCACGCCGACACAAGCGCATAATCGCGGCAGGAGAATAGCATGACGCCGCTCCCCGCATTGTGGCTGCTTGCTCAGGTTCAAGCGCCGCCTGCTGAAAGCCTGCTCGCGTCGCTGCAACGCGCCGAACCTTTGGTCGAGCGAATCGCAGCCTGTGCGGGTGGAGACCCGGAGCGGCTGGAGGAAACCCACTTCCTGCTCGATCAACGGCGCGAACGGCTCTGGATGGCTGCCAAGGATCTGGGAAAAGGACCGCGCGCCAAGGCGGAACTGGAAGTTGCTGCCGGCAAGGCAGGCGATTGTTCAAAGAAGGGATTTGCGGCGTTGCGCGATGCCGCCGTTGCAGAACTGGACCGTGCCCAAAGCGAGGTCCACCGCGCGCTGCCCCCCGAGCGGAGGCGCGGCTTGTGGTTCGGCTCTCTTCGCATCTGCGCCGCACGTTCCGCGGAATCTGGCGAACCGCACGGCTTACCCAGCCTGGCGCTTTTTCTCGATCCCCGGCAGGCGGACAGCCTGCGCCGGGTGACGGAGGAGCGGGTCGGCCAACCCTTGGCGCTCTGGCTCAACGGTGAAGCAATATCTGCGCCTAACATCAACGAACCGATTACCGGCGGCGCGCTCTTGATCACCGGGAGAGCAGACAGCTTCGGGGCGGTGGCGGCGGCCGCAAAGGCGCCCTGTTAAGTCATCGCCAGCGCAATTTTGCGCGGCCCTTCAAACGGCGCTCTTCCATGGGCGGCCAGGCGATTGTCGAGGACGACGATGTCGCCTTTCCTCCAGCGATGCGCAATGGTTTGGGCGCGCAGCACTTCCCGGATGTGCGCGAGCGAACTCAGCGGGATCGCGCCGCCGTCGCCGAAGGTGACATTGAGACGGAAATCCTCTTCGGCGCCGCACAAGGCGATCTGCTCCGCATAGGCGGCGGCGGTGAGGGCGCTTGGGTGAAAGCCGTCGGCCTGGTTGAACCATACTTCTTGCCCTGTTTTCGGATGAAGGGCGGTGGCCGGGCGGGTCTGGGAGACGCGCATCACGCCGTGCGGGCGCCACTCGACTTCGGCACCTAGCGCGCGGGCGCGGGTTTCCGCTTCGCCAGCGTCCCCAGTCTCAAAAGCGTCCGGCCAGCCATAGCCGCTGCCCGCAATGGGTGAAAGGTTGCGGATGTAGGTGAGGCGGCGGGCGCGGAACTCGGCCACCAGGTCCGAATCGAGCGCGGCAAGGATGCGCCGGCTGTCAGCCAGCGTCGTCTCGCCGCCTTGTTCGGGCGCTACCTGGCAGAAGAAGAACAAGCGGCGCGGCTGTACTCCTGCGTAGGACAGCTCGTTGTGCAGGCCTAGCCACATGTCCGGGGGGTATTCGGTGGAGCTGTACAGGCCGCGCCCGCCCAAGCCCCTGCGCGGCGAAGCGCCGCCGGCATAGCCGAAACGCTCCTCCGTAGCGGAGAACGCGGTGACGACAGCCGAGAAAGCATCCAGGCTGTCCACGGCCCAGCCGCGAAACAGTAGTGCGCCGGCGCGGAGCAGCGCCGCTGCCAATGCCTCCCGCTCCCCATTTGCCCGGCCAAGCAAGGCGGCGAGAGAGGAATCGCCTTCCGGCTCAACGGCGGTAGGCAAAACGGCGGAAGCAGTAGCGGCTGGGTCCATCGCCGGGGAACGCTTGCCCTCGCAGGGGTTTCCATCGCCGCGTCCGCCCGGCTAAGCCGCCCATCATGGTCGATGTGAACACTGCACCCCCGCCCTTTTCCGCGCTTCGCCGCTTTTTGTCATCCGAAGCGGCGGGCGGAGTCGTGCTCATGGGCGCGGCGGCAGTGGCTTTGATCGTCGCCAATTCGCCTTGGGGCGACGCCTACCGGCACCTGCTCCACGCCGAGACGGGGCCGACCTTGTCCGACAAGCTCGGTCCGATGACGATCCACTTGTGGATCAACGACGGGCTGATGGCGATTTTCTTTCTGCTCGTCGGATTGGAGATCAAGCGCGAGTTCGTCGACGGGCGCCTTTCCACCTGGGAGCGGCGGCGGCTGCCGGTGATCGCGGCGGCGGCGGGTATGGCGCTGCCGGCGGCCTTTTACCTGTTCCTGACCCGAGACGCGGAGGGGCTGGCCGCGGGATGGGCAATTCCGGCGGCGACCGACATTGCCTTCGCAATCGGCGTGCTTGCTCTGCTCGGCTCACGCGCGCCCACCAGCCTGAAGCTGTTCCTGACGACGGTCGCCATTGCCGACGATCTCGGCGCGGTTGCGATCATCGCAATCGCCTACACCGCCAAGATCGACACGCTGGCGCTCGGCTGTGCGGCGGGCATCCTCGTGGTGATGTACGCAATGGGCAAAAGCGGCGTCGCGCGGCTTTGGCCCTATCTGATCGGCGCGGCTTTGCTTTGGTACGCCGTGTTGCTTTCGGGCGTTCACGCAACGGTGGCGGGGGTGCTCGCCGCGGCGACGATCCCGCTCGTGGCGACCCCCGGCGCGCCCGACGCCGCGCACTCGCCGCTTCACCGGCTGGAACATGGCCTTGCCCGCTGGAGCGCCTTTCTGATCGTCCCCTTGTTTGGCTTCGCCAATGCAGGCGTCTCGCTGGAAGGCATCGGCCTTGGCGATCTGTTCGCGCCGCTGCCGCTGGGGATTGCGGCGGGCCTGTTCGCGGGCAAGCAGCTCGGCATCTTCGGGGCGGTCTGGCTGACGGTACGGCTTGGCCTTGCGAGCAAGCTGCGCGGAGCGACGTGGCTGCAGATCTACGCAGTGTCGGTGCTGTGCGGCATCGGCTTCACCATGAGCCTGTTCATCGGCGCGCTCGCTTTCCCGGGCGATCCGGCGCGGGTGGAAGAGGCCAAAATCGGCGTCCTCGCCGGCTCCTTCCTTTCGGCGATCGTCGGCTATCTGTTGCTGCGGCTTGCGCCGATGAGCGCGGAGCAGCAGGATGAGGACGCGCGGCAGTCCGCGGAGATCGACGCCGACGGCGACGTGGCGGGGCTGGAGGAACGAAAAGCATGAAATTCTGGGCCTGGATCCTTGCGCTTGCGCTCGCCGGCTGCGTGCCGAACGGTACCGGCGGAGACAGCCTCGACGAGATCGCAAAAGATTATGTCCAGATGCAGCTGGAGATCGGCGAGCGCGAACCCGGCTATATCGACGCTTATTACGGCCCGGCGGAATGGCAGGTCGCTGCCAAAGCGGCACCACGCAGCCTCTCCGACCTTTCCAAGGCAGCGGACGACCTTTCCCGCCGCACCGCTCGTATCAGCGACTCCAATCTCGATCGCATGGCACAGCGCCGCCGTGCCTTTCTCCTCGCGCAGCTCACCGCCGCCAAGACCCGCCTGCGCATGCTGCAAGGCGAGAAGCTGACATTCGGCGACGAAGCGGAAGGCCTGTTCGGCATCCGGCCGGAGCTCAAGCCGCTATTCGCCTATGACGAAGTGCTAGCCCGAATCGAAACGTTGGTGCCCGGCAGCGGCGCCCTTTCAGACCGTGTCGATGCCTTCCAGAACCGCTTCACCATCCCCAAGGACCGGCTCGAGCCGGTGTTCCGCGCCGCCATTGATGAGTGCAAGCGCCGCACCGCCGAGCATGTCGCTTTTCCCCCCGGCGAGAAGTTCACGCTGGAATTCGTCACCGGCAAGAGCTGGTCCGGCTACAATTGGTACAAGGGCAATTCGACCAGCCTGATCCAGGTCAACACCGATCTTCCGATCCGCCTAAGCCGCGCCGTCGATCTCGGCTGCCACGAAGGCTATCCCGGCCACCACGTCTACAACATGCTCCTGGAGCAGGAACTTGCTCGAAAACGCGGCTGGACCGAGTTCACCGTCTACCCGCTCTACTCGCCCCAGTCGCTGATCGCCGAAGGCTCCGCCAATTACGGCATCGAGCTCGCCTTCCCCGGCCCCGAGCGGCTGCGCTACGAAACGGAAGCGCTGTACCCGCTTGCCGGACTCGATGCTTCGGCGGCGGCGCAATATCTCGCGCTTCAGGAAGCGATGCAGGAGCTTGCCGGTGCCCGCTTCACCATCGCGCGCGACTATCTGGAAGGGCGGATCAGCAAGGAGCAAGCGATCGAGCTGACCCGGAAATACCAGCTCGTCTCCCGCGCCCGCGCCGAACAATCGATCGCCTTTGCCGATCAGTATCGCTCCTACGTGATCAACTACGGTCTGGGCCAGGATATGGTCCGCGCTCATATCGAAGCGGCGGGCGACGAGCCGGAGGCGCGCTGGGCGCGGATGGTGAAGCTCCTTAGCGAGCCTTCCTTGCCAATGGACCTGAGCCCGCGCTGATGCGCATCTTTTTCGATCCCCGCCAGCGGCTGCACGCCCCGGTGCAGGAGCTGCACAACGGCGGCTTTACCGCTTTCGCCGAGCATCCGGGACGAATCGATGCGATGCTTGCCGGGCTGGGGGAAACGGAAACGCCGGCCGACCTGGGCGAGGGGCCGCTGCTGCGCGTCCACCCGGCGGAGTATCTGGACTTCCTGAAGACCGCGTGGGCCGAATGGCGCGCGGCCGGGCGCGAAGGAGACACGATTCCCTACGTCTGGCCGGTGGTCGGGCGGCGGCCGCTTAATCTCAGCCGCATCGACGCCATACTTGGCCGCTTCAGCTATGACGCGTCCACGCCGGTCGCCGAAGGTACGTGGCAGGCGACCTACTGGTCCGCCCAATCCGCGCTGGCCGCGACGCAGGCGGTGCTGGACGGGGAGCGCGCTGCGTTCGGCTTGTGCCGCCCGCCCGGCCACCATGCCGGCGCCGATTATATGGGCGGTTATTGCTACGTGAACGCCATGGCCGTTGCCGCCCAGTTCGCGTCCGATGCGGGCCGGCGCGTGGCGATTCTCGACATCGATTACCACCACGGCAACGGCACCCAAGACATCTTCCTGGAGCGCGGCGACGTATTCTTCGCTTCGATCCACGCCGATCCGAAGAGCGACTACCCCTTCTACTGGGGCCACGCCGACGAGACCGGCGTCGGCGAAGGCGAAGGCGCCACGCTGAACCTGCCGCTGCCGCGCGGGACGAGCATGGAGGGCTTCTCCGCGGCGCTGGAGACGGCGCTCGAGCGGATCGCGGGGTGGGGCGCCGATATCCTGCTCTGCTCCTTCGGCGCCGACACCTATGCCGGCGACCCGATCAGCTTCTTCTCCATCGAGACGGAGGACTACCCGCTGATCGCCAAGCGGATCGCCTCGCTCGGCCTGCCCACTTCGATCGTAATGGAGGGCGGCTATGCGGTCGATGCTTTGGGGCAGAATGTCGCCGCCTTCCTGTCCGGCTTCGATTGACGCCCCGCTGAGGGCGTGACAGCTTTTGCGGCATGTCTTCGGCTCTTCTCTTCGCTCTCCTGCTCGCGCCGCCCGACCCCGTCACCGCTGAGCGTGCCCACGCGGCCACAGAGGCTTTGCTGACCGGCGATCCCGCCGCCCTTGCTGCGCGGATGACGCCTGAGATGCTGGCAGGCGTCGGCGGTGCCGCCGGCGTGCAGCGCTTCGCCGCCGAGATCCGCAGCACTGTGGGTCCGGAGTTGGAAGTGCTGAACGAGGAAGCGTTCACAGAGGACGGCCTCACCTCATACTACCGCGAAAGCCGCTACGAGCGGGTGCCGAAGGTGACGATCACCTGGGTGTTCGCCTCGGACGGCCGGATCAACGGCGCCTGGGTTGGTCCGACTTCGGAAGCGCCTCAATCCCCGCACGAAAGCTACCAGACCAAAGCGCCGCTTCGGCTGCCGTTCGGACGGCCGGCGGAGGGCGGCGGCTGGTATGTAAGCTGGGGCGGCCGGACTGCGCTACGCAACTATCACGTAGTCGCGCCCGACCAGCGCTTCGCGAGCGACTTCCTCCTCTATCGCGGCGGGTCCTCCTTCAAGGCAGGCGGGCGGCGCAACGAGGACCATTATTGCTGGGATCAGCCGGTTCTCGCTCCGGCGCCGGGCAGGGTCGTGTCCGCGGTGAGCGACGTGCCCGACAACCGCGCGCCGGGGCAGAAGGTGGCGGGAGTCCCGGCACCGGGCAACCACGTCGTCATCGACCATGGCGGCGGCGAGCGCTCGCTCCTTGCCCACTTCCGGCAGGGGACGCTCAAGGTGAAGGCTGGGGAGCGGGTGGCGTCGGGGCAGTTGCTCGGCGTGTGCGGAAACAGCGGCAATTCGAGCCAGCCCCACGTCCACTACCACCTGCAAACGGGCGGCAAGTTCGGGGAAGGGCAGGGGCTGCCTGCGTTCTTCAACGACTATGAGGCGGATGGCGTGCCGATCGTTCGAGGCGAACCGCAGCGCGGGCAGATTGTGGTGCCGGCGGAGTAGGCGCGGACGCGAGGCCTCGTTCGTCCCGAGCGTAGTCGAGGGGCGCACATGAGGAGTCAGTGCCAGCGCCCCTCCAATTCGCTCGGGACGAACGAGGTTTGGGAGCGCTGAAACCGGAGCTTGTGAAGCCACCCCGCCCCGAAGTACCACTTCAAGGCGACGCGCTTACAGCTTCTCCGTCAGCTCCGGGATCAGCTTGAACAGGTCGCCGACCAGGCCAATGTCGGCGACCTGGAAGATCGGGGCTTCCTCGTCCTTGTTGATCGCGACGATGATTTTGGAGTCCTTCATGCCGGCAAGGTGCTGGATGGCGCCGGAAATGCCGATGGCGATGTAGAGCTCCGGCGCGACGATCTTGCCGGTCTGGCCGACCTGATAATCGTTGGGCGCGTAGCCGGCATCGACCGCGGCCCGCGATGCGCCCACCGCCGCGCCGAGCTTGTCGGCGAGCGGATCGATATATTGGTGGAATGCGTCGCCCGAACCGAGCGCGCGTCCGCCCGAGACGATGATCTTGGCGCTGGTCAGTTCCGGACGCTCGGACGCGGCAATTTCGGCACCGACGAAGCTGGAGAGGCCAGTGTCGCTGCCGCCGCCGACCGCTTCGATCATGCCGGAGCCGCCTTCGGCTGCGGCTTTCTCGAAAGCGGTGCCGCGGACGGTGAGCACCTTCTTCCCATCGGAGGTGCGGACGGTGGCGATAGCGTTGCCGGCGTAGATCGGGCGAACGAACGTGTCGTCACCTTCAATGCCGATCACGTCGGAGATCTGCATCACGTCGAGCAGGGCTGCGACGCGCGGCGCGACGTTCTTGCCGGTGGTCGTGGCGGGTGCGACGAAGGCGTCGTGGTGACCCATCAGCTCGGCGGCGAGCGGCGCGACATTCTCCGCGAGCTGGTTGGCGAACGCGGCGCTGTCCGCGACGTGAACCTTGCCGACGCCGGCGATCTTCGCGGCCGCTTCGGCAACCGCGCCGACATTCTCGCCGGCGACGAGCAGGTGCACTTCGCCGAGCTTCGAGGCGGCGGCGACGGCGGACAGGGTGGCGTCCTTCAGAGCGCCCTTTTCATGTTCAACGAGTACGAGGGTCTTCATCCGATCACTCCCGTGGTGCGGAGGCGGTCGATCAGTTCATCGACCGAATTCACCTTGACGCCGGCTTCGCGCTTGGACGGTTCGCGTACGGAGAGAACAACGTGGCGCGGGGTCATGTCGACGCCGTAATCCGCCGGCGTTTTCTGGGCGAGCGGCTTGGACTTCGCCTTCATGATGTTGGGCAGCGAGGCGTAGCGCGGCTCGTTCAAGCGAAGGTCGGTGGTGACGATCGCGGGCAGCTTGAGCCGCAGCGTCTCAAGGCCGCCGTCCACTTCGCGGGTGACGTCCACGCTTTCGCCGGAGACTTCCACCTTGGAAGCGAAGGTGCCCTGCGCCCAGCCGAGGAGGGCGGCGAGCATCTGGCCGGTCTGGTTGGCGTCGTCGTCGATCGCCTGCTTGCCGAGGATCACGAGGCCGGGGGTTTCCTCGGCGACGATCTTGGCCAGGATTTTTGCAACGGCGAGCGGCTCAACCGTGTCGTCGGTGGTCACCAGGATCGCGCGGTCGGCGCCCATTGCAAGGGCGGTGCGGAGCGTCTCCTGCGCCTTGGCGGGGCCGATCGAGACGACGACAATCTCGGTCGCGACGCCCTTTTCCTTGAGGCGGATGGCTTCTTCGACGGCGATTTCGTCGAAGGGGTTCATGCTCATCTTGACGTTGGCGAGATCGACGCCGGTGCCGTCGGCCTTGACCCGCGGCTTGACGTTGTAATCGATCACCCGTTTGACCGGTACCAGCAGCTTCATGCTCGTTCCTCTTCTGCCGTCATGCCAGCGAAGGCTGGCATCCATACTGAGTCAGCATGGACCCCAGCCTTCGCTGGGGTGACGTGTTGTTCAATTCACGCCGCGTCCTTCACAGCCGCAACGATCTTCTGCGCGGCGTCCCCCAAGTCGTTGGCCGGCACGATGGCGAGGCCGGACTGGGCGAGGATCGCCTTGCCTTCCTCCACGTTCGTTCCTTCCAGGCGAACCACTAGCGGCACCTTGAGATCGACTTCCCGCGCCGCGGCGACGATGCCGTCGGCGATGATGTCGCAGCGCATGATGCCGCCGAAGATGTTGACCAGAATGCCCTTCACGGCGGGATCGGACAGGATGATCTTGAACGCCGCCGTCACCTTTTCCTTCGAAGCGCCGCCGCCGACGTCGAGGAAGTTGGCGGGGAAGGCGCCGTTCAGCTTGATGATGTCCATGGTCGCCATGGCCAGGCCGGCGCCGTTCACCATGCAGCCTATGTCGCCGTCGAGCTTGATGTAAGCGAGGTCGTACTTGGACGCTTCGACTTCGGCCGGATCTTCCTCCGTTTCGTCGCGCAAAGCGGCAACGTCCGGGTGACGGAAGAGGGCGTTTTCGTCGAAGCTCATCTTGGCGTCGAGCACCAGCACGCGCTGGTCCTCGGTGACCACCAGCGGGTTGATCTCCAGCATCGCGGAATCGGTGGCCAGGAAGGCGTCGTAAAGCTTGCCGGCGAGGTCTTCCGTCTGGGCGGCGAGATCGCCGTCCAGCTCCAGCGCCTTTGTCAGCTTCTTGGCGTCGTCGGCCCGGAAGCCTGCCGCCGGATCGATGGTGATGGTGGTGATCTTCTCGGGCGTGTCGTGGGCAACCGCCTCGATGTCCATGCCGCCTTCGGTGGAGGCGACCATCGCCACCCGGCCGCTGTCGCGGTCGACGAGGATTGCGAGGTAATATTCTTTCGCAATGTCGACGCCGTCGGTGACGTAGAGGCGGTTGACCTGCTTGCCTTCGTCGCCGGTCTGGATCGTCACCAGCGTATTGCCGAGCATCTCGGCCGCATTGGAGCGAACATCCTCGATCGTCCGGGCGAGGCGGACCCCGCCCTTGGCATCGGCGCCCAGTTCCTTGAACTTGCCCTTGCCGCGGCCGCCGGCGTGGATCTGCGCCTTGACGATGTAGAGCGGCCCCGGAAGCCGCTCGGCGGCGGCAACGGCTTCATCCACGGTGAGCGCGGCGTGGCCGGCGGGAACGGGGATGCCGTGCTTGGCGAGCAATTCTTTCGCCTGATATTCGTGAATGTTCATGGAGGGAGAAGCTTCCTCTCAAGGGGAAAAGGTTGCGCGCCCTTTTGCACAGGCACGGGGGGATTCCAAGGGCGGCGGCCTTAGTTGGTCACCGAGCAGACCAGGCCGGCGCGGGTGAGCACCGAAACGGTGTGCGCGTCGAGATCGCCGCCGTGCTGGCGGAGGAACTGGACCATGCTCATCTTGGGCAGCTTCTTGTCGGCCTTGCTCTTCAAGGCGGCGATCTGGTGGATCTGCGCTTTGGAAAGCTGGTCCACCATCCGCCCGGCGATGCACTGCGCCACCGGCTCGCGAAGCCCAGCGCCGACGAGGGCACTTTCGATGCGGTTTTCATACACCGCGCCGCACCCGGCGAGGAGGGAAAGGGCAAGAAGCGGCGCGAGGGTGCGGGTCATGGCGAGCCTTGGGCTGGTGCGGTAAGGAGGTTGCCATGAAACAACTCGATTCCACCACATTCGTATCCGGCCAGATCGCGCCGGAGGAAATATCGGCGCTGGGCGTGACGACCATCGTCAACAACCGGCCGGACGGGGAGGAGCCGGGGCAGCCGACGTCCGACGTAATTGAAGCCGCGGCAAAGGCAGCGGGCATCGACTACCGGCACATCCCGGTAGCGGGCGGTATTTCGCTTCCGCAGGTGGCGCAGATGGCGGACGCGCTTGCCCAGGCGCAGGGGCCGGTGCTTGCCTTTTGCCGCTCCGGCACCCGCTCCACCTACCTCTGGGCCCTAGCCCGGGCGCGGCTTGGCGACGATGCGGAGGCGCTGTTCGAAAAAGCGGCGGCGGCCGGCTACGATCTGTCGCCGGTACGCGCCTTTCTCGCCCAGAGCTGAGCCCTAGTTGATGTCCTGACGGCGGAAGCTTGCGAAGGTCAGCCCGGCCAATGTGGCGATCCACGCAAGAGCCGCGGCGGCTGACACCTGCCAGGAGAGGGCCACCATGCCGGTCTTCGGAAGCAGCACTTCGAGCCCCGTGCCGGTGTTGATCCAGCTCCCGAGGTTGCCGAGGTGGTAGCCGGGCAGCAGGTGAAAGAGGAACGACACCAAAGCGGGCGCCTTGACGCTGAACATCGGGCCGAAGTTGAAGAAGAGCTGCTCAACGGTGATCGCCACGATGGAAATCACCAAAGCGGCAATGGTGGAGCGGGTGAGCACGGCGGCAAGGCTCGCATAGCCGATGGTGATCAGCGCCGGGGCAAGCGACGCCAAGGCGGTCTGGCCGTGGACTCGAAGCAGGGCGCCGAGCGTGATCCCGGCAGGGAGCGTGTCGCCGCTGAGCTTGTCCTCGAGCACCTGGCCGATCACCGTGATGATCGCGCCCATGGTGAAGGCAGCGAGGAAGAGGAGCAGGATCGTCACGTATTTGGCGGCGATCAGCGATGAACGCCGCCGGTGGGGCACGATCAGCTTCCACGTGTTCCAACCATATTCACCGGCGAACACGACGGCGACGTAAGCGGCGAGCAGGTAGCGCCCGAAGGTGCTCCCCGGCGCTGACCAGACCAAGGCGGTTTCCCGCAGCCATGATGCAAGCTCCGGCTGGGCCGGCGCGTTGTCCGACACGAGGTTGCCGCTGATCATCAGCGCGAAGATGATCAAAAGGCCGATCGGGTAGAGCCATACCAGGAACCAGGTCGCCTTGTGGCGGGTCAGCTTCAGCATTTCGGCGGACACGGCACTGCTCATCACACCGACTCCGGCTGGGTAAGGGACAGGAAGACGTCTTCCAGATTGCGCTGCTCCGGCACCAGCTGGAACAGCTCGGCGCCGGCGCCGACCAGGCGGCGGACCACTTCGGGCGCTTCGGCGCGGGTGGCGCGGACAATCAGCGCTTCGCGGGAGCGTTCAACTGCCCAGCGCCCTTCCAGCGCCGCTTCGGCAGCCTCCAGCGGAGCGGCTTCGATGCGTAGCCCGTCGTCTTGGCGAAGGAGATCGGCAATGGTCGATTCGCGCACCACCTCGCCCTTGCTGATGATCGCCACCCGATCGCAGACCTGCTGCACTTCGTGGAGGAGGTGGCTGGACAGGAACACCGTCTTGTTCTGATCGTCGGCAAGGCCGCGGATGAGGGCGCGCATCTCCTGAATGCCGGCCGCGTCGAGGCCGTTCACAGGCTCGTCGAGGATCACCACGTCGGGATCGCCGAGCAAGGCGGCGGCAACGCCGAGCCGCTGGCGCATGCCGGTGGAATAGCCCTTCACCTTGCGATGCGCGTCGCCGGCAAGGCCGACTTGCTCCAGCAGGCCCTCAATCCGGTCGCGCCCGCCGCCATGGGTGCGGGCAAGGACTTCGAGGTTTTGCTGGCCGGAGAGGTATGGGTAGAATGCGCCGCCATCGACCAGGGAGCCGACCCGCTTCAGCACCGCCGGATTGGCGCGCAAATCCTCACCGAACAAGCGCGCTTCGCCGGCCGTCGGCGAGATCAGGCCGAGCAGCATCCGGATCGTCGTGCTCTTGCCCGCGCCGTTGGGGCCGAGAAAGCCGTACACCTCGCCCGCGCCCACCGAGAGGCTGACGCCGCGGACGGCGGCGACGCCCTTGCCGCTTCGCCCATAGGTTTTGCTGAGTTCGGCCAGCTCGATAACCGGCGTTAAACTATCCTGCACTGCCGGCCTGCCCCTTTGCCCCTGAAGGTGTATCACAGCACTGATACAGTCGGGCTGTCAAGCGGGCATAAGAGACGCAAAGAGATTCCTTCGTCCCGAGCGAAGTCGAGGGGCGCTGGCACTGACTCCTCGTGTGCGCCCCTCGACTTCGGTCGGGACGAACGGGGTGGGAGACTTGCTTGTTAGTTCACCAGGGAAACACGTCCCCCGCCTCCACCTCGGCCGGGCGAGGCCTGCGCCCCAGGATCGGGTTTCGGTGCGGGAAGCGGCCGAAGCGTTCGATCACCTCGAGGTGCTTCTTGGCGAAGCCAAGTTGGAAATCGTCGCCAAGCGCGGTGAACAGGGCCACCGAACGCTGCTGGTCGTCCAAGTCCTCGCTATGCTGGAAGGGCATGTAAAGGATGCCGCGCTCGGCCGGTATCAGGCGGTCGTCCCAGCGATGGTCCACCGCCGCCTTGGCGATGGCGAGCGCCAGGTGATCGGTTGCAAATTGATCGGCATGGCCGCGGAACATGTTGCGCGGGAACTGATCGAACAGCACCACCGCGGCCAGGGCCTCGCGCGGTCCGGCGGCAAGGAAGTCGGACAAGGGCCGGCCGCGCTGTTCGTCCCAAAGCTTGGCGAAGCGCTTGCGGATGTCACTGTCCAGCGCCTTGCCGCCGTTCCACCATTGCTTCGGATCGAGCCCGAACCAGTAGGAAAGGACGTCGCCGGTCCAGTCGTTCATGCCGCCGTGCCGCCGACGGTGAGGCCTTCGATCAGCAAGGTCGGCTGGCCGACGCCGGCGGGAACGGACTGGCCGCCTTTTCCGCAAACGCCGATGCCTTCGTCGAGCGCCATGTCGTTGCCGATCGCCGCGACCCGGGTAAGCACCGTCGGCCCGTCGCCGATCAGGGTCGCGCCCTTCAATGGCGCGGCGATTCGGCCGTTCTCGATCATGTAGGCCTCGGTGCAGGAGAAGACGAACTTGCCGCTGGTGATGTCGACCTGCCCGCCGCCGAAGCTTTTGGCGTAGATGCCGTTCTTGACCCGCGACAGAATCTCCGCCGGATCGTCCTTGCCGCCGAGCATGAAGGTATTGGTCATGCGCGGCATCGGCGCGTGGGCGAACGATTCGCGACGTCCGTTGCCGGTCGGCTCGACGCCCATCAGCCGGGCATTCAAGCGGTCCTGGATATAGCCTTTCAGGATGCCGTCCTCGATCAGCGTATTGCACTGGGTCGGCGTGCCTTCGTCGTCGATCGACAAGGAGCCGCGCCGCCCGCCGATGGAGCCGTCGTCCACCACCGTCACGCCGGGCGCCGCGACCCGCTCCCCGATCCGGCCGGCGAAGGCGGAGGTGCCCTTGCGGTTGAAGTCGCCTTCCAGCCCGTGGCCGATGGCTTCGTGGAGGAGAACGCCCGGCCAGCCGGGGCCGCAGACAACCGTCATTTCGCCGGCGGGCGCGTCAACCGATTCGAGGTTCACGAGCGCTTGGGCGAGCGCGATGTCGATCGCCCGGTTCCAGGTCGCCGGCGCGAACAGGTCGTCGTAGAGGTAGCGGCCGCCGAGGCCATGGTAGCCGGTCTCGCGCCGCCCATTCTGCTCGACCACGAGCTGGACGTTGAGGCGGACAAGCGGGCGCACGTCGTGTGCGACGAACCCGTCGGGCCGGACGATCTCGATCACCGACCAGCTCGCCGCGAGGCTCACCGAACATTGCACGATGCGCGGGTCTCGCGCCCGGGCGGCGGCGTCGATCTGCTGGCACAGCGCCACCTTCTTGGCGAAGGGTACAAGGCTCAGCGGGTCGGAGCCGGTGTAGAGCCCAGTGTTGGTGCGGCGCGGCGGGGCGGGGCGGGCGCCGGAGGCTGGGTCGAGCACCGCCATGGTCTCGGCAGCGCGGCGGATGGCGGCTTCGGAAAGCTCGTTGGCGTGGGCGAATGCAGTGGTTTCGCCCGATACCCCACGAAGGCCAAAACCGGCCTGGCTGTTGAAGTCGGCGGTTTTCAGGCGCCCGTCGTCGAAGCCGAAACTCTCGGATGCGGTATATTGCAGATACAATTCGCCATCGTCGCAGCGCCCAAGCGCGTCGGCGGTGAGGCGAAGCGCCGCATCGGGGGAAAGGGCGTCCTCGCGGTAAAGGAAGCGGCGGGGGTCTGCGGAAAAGGTCATGGGGAGCGATATAGGCCCGCGCGGCGCGGGCGCCAGTGCGCTAAGGTGCGGCAATGCGATTGGCGATGCAGATCCTCTACCGGGTGCGCAAAGCGGTGTTCCGCCTCTTCCGGGTGCGCACCCGCGGCGCCAAGGTGATGGTGTTCAACCGCGCGGGCGAGCTCCTGCTGATCCGCAACAGCTATGGCCGCACCCACCTTTGGGTGCTTCCCGGCGGCGGCATCGGCCGGCGCGAGAGCCCGGAAGCGGCCGGCGCGCGCGAGGTGAAAGAGGAAGTGGGGCTGGACGTAACCGGCCTTGCCCGCGTCTCGGAGCATTTCAACGGCGGAGAAGGAAAGCGCGACACCATCTACCTGTTCACCGCCACAGCGGACGGGGAGCCGGTGATCGACGAGTTGGAGCTGGAGGAAGCGCGCTTCTTTCCGCTCAGTGGGCTGCCGGAGAGCGTTTCAAACGCAACCTTGCGGCGAATCGCCGAACACCGCGGCGAGCGAAGCCCGGACGGCCGCTGGTAGCTTAGGCTTGGGCGCCGCCCTGATCGGCGGGGCCGCCCTTGAGGACGAAGCGCTTGTCGCAATAACCGCAGTCGACATAGCCCGCTTCGTCGATCTGCATGTAAACGCGCGGATGGCCGAGCGCGGCATGCGCTTCCGCGGCCCCGTCGCACGCGACCCTGGGCGTGGACACGAAGCTGATCTCGGGCGTGAAGCGATCTGTCTGCATAGGCCGCGCCATTAGCCCAGCGATGCGGCACGGGCAATCGGCTGGAGGGACCGATTTGCGGGACGTACCGCGACCGTCGTGGGACGGCTTCGTGCAACGGACCGGTCTGCGGCACGTTGGTGCGGCGGAAGCGGTGGGGCTTTGTTGGAGTAAACCGTATGAAAAAGCTTCTTATCGCAGCCTCGGCGCTTGGCGCCATCGCCGCTGCCGCGCCGGCCGCGGCGCAATATAGCAATCAGAACAACCAGGGCGTGTATGCCAACGTCAATGCCGGCGGCGCGGTTGGCGTGCAGAACCGACTCGCGCGGCTCGAGGCCCGTATTCAGGCGGGCGTTCAGAACGGCACCATCGATCGTACCGAAGCACGCACCTTGCGCCAGAACCTGCGCACCATAACCCGGCTCGAGCGGCAATATAGCCGCAATGGCTTGAGCCAGCAGGAACGCCAGGACCTGCAGCAGCGGGTCCGCAGCTTCCGCGACCAGCTTGCAATGGCCGACGGCCAGCGCGGCAATGGCCTCGGCGGCTACAACAATGGCGGCTATTCCGCGCAGGGCGGCCCGTATGAAGCTTATTGCGAAGATACCGGCTCGCAAGGGGGTCTCGGCGGCATCCTCGACAGCATCTTCGGCGGCAACAACAACAACCGCGAATGCGAAACCGGCGTTCGGGTGGGCCAGCGGGTAAGCGGCAACCTTTATGCCGTGCCGTCGCACCTTCGTTACCGCTATCGCGACGGCGGCGGCGTGATTTATCGTTCGGACGGGCGAAACATCCTGCAGATCGACGCCCGCACCAACACCGTGCTGCGGATTTACGACAGCAATTAAGCACGCGCATCCGCACTTTTAGAGGGGCGCCAATCACCCGATTGGCGCCCCTTTTTGCTGCCGTTCCGCTACGCCGGCGGAGCTGCGAACTTTGGGTTTGGCGAATTTCCTCAATGAAGCTAAGGTCTTGCAAACGTAAGTGGAGGGGTATCGTGATGCGTGTTGGTCGGGTTGGGACGGCGTTGGCCGTGCTTGCATTGCTGTCGAGCTGTGGCGGGGGCGGCGGAGGCGGCGGCGGCGGCGGCGGTGACACCGGCGGCACGCCGCCTCCTCCTCCGCCTCCAACCAGCGCCGGCTGCTCGCTGACCGAGCGGCAGAACTGGGCCGCAGCCCAGCTCAACGAATGGTATCTGTTCCCTGAGACGCTCCCGGCGAACCCGAGCCCGGCCGGCTATTCCACGGTGGAAGCCTATGTGGATGCGCTGACCGCAACGGCGCGGGCCCAGGGCCGCGACCGCTTCTTCACTTACGTGACCTCGATCGCGGAAGAGAACGCCTTCTATGAGAGCGGCTCCAGCGCCGGCTTCGGCTTCCGCTTGTCCTACGACACGGCCGGTGGGCGGGTGTTCGTTGCCGAAACCTTTGAAGGCACCACCGCTTTGGCCGCCAATGTCGATCGCGGCGCGGAAATCCTCGCCATCGGCAGCAGCGCAAGCAATCTCCAGACGGTAAGCAGCCTGATGGCCTCCGGCGGTCCGCAAAGCGTGGTCAACGCTCTTGGGCCTAACAACCCGGGACTGACGCGCGTGCTTCGGGTCCGCGACGCCGGCGCTTCCGCCACCCGCGACGTGACGCTCAGCAAGACCGATTATTCGCTGCAGCCGGTGTCCAACCGCTACGGCGCCAAGATCCTCGACGATAACGGCCGCAAGGTCGGCTACATCAACCTGCGCACCTTTATTGAAACGGCCGATCCGCAGCTTCGCAGCGCCTTTGCCCAATTCCGGGCGGCGGGCGTGACCGAGCTGATCGTCGACGTGCGCTACAATGGCGGCGGCCTTGTCTCCATTGCCGAACTGTTCGGCGACCTGATGGGCGGCAACCGTTCGCCGAGCGACGTGTTCAGCTACACCACCTTCCGGCCGAGCAAGTCGCAATATAACGAAACGGACCTGTTCACCCCGCAACCGCAGTCGATTTCGACCATGAAGGTCGCCTTCATCGGCACCGGCGGCAGCGCGTCGGCGAGCGAGCTGCTGATCAACTCGTTCATTCCCTACCTCGGCAACAACCTCGCTCTGGTCGGCACCAACACCTACGGCAAGCCGGTGGGTCAGATCGCCATCGATCGCACCGCCTGCGACGATCGTCTCCGGGTGGTCGCCTTTGCGACTCAGAATAGGGACAAGCAGGGCGATTATTATCAGGGCCTCGCCAGCAAGGTTCCTCAAAGCTGTCAGGCGGCGGACGACATCACCCGTCCGCTCGGCGATCCGGCGGAGGCCTCCATCGCCCGCGCGCTCGATTTCCTTGCCGGCCGCACCTGCACCCCCATCACGGGGACGGTGAGCGCCAAGAGCTTCAAGGAACCGGCCGAGCTGCGCGAACTGCTCTCGCCCGAGCGGCCGAGCACCGCCCAGCGCGAAGCACCGGGCCTCTTCTAAGGCCGCTCAGGCACCGCTTCGCGTCCCGCCTGCACCGTTTCTCCACGGGCAGGCGGGGCGCGGCGGGTTTCGCCTTGGCCTTCAAGGGACTATATGAGCGCCATGTCCTTACGCCCGTGGCGCGATATTGCGCGCCGTCCTTCGCGCCAGATCATGGTCGGCAACGTTCCGGTCGGCGGCGACGCGCCCGTCACCGTTCAGACCATGACCAACACCATCACCGCCGACGTCAGGGCCACGGTGGACCAGATCCGCCGCTGCGAGGAAGCGGGGGCGGACATCATCCGCGTCTCCTGCCCCGACGAAGCCTCGACCGCGGCGCTGAAGCAGATCGTCCGCGCCGCCCGCGTGCCGATCGTCGCCGACATCCACTTCCACTACAAACGCGCGCTTGAAGCCGCCGACGCCGGCGCCGCCTGCCTGCGCATCAACCCGGGCAATATCGGCTCGGCCGACCGGGTGCGGGAAGTGGTGAATGCCGCCAAGGCGAACGGCTGCGCGATCCGCATCGGCGTCAACGCCGGCAGCCTGGAGCGCGATCTCCTCGAAAAGTACGGCGAGCCGTGCCCTGAAGCCTTGGTGGAAAGCGCGCTCGACCACATCCGCCTGCTCGAAGAGCATGATTTCCGCGACTATAAGGTTGCGGTCAAAGCCTCCGACATCTTCCTCGCCGTCGCCGCGTACCAGCAGCTCGCCGAAGCGGTGGATTGCCCGCTTCACCTGGGCATTACCGAGGCCGGCGGCCTGCGCGGTGGCACGGTGAAAAGCGCGATCGGCATCGGCTCGCTTCTTTGGTTCGGGATCGGCGACACCATCCGCGTCTCCCTGTCGGCCGAGCCGGAAGAGGAAGTGCGGGTCGGCTTTGAGATCCTGAAGGGCCTCGGCATCCGCAACCGCGGCGTCCGCGTCGTCTCCTGCCCGTCCTGCGCCCGCCAGGGCTTCGACGTTATCCGCACCGTTCAGGCGCTGGAGGAGCGGCTTTCCCACATCCGCACGCCCATGTCCTTGTCGGTGCTCGGCTGCGTGGTGAACGGCCCGGGTGAAGCGCGCGAAACCGACATCGGCATCACCGGCGGCGGCAACGGCCGGCACATGGTTTACCTGTCCGGCGTTACCGACCACCACGTCCAGGACGCCGACATGGTGAACCACATCGTCCGGCTGGTGGAAGCCAAGGCCGCGCAGATCGAATCGGAAATGAGCGACGCGCCGCTGGTGGACGCCGCTGAGTGAGCGCGCATTGCTGCCATGACAAGGGCCACGAGCTCGAGCGGATCGCCCTTCACAAGGACATCCGCCGCGTTCTCGTGGTGGTGATGATGCTCAACCTGCTGATGTTCGTTCTCGAATTCGCCGCGGGCATTATCGCCGACTCGGCCGCGTTGATGGCCGATTCGGTCGACATGCTCGGCGACGGCCTCGTTTACGGCATCAGCCTCTACGCGCTTGAAAAGAGCCTGAAGTGGCGCGCCGGGATGGCGCTGATCAAGGGCGGCTTCATTCTCGCGCTCGGCTTGGGCGTTGTCGTCGAGATCGCCTTGAAAATCTTCTGGGGGCACCCGCCCGCGTCCGGGCTGATGCTGATCTTCGGCACCATGGCGCTTGCGGCGAACGTCTGCTCCGTGGCTTTGCTCTGGCCCTACCGGCGGCACGACGTGAATCTGTCGAGCACCTTTGAATGCTCCCGCAACGACGTCTTCGCCAACCTCGGCGTGATCGCGGCGGCCCTGATCGTCTCCGTCACCGCTTCGCCCTGGCCGGACATCGCCATCGCAACGGTGATCGCCTTTCTGTTCCTCCGCTCGGCGCTCAAGGTCACCCGCGAGGCCTGGCCGCAATATCGCCACGCCGCCCACGCCCACGCGGCGGAGTAGCTTTAAGCTTTCTTCATCGGGCTTCGGCTAGGCAAGGCGCCATGCAGAAGGCGCTTTTCTTCACGGTCGCGGCGGGAATCGCGCTGGGTCTCATGTGGCCGACGGGCCCGCAATCCGCCGCTCCAGCTCCAGCTCCAGCCGCTGTCACGGCGGCTGCGGGCGAGCTCAAGGAGACGGTGCTGGAGCGAAGCGAGGCAGGCCACTTCTACGCCAACGTGGAGGTGAACGGGCAGCTCGTCCGCTTTCTGGTCGACACCGGCGCTACCGGCGTGTCGCTGACCGAGCGCGACGCCCGGCGTATCGGGATCGCACTCGATCCTGGCAGCTACGAGACGGTCGGCATGGGCGCGGGCGGACCGGTGCGCGGCCAGCGGGTGAAGCTGGACAGTGTCGTGCTCGACGGCAAGGCGGTTCGCGGCCTGGAAGGCGCCGTCTTGGAGGGCGGCGACATGAACCTGCTCGGCCAGGATTACCTAAACCATTTCTCGGTTGAAATGCGCCGCGGGACGATGCGCATCTCCTAAGGGTGACGCCGCCCCGGCGGCGCGCTATCGCGCCCGCCATGGCGACCCGCGCTCCATCCAATCCCGTCCTGATCCCCTTCGCGGTGGCGACGATCGGCATCGCCACCTTTGCGGCGATGGACGCGGTCATGAAGGGGCTGGCGCTGGCGATCGGCGCCTACAACGCTGTTTTCTGGCGAATGCTGGTCGGCCTCGGCCTCTCCGCCATCCTGTATTTCACACAAGCGCGAGTGAAGCCGACGCGGGAGGCGATGCGCTTTCATATCATCCGCGGGCTGATCGGCTCGGTGATGGCGCTGACCTTCTTCTGGGGCATTGCGCGGATGCCGCTTGCCGAAGCGGTGGCGTTGACCTTTATCGCGCCTTTGATCTCGCTCTACCTGGCGGCCGTGTTCCTCAAGGAGCCGGTCGGCAAAACCGCCGTGCTGGCGTCGGTACTCGGGTTTGCGGGTGTGCTGATCATCGTCTTCGCGCGCTCGGCGGACGAGGGCGAGCGGGACCTGTGGGGCGCCGCCTCCATCCTGACTTCGGCGATGCTCTACGCCTACAACATCATCCTGATGCGCCAGCAGGCGCTGGTCGCCAAGCCGCTGGAGATCGCCTTCTACCAATATGTCGTCGTGGTCGCGGTGCTTGCACTTGCCGCGCCGTGTCTCGCGGTGCCGCCGCCTGCCGGCGAGTGGCCGGACCTGGTATTCGCCGCCGTGCTCGCGCTCGTCTCGCTGATGCTGCTCGCCTGGGCGTACCGCCGGGCCGAGGCGCATCGCCTGGCGCCGGTGGAATATACCGCCTTGATTTGGGCCGCGTTGTTCGGCTTCCTGATCTTCGACGAACAAGTCGGAGCACCGACCCTGATCGGCGCGACGTTGATCGTCGCCGGCTGCCTCATCGCCGCGCGCACCAAGCACCATCCCGAACCCCACGTGGAGGCAATGCCATGAGTCCCGCCACCGCCTGGACCCTGCTCTGCATCGGCGGCCTGTTCGAAGTCGGCTTCACCACCTGCCTGCGCTTCGTAGACGGCTTCAAGAACCTGCCCTGGACGCTCGCCTTTCTGGTCTCCGTCACCCTGTCGATGGGGCTGCTGGAGTTCGCCGCCCGCACCATTCCGATGGGCACCGCTTATGCCGTTTGGGGCGGGATCGGCGCGGCGGGAACGGTGATCGTCGGCATGTACTTTTTCGGCGAGCCGGTGAACTCGCTGCGCATTCTTCTGATCCTCGCCCTTATCGGCTGCATCGTCGGCCTGCGGCTCACCGCGGCATGAGCGTGGATCAAGGGCTCCTCGCCTGGACGGCCGAGGCGCTTGCACCCTTGGGAACGGTGACGATGCGCCGCATGATGGGTGGTGGAACGCTTTATCTGGACGGCATCGTGTTCGCGATCATCGACGGCGGTGAGATCTGGTTCAAGTCCGACAAGCAGAGCGACGCCATATGGGATGCGCAGGGATGCGAACGCTTCCCCGTCGACTTCGGCAACGGCAAGAGCGGCACCATGAACTACCGGCGCGGTCCAGCCGAGGCCTATGAGGAACCCGAAGCGATGCAGCGCTGGGCCAGCCTCGCACTAGAGGCTAGCTTGCGCGCGGCGGCGAAGAAGAAGCCGAAGAAGCTTTAGCGCGCCCGCTGCGCCAAGTGCGGCGCCACTTCCGGGCTTTCCTCGATCGACGGCAGGAAGCGCGGCTCGGCCCGCTTCCGCGACGCCTGCTCGTAAGCGTAACCAAGCGACAGGATCATCCCGTCCGACCATTTCGGCCCAAGAAAGGAAAGGCCGACCGGGAGCCCCTTCACCAGACCCATCGGCACGGTGAGGTGGGGGTAGCCGGCCACCGCGGCAAAGCCGCCGGCGCCGCCGCCGGGATAGGAATCGCCGTGCACCGTGTCGATCAGCCACGCCGCCGCGACGGTCGGGCCGACCAAAGCCACGACGTCATTGTCCTTGAGCATCTTGTCGATGCCTTCCGCGCCCGCAAGACGCAGGCTGGTTGCCCGCGCTTTCTTGTAGTCGGGATCATCGAGGCCCTTGGTCTTCTCCGCTTCCTCGAAGGTGGACTGGCCGAACAGCGCCAGCTCGGTTCCGGCATTGGCCTTGTTGAAGGCGATCACGTCGGCAAGGGTGCGGGTCGTGACGCTGGGCGGGGTGGTGGCAAGGTAAGCGTTCAAGTCCGCCTTCAGCTCGGTGAGCAGAACGGTGAATTCGCCCTGGCCCATTTCCGGCTTGCGCTCGAACTTGGCGATTTCGACCAGAGTCGCGCCCTGGGCACGAAGCGTGGCAAGCGCTTCCTCGAATCGCTCGTCGGTGCCGAAGCCGCTTGCGAAGCGCATCACGCCGATCCGCTTGCCTCGCAGCGATTCGGTGGAGAGGCCGGCCGCATAATCGGCGCGGCGCGCGTCGGCTTCGGCAGTCTGCGGATCGGCGGGGTCGCTGCCGGCGATGGCCGATAGAACCAGCGCCGCTTCGCGCACCGTGCGGGTCATCGGCCCGGGCGTATCCTGGCTGTGGCTGATCGGCACGACATGGGTGCGGCTGACCAGGCCGACGGTTGGCTTGAAGCCGACAATGCCGCTTATCGAAGCCGGGCAGGTGATCGATCCGTCGGTCTCGGTGCCGATCGCCGCGGGGACCATGCCCGCCGCCACGGCCACGCCGCTGCCGCTGGAGGAGCCGCAGGGATTGCGGTTCAGCGCATAAGCGTTCCGGGTCTGGCCGCCCACCGCGCTCCAGCCGGAGATCGAGCTGTTGTCGCGGATATTGGCCCATTCGGAAAGGTTGGTCTTGCCGACGATCACCGCGCCGGCCTCGCGAAGCCGCGCCACCAAGGGCGCGTCGCGGTTCGTAACGTTGTTCGTGAGCGCAAGGCTGCCCGCCGTCGTGGGCAGTGGGCCTTTCGATTCGATATTGTCCTTGATCAGGATCGGCATGCCGTGAAGCGGCCCGCGCCGGCCGCTCGCGTCGAGCGCACGCGCTTGCTCCGTCGCCGTCGGGTCCACCGCGATGACCGCGTTGACCAGCGGCTCCACCGCCTCGATCCGGCGAAGGGCCGCCTGCGTATTCGCAACCGCGCTTTCGGACGATGCGAACGCAGGGGGCGGGCCGATCTTCGCTACCGGCCGCGGCATCGAGCAGGCGGCGAGCGTCATCAGGGCGGTTGCGGCTAACAGGCTGGCAAGGCGCATTTTCTCTCTCCCGTTTTGCGCACGCGTTGGCGCAAGCGGGAGGCGGCGTCCAGCCTTAAGCTGCGGCCGCCGCCGCCTTGGTCTGCTTGGCAAGGTCGATCGCTTCCTGGATCACCTTCACCGCTTCCTCGCGGTCGCCCCAGGTGCCGACCCGCACCCACTTTTCCGGCTCCAGGTCCTTATAGTGGGTGAAGAAATGCTCGATCTGCTGGCGGATGATCACCGGCAGATCCTCGCCTTCCTCGACATTGGCGTAATAAGGCGAAGTGCTCTTGATCGGCACCGCCAGAATCTTCTCGTCGCCGCCCGCTTCGTCTTCCAGGCGGAGAACGGCAATCGGGCGGGAGCGGACCACCGAGCCGGGTATGAACGGCACGCGCGCCATCACCATCACGTCCAGCGGATCGCCGTCGGGCGACAAGGTGTGCGGAATGAAGCCGTAATTGGTTGGGTAGCGCATCGGCGTGTGTAGGATGCGGTCAACGAAAATGGCGCCCGACGCCTTGTCGAACTCATATTTCACCGGTTCGCCGCCGATCGGCACTTCGATGATGACGTTGATCGAATTGGGCGGATCGTCGCCCACGGGGATAAGGTCGATGTTCATGGCGCGGGGCCGTAGAGCCGCGAAGCTTCCCACGCGAGACAAAAATGCTAATGGCCGCGCGATGAGCAAAGGTCCCCAGAGAATCCGCGGCACCCAGGACATCCAGGGCGAGGAAGCGGAGCGCTTCGGCGCGGTGGTATCCGCCTTCGACCGGGTGCGGCGCCTCTATGGCTTCCAGCGCATCGAATTGCCGGTGTTCGAAGCCACTCAGGTGTTCGCCCGCTCGATCGGCGAAACCACCGATATCGTCTCCAAGGAAATGTACAGCCTGGAGGACCGCGGCGGCGAATCGCTGACCCTGCGCCCGGAATTCACCGCCGGCATCTGCCGCGCGTATTTGTCGGAAGGCTGGCAGCAGTTCGCGCCGATGAAGGTTGCGACCCACGGGCCGGTGTTCCGCTACGAGCGTCCGCAAAAGGGCCGCTACCGCCAATTCCACCAGCTCGACGCCGAGATCATCGGATCGGACAGCCCGCTCGCCGACGTGGAATTGCTGGTGATGGCCGATCAGCTCTTGAAGGAGCTTGGCATCGCCGACGGCGTGACGCTGCAGCTCAACACGCTCGGCGATGCCGAAACGCGCGACGCCTGGCGTGCCGCTTTGGTGGAGCATTTCGAAGCGCACCGCGCCGATCTGTCGGAGGACAGCCTTGCCCGTTTGGCCAAGAACCCGCTGCGCATCCTCGACAGCAAGGACCCCCGCGACCGCCCTGCCGCCGACAGCGCGCCCGACATCGACGACTTCCTTACCGGGGAAGCGCGCGCCTTCTTCGACCAGGTCACCGCCGGCCTGGACGCCGCCGGCGTCGCCTGGACCCGCAACGCACGCTTAGTCCGCGGCCTCGATTATTACCGCCACACCGCGTTCGAGTTCGTCACCGACCGCCTGGGCGCGCAGGGGACGGTGCTGGCCGGCGGGCGCTATGACGGCCTTATGGAAGCTTTAGGCGGACCGCACACTCCGGCGATCGGCTGGGCGGCGGGTATCGAGCGGCTCGGCATGATGATTGAGGCGCCGCAAGGGTCGGGGGTCGAGGTCGCAGTGGTTCCCGACAAGCCTGAGCTTGAGATCGAAGCCGCCGCGGTGGCAGCCCTGCTACGCAGCCACGGGATCGCCACCGAATTCGCCTTCCGCGGCAACTCCAAGAAGCGGATTGAGAACGCCCGTAAGAAGGGTGTCGGCGCCGTCCTTATCCTGCGCGGGCCGGATGCTGATCCCCGGCTTCACCTCACCAGCTATGGTGGAAGCACCGAGCAGTCGATGAATTTGCAGGAACGCATCTTCGCAGCGGTTCGTAGCCCTTATGGCGGCGTTTCGGGCGGCCCGAACGCATGACCTCCATCTCCGGCGACAGAATAGCGCAGATTCTTGCGCGGCGGGATGAGTTGCAGTCGGCGATGTCGGCGCGCGATCTTGCCGCCGATGCGTTCGTGAAGCTGTCCAAGGAATATGCCGAGGTAGAACCGGTCGCCGCCGCGGCCGCGGAGGTGCGCCGAATCCGCGCGGAGATCGCCTCCCTGCGTGAAATGGCGAGCGACCCCGAGATGCGGGACATGGCGGAGGACGAAATCCGCGCGCTTGAAAATCAGCTTCCCGAGGCGGAGCGGGCGCTGGCGCTCAAGCTCCTCCCCCGCGACGCCGCCGACGAGCGCGCGGCGATGCTCGAAATCCGAGCCGGCACCGGCGGCGACGAGGCGGCTTTGTTCGCCGGCGATCTGCTGCGCATGTACCAGCGTTATGCCGACAGCCAGAATTGGCGGGTGGAACTGATCTCGGCCAGCGCCTCCGAAATGGGCGGCTACAAGGAGGTCGTCGCCTCCGTCACCGGCCAGGGGGTGTTCGCAAAGCTCAAGTTCGAAAGCGGCGTCCATCGCGTCCAGCGCGTCCCCGCCACCGAAAGCGGCGGGCGCATTCACACCTCGGCGGCCACGGTCGCGGTGCTGCCCGAAGCCGAGGATGTCGACGTCCAGATTGACGAAGCGCGCGACCTTCGCATCGACGTCTATCGATCCTCCGGCCCCGGCGGCCAATCGGTCAACACCACCGACAGCGCGGTGCGCATCACCCACTTGCCGACCGGGCTGGTGGTGATCCAGCAGGACGAGAAATCGCAGCACAAGAACAAGGCCAAGGCGCTCAAGGTTTTGCGCACCCGCCTCTACGAGGCTGAGCGCGAACGCTTGGCCTCCGCCCGTGCCGGGGCGCGCAAGTCGATGGTCGGCTCGGGCGACCGCTCGGAGCGCATCCGCACCTACAACTTTCCGCAGGGGCGGGTGACGGACCACCGGATCAATCTGACCCTTCATCGCTTGCCGGAGATTCTGGAAGGGCCGGGGCTGGATGAACTGCTCTCCGCTCTGGTGGCGGAGGACGAAGCAGAGCGGTTGGCGACCCTGGATGAGGTTTGACGGCCCAAGTCACCTAGAGCGATCCGCCCACACCGTTCGTCCCGAGCGTAGTCGAGGGACGCACACGAGGACTCAGTGCCAGCGCCGCTCGACGCAGTTTATCCTGAGCGACGCCGCAGGCGGCATCGAAGGGCTCGGGACGAACGAGGTTTGATGAAGGTATCGGAAGCATTGGCTGAGGCGGCGAGGACGCTCACCGACGTGAGCGACACCGCCCGCCTCGATGCCGAACTGCTCATGGCCCATGCGCTCGGCGTAGAGCGGGACACGCTGCTCCTCTCCCGCCTGAACGACACCGCACCGCCAACCTTCCGGCCCATCCTCGACCGCCGCGCCGCCGGCGAGCCCGTCGCCTACATCACCGGCCGCCGCGCCTTCTGGACGATTGAGCTGGAAGTCGGACCCGGCGTGCTCGTCCCCCGCCCGGACAGCGAAACGCTGATCGAGGCCGCACTCTCCCACTTCGGCAAACGCGCCCCCGCCCGCATCCTCGACCTCGGCACCGGCCCGGGCACATTGCTCCTCGCCGCACTCGACCATTGGCCGCACGCACAAGGCCTTGGCATCGATGCATCGGAGGCGGCACTCACCTATGCGCATCGCAACGCCGAACGCCTTTGTCTCGCGCCTCGCGCCGAACTCCGCCTCGGGAATTGGGCGGACGGCGTGGAAGGCCCGTTCGATCTCATCCTCTGCAACCCGCCTTATGTCGAATGTGCCGCCGATCTCCCCCGCGACGTGCGCGATTGGGAGCCCGCCGAGGCCCTGTTCGCAGGTGCCGACGGCCTCGACGACTACCGCCGCATCGCCCCGCAGATCGCGCCCTTGCTCGCCCCGGGCGGCATCGCCTGCATCGAACTCGGCGCGGGCCAGGCTCCCGCGGTCGCGCCCCTGTTCGAAGCGCACGGGCTCCAGGCCGCGCTCCACCGCGACCTGGGCGGCCACGCCCGCTGCCTCGCGCTGACAGCCTAACCTGGGTCAGGCGCTTTTCCGCTTGGAATTCGTTCCGCCCCCCTCTACATAGGCAAGGAGGGACGGGGCCTTTCACAGCTAAAGATGAGCGTGAGGCCAACCGTCGCCGACCCCCGATTGCTTGAGCGTCCCTGGACGCCTCAGCTGAGGTGGCTGGAGCCGCTTGCGGTTGCCTGCCTTTCGGGGTCGTGCAGATGATGCGGCCGGGAGGGGCCCGGCCCGCGACAGTGGCTGATTAGGACCACGAGGACGAGGACCTACATTTGATCAACAATCGTCAAAACGGCCGCCGTCGCGGCCGCGGTGGAAGCGGACCGCGCTCGCCGAACCAGCCCAGCCCGGGCAACCGGCAGGACAACCGCAACCGCGGCAATGCCGCGCAGTTGCTTGAAAAATACAAGGCGCTTGCCCGCGACGCGCAGATGCAGGGCGACCGCGTTCAGACCGAAACCTATCTTCAATATGCGGATCACTATTTCCGCGTGTTGAACGAGAACCGCAGCCGCTTCGAAGAGCAGCGCCCGCGCCGCGACGATTATTTCGGCGACGACGAAGATGGCGACGAAGAAGGCAATGTCTCCGCCGACGGCGACGACGGCGACGATCAGGGCAGTGACGACCGCGACGATCGCGGCGACCGCCAGGACCGCAGCCGCCGCCCGGAGCGCGCCGAACGCGGCAACCGCGCGGAGCGTCCGGAACGCAACGATCGTCAGGATCGCGGCGACCGCCCCGAGCGTGCAGATCGCAACGACCGTCCGGAACGCGCCGAGCGGCCTGAGCGCACCGAGCGTGCGGAAGGCGGCGACGAGGATCGCGCCGAGCGTCCGCGCCGCGCCTATCGCGAAGAGCGCAACGGCGAACAGCCGCGCTTCGAGCGTCCGCGCCCGCGCCGCGCCGAACGCTCGGAAGAACCGGCTCGCGAAGAAGCGTCGGAAGGCACGATCTCGCTCGACGTGCTTCCGCCGGCAATCTCCATCGTCGACGGCGATGCACCGGCCAAGGCGCCGCGCCGCCGCACCCGCCGGCCGCGCCCTGAGGACGAGACGGACATCGCTCCGGCCGCCTGAGGCGTCACAAACGATCCGCTGAAGAGGCGGCGCTTCCATCCGGAGGCGCCGCCTTTTTTGTGCGATTGACACTGAACGTAACATTGTAACATCATGAGGGAAGACCAACGGGAGAGCCTGTATGCGCCGCGTCCTTCTTCTGTCCGCCTGCCTTTCCGCGCCGGCGGCGGCGCAGGTGCCGCCGAGCGACCTTTCCATCTCGGTCTACAACGACAATCTCGCGCTCGTGCAGGACACGCGGCAGATCGCCTTGCCGAGCGGCCGCTCCCGCCAGGAATTCCCCAACGTCTCCGGCCAGATCAGCCCCGAAACTGTGACGCTCTCCGCCCGCGACGTGTCGGTGGTGGAGCAGAATTTCGATTTCGATCTCCTGTCCCCATCCAAGCTGATGGAGAAAGCGGTCGGCGAGGAAATCACCCTGGTCCGCACCAATCCCGCCACCGGCGCGGAGGAGCGCGAGCGGGCGCGGGTGCTTGCGGTTAACGGCGGGGTGGTTCTCCAGATCGGCCAGCGCATCGAAGTGCTTCGCGACGACGGCCTGCCCGTGCGGGTGATCTTCGACAAGGTGCCGGAAAATCTGCGCGCCCGCCCAACGCTTTCGGTCACGATGGACAGCAAAAGCGGCGGCACGCGCCCAGTAACCTTGAGCTACCTCACGCCCGGAATGGGCTGGAAGGCCGATTACGTCACCTTGTTCGACGAACAGGCCGGACGGATCGACGTGCAAGGCTGGGTGACCCTGACCAACACCACCGGCACGACCTTCACCAATGCCGACACACTTCTGATCGCCGGCAATGTCGCCGGGCGGGGCGGCGGTTATGACGAATATGGCGGCGGCTACCGTCCGGCACCGCCGCCGCCGCCGCCCGGCAACCGACCCGGCACCCAGACGCCGGACCGCGAAAGCCTCGGCGACTTCTACCTTTATCCGCTGAAGGAGCGGACCACGATTGCCGACAAGCAGACCAAGCAGGTCAGCTTTCTCGACGTTACCGGCGCCGCGGCGAAGCGGGCCTACGTGTTCCGCAACAATTGGCTCGGCACGCTCGATCAGGCGCAAAGCGCCGACACGGTGCTGCAATTCTCAAGCGCCCGCGACAGCGGCCTCGGCGACGCGCTCCCCGCCGGCATCGTCCGCGTTTACCAAAAGGATGCCCGCGGCAACGCCCAGTTCGTTGGCGAAAACCGGATCGGCCACACGCCGATGGGCTCCGACATCGGCATCACCACCGGCCAGGCCTTCGACGTGAAGGTGCAGCCGGTGGTCGAGAAGCGCGAACGGGTGAGCGATTCCCGCTGGCGCACGTCCATGCGCTACACCCTCACCAACGCCCGGCCGCAAGCGGTGACGGTGGACCTCATTCAGTCCGGCCTGTGGGGCGACGTCCGGATCACGCAGGAAAGCGCGAAAAGCACCCGCCGCTCGGCGGACGAGGCGCTTTGGCGGGTCAGCGTGCCGGCAAACGGGGAGACCACGGTCACCGCCACCTTCGATTCGCGCTACTAAGGCAGAGGCGGTGGCGCGCAGGCGCATCCTTCTTGGCCTGCTTCTCGCCGCGGCCGGCCCGGCTGCGGCGCAGCAGATCGCCCGCTCGTCCGCGCCGGACTCGGTGGACGTCACCGTCTACCGCGCGCCGCACCGCGGACCCGGCGAACGGATGCAGCTTTCCTGGCTGAACGGCTATGCGCTGATCAGTGAAACACGCCGGGTCTCCATTCCCGCAGGCGAATCGCAGCTTCGCTTCGAAGGCGTGGCGGGCGGCATTCTGCCGGAAAGCGCGATCGTCACGGGCTTTCCGGCCGAGGTGGTGGAGAAGAACCAGGACGCGCGGCTGCTTTCGCCAAGCGCGCTGCTCGACGCATCGCTGGGCAAGCGGGTGCATCTTCGTCGAACCTCCCGCGCCACCGGCGCGGTACGCGAAACCGAAGCGATCGTCCGCTCCGGCGAAAATGGCGCGGTGGTTCTGCAGACTGCCGAGGGCATCGAGGCGCTGCGCTGCACCGGCCTTCCGGAGACCCTGCGGTACGACGAAGTGCCCGCCGATCTTTCCGCCAAGCCGACTCTCTCCGTCCGCGCCCGCGCCACCCGGGCGACCACCGCGACGGTGACGCTGTCCTACTTGGCGAGCGGCTTCGACTGGCAGGCGAACTACATCGCGGAACTCTCGCCGGACGGCACGAAGGTCGACCTCTTCGCCTGGCTGACGCTTGCGAATGGCGACGAGACTTCGTTCCGCAACGCCGACACCCAGGCGGTGGCCGGGCAGATCAATCGCGAAAACGTCCGTGCGCCCCGGGTGCAGGTGCGCCCGCTCACCCTGGAGTGCTGGGCGCAGGGCACCACCACCAGCGATTTGCGCGAGGAGCAGATCGAACGGGAGGAGATCGTGGTCACCGGCATGCGGATCGCGGCCCCGATGATGATGGCGCCGCCCCCACCGCCGCCGCCACCTCCTCCGGCACCGCCCGCGATGATGGCGCAGCAGGAGGATCTCGGCGATCTGAAGCTCTACCGGATCCCGGCTCCGGTCACCGTCGCCGCCAAGAGCCAGAAGCAGGTCGCGCTTCTCCAGAAGCGCGGCGTCCCGGTCCGCCAGGTCTACCGGCAGCGGCTTTACCTCTCCAGCCTCGGCTCCGTGCAGCCGGTGAGCCGGGTGCTGGTTGCCCGTAATACAAAGGCAGCGGGGCTCGGCCTTCCGCTGCCGGCGGGGCGGGTAATGCTGAGCGCAAAGGCGCGTGGCCGGCCGCTGCTTATCGGGCGCGGCACGATGCGCGACCATGCGGTGGGGGAGGAGGTCGAGATCGTCGTCGGCCTCGCGAGCGCGATCAGCGCGGAGGTGAAGCAGCTTTCCCGCAACGACGATGGCCGGTTCGAATGGGAGCTCACCGTGTCGAACGCCACCGCATCTCCCGTCCGATACGAAGCGGAGCTTGAGGAATATGGCTACACGCTGAGCGCCGAATCGCCGCTGATCCGCCGCGACGGGCGGCAGGTCTGGGTGCCGACGGTGCCGGCCAACGGCACCGCGACCTTGCGCTTCCGCACCCAGGCTCCGGAGGCCCGGCGCTAGAGCTTAGGTGCGCTTGACCGGGCGCGGCCGGTGATTCTCGTCCAGCGCCACAAAGGTGAAGAGGCCTTCCGTCACCTTCACCTGCTCGCGCCCGCGGTTGCGGCTCGCCACCACCTCGATCCGAATCGCGAGGGAAGTGCGGCCGACCCGTTCGATCTCCGCGAAGACCGAGATGATGTCGTGGAGCAGGATCGGCGCGGTGAACTCCATCGCCTGGATTGCGACGGTGGCGACCGGCCCGTCCGCCTCGCGGCTGGCGACGATGCCGGCGGCGATGTCCATCTGGCTCAGCACCCAACCGCCGAAGATATGCCCGTTGGCGTTGATGTCGGCCGGCCGGGGCACGACGCGCAGGATCGGTTCGCGATTCGCCACGTTCATTTCTCCCGGTTCCTTCCCGAGGCCGCATCGTCATGGCCCGAATTGTTGGATAAAAAGACCAGGCCCATCAGCCCGGTGCCGACCAGCACGGAAAGCCCCACGCCCGCGATGGTGGCGATCACCATGTGAATGGGCATCGGCTCGCCCAGGCTCTTCAGCCAGCCAAGCGCGGCCACCACCGTCAGCGCGGCGGCCAGCAGCATCCACTTCATCATCTTCTTGTATCGCGCCCAGGCGCGGGCGGCGCGCTGGATCTCCTCGAGCCGCGCCGTTTCGTCGGAAAGGCGCGCGCGCGGCGGAACGGGGTCGTGCTTCGGCATGGCAGCCATGTGGCGGGCGGCGTGGACATCATCAAGGGTTCGCAATTCGGCGAATCCACCGGCGCTTCCATTCGAAACCCGCCCATGGGATCATCGCCGGCGAGTCGGGGCGACACAGGAGCTGAAGCAATGACGATCGAGGCGATTCTCTCCGCCAAGGGGCGCGGCGTCGTCACCATCGAATCGGCGGCGCCGGTACGAGAGGCGGTTCAGCTGCTCGCCCAGCACCGAATCGGCGCGGTGGTTGCGCTGGAGGGCGGCGCCGTCGCCGGCATCCTTTCCGAGCGCGACCTCCTTTATTGCCTTGCGAAGGAAGGGGCGGGGACGCTCGACCTTCCCGTTTCACGGGTGATGACCGCCCCTGTAATCACCGTCACGCCCGACGTGTCGGCGCTTGCCGCCCTCTCCAACATGAGCAAGCGCCGCATCCGCCACCTCCCTGTTGTGGAAGGAGAAAAGCTCGTCGGCCTGGTGTCGATCGGAGACCTTGTCGCCTGGCGCATCCGCCGCATCGAGGAAGAAGCCGAAGCGATGCGCGCTTATATACAGGGGGCGTGAGGCGGCGCGCGAAGGCTCTTGACGGCCGCGCGCCGATCCCTAAATAGCGCCCCTCCGCGGAACGGACCCAGCCGGGTCGGGATCGCGGGTTTCGCGAAAACGAAACAAGGGCCTTGACGGAAGCGGATCGCTCCCCGATATGGCCACTCGTCGGCGGGGATCTGAACTTCGGTTCGCAACTCACTGACAAGTTTCGAAAAAAACGAAACAAGGCTCTTGCAAGGACGGTTCGCTTTCCTTACATAGGTCAAGTCGATGAGGCAGCGCCAAGGCGCTTCCAGCCTCACCGGCCACTCTTTGAAAATCGAGTATATGGGAGGCCGCGGCCTCGGAGGTTTTCCTTCGAATTCGCGGCGGAAAGGCGCGGCCGATGAGGCTTGCATCTTTCCTTCAGGTCTTCCGAAGCGGCGTTGCAGCCGTTCCTGTCCGGGCACTGCCTGGCGGGATCGATGCTTCGCGGCTCGCTCTTCGGCTTCGGCCGGGCAGCGATGCTAGCTTCGGAAAGTTTCTGAAAAAAGTCATTGACGGGTCGGAAACGGCCTCATATATGGCCTCTCACCGGCGGGGCAGGGTTGTTGCCCACCTCGCTTGCGTCTCTAAATGATCGGTAACCCGGTTGCCCCGGTTCAAGGGGAAAGGAGACGCGTCGGCTCTTTGACATTGTTGGTTTAGATGAAGGGACATGTGGGCGGCGGCTCCAGTCACCGGGGAGTTTAAGGCTCCGGAGGATTGGTTAAAGCTAAGTCGTTCCATTGAGTTCATGCACGTTGGGTTTTCCCGGCGTGAGTGGCTCAACATGTCCGTTACATATCCACAGTATATGTGAAGTGCAGGAACGGCTCCTTGAAGCCGGCCTCGATCGCTTGCGGGTTTTCCCCCGTAGGCACTGAGGTCGGACACAAACTTGAGAGTTTGATTCTGGCTCAGAACGAACGCTGGCGGCATGCCTAACACATGCAAGTCGAACGAGACCTTCGGGTCTAGTGGCGCACGGGTGCGTAACGCGTGGGAATCTGCCCTTAGGTTCGGAATAACAGT
>DASWNT010000002.1:0-2037 GCA_036399095.1 Allosphingosinicella sp.
GCCCTCATACTCAAAATCGACATCATCGCGCAAATCGAGCAGGCGCACGGCGCCGCGCAGCCCCTCGAGGAAGCTCCCTTCCGGATTGCCGAAGTTCGAATAGGACAGGAAGGCGACGCGCGGCTCGTGACCCATTCGGCGGGCGAGGTGGGCGGAACGGATGGCGATCTCGGCAAGCTGCTCGGCATCGGGCCGCTCGGTGACGGTGGTGTCGGCGATGAAGCTGGTGTGCGAGCGCCCGACCAGCAGATGGACTCCGAACGGAGTGACTCCCGGCACCGGGTCGATCACGCGCGAAATGCGGCGCATCGTCTGGGTGTAGGGGCGGGTGGTGCCGGTCACCATCGCATCGGCCTCGCCGAGGTGGAGCAGCAGCGCGGCGAAGGTGTGGCGGTCCTGGTTGACCATCCGCTCGACCTCGCGCGGCAGATAGCCCTGCCGCTGAAGGCGCTTGTACATGAAGTCGACCATCTCCGGCACGCGCGGATAGGTGCGGCTGTTGTAGACCTCGAAGCTCTCGGGATATTCGACGCCGAGTTCGCGGAGCTTGTCGTAGACGTCCTCGCGGCCGACCAGCACCGGCGTGCCGTAGCCGCCGTCGCGGAACGCGATCGCAGCGCGAAGCACCGCATCCTCCTCGCCCTCGGCGAAGATCACCCGCTTGGGATTGGCGCGCGCGGCCTCATAGGCCAGCGTCAGCACCGAGGTGGTCGGGTTGAGCCGCGAGCGAAGTGCCGTGCGGTAGGCGGACAGGCTTTCCAGCGGCTTGCGCGCCACGCCCGAATCCATCGCCGCCTTGGCGACTGCGGCGGGGACGACTTCCATCAGCCGCGGGTCGAACGGTGCCGGGATGATATAGTTGACGCCAAAGGTATGCGCCTTGCCGCCATAGGCTGCGGCGACTTCCTCCGGCACCGCCTCGCGCGCCAGCTCGGCAAGCGCCCGGGCGGCGGCGATCTTCATCTCCTCGTTGATCGCGGTCGCCCGCACGTCGAGCGCGCCGCGGAAGATGAAGGGGAAGCCGAGCACATTGTTGACCTGGTTCGGAAAGTCCGACCGGCCGGTGGCGACAATCGCGTCCGGCCGCGCCGCCTTGGCGTCCGGCGGCGAGATTTCGGGATCGGGATTGGCCATCGCAAAGATGATCGGCCGCGGCGCCATGTCCTTGACCATCTCCGGCTTCAACGCCCCGGCGGCGGACAAGCCCAGGAAGACGTCTGCGCCGACCAATGCTTCGGGCAGCGAGCGCGCCTCCGTCGGCACCGCGTGGGCGGACTTCCACTGGTCCATCCCCTCCGGCCGCCCCTGCCAAATCACGCCCTTGCGGTCGCACATGATCACGTTGCCGTGGGGAACACCCATCGCCTTGATGAGCTCCGTGCAGGCGATCGCCGCCGCGCCGGCGCCGTTCACCACCACCTTGATGTCCTTCAAGGCGCGGCCGGTGAGATAGCAGGCGTTGATCAAACCGGCGGCGGTGATGATCGCCGTGCCGTGCTGGTCGTCGTGGAAAACGGGGATGTTCATCCGCGCCTTCAGCTCCTGCTCGATGATGAAGCAGGCCGGCGCCGCAATGTCTTCGAGGTTGATCCCGCCGAAGCTCGGCTCGAGCAGGGCGACGGCGTTGATAAAGGCGTCCGTGTCTTCCGTCGCCACTTCCAGATCGATCGAATCGACGTCGGCGAAGCGCTTGAACAGCACCGCTTTGCCTTCCATCACCGGCTTTGAAGCCAAGGCTCCAAGATTGCCCAGCCCCAGAATGGCGGTTCCGTTCGAGATGACCGCGACGAGATTGCCCTTGGCGGTATAATCATAGGCCTTGGAAGGGTCGTCCGCGATCGCCCGCACCGGGACCGCGACTCCCGGCGAATAAGCGAGGCTGAGATCGCGCTGGGTCGCCATCGGCTTGGAGGCGATGATCTCGATCTTGCCGGGGCGGCCCTGGGTGTGGAAGTCGAGCGCTTCCTGCTCCGAGAATTTGACGCTGCTCTCGCTCATGGCCGATTCTCCCCCGGGCTGCGCGCTAAGCTGTAGGCC
>DASWNT010000003.1:0-59712 GCA_036399095.1 Allosphingosinicella sp.
CCGCCGCTCGCCAAGGCGAAGGGATCGACCTCGGCGGGCTGCTCGACGATCGGTCCGTCGATGCTGAGTGAGAGCGCCCCGCGCGTCGGGCCGCCGCCGTGGGGCGTCGCGGAAAGCACCGCGTAGAGCGTCCCGAAGAACAGCAGCAGGAGCAGGAGCACCAGCGCATCCTTGATGCCGACCAGCACCTTCCACAGCCCGCGCACGAACGCCATTTTCGGTGACCTCTCCTTTTGCTCACTGCGGTTTGTGCGGTGGGCAGCTCGCCACAAAACAGAAGGGGCGGCCTTCGACAAGCTCAGGCCGAACGGAGGTAGTTCCCGCTGGACCGCATAGCATCATTTTTTGCTGCCCCCGCGCCTTGACGGCGGATGAACCGCGCTTAAATCCACGCGTACTGGCACTCTCAGTCCGGGAGTGCTAAAGTTCAACCGTATCGCGGCGTCCCGGCAGATGGGGGGCTGCCGCGTAGCAAGCAAGTGAGGTGAACTTATGAACTTTCGACCATTGCACGACCGCGTGCTCGTCCGCCGCGTCGAGGCCGAGGAAAAGACCGCCGGCGGGATCATCATCCCCGACACGGCCAAGGAAAAGCCGCAGGAAGGCGAAGTCGTCTCCGTCGGCACTGGCGCCCGCAACGAAGCCGGTGAAGTCCACCCGCTCGAGGTGAAGGCCGGCGACAAGATCCTGTTCGGCAAGTGGTCGGGCACCGAGGTCCGGGTCGACGGCGAGGACCTCCTCATCATGAAGGAAAGCGACATCCTCGGGATCGTCGGCTGAGCCGAATTTCCCGATCCCGTGTCAAAGTTGTCAATTTCACATCGAAAGGTAAGCCAGCATGGCAGCCAAAGACGTACGTTTTTCGCGCGACGCCCGTGAGCGGATCCTCCGCGGCGTCGACATCCTGGCCGACGCGGTCAAGGTGACCCTCGGCCCCAAGGGCCGCAACGTCGTTCTCGACAAGAGCTTCGGCAGCCCGCGCATCACCAAGGACGGCGTCACCGTCGCCAAGGAGATCGAGCTCAAGGACAAGTTCGAGAATATGGGCGCGCAGATGCTGCGCGAAGTCGCGTCCAAGACGAACGACCTCGCCGGCGACGGCACCACCACCGCGACGGTTCTTGCCCAGTCGATCGTTCGCGAAGGCATGAAGTCGGTCGCGGCCGGCATGAACCCGATGGACCTGAAGCGCGGCATCGACATCGCGGTCACCGCGGTCGTTGCTGACTTGAAGGCACGCTCCAAGCCCGTCTCCGGCTCCAACGAAATCGCCCAGGTCGGCATCATCTCAGCCAACGGCGACACCGTTGTCGGCGAAAAGATCGCCGAAGCGATGGAAAAGGTCGGCAAGGAAGGCGTGATCACCGTCGAGGAAGCCAAGGGCCTCGAGTTCGAACTCGACGTCGTCGAAGGCATGCAGTTCGACCGCGGCTACCTGTCGCCTTACTTCATCACCAACCCGGAAAAGATGTCGGTGGAACTTCAGGATCCCTACATCCTGATCCACGAAAAGAAGCTGTCGAACCTGCAGGCGATGCTTCCGATCCTGGAAGCGGTCGTTCAGTCGGGCCGTCCGCTCCTGATCATCGCCGAGGACATCGAAGGCGAAGCGCTTGCCACCCTGGTGGTCAACAAGCTGCGCGGCGGCCTCAAGGTCGCGGCCGTCAAGGCGCCGGGCTTCGGCGATCGCCGCAAGGCGATGCTGGAAGACATCGCGATCCTCACCGCCGGTGAAATGATCTCGGAAGATCTCGGCATCAAGCTCGAGACCGTCACCGTCGGCATGCTCGGCCAGGCGAAGCGCGTCACCATCGACAAGGACAACACCACCATCGTCGATGGCGCCGGCACCCGCGACCGGATCGAAGCCCGCGTCGGTGCGATCCGCCAGCAGATCGAGAACACCACCAGCGACTACGACAAGGAAAAGCTCCAGGAGCGTCTTGCCAAGCTCGCCGGCGGCGTTGCCGTGATCAAGGTCGGCGGTTCTTCCGAAGTCGAGGTCAAGGAGCGCAAGGATCGCGTGGACGACGCTCTCCACGCGACCCGCGCAGCGGTTGAAGAAGGCATCGTCCCCGGCGGCGGTACCGCGCTTCTCTACGCCACCAAGGCGCTTGCCGGCCTCACCGGTGCCAACGACGATCAGACCCGCGGTATCGACATCGTTCGCCGCGCGATCATCGCTCCGGTGCGCCAGATTGCCGAAAATGCCGGCCATGACGGCGCGGTGATTTCGGGCAAGCTGCTTGAAAGCGAAGACCAGACGCTTGGCTTCAACGCGCAGACCGAAGTCTACGAGAACCTGGTTGCAGCCGGTGTGATCGATCCGACCAAGGTTGTCCGCACGGCGCTCCAGGACGCGGCTTCGGTTGCCGGCCTGCTGATCACCACCGAAGCGGCGATCAGCGACGCTCCGGAAGACAAGTCGGCCGGCGGCGGCATGCCGGGCGGCATGGGCGGCGGCATGGGCGGCATGGGCGGCATGGACTTTTAAGTCCAAGCCACCACGCTCAGATGCAAAGAAGGGCCGGGGAGTTACCTCCCCGGCCCTTTCTTATGCCCGCAAAACTGCCTCAAGCCGCCTTCGGCTTACCCAGCCTGAACACCCGCGGCACCGCCAGCTCGGCCGCCGAATCCGCTTCCAGCGGCCGCGCCAGGAGGAACCCCTGGCCGTCGCGGCAGCCGAACTCGCGCAGCAAAGTCCGCTGCTCCTCCGTCTCGATATGCTCGGCGACGCAGGGGAGGCCGAGCGAGCTGCACAGATCGACCACGCCCTTCAGCAACCGCCGGCTGCGCAGCGACACGGTGGCATCCACCGTCAGCGATCCGTCGAGCTTGATCCCGTCGAACTGCATTTCGCGCAGGTAGGAAATGGAGGCATGGCCGGCGCCGAAATCGTCGAGCACGATCCGCGCGCCAGCGCTGCGCAGTGCCTGGAGGTTCTCCCGCGCCACCGAGAAATCGACCAGCAAAGCCGTTTCGGTCACTTCCACCTGAAGCCGGTGCGGGCTCATGCCTGCCGCCCACAGGATCGCCAGAATGCGCTGCGCCGAGCCTTCGGTGCACAGCTGCACCGCGCTTAGGTTGAATGAGAGCCGCACCGTCTCGGCCCAACGCCCTGCTTCCACCGCCGCATGGGCAAGCAGGGTGTCGGAAAGCTCCTTGATCACGTTGATCTGCTCGGCGGCGGGGATGAACTCCGCCGGAGAGATCGGCCCGAGCTCCGGATGGTTCCAGCGGGCCAGCGCCTCGAATGCACGCAGTTCGCCCGTCGTGAGGTCCTGGATCGGCTGGTAGACCAGGCCGATCTGCGCCTGCGTCTCGGGGAGTCGGAGCGCTTGCTCGATCTGGTTCCGGCGCCTGTGGATTTCGTCCATCTCCGCCGAGTAAACGGCCACGCCCGAGCGGCCATTTTCCTTGGCGCGGTACAAAGCCGTATCGGCGCGGATCAAAGCTTCGGTGGCGTTGCAGTCGGCCGCCGTTACCAGGCTGATCCCGCAGCAGCCGGAAATTCGAAACTCCCGCCCGTCTACCCGGAACGGTTCGGCGAGCACGGCGCAGACCTCGCGCCCGGCCGCTTCGCCCGCTTCGGCATCCTCCGCTCCCGCAAGCAGCAGCGCGAATTCGTCGCCGCCGGTGCGCGCGATCAGCGCCCCGCGCCCGCCCGCGGCCGACAAGCGGACGCCGACTTCCTGAAGCACCGCGTCGCCGGTGGCGTGGCCGAACGTGTCGTTGATCGGCTTGAACCCGTCGAGATCCACCACGGCCAGCGCAAAGCTGCCGCCGCTGCGCTGCAAGGCAGAAGCACGGCGGCCGAGGTCGCGCAGAAACGCGCGGCGGTTGGCCAGGCCGGTCAGCGGATCGGTGTCCGCCATCAGCTTCGCGCGGCTCTTTTCAGCCTTGGCCTGCCGTTCCGCCCGCCGCGCCCGTTCCCGCTCCCCGGCAATGGCCGAGCGGGACTCGACGAGCTGGCGGAAGCTGCCGTCGTGGAGCTGGAGGAGCTGCAGAATGAGCAGGATCACGAGGCCAGTGCTGATGCCCATGCCGACATGCGCCACTTGGCCGGATAGAACGAGCCGAAACGCCAACGGCATGCCCAGGATCAGCAAGGGAAGCCGCGCCGCCGATGGAAAGCTCGAAAGGCCATAGGCACAGCCAATCGCGCCGACGGTGCCGAACATCACCACATGCCCGTCCTGGTCGGCGTCCGCGCCTTTGATCAGCGCAAGCGCCCAAGCCGAGAAGCAGATCGAGACAAGCAGCGCGAAGCACCAGGTCTTGTGCATCTCGCGCAAGATGCGCTCGTGCGACAGTATTCGTTCGCGCACCCGCACCCAATGAACCAGACGGACGACCACAACGAGGAGCAATATCGTCGTAGGGCTGATCAGATCTTCGAACGTGCCGCCGGTGGCGAGGTAGAGGCCGAGATAATTGGCGAGCGCGACCGTGTAGAGCAACGGAATCTGACGCCGCAAAACGCGGTAGCGTTCCTCAAGCAAAGCACGGCCGACAACGGTTTCCGCTTCGCCAACGCCTAGAAATTTCTCGATCCGGCTAAAAACCCACCCCATGGAGAGGAAGGTAGCCGCGACAGGTTAATGGCGGGTTTTTAGCGGGGGAGCGGAAGCTCGCGCTGGTCGGGGTCGAAAAGCTGCCAGCCGTGGGGCCCAAGCTTCTCGAGCGGCCGGAAGCGTGCCTTGTAGGCCATGCGCTGCGAATTCTCGACCCAATAGCCGAGGTAGACGTAAGGCAGCCCCGCTTTGCCGGCGCGGACGATGTGATCGAGGATGATGTACGTACCGAGGCCGGGGCGGAGCGAATCGTCCGGCTCGAAGAAGCTGTAGATCATCGACAAGCCGTCCGCCTGCTGATCGGTAAGGCAGGCGCCGACGAGCCGGCCCTGGCGGCCGTCCACCGAAGGCTCGCGATATTCGATCACGTAGGTCTTGACCGGGCTTTGCTCCACCATGTCGGCGAAGTCGCTTTCGTCCATGCCGACCATACCGCCGTCCGGATGGCGGCGCTTCAGGTAGCGGCGGAGCAGATCATATTGCTCCTCGGTCGCCCAAGGCTTGCAGGCGGTGACTTCCAGATCGGCGTGGCGCCGGATCATCTTGCGCTGGGTGGCATTGGGCTGGAAGTCGGAAGCCACCACACGCACCGACACGCAGGCGGCGCAATCCAGGCAGGAGGGGCGGTAGGCGACCGCCTGGCTGCGCCGGAAGCCGATCCGGCCGAGCGCGTCGTTGAGATCGGTTGCGCTGTTTCCGCTCAGCTCCGTGAACACCTTTCGCTCCGTCTTGCCCGGCAGATAGGGGCAGGGGGAGGGGCTGGTGACAAAGAAACGGGGAAAGCGAAACGGTGCGCTCAATGGAACTCCGCTGGTTGAGGGGCGTGGTTGCTGGAATCTTTATGCGGCCTCCGGGTGCGGTTGGAAAGACGCTTGCGCCTTCAAAACGGCGTTAACCCTTTCCCGTTCCGGCGCGGGACGTTGCTCTAGTGAATCTCTACCGGGTGGACGTTGAAACCGTTGGATTCGAGACCGGTCACCAGCTTTTGCAGCTGCTCGGCGTCGCGCGCTTCGCACTCCACGTCGATGAACGCGCCCTTGGCCGGAAGCGCGGTGAAGACGCGCTGGTGGTAGATTTCGATCACGTTCACGCCGAACTGGTGGAACAGCTTCACCACCGACAGCAAGGCGCCCGGCCGGTCCTGAAGCTGAATGCGAAGCCGCGCCATCCGGCCGGAGCGGGCAAGGTCGCGAAGCAGCACCGTTGCAAGCAGCCGCGTGTCGATATTCCCGCCGGAGAGTACCAGGCCGACGGTGCGGCCCCGGAAGCGCTCGGGGTAGCGCAGCATCGCGCCGAGGCCGGTGGCGCCCGCGCCTTCCGCAACCGTTTTCTCGATCTGGAGGTACAGGCTGACCGCCGTCTCGATTTCCCGCTCCGGCACCAGCAGGATCTCGTCGACCAGCTCCTCCAGGATCGCGGCGGTGGTGTCGCCCGGCTGCTTGACCGCTATTCCTTCCGCGATCGTGTCGCCGGCCGAGGGAAGCGCGTTGCCGCTGATCCGGCAGTACATGCTGGGGTAAAGTTGCGCCTGGCAACCGACCACTTCGATATCCGGGCGGAGCGCCTTGGATGCGGTGGCCATCCCCGACAGCAGCCCGCCGCCGCCGATCGGAACCAGCAAGGTGTCGATCTCCGGCGCGTCGGCAAACATCTCCAGGGCAACCGTGCCCTGGCCGGCGATGATCTCCGGATCGTCGAACGGGTGAACAAAGGTCAGCCCGCGCTCCGCCTCCAGCCGCCGCGCCTCGACATAGGCTTCGTCGAAGGTCTCGCCGTGAAGAACGATGGCTGCGCCATGCCCTTCGGTCTGCATCACCTTGATGGAGGGGGTCGGCACCGGCATCACGATGGTGACGGGCACGCCCAGCCGGCGGCCGTGATAGGCAAGCGCCTGGGCATGGTTGCCGGCGGAGGCGGCAATCACGCCGCGGCTCCGTTTCCCCTCCTCCATCAGCAGCAATTTGTTGAGCGCGCCGCGCTCCTTGTAGGCGGCGGTGAACTGGAGGTTCTCGAACTTCACGTACACCGTCGCGCCGGTAACCTGCGAAAGGGTGCGGCTCAGCAGGGTAGGCGTGCGCATCACCGCGCCTTCGATCCGCGCCGCCGCCGCTTCGATGTCGGCGAGGGTCAGAGGCAGAGCGGCGGTGGAGGAAGCGGTCATCGCCGCTGCGTCTAGACCATCTGGCTTAAGCGCGAAACAAGGCTTATCGCGCTCTTCATGATCGTGAAAAAGCTCGTCGCGGCGCTCGCCGCTCTCTCCCTCGCCGCTCCCGCCGCCGCCGACGTGCTGGTCGACAATGTCAACGGCTACACGCTCAACGCCGAAGGGCGGCTGGTGCGCTTCAACGCCATGCTGGTCGGCGACGACGGGCGTGTGCAGCGCCTTTACCAGAAGGGCGAAAAGAAAGCGGACCGCACCAAGTTCCGTTTTGACGGCAAGGGCCGCACGCTTCTGCCCGGCCTGATCGACGGCCACGGCCATATCATGGGGCTTGGCTTCAACGCGCTCCAGCTCGATCTGTCGGACACGCGCAGCCTTCAGGAAGCCCAGGCCAAGATCGCCGCTTATGCCGCCGCCAACCCGACGCCGCGCTGGATCGTCGGGCGCGGCTGGAACCAGGAACGCTGGGGCCTCGGCCGCTTTCCGACCGCCGCCGATCTCGATGCTGTGATCAAGGACCGCCCGGTATGGCTTGAGCGGGTCGATGGCCATGCCGGCTGGGCCAACAGCGTCGCCATGAAGGAAGCGGGCATCACCGCCAAAACCGCCGCGCCCTCCGGCGGCAAGATCGAAAAGGGCGCGGGTGGCCAGCCGAGCGGCATCTTCATCGACGCGGCATCGGGCCTGATCGACAAGGTCGTGCCGCCGCCTTTGCCGCGGGTCCGCGACGCGGCGCTCGCCAAGGCGCAGGAGATCATGCTGGCGAACGGCCTCACCGCCGCCGCCGACATGGGCACAAGCGGCGAGGATTGGGCAACGATGCGCCGCGCCGGCGACATCGGTGCGCTCAAGGTGCGCATCATGTCCTACGCTTCCGGGATCGAGCCGTTGCTCGCGGTGGCCGGCACCGGCCCTACGCCCTGGCTCTACAACAGCCGGCTGCGGATGGGCGGGGTGAAGCTCTACAGCGACGGCGCGCTCGGCTCGCGCGGCGCCTGGCTGAAGCAGCCCTACAAGGACAGCCCAAAGGAACGCGGCTTGGGCTTCCTCGGCGATACCGAGCTGATGAACCTAATGAGCCGCGCCGCGATGGACGGCTTTCAGGTCGCGGTGCACGCCATCGGCGACGCGGCCAACGCCCAGCTCCTGTCCGCGATCGACGAGATGTCGCACACTTACAAAGGCGACCGGCGCTGGCGGGTGGAGCACGCGCAGATCGTAGATCCCGCGGATCTTTCCCGGTTTGCCCGCCACGGCACCATCGCCTCGATGCAGCCGGTGCACCAGACCAGCGACTGGAAAATGGCCGAAGCGCGGATGGGGATGGAGCGGCTCGGCGGCTCCTACGCCTGGCGATCGATGCTCGCCTTTGGGGTGCCGCTCGCCTTCGGGTCCGACTTTCCCGTCGAGCACCCCAACCCTTTCCACGGCCTCGCCGCCGCAATCAGCCGCCAGGACCCGAACGGCCAGCCGCCGGGGGGCTGGATGCCCGAACAGAAGCTGACGATCGAGCAGGCGCTTCGCGGCTTCACCATGGCGGCGGCGCATGCCGGCTTCGCCGAGGACCGCATCGGCACGCTGGAGCGCGGCAAGTTCGCCGACTTCATCCTGATCGACCGCGACATCTTTGCCGCCTCGACCCCGGACCAGATCCGGGAAACGAAGGTGCTGGAGACCTGGGTGGCCGGCGAAAAAGCCTGGCCGGTTCGTTAGACTTGAGGGCTGAATAGGATGCTGGGGGGAGCAGCAGCGATTAGCGCGCCAGTCCCGCCACGCGCCCAACGGTGAGTATCTGCGGCAGAACCTCCGCCTGGCTGCCCGGCGCGTACCAGAGGTAAAGCGGGACGCCGGAGCGCCCGTGGCTTTCGAGAAATCGCCCGATTTCCGCATCGCCGCGTGTCCAATCCCCCACCAGCACCGCCACCCGCCGCGCGTCGAACGCCTCCGCCACCTCGGCGCGCTCAAGCACCGCTTTCTCGTTGACCTTGCAGGTGACGCACCAATCGGCGGTGAAGTAGACGAAGACCGGCTTCCCCTCCGCCCGAAGCGCCGCAAGCCGCGCCTCGCTGAACGGCTCCGCGTTCAAGGCCCCCGCCGAAGCTTTCCCCAGCTCTGCGTCGGCCGGAACGAACACCAAGGCCGCCGCAACCGCTACCGCAGCGGGAACGAGCGGAAGCCAAGCATGGCGGCGGCCCGTCCACCAGAGCGCAACGGCAAGCACCAACGATACAGCGAGCGCGACAGCCACACCGGTGCTCCCCACCTGCCGCTCAAAAATCCAAAGGAGACCGAGCGCGGTGAGGAACATCGGCACCGACAGAATGCGGCGGAGGCGGCCCATCCAAGGCCCGGGCTTCGGCAATCGGCGGCGAAGCGCGGGCACGAAGCCGAGGAGCAGGAAGGGAAAAGCGAGGCCGAGGCCAAGCCCTCCGAAGACCGCCAGCGCGGCCGCTTCGGGCAGAACCAGCGCCGCACCGAGCGCAGCGCCCATGAACGGGCCGGTGCAGGGCGTCGCAACGAACGCGGCAAGCGCGCCAGTCCAGAAAGCGCCGGTGCCGCCGCCTTGCTCGGCCAACCGCCCGCCGCGCCCGAAGCTCGGCAGCTCGAACAGACCGGCGAGGTTGAGCGCGATGGCAGTGACGAGGAGGAGCAGGAACAGGATCACGCGCGGCTCCTGGAGCTGGAACGCCCAGCCGACCGCGTCGCCGCTCGCCCGAAGCCCCAGCAGCACCGCGCCCAGCGTCAGGCAAACACCGACCACGCCCGCCGTGTAGGCAATTGCCTCGCGCCGCGCCCTGCGTTCGTCGCCGCCCGCGCGGGCAAGGCTCAGCGCCTTGAGGCTCAGGATCGGGAACACGCAGGGCATGATGTTGAGCAACAGCCCGCCGAGCAGCGCCCCGCCAAGCGCTAACAGAATCGCGCCGGAGCCAGCCGGGACGCGCGGCGCCGAAGCGATCGGCTCGCCCGCTGCCGGCACCGGCCCCGGCAAGGCGCTGAGTGAGAGGCCGCGGCCGTCGCCGAGCTCGATCACCCCTTCAACAGCCTTCGGCACGGCCGCACCAGCCGGGGTTGGTATTTCGGCAATCAGCGTGTCGCCGGAGCGGCTGAAGGTCTGCACGGCGCTGTGATTGAGGACCTCCCCCGAGGCAGGAAAGAAGTATGGCTCGGCTACCGGCACCGCCGCCGGCAGTGGAATTGCGATGCGCAGGATAGCGCTGCGGCGCTCGAAGCGGGCGGCGCTGCCGAGCGGCTTGGGCAAAGCCTCGCGCCACCGGTCGAACTCGGCGCGGCGGTCGGCCTGCGGTGAAGTGGAGACTGGGAGATCAAGGGCGAGCTCGGCCGTCTCGCGCACGCAGAGCGCATCGGTGCAGACGAGGTAGTCGATCGTCCCGCGCAGCGGCAGCGTCGTGCCCGGGGCAAGGCTGCCCGGCACCGTGACCTCCGTCAGCAGCGCATAAGGCCCTTCGAACACATAGTTCATCATGCCGCCGACGGTGAGCCGCTTCGGCACGGGGTAGCGCACCGGGGCCACTGCTGCACCCGGGGGGAGGCGCCATTCGATACCGCTCTCGAACCCTGCATCGCCCGGGTTATTCCAATAGCCGTGCCAGCCAGGACGCGGGGTCATTCGGAGGGCAAGGGCGACCTTGCCGCCCGCCGCCGGAGCAGCGCTCTCTGCAACAAGCTCCACCCGCATCGCCTTCTCGCCGGGCGCAAGCAGTTGCGCGCGCGCGGGAGCGGTTTCCAGGAGGAGCAGCGAGAGGAAAAGAAACAGGAAGCGGATCATCTCCTGCCGCCTATAGCAGCGGGAGCGTCCTGGGGGAGGGTGGCTTAGCGCTTCTCGTACTTGGCAATACGCGGGCCGAGGCGGTTCGCCTCGATGCGGGTCACGTCCCCGCCCCAATCGGCAACAAAGGTGGTGCCCCTGTTCATGCCGGGAGCAAGGCTTGCGTCATTGTTGGCGATGATCAGCCCGTCGGAGGGTGTTTTGCGGCCCTCCCCCGCGACGGCGATCAGCGCCGAATAATTCTCCTTGTCCTTGCCTTGCACAAAGACGTTGCGGGCAATGGTGCCGGACGCACCGGTGGAAAGATCGATCATGTAGTTTGTAGTCCGCCCAGCCGTATCGTCGAAGCTTGAGTCGCTTACTTCCACCATGGCGGCGCGAGTTTTCACATAATGGCCGCCGCGGCCGCGCTCGAAGCGGGTGCGGCGCACGGTGAGGCTGCCGCCGCCATATTCGCCGATATAGATGCTGTGCGCGCAGGCGAGGCCGCGGTCGCAGCGGCCGAGGCCGGAGAAGGTAGAGCGCTCGATCAGTATGGCGCCGCCGTTTTCGGTGTTCGCGGAGAGGATGCCGCTTTCCGAATCGCGGAACAAGCTCTCGCGAACGGTCAGCGCCCCCTGCTCGAGGCGAATGCCGGCGCCGTTGGCGTCGGGAACAGTGATCCCTTGGAAGATCAGGCCTTCCACCGTGGCCGAGCGCCCGGACAGGACGAGAGCCGCTTTGCCCTCGCACGCAACGCCGTCGAAGATCGCAGTGCCAGGCTGGGCGGCGGCAAAGCTAACGTCGCCCGCGCGCTGCGACGCGCACTGGCGGTGGCGCCCGGGCGGAATCAGGATCGTGCCGCGCCCCGCGCCGATTGCGTCGACCGCTTGCTGCAGGGAGGCGAAGCTTTGGCCGCTTTCCTTGACAGTGAAGGCAGGCGCTCCGGTCTGGGCGACGAGCGGCGCGGCGGCGGCGAGAGCGAGCAGGGCAAGGGGGAGTCTCATGCCCTTCGCCTGACGCACGGCGGAGGCGAGGTCGAGGGGAGAAGGTGGTTAACCGCCGGCCGTGCCGTGGTGGGACGGCCGGTATGGCGAGGTAAACACGTTCGTCCCGCGGGAAGTCGAGGGGCGCTGGCAATGACTCCTCGTGTGCGCCCCTCCGACTACGCTCGGGACGAACGAGATTGTGGCTGCCCTACGCTTCAATCCAAGTTCGGCCGCAACCACCTTTCCGCCTGCTCCACACTCACGCCGCGCCGGCCGGCATAATCCTCGAGCTGATCCCGCCCGATCCGCGCCACTCCGAAATATTGCGCGTCGCGATGGCCGAAATAGAAGCCGGACACGGCCGAGGTCGGCCACATCGCGAAGCTCTCGGTCAGCGTCACGCCCGCGGGATCGCCGCCGAGCATGGCGAAGAGGTCCGGCTTCAGGCTGTGGTCCGGGCAGGCCGGATAGCCCGGCGCCGGCCGGATACCGGTGTAGGTTTCGCGGATCAGATCCTGGTTGGTCAGGTGCTCGTCGGCATAGCCCCAGACGCTGCCGCGCACATGGGCATGAAGCGTCTCGGCAAGGCTTTCCGCCAGCCGGTCGGCGAGCGCCTTCAGGAGAATGTCCGAATAATCGTCATTCTCCGCCTTGAAGCGGGCGAGGTGCGGCTCGAGGCCGTGGATGCCGACCGCGAAGCCGCCGATCCAATCCTCCCCATCCGGATCGATGAAGTCGGCGAGGCACATATTGGCGCGGCCTTCGCGCTTCTTCACCTGCTGGCGAAGAAAGGGAATGCGGGTCCAGTCGTTGCCCGCGAGGACCAGCACGTCGTCGCCCCCCGATTCCATGTCCCGCTTGCAGCGCCACAGGCCGACGGTGGCGCGGGGCACCAGCCAATGTTCGGCGATGATGCGGTCAAGCATCGCCTGCGCGTCCTTGAAGAGCGCAGTCGCGCTTTCGCCGACCACGTCGTCGGTGAGGATCGCGGGGTAATTGCCGGCCAGTTCCCAGGCGCGGAAGAAGGGCGTCCAGTCGATCTGCGCGCGAAGATCGCGGATCGGCCAATCGTTGAAATGGTGGACCCCAGGGCGGCGCGGCACCGGCGGCTTGCCTTCGGGGTCGAAAGGGAACGCGTTGGCGCGGGCGGCCTCGATCGGCGCCAGCTCCGAATGGCCGCGCCCGGCCCGGCTTTCGCGGACGAGCTGGTAATCCTCGGCCGTCTTCTCGACCAGCGGTTCCTTCTGGGTCTCGGACACGAGGCTGGAGGCCACGCCGACGGCGCGACTTGCGTCGAGGACGTGGAGCACCGGGCCCTTATAGGCCGGATCGATCTTCAGCGCGGTGTGGACCTTGCTGGTTGTCGCCCCGCCGATCAGCAGCGGCATGGTGAAGCCGGCGCGTTGCATCTCGTCCGCCACCGTCACCATCTCGTCCAGCGACGGGGTGATCAGGCCGGACAGGCCGATCATGTCGGCGTTGTTCTCATTCGCGGCCTTTAGGATGTCCTGCCAGGGCACCATCACGCCCAAGTCGATCACCTCGAAGCCGTTGCACTGCAGGACGACGCCGACGATGTTCTTGCCGATGTCGTGAACGTCGCCCTTCACCGTCGCCATCACCACCTTGCCCTTGCCTTGGGTGGCGCCGGATTTCTCTTTCTCCGCCTCGATGAACGGGATGAGGTGGGCGACGGCTTTCTTCATCACGCGGGCGGACTTCACCACCTGCGGCAGGAACATCTTGCCGGAGCCGAACAGGTCGCCGACGACGTTCATGCCGTCCATCAGCGGGCCTTCGATGACGTGGATCGGGCGCTCGGCCGATTGCCGCGCTTCTTCCGTGTCTTCCACCACGAAGGCGTCTATGCCCTTCACCAGCGCGTGTTCGAGCCGCTTGCCGACTTCCCAGCCGCGCCATTCCGCTTCGGCTTTCTCACGTACCGGGTCGGAGCCGCGATACTTCTCGGCAAGCGTTACCAGCCGCTCCGTCGCATCACCGCCGGCCCTTGGCGTGCGGTTAAGGATCACATCCTCGCAGGCCTCGCGAAGCTCGGGATCGATCGTGTCGTAGACATCGAGCTGGCCGGCATTGACGATCGCCATGTCGAGCCCCGCGGGGATGGCGTGGTAGAGGAACACCGAGTGCATCGCCCTGCGCACCGGCTCGTTGCCGCGGAAGGAGAAGCTCAGGTTTGAGAGGCCGCCCGAGATGTGGACGTGCGGGCAGCGCGTCTTGATCTCGCGGCAGGCTTCGATGAAGTCAACGGCGTAGTTCTTGTGCTCGTCAATGCCGGTGGCGACCGCGAAGATGTTGGGATCGAAGATGATGTCCTCAGGCGGAAAACCGTCGGCGACGAGCAGCTCGTAGGCGCGGCTGCAGATCTCGACCTTGCGCGCCTTGGTGTCGGCCTGCCCGACTTCGTCGAAGGCCATGACCACCACGGCGGCGCCGTAGTTGCGGCACTTGGCCGCGAGGCGGAGGAACTCCTCTTCGCCTTCCTTCATGCTGATCGAGTTGACGATCGGCTTGCCGGAAACGCACTTCAGCCCGGCTTCGATCACGCTCCATTTGGAGCTATCGATCATGAAGGGGACGCGCGCGATGTCGGGTTCGGCGGCGATCAGCTTCAGAAAGGTGGTCATGGCATGCTCGGCGTCGAGCAGGCCTTCGTCCATGTTGATGTCGATGACCTGGGCGCCATTCTCCACCTGCTGGAGCGCGACCTCCACCGCGGCGGCATAGTCGCCGGCCATGATCAGCTTCTTGAAGCGGGCCGAACCGGTGACGTTGGTGCGTTCGCCGATGTTTACGAAGGTGGCGCGCGGCGTGAAGTCGGCCGCGGGGGTTTGGTCGTTCATTTGTTTTGAGAACTCAATGGGTTAGGCGGCGATGGTCATGGGTTCGAGGCCGGCGAGGCGGGTGACCGTCGGCGGCTTCGGAAGTTGCCTTGGCGGGAGCCCGGCGACACTTTCGGCGATGGCGCGGATGTGCGCGGGCGTTGAGCCGCAGCAGCCGCCAAGGATGTTGACCAGGCCCTGATCCGCCCAGGCGCGCACAAAGGCGGCGGTCTGGTCCGGCTGCTCGTCATAGGCGCCGAGCTCGTTGGGCAAACCGGCATTGGGGTAGACCATGACCAGCGTGTCGGCGGCGGCGGCGAGGGTCTGGACATGCGGGCGGAGCTGCTCGGCGCCGAACGAGCAATTAAGCCCGATCGTCACCGGCCGCGCGTGGCGCACCGCGTGCCAGAAGGCTTCCACCGTGTGGCCGGAAAGGTTGCGCCCCGAAAGGTCGGTGATGGTCATGGAAATCATCAGCGGCACGTCGCGGCCCGCGCATTCGCCCGCTTCGATGGCGGCCATGATCCCCGCCTTGGCGTTGAGCGTGTCGAAGATCGTTTCGATCAGGATGAAGTCCGCGCCGCCTTCGATCAACGCCTCGCATTGCTCGCGGTACACGTTCTTGAGACCATCGAAATCGATCTCGCGGAAGCCCGGGTCGTTGACCTTGGGCGAGAGCGACAGCGTCTTGTTGGTCGGGCCGATGGCACCGGCGACGAAGCGCGGGCGGCCGTCGCGTGCCTGATACTCATCGGCCGCGGCCCGGGCCAAGCGGGCGGAAGCGCGGTTGATGTCCTGGACGAGATGCTCGGCGCCGTAATCGGCCTGGCTGATCGAGTTGGCGCTGAACGTGTTGGTGGAGACGATGTCCGAACCGGCGTCGAGATAAGCGCGGGTGATCGCATCGACGATGTCCGGGCGGGTCAGCGCCAGGATGTCGTTATTGCCCTTCTGGTCCTTGGGAAGATCGTAGGCGCCGCGATAATCGGCCTCGACCAGCTTCCTGTTCTGGATCTCGGTTCCGAACGCCCCGTCGGTGACGAGGATGCGGCTTGCGGCGGCGGCCTGGAGGCGTGCGCGGGCGTCGCTCATGCGGCCTGCTCCTGCTGGTTGGGCTGGGGACGAAGACCGAGCAGGTGGCAGATGGCGTAGGCCAGCTCGGCGCGGTTCAGCGTGTAGAAGTGGAAGTGGCGGATGCCGCCGGCGTAAAGCTGGCCGCAAAGCTCCGCCGCGACAGTGGCGGCGACGAGCTGGCGGGCGGCCGGGAGGTTGTCCAGCCCTTCGAACAGATCGTCCATCCAGCGCGGGATCGCCGCGCCGCACGATGCCGCGAACTTGCGGGTCTGCGCGACGTTGGAAACCGGCAGGATGCCCGGCACGATCTCGGCGGAGATGCCAGCCGCGGCGGCGGCGTCGCGGAAGCGGAAGAAATTTTCGGGCGCGAAGAAGAATTGGGTAATCGCCCGGTCGGCGCCCGCGTCGATCTTGCGCTTGAGGTTGTCGAGATCGGTCTGCGCGCAGGACGCTTCCGGATGGACCTCCGGATAGGCCGCTACGGAAATCTCGAAAGGCGCGACCTTCTTGAGGCCGGCCACCAGATCGGCGGCGCTCCTATAGCCTTGCGGGTGCGGCGCGAAGGGCGTGCCCGGCACCGGCGGATCGCCGCGCAGCGCAACGATGTGGCGAACGCCGGCGGCCCAATATTCGCGGGCGACCTCGTCGATCTCCTCGCGGCTGGCTTCGACGCAGGTCAGGTGCGCGGCGGCAGCCAGGCTGGTTTCGCGGGCGATCCGCTCCACCGTTGCGTGGGTGCGCTCGCGGGTCGAGCCGCCGGCGCCGTAGGTGACGGAGACGAAGCGCGGGGCGAGCGGCTCGAGCGTCTTCACGCTGTCCCACAAGGTCGCTTCCATCTTCTCCGTCTTGGGCGGGAAAAATTCGAAGCTGACGTCGATGTCGCCGGCAACGTCTTCGAACAACGGCTTGCGCCAGGAGGCGATGCCGGGGGCGAGTGTACTCATGCGACAACCTTCAACTTGGCGTGCGGCCGTTCTCCGGCCCAGATCGTGACGGTAAGCTCGCCGCCTTCAAGGCGCTCGACGACGCGGCCGTCCAAGCCCGCATCGGCGAGATATTTCAGAACCGCTTCGTCCGAAAAGCCCAAGCGGGCGTGGGCGTCGCGGGTGCGAAGCTCCTCGCGCTCGTGGGGAGCGAAATCAGCAATCAGGAGGCGTCCCCCAGGTGCAAGCAGCCGCGCCGCTTCGGCAACGGCGGCCGCGGGCTGCTGGGCATAATGAAGCACCTGGTGAAGCGTCACCGTGTCGGCGCTGCCGGCGGGGAGGGGGAGGGAATACATGTCGCCCTGGCGAAGCTCGGCGCGGGCGAGGCCGGCCTCGGCAAGCTTGACCCGCGCAAGGCGGAGCATTTCCGGGGAGCGGTCGACGCCGAGCGCATGATCGGCGGCGGTACCGAACAAGGCGATCATCCGGCCGGTGCCGGTGCCGATGTCGACGAGCCGCCCTACCGGCCGGTCGGCAAGCGCCCGGCCGATCGCCGCCTCCACGTCCGTCTCTGCGATGTGAAGGGAGCGGATCTCGTCCCAGTCCTTGGCGTGGGCGGCGAAATAGCGTTCGGCGGCGGCGGCGCGGTCGGCGCGCACGGCGGCCAGGCGCGCCGCGTCGGCGACCTGCCACGGGTCTTCGCCGTCCAGTTCGTTCCACGCATCGAGCGCGGCGAAGAGCGGCCCGACCCGCGCTTTCTCGCCAAGGCTGAGGAACACCCAGCTTCCTTCCTTGCGACGCTCGGCAAGGCCTGCGTCGATCAAAATCTTGACGTGGCGCGACACGCGCGGCTGGCTTTGCCCGAGCACCTGGGCAAGCTCACCCACCGACAATTCCATCGCGCGCAGCAGCGCAAGAATGCGCAGGCGCGTCGAATCGGCGAGGGAGCGGAAAATGTCGCAAGCGGACGGCATAGATAAGGATATAAAGATATCTTTATATGCCGGTCAAGGAGAATGGCCGCTCGGTCGCATCATCCGCTTGAACCGGCTCCGTAATATGTCATGATAGAGGCTCCTGGGGAGGGCTGTGTATGTTTGGACGTGGGCAAAAGGCGGCTGCGGGCGAAGGCGGCAAATTCTCCTTCATCGGCGCCGAGGTCACCGTCACCGGCGACGTCGAAACCGGCGGCAGCCTGCACATCGACGGCAAGGTGACGGGCGATGTCCGCTGCGCGGTTCTGATCCAGGGTGAAAGCGGCGTCGTTCACGGCAACATCACCGCCGGCGAGGCGCGGCTTGCCGGGCTGGTGGACGGCGCGGTGGAAGCGGGAAGCCTGCATCTGGAAGCAAGCGCGCGGGTCACGGGGGACGTCCTCTATGAAGCGCTCGGCATCGCCACCGGCGCCGAAGTGGAAGGCCGCTTCAAACGCCGCCGCGGCGCAAACGACGGGGCGGTTCACGCCCGCGCCGAAGCGGAAACAATCAAGCCGCCGCGCACGCCGCGCATCAAGGCCGCGCCCGCCGCACCGGCCGCAACCCCGGCACCCTTGTTCGAAGTGCCGGCGGCCGAAGCCGCCGAATAGGAACCGCCGCGCGCACGGCTTCGTTGCCCCCTCGACGAATTCGAGGAGGATCCCCCATGGCGAACAATGACAGCAACAGCGGCGGCCCGGCCGAATATACGGATGGCGAAGGCGGCTCCGCGCGTGAGGGCGGCATTTCCGGGATTGGAAGTGAAGCGCAGGGCGGAGCAAGCGCTACCGGGCACGCATCGGCGGGCGCTGCCACCGCCGGCGGAACCGGGGGCGGGACCGCGGGCACCGGCGGAACGGACGTAGGGGCCGGCACCGGCACCGGCCCCGGAGCGGCGGGCGTTTCGCAAGGCGGCGGCGGCAACGACATGGGCGGAGTTGAGGTCGGCAGCGGCGCGTCCGGCAGCGACGGCGAAGGCGCGGGACGGGACCTTGCCAACCGGCTCGGCGGTCACAGGCAAGACAATGCCGCCACCGGCGCCGGAATGACCGGCGCGGGCTCCGCCACCGGCGACGCCAGCCAGATGCGAAGCGAAGGCAGCGGCGCGGCCGGCGGCGGCCTTGGCGGCGTGGACGCGGGTACGCCCGGAGGTATGGGCGGCACGAGGGGCTCCGGCGGCACCGGCGGCAGCGGCCGCCCGCCCGGCGGCATCAGCCCGGTGCAGATCGAGGAAGCGACGCGCGGCGGGCCGGGCGACGAGTAACCGGTCTCGTTCGTTTCAGGCCGAGGCCGAGGGGCGCTGGCACAGGGCCGGAGCCCCCGGTCGCTCGTACCGAGCCGGAGAACGCGCCCCTCGACTTCGCCCGGGACGAACGAGGTTGGTCCGGGCGTGGGCCGGAGTTCGGTATCTGGGGCTGAGCCGAGCGCTGAAGCCTTAGCGCTCCGTCAACCAAAGCCGGTGAGAGGGCGTAAACCCGTGCCTGCCAGTCTCACCTTATGGGAGAGGCAGGCAACAGGTTCGGGCGGATTGCGGCGGTGGCGGCCTTGTGCGCCGCCGCGCCGCTGATCGTCGGCGGCACGGGGCGGCTGACCAGCCTCGACCAGCGCATCCTCGCCGCCCACAATCGCGAGCGCACCGACGCGGGCCTGCCGGCTATGCGCTGGGATCCGGCGCTGGCCGCCGATGCGGCCGAATGGGGCGAGGAGCTCGCCGCCGCCGACGACATCGAGCATTCGCCGGACGATCCGGAGGATCCCGAACCGCAGGGCGAGAATCTCTGGCTCGGCACCAGCGGCTATTTCACGCCCGAACAGATGGTCGGCATGTGGGTGGAGGAGAAGCGCCATTTCGTGCCCCGCCCGATCCCCTATAGCAGCCGCACCGGCAATTTCGACGATGTCGGCCACTACACCCAGCTGATGTGGCGCGAGACAGGCAAGGTCGGCTGCGCGCTTGCCAAGGGCAAAGAAAACGAAATCCTCGTCTGCCGCTATTCCTCGGCGGGCAATGTCGAGGGCGAACGGGCCTTCTGAAGCCGTCCTGGGCTTGACTCTCAAGCGGTAATCGGCTTTTGGCGGCGCTCGTTCGGCGGGCTTGTTCCCGCCGTTCTTTTTGGGGTTTGGGCCGTCCCCCACACGGCGGCCCGGCCAAGGTTACCTGAAACGGACCTTGGACGAACGAAGGAAAAGAACCATGCGCCATCGCGTCGCCGGCCGTAAGCTGCAGCGTACCTCCTCTCACCGCGCAGCCTTGTTCCGCAACATGGCCGCCGCCCTCATCAAGCATGAGCAGATCACCACCACCCTCGCCAAGGCGAAGGAGCTCCGCCCCTATACGGAGAAGCTGATCACGCTCGCCAAGAAGGGCGGCCTTTCCAACCGCCGCCTGGCGCACGCCCGCTTGCTTGACGAAACCCAGCTCACCAAGCTGTTCGACACGCTTGCGCCGCGCTACGCTGAGCGTCCGGGCGGCTACATCCGCATCATCAAGGCAGGCATCCGCGCCTCCGACGCCGCTCCGATGGCGATCATCGAGCTGGTCGACCGGGACGTTTCCGCCAAGGGCCAGGATTCGGGCCCGGTAATGGGCGGCGAAGAGTTTGACGAAGCCGCCTGAGGCGCTTCTCGACCTTCGGGAATTTTCGGAAAGGGCCTCCGCTTCGGGGGCCCTTTTCTTTTGCGCGCGCGCCGCGAACGGGAGGGTTGAAATACCCCGCCGCGGAAGGGGGAGGACCGCGGCGGGGCTTTTCAGGCGCGGGTTCAAGGGGGAGAAAACCCGGCCGGGCCGCCAGGGAGCGACGGCCAATCCTTACATGGTTGTAAGCTGCGGATTTTAAAGAGGTTTCCTTTCGAAACTTGGCGTGCGCGAAGTGCGCGTCGGCGTCGCTGCCGGGAACAGGCCGGAGCCTCTTGCCGGCTCGTGCGTTCACCCACCCCAACGAAGAGAAGATCCGCCATGGCCAATGTCGCTCCACCGCGCTTCCTGCGCAGCTCCGGCACCAACGGCCGCGCCGACGATATCGCCCCCGCTCTCCACGAAGCGTTCGGCGCGCGGCAGGACCGCTTCCCGCAATGGCTGGAGCAATTGCTCGCCAAGCTGCGGCTCCGCTAGCCTCACCGCCGACGCGTGACGCGCCGGCGGCCGGCTGCTTCGGTCAACCGGTAATCTTCGCCCCCAGCGGCTGCGTCGCCGGGCCGTGGATCACTTCGCCCGACAGTTCGAAGCGCGAACCGTGGCACGGGCAATCCCAGGTCCGGTCGGTGGCGTTCCAGCCGACCAGGCAGCCCATGTGGGTGCACACGGCCGACACGGCGTGGACGCAGCCGCTTTCGTCCTTGAACGCGGCGACATTCTCCCCGTCCACCTTCATGATCGCCGCCTGGCCGGGCTCCAGCGCGTCATAATCCTTGGGCTTGGAGGAGAGGTAGCCGGAGACGAGGTGCGCGGCGACCGAGAGGTTCTCCTTGGCGAATTCCTTGGCGCCGGCGACGGGCTTGACCCGGGTGGCATCGAAAACGGGAAGCCAGGGGCTTTCGCGGCCGGCGACGAGATCGGCGATGATCATCGCCGCCGCGGTGCCGTTGGAAATGCCCCAGGCGGCGAAGCCGGTGGCGACCAGATAGCCGTCGCCCGCGCTTGAGGACCAGCCGATATAGGGCGCGCTGTCGACGGGATCGTAATCCTCGTTCGCCCAGCGATATTCGGCCGGCCCGGCGCCGAAATGCTGTTGGAGCCAGGCTTCGATGTCCCGAATCGATTCCTGCTCGTCGTCCGGGTGGCCGGGCTTGAAGCTGGTGCCGGCGACGATGCCCCAGGTCTGACCGCCGGAGCGGTGGGTGCGGATCGAGCGGCCGGGCTTTTCGGCATTCTTGTACATGCCCGGCGGCACGAAGCCGATCGGCGCGGCGATCACCGGCTCGGCATGGGGGTGGGCCATGGAATAATACATGCCGATCTGGCCGAGCGGCAGGTGGGTCGCCATGACGACGTGGCGGGCGGTGACGGTGCCGCCGTCGGTGACGACGCGCGTCGGCTCGTAATCGACGACGCGGCTGTTTTCGAAGACGTGGCTGCCGTCGCCCGGGATGGTGGCGGCGAGGCCGGCGACATACTTCACCGGGTGGAACTGCGCCTGATTGTCCCAGCGCATCGCGGCGAGCACCTCGAAGGGCAGGCCGATGTCGCCGGTCAGGAAATGGGCCGGAAGGCCGAGGCGCTTGGCGACCTCCACTTCCTTTTCGAGCTGGTGCACGTAGCTTTCGTCCTGGGTGTAGACGAAGGCGGGCATCGGCTCGATGTCGGCCGCGATGCCATATTGGGCGGCGAGTTCGGCGATGCGGCGGATGCCGGTTTCCTGCGCGTCGGCGTAAAGGCGGGCGCGCTCCTCGTCGAACTTCTGTTCAAGCGTCTGGTAGAGGATGCCGTGCTGGGAGCTCATCTTGGCGGTGGACTTGCCGGTGACCTGGCGTCCGACCTGCCGCGCCTCGATCACCGCGACCTTGAGCCCCTGATCCTTCAGCAGCCGCGCGGTGGTGATGCCGACGATGCCGCCGCCGACGATGGCGATGTCCACCGAGAGGTCCCCCGCCAGTTTCGGGAAGGCCGTCGCCTGCGCGGTGTCGTTCCAATAGGTGCGGTCCTGGGGATAGGTGGCCATGCATGCTCTCCTTGTGCGCGCGTCTCGCTTGTCTTCGTAGATGCGCGGGAGTGCTTTTCGGTTCCCCTTTCGGGCGTATCGCGAACCGTTGCGCGACGGGCGAGCGCGCGTGTAGGGCGAAGGGAATAATCATGACCAAGAGGATACCTGCCCGATGCGCATTGCCGCCGCCTTTCTCCTCCTGTCCACCACCGCAGCCTGCTCGATGAACGACGCGCCGCCGCCCGCCGAGGCCGCCGCCGCCCCGCGCGCGTCCATCGTTTACCCCAACACGATGCGGCAGGACGTCGCCGACGTGCAGTTCGGCGAGCGGGTCGCCGATCCCTATCGCTGGCTGGAGGACGATGTTCGCGAGAACCCCAAGGTGGCGCAGTGGGTGGCCGAGCAGAATGCGCTGACCAATTCGTATCTGGCTACCTTGCCGGGCAAGGCGGCTTTCACCCAGCGGATGACCGAGCTCTTCTCCTATGAGCGCACCGGCGTGCCGCGGCGGGAGAATGGCCGCTATTTCTATACCCGCAACACCGGCCTTCAGAACCAGAACGTGCTCTACGTGCGGCAGGGGCTGAACGGCCAACCGCGCATGCTGATCGATCCCAATACGTGGTCGCAGGACGGCGCCACCGCGCTTGGCGAGTGGGTGCCTTCGGAAGACGGCAAGCGCGTCCTGTACACGATCCAGGAGGGCGGCACCGACTGGCGGATCGTCAAGGTGCTCGACGCCGACACGGGCCGCGTCCTTTCCGACGAGGTGAAGTGGGTGAAGTTCTCCGACCTTTCCTGGGCGAAGGACGGATCGGGCTTTTATTATTCGCGCTTCGCCGAGCCGAAAGCGTCCGAACAGTTCCAGTCGTTGAACGAGAAGCAGACCGTCTACTTCCACAAGATCGGGACCCCGCAGAGCCAGGACCGGCTGATCTATGCGCAGCCCGATCGCCCGAAGCTCGGCAACACGGCCCAGGTTTCGGACGACGGCCGCTGGCTGATCGTCACCTCGTCAGAAGGCACCGACGAGCGCTACGACGTGACGCTGATCGACCTCACTTTGCCCAATGCGCAGCCGCGCCGCTTCGTGACGGGGCTCGAGAACGACTGGCGCTATATCGGCAACGAGGGCGACACCTTCTACTGGGTCACCAACCGCGGCGCACCGCGCCTCCGCGTTGTCGCAACCGACATCAAGCGGCCCTTCGCCGAAGCGCGGGAGATCGTCGCGGAAGATGCGGCGACCTTGCAGGACGCGTCGATCGTCGGCGGCCGGCTGATTGTCTCCTACCTCACCGACGCCCGCACGGAGGTCCGCACCTTTGAGCCGACCGGCAAGCGGATCGGCACCGTCACCCTGCCGGGCATCGGCACCGCCGGCGGCTTCAGCGGCGACGCCAACGATCCGGAGACGTTCTTTACCTACTCCAGCTTCAACGCTCCCGCGACGGTTTACCGCTACGACGCGCGTACCAACGAGGTGACGCCGTGGGCGCAGCCGCGGGTGGCGTTCAGCCCGGAAGACTTCACCGTGGAGCAGCGTTTCTACCGGTCCAAGGACGGCACGCGAATCCCGCTCTTCCTGGTCTACAAAAAGGGTCTGAAGCTGAAGGCCGGCCACCCGACCCTGCTGTACGGCTATGGCGGCTTCAACATTTCGCTGACGCCGACTTTCTCCTCGACCAACTTGGCTTGGGTCGAGCAGGGCGGCGTCTACGCGGTCGCCAACCTGCGCGGCGGCGGCGAGTACGGCAAAGCCTGGCACGATGCCGGCCGCCTCGCCAAGAAGCAGAACGTGTTCGACGACTTCATCGGCGCCGCCGAATATCTGGTCGGCGAGGGCATTACGTCGAAGGACCAGCTCGCCATCTACGGCCGCTCCAACGGCGGCTTGTTGGTCGGCGCGGCGGTGAACCAGCGTCCGGACCTGTTCGCCGCGGCGCTGCCGGCGGTGGGTGTCATGGACATGCTGCGCTTCAACCGCTGGACCGCCGGACGCTATTGGGTCGACGACTACGGCTATCCGGACCGTGAGGCCGATTTCCGCACGCTTCGGGCCTATTCGCCTTACCACAATATCCGCTCGGGCACCGATTACCCGGCGGTTTTGGTCACCACGGCCGACACGGACGACCGCGTCGTGCCTGGGCATAGCTTCAAGTACACGGCGGCCTTGCAGGCGGCGAATACCGGCCCGGCGCCCAAGCTGATCCGCATCGAAACCCGCGCCGGCCACGGCTCGGGCAAGCCGACCGAAAAGATCATCGAGGAATATGCCGACATGTGGGCCTTCATCGCCGCCCACACCGGCATGACGGTAAAGCCCGCGGGCTCGGCGGACTGAAGGGCCGGTAGCGGCTCCTTGCCTCCCCATCGCCAGATGGGGAGGGGGACCATGCGAAGCATGATGGAGGGGTAGCTGCCGTGGAATCAGCGGGTTCGCGCGCGATCCGCTGACCTGAGTGCCAGATCACCCCTCCACCACCTTCGGTGGTCCCCCTCCCCACGGAGCTGCCGCTCCGCAGGGAGGAATTGGTGGCCGTAACACTGCTTGCCAACCTGAACATTTGCCGACGCGCCGGTTCAGCCAGTTGTCAGCGCGACTCGGGTAGAACCCCTTCCATAGGCCGAGCGTTTTGCGGCCGGATGTTGGATCAGGAGGGTTCGCCATGAAGGCTGTTTCAAAGCTCATCACCGGTGCGGCAACCGCCGCGCTTCTTTCGGTCGGCGTGGCAGCACCCGCCGAGGCGCAGTATCGAGACCGCTATCGGGACCGCGACCGCGGCGTGGACGCCGGCGACATCATCACCGGCATTGCCGTCCTCGGCGGCATCGCAGCCGTCACCTCGGCGCTTAGCCGCGACGGCGACCGCTTCGGCTACAATTACCGCAGCCGCTACCGGAACGATTACACCACGGCGGTGAACAGCTGCGCCTATGAAGCCGAGCGCATCGGCCGCGGCCGGGTTCATATCACCGACGTCGACCGCACCGGCAACAACCGGTTCCGGGTGCGCGGTGTGATCGACAGCGGCTACGACCGTTTCAGCCGCTACGACCGTTACGACCGCTACAGCCGCTACGACCGCCGGGACCGGGAGGATTTCACCTGCTACGCCCGCGGCAACGGCCGGATCACCGACTTCAACCTTTAAGCGCCCAGGCGCAGCCAAGGCTGATCAAAGAAGAACGCGCGGGCTGGTTTTACCTCCCGCGCGTTTTTCTGTGGGTTCAGCCGGGAGACAGGATCGGCTAACTACCCCTTTGTTTTCAAAGGGAGGGGTTCCTATGCGTTCAATTTTCGGCGGCCTGGCCGCGCTTTCGCTCGTTGCCGTCGCCGCCGCTCCGGCCGAGGCGCGCCACCGTTACCGCGACCGGGGCGACATCGACGGCGGCGACGTGGTCGCCGGCGCGCTGGTGGTCGGCGCCATCGCCGCCATCATCTCGTCCAACGGCAAGGCCAAGCAGGACCGCGCCGTCGGCTTGTGCTCGGCGGAAGCCGAAGGCCGCATCGGCGGGCCGATCAGCGACATCTTCGGGGTCATCAAGCGCAAGGGCTATTACACCGTTGAAGGCGCGGTCGAAGTGGACGGCGGCGGGGCGGAGCGCTTCACCTGCACCGTGCGCCGCGGCCTCCTGTACAGCTTCCGGAGCGGCCCCTCCGAAGCCTGAGCCGCGTAGGGGCGCCCGCTTTACAGGCCGCGGGCGCCTGCCTATCGCCCCCACATGCTCCAGCCGCCGTCCGATTCCATCCTGATCGTCGATTTCGGCAGCCAGGTTACGCAGCTCATCGCCCGCCGAGTCCGCGAGGCCGGAGTATATTCCGAAATCGCGCCGTTCAGCCGCGCGGTTGAAGCTTTTGAGCGGATGAAGCCGAAGGGCATCATCCTCTCCGGCGGCCCTGCCTCGGTGACGCTGGAAAACAGCCCGCGCGCGGACTCGGCCTTGTTTGAGGCGGGAGTGCCCATGCTCGGCATCTGCTACGGCCAGCAGTTGATGGCCGAACAGCTCGGCGGCCGAGTCGTTACCGGCGACCATAGCGAATTCGGCCGCGCATTCCTGGAAGTGCAGGACGAATGCGTTTTGTTCGACGGCCTGTGGCAAATCGGCGAAAAGCACCAGGTGTGGATGAGCCACGGCGACAAGGTCGACACGCTCCCGCCCGGCTTCCGGATCGTTGCCCAATCGCCCGGCGCACCCTTCGCCGCCACCGCGGACGATGCGCGCCGCTTCTACGGCGTCCAGTTCCACCCGGAGGTGGTCCACACCCCCGACGGCGGCAAGCTGATCGCCAATTTCGTCCGTCACGTCTGCAGCCTTGCGGGCGACTGGACCATGGCCGAATTCCGCGCGACCAAAATTGCCGAGATCCGCGAACAGGTCGGCACCGGCAAGGTGATTTGCGGCCTCTCCGGAGGCGTCGACAGCGCGGTCGCCGCGGTGCTCATCCACGAAGCGATCGGCCACCAGCTGACCTGCGTCTTCGTAGATCACGGTTTGATGCGCACGCAGGAAGCGGAGCAGGTCGTCTCCCTGTTCCGCGGCCATTACAACATCCCGCTCGTGCACGTCGACGCGGAGGAGCTGTTCCTCTCCGGCCTGTCCGGGCTCACCGATCCCGAAGCCAAGCGCAAGTTTATCGGCAAGACGTTTATCGACATCTTTGAAGAGGAAGCCCGGAAGATCGGCGGCGCCGATTTCCTGGCGCAGGGCACACTCTACCCGGACGTGATCGAAAGCATCAGCTTCACGGGCGGGCCGTCGGTGACGATCAAGAGCCACCACAATGTCGGCGGCCTGCCCGAACGGATGAACATGCAGCTCGTCGAGCCTTTGCGCGAGCTGTTCAAGGACGAAGTGCGCGAGCTTGGCCGCGAGCTCGGCCTTCCCGAAGCCTTTGTCGGCCGCCACCCATTCCCTGGCCCGGGCCTCGCTATCCGCATTCCAGGCGAAGTCACCAAGGAAGCGTGCGACATCCTGCGCAAGGCCGACGCGATCTATCTGGAGGAGATCCGCAACGCGGGTCTCTACGACGCGATCTGGCAGGCCTTTGCCGTGTTGCTGCCGGTGAAAACCGTCGGCGTGATGGGCGACGGGCGGACCTATGACAATGTCTGCGCGCTGCGCGCCGTCACCTCCACCGATGGAATGACCGCCGACATCTACCCGTTCGATTCGACCTTCCTCAGCCGGGTCGCCACCCGGATCATCAACGAAGTGAAGGGCATCAACCGGGTGGTGTACGACTACACATCGAAGCCCCCCGGAACGATCGAGTGGGAATAAGCGCGCCCGCGGCCTAATGCCGTCCAGTGCGGTTGCGAGCGCGCACCGCCACGCAACCGGGGACGCCGCTTATGTCGCGGCCTTGCTCAAGCAGCGAAGGCACGAAGGCGGGGCTGCAACTGGCGAGTAAGCCGCCGCCGCTTACAGGCATGGCTGGCAGGTGTTTCGCGGCCAAGCCCTGCTCCGCCCAGATCAGCCGGTAGGTGTCGAGCAGCGGCGAATAATGCGGGTCGCCCTCCAGGATGAAGCCCGGATCGACCGCAGCAACCTGTGTGACTCCCTGTTTCGAGAGCGATGCGAGCAGTTCGCCATATTTCCCTTCCGCCGAGAAGCGCGACTCCGCCATTGCGCGGTAGCGCCAGTCGAGGCTTCGGTAGGCGACCACCGACATGATCGCGGCTAGAGCGGCGAGGAAAGCGAGCGGCGGCGAAAAGGATAGCCTGGCGCCGGTTGGCCAGGACGGCGCAATGTGGCGCCGCCACAATGCGGGCAGCGCAATCGCTACGGCGATCGCGAACCATGGAAGGGCCGGCAGCGCGTAATGCGGGAGCCGGGTTGCCGAGAGACTGCACACCGCCACCTGGGCGATGCCGATGCCAAGCGAGAACAGGAACAGCAGCCGCTTGCGCCCCCGGAGGTGCGGCAGGGAGAGCGGCGCGAGCAGAAGCAGCGGCCCCGCGAAGAACCAGCCGCTGACCAGCATTTCAAGATACAAGGTCGGGCGGGTCTCGCGGCCGATCAAGACTTGCTGGAAGCGGCCGAGCAGGTCGTTGTGGAGCATGGCCTGAAGGTAGCCCGGGGCGATTGCCTCCCGGGCCGCCAGGAAGAGCACAACAGGGCCCAGTGCTGCTGCCGCCATGCAGAGGTAGGTGCCAGGCGCCTCGAACGGCCGCCGCAGGCGCCGCACGGCCAGCAGGTAGAAGGGAATGCCCGCGCCGGCGATGATCCCGGCAGTGGATTTGGTCAAAAACGCGCAGGCGATCAGCGCGCCGATCAGCAGCGACAGTTTCAGCGACGGCCGCCTTTGATGAAGCGCCAGGAAGAGGAGCTGCAGGTAGGCCGTGGTGAAGAAGACCAGAACCGCGTCGTAATCGGCGGTGCGGGCGCCGTGCTCGCTGAAGAAGCCGGGGCTGACGAGCAGGAGCGTGCCGGCGGCAAGGCCGGTGCCGAGCGAGCCGGTGATTCGCCGCACGAACAGGATCAGGATGATCAAAGTGCCCAGCGAGGCTAAGGCGGACGGGAGGCGCAGCGCCCATTCGGACGGGCCGAACAGGGCCATGCTGCCGTACATCAGCCAGATCAAAAGCGGCGGCTTGGTGTTCCAAAGGTCCGGCCGCAAATCGTAGGTGGTCACCAGGCTGAAGCCGGTTCGGCGCATCTCCAGCGCGTTCATCGCGTTGCGCGATTCGTCCCACAGAATGATCGGCGTGGTTTGCGCGTCGTGGAACAGAAACAGGGCGGCGGCGAGCAGGAACAGGCCGGTAACGACCTGCTCCCGCATCAGCGGGTGGAGGCCCGCATTCGACCTGCGTCCTGCGACGGTTGCGTACACTGTTCCTCCGGCTGCCCCACGCGACCGCTTTGCTATGCGCAACTTTGGTTAAGGGAGTCTCACCGCGCCTCGCGCCCGCAGCCCGTTTTTTGCCAAGCGCGCCGATGGAGATTAGGAGGCCTGCATGGCACTTACCTGCTCGTTCACCTGTTTCACCGGCATCCGATGACGGGCGGCAGGGCGCACGCGATCCAGGCCATGCTGTTCTGAGCGACACCTATCTCGCCATCTGCCTCGGGCTCTTCTCCGCGGTGACGCTGGCCGCCGCGAACATGTCGGTGAAGATGGGCACCGACATCTTGGTTGGCCGGGCGATCCTGTCGTCGAGCGCGGCCATTTTGATGCTGCCCGCCGTTTTCTTCGTCGCACCGCCGGATGCCGAGACCTGGGCGGCGCTTGGCTGGGCGATGCCGGCGCATTTTCTGTACCAGATATGCCTGGTGAAGGCGATGCAGCGGGGCGATCTCTCCCTGGTATTCCCGGTGATGCGCGGGACGGCGCCGCTGCTGACCGCCTTTTCGGCGCTGATGCTTTTGGGCGAAACGCTGGCGCCTTTGTCCTGGCTCGGCCTGTTCTGCGCAACCGCGGCGGTGATCGTTTTCGCGCTGCCGCCCAGCGGCGTGAAGCTTCGCAACCATCCGGACCGCACCGCGCTGCTCTGGGCGCTTGGAACGGCGCTCGGCATCTCGCTCTACAATGCAGCCGATGCGCGGGGCGTGCGGATCGCGCCCGATCCGTTCACCTACATCGTTTGGCTGTTTCTGCTCGATTGCGTGGCGATCACCACCCTCGCGGTCGCACTCCGCCGCGACATCCTGGCGCAGGCGGTGGCGATGAAGTGGCGTTTCGGGGTCGCGGCGGGGGCGCTTTCGATCTTCTCGTTCGGCACCGCGCTTTATGCCTTTACCCTGATGGAGACGGCCAAAGTCTCCGCGCTGCGTGAGACGTCCGTCGTCTTCGCGGCGTTGCTCGGCACGTTGTTTCTCGGCGAGAGCTTCGGGCGCCGCCGGGTGGTCGCCGCCGGTGCGCTCGCCGCCGGACTCGTGCTTATGCAATTCGGACGCTAGAAGCGCCTCCATGTCCGTGACCCACTCGCTCGACACCGCCACCAGCCGCGCCAATCCGGTGCCTTCGCCGATGAAGCGGCTCACCGTGCCGAAGCTTCGCGCCATGAAGGGCGGCGAGCCGATCGTGATGCTCACCGCCTACACGGCGCGGATGGCGCAATTGCTCGATCCGCATTGCGACATCCTGCTGGTCGGCGATTCCCTTGGCCAGGTGATCTACGGTCTGCCCTCGACCGTTCCGGTGACTTTGGAGATGATGTGCGCGCACGGCGCTGCGGTGGTGCGCGGCTCCTGGCACGCGGTGGTGGCGGTGGACATGCCGTTCGGCTCTTACGAAGCGAGCCCGCGGCAGGCGTTCGAAAGCGCATCGCGCATCCTCAAGGAAACCGGCGCCGCGGCGGTGAAGCTCGAAGGCGGCGAAGCAATGGCCGAGACCGTCGCCTTCCTTTCGGCACGCGGCATTCCGGTGATCGGCCATGTCGGCCTCACCCCCCAGGCGGTGAACGCGCTCGGCGGCTACGGCGCGCGCGGGCGGAGCGAGGCGGAAGCGGCCAAGATCCTCGCCGACGCCAAGGCGGTGGCGGAGGCCGGCTGCTTCCTGCTCGTCGTCGAAGGCGTGCTCGAGGAGATCGCCGCCGAGGTGACCCGCTCCGTTGCCTGCCCGACCATCGGCATCGGCGCCTCGCCGGCTTGCGACGGGCAGGTGCTGGTGACCGAAGACATGCTGGGCATGTTCGAGCGCACGCCGCGCTTCGTGAAGCGCTTCGACGACCTTGCCGGACGGATCGAGGCCGCGGCCGGCACCTTTGCCGCCGAAGTGCGCTCGCGCGCCTTTCCAACCGAAGAACAGCTCTACCGCGCAAAGCCTTAAGAGGCTTGCCGCAGCGGCGCTTCCCCCGGTAGAGGTGCGCGGGGCGTATTTTACAAGGCTCGCGGCTTTCGTTCATCCTGAGTCAGGGCTCGTGGAACGATGAAGAGCGCGGCGGTTTCAGTCGGAGATGGTTGTTGGCGATCAAGCCCAGGGATAATGAAAGCTTCTACCGCGAGGTGGATGAGGAGCTCCGGCGCGACCGTGCACGCACCTTGTGGGAGCGTTACGGCAAGCTGGCGATTGCCGGCGTAGTGCTGCTGCTCGCCGCCATCGCCGGGGCGATCTACTGGAACAACCACAAGCAGGAGCAAGCCGGCAAGCAGGGCGAAACCCTGATCGGCGCCTTCGACGACATCAGCGGCGGCAACAAGGCCGCGGCCACGACGAAGCTCGACCAGCTCGCCAAGGCGGACCAGCCCGGCTACCGCGCGGCGGCTTTGCTGACAAAGGCGGACCTCGCCATCGAGGCCAACAACCTCGACGGCGCGGCGGCGATCTACCGGCAGGTGTCGGGAGACCAGAGCCTGGACGAAAGCTACCGCAACCTCGCCCTCGTGCGCGGCACGGCGGTGGAATTCGACAAGTTGCAGCCGCAGGCGGTTGTCGAGCGGCTGAAGGGTGTCGCCGTTGCCGGCAATCCCTGGTTCGGAAGCGCGGGCGAAATGGTCGCCATCGCCTACCTCAAGCTCAACAAGCCGGCCGACGCCGCCCGCATTTTCGCCGCAATGGCAAAGGACAAACAGGTTCCCGATTCCATCCGCACCCGCGCGGTGCAGATGGCCGGCTCGCTCGGCGTCGACGCGATCGAGGAGCCCGCCGGGGCCGCACAGGAAGGTAAGTGATGAAGCGCCTGATCACCGTCATCGTCGCCGCCGGCCTGCTCGGCGGCTGCGGCGTGCTCGACAAAAAGAAGAAAAGTACGCCCACCCTCGGCGAGCGTATCGCCGTATTGTCCAGCGAAGCCGCGATCGAAGTCGATCCCGCGCTTGCCGGAACGCCCGTCAGCCTGCCGATCGCCGAAGCCAATGCGGCCTGGACTCAGCCCGGCGGAAACGCGGCCAAGTCGATGGGCCACCTCGCCCTTGGCGCAACGCCCGTTCAGGCGTGGCGGGCAAGCATCGGTTCCGGGAGCAGCACCAAATCGGCGCTCGGCTCGGCGCCGATCGTCGCCGACGGCAAGGTGTTCACCATCGACACGCAGGCGGTGGTCCGCGCCTTCAACACCGAAAACGGCAGCTCGGTCTGGCAGACCCAGGTACGCGGCGAAGGCGCGCAGAGCGGCGCGCTGTTCGGCGGCGGCGTCAGCTATGACGGCGGCCGCATCTACGCCACCAACGGCGCCGGCTACGCCGCGGCGCTGGACGCAACCAACGGCGCGATCATCTGGCAGGTCCGCCCGGGCGGACCGCTGCGCGGCGCGCCGACCGTGGCCAACGACAATGTCTATGTGGTGACGCAGGACAATCAGATCTTCGCGCTCAACCCGGCCGACGGCAAAACCCGGTGGACCTCGTCCGCCGCCGTTGAAATCGCCGGCGTGTTCGGAAGCGCCGCGCCCGCCGCCGCGCAAGGCACGGTGGTTGCCGGCTTCTCCTCGGGCGAGCTCAACGCCTACCGCTACGAGAATGGCCGCGTGCTGTGGCAGGACGCGCTTGCCCGCACCTCCATTTCCACCGCGGTGACCACCCTGTCCGACATCGACGCCGATCCGGTGATCGACCAAGGCCGCGTCTACGCCGTCGGCCAGGGCGGCCGCATGGTTGCGCTTGAGCTGACCACCGGCCAGCGTGTCTGGGAGATCAACGTCGCCGGCACCTCGACTCCGTGGGTCGCGGGCGAGTGGATTTTCGTGGTCACCGACGAAGCGCAGTTGCTCGCCATCGCCCGGTCGACCGGCAAGATCCGCTGGATGACGCAGCTCCAGCGCTGGCGCGACGTTAAGGACAAAAAGGGTTCGGTCGCCTGGGTCGGCCCGGTTCTCGCCGGCGATCGCCTGATCCTTGCCAACAGCGAAGGCCATGTCAGCTACGTCTCGCCCCTCGACGGTGCGGTGCAGTCCACCTTCGCGACCGGCGACCGAATTTCGGTAAGCCCGATCGTCGCCAACAACACGCTCTACATCCTGAACGACAGCGGTCAGCTGACCGCCTGGCGCTGATCCAGGTACCCGCCGGAGCGATCGCGCTTCGGCGGGGCGGCTGTTGACCGGGAGAGCGGGAAGCGGCAGGGCTCCGGCCATGCCCCGCATTCCCACCGTAGCCATCGTCGGCCGACCGAATGTCGGCAAATCCACCTTGTTCAACCGATTGGTGGGCAAGAAGCTCGCACTTGTCGATGACCGCCCCGGTGTGACACGCGACCGGCGCGAAGGCGAAGCGTCGCTGCTCGGCCTCGACTTCCGCATCATCGACACCGCCGGCTACGAGGATGAGGACCCCGACACGCTCCCGGGCCGGATGCGCGCGCAGACCACCGCCGCGGTGCGCGAGGCGGACGCCGCCTTGTTCCTGATCGACAGCCGCGCCGGGGTCACTCCGCTCGACGAGGAAATCGCCCGCTGGCTCAGGAGCGAAACCACGCCCGTCATCCTTGCCGCCAACAAGGCGGAAGGCCGTGCCGGCGAGTCGGGTCTGCTTGAGGCCTATTCGCTCGGCTTCGGTGAGCCGATCGCGATGAGCGCCGAACATGGCGAGGGCGTCGTCGACCTGTTCGAGAATTTGCGCCCGCACATCGAGCGCGAGGAGGAAGAAGAAGAGCCTGAAGCGGAGGACGAAAGCGAGCGCCCGCTCAAGCTCGCCATTGTGGGCCGTCCGAACGCAGGCAAATCGACACTGATCAACCGCATCCTGGAAGAAGAACGGCTGATCACCGGCCCGGAAGCCGGGATCACCCGCGATTCGATTTCCATCGATTGGGAGTGGCAGGCCCCCGACGGCCGCGCCCGGCCGGTGCGGCTGATCGACACGGCCGGCATGCGCAAGCGCGCCAAGGTGCAGGACAAGCTCGAGAAGCTGTCGGTTGCCGACGGCCGCCGGGCGGTGGAATTCGCCGAAGTGGTCGTGCTGCTGCTCGATGCCACGCTTGGCCTCGAGGCGCAGGACCTCAAGATCGCCGACTACGTGCTTCAGGAAGGCCGCGCGCTTCTGATCGCCATCAACAAGTGGGATATCGCCCACGACCATTCGTCGCTGTTCCACGGCATCAAGCGCGCGCTGGAGGATGGCCTGAGCCAGGCGCCGGGCGTTCCGGTGCTTGCCGTTTCCGCGATGACGGGGAAGGGGCTGGACCAGCTCCTCGCCGCCGGTTTCGAGGTGCGCGACACTTGGTCGAGCCGCGTTTCCACCGGCGCGCTCAACCGCTGGTTCGAGGATGCGATCGAACGCAACCCGCCGCCGGCACCGGGCGGCAAGCGGATCAAGCTTCGCTACATCACCCAGGTCAATTCGCGCCCGCCGACCTTCGTGATCTTCGGCACGCGGCTGGAGATGCTGCCGGACAGCTACCTGCGCTACCTCACCAATTCGATGCGCAAGGAGCTGAACTTCGGCGCCGTTCCGATCCGGCTCGACACCCGCGCGTCGCGCAACCCGTTCGACAAGGACCGCTAGGGGAGCGCCTTGCGCATCGGCTGAACCGCGCCTCGGGAGAGCGAGCGCCACAGCCATTCAAGCGGACCGTAGTGGAAGCGGTCGAGCCACGGCTTCGACCAGAGCAGCATGAGGGTGGACATCGCCAGCACCACCAGCCACAGCTCCGCGCGCCCGATCCGGCCGTAGAGCCCGAAGCCGTAGCCGTAGAACAGGGTGGTCATCGTCAGGCTGGTGGCGAGGTAGTTGGTGAAGGCCATTCGCCCCGCCGCCGCCACGCGGGCAAAGAAGCCGCCGCCGCGCCGGATTGCGAGAATGATCATTGCGCTGGTCGCGAGGATCGTCGCGGGCCGGAAGGGCACCGTCGCCGCCATCGCAACGCCGAGCACCATCGGCACGGAGAAGCCGTCTTGGATCAGCAGCCAGGCGAGGAGGGCATAAGCGGGGACACCGATGCCGAAGCCGATCAGCATCGCCTTGGCGTAGCGCCGCGCTTCCCACCTGCCGGACAGGAAGCCGCTCTTCAGCGCCGCCATTCCGAACAGGAAGTAAGCCAGCGTCTCCCAGCCGAACAGGAGAACGCCGTTCACCGGCGCCCATTTCGAAGTCGCCCAGCGGTCGGCGAGGATCGCGCCGTAGCTGCCTTCGCCATACAGGCGCACCGCCTTGGCCGCGGCGTCCGGAGTCATGACGCCGAATTGGGAGCGCAGTGCTTCCCACTCACTTGAAGCCGCCGCGCTTGCCCCCGGCGCCGCCGCCTGCTGGCCAAGCAGAGCGGCCGCCGCGGCCATTGCGCCGAGCAGCAGCATCTGCAGCAGCAGAAAGCCCGCGCCCCAGCGGATCAGCGCCTCCGGCTCCTTCTCGCGGAACACCCACGCGGCCATTCCGATCAGCGCGTAGCTCACCAATATGTCGCCGAACCAGATGAGGTACAGGTGGACGAGGCCGAACAGGAGCAGCCAGATCATCCGCCGGAAGTGGACGGATGCGGCGTCCTCACCCTTCGCCCGTGCGCTCTCGATGACGAGCAGCATGCTTGCGCCGAACAGGAAGGAGAACAGCCCCCGCATCTTGCCGTCCACGAACACGAAGCTCAGCGCCCAGGATGCCATGTCCGCGCCGCTCGCGTCGCCGAACGCGACGGGGTTCATGTAGGCGGGGAAGGGCATGGCAAAGGCGACGATGTTCATCGCCAATATGCCCATCACCGCAAAGCCGCGGACGATGTCCAGCGTCGCGATGCGGGCACCCGCTTCGGCCGATAAGGTCATTCCCGCTCCCGCTCCCCTGAGCGGCCGACCTAGCCGACTGGCGGCAGTGCTGGAAGCCGCCCTTACTCCTCGCCCGCCGGCTTGGACTGGAGCTGGATGTAGTTGGCAAGCCCCATGTTGCGGATCATGTCGAACTGGCGTTCCAGATAATCGACATGGTCCTCCTCGTTGGAGAGGATCTCGGCGAACAGGTCGCGGCTGACGTAATCGCGAACGCTTTCGCAGTGCGCGATTGCACCCTTGAGCTGCTCCACCGCTTCATATTCGAGGTTGAGGTCGGATTGGAGCAGTTCCTCCACCGTTTCGCCGATGCGCAAGCGGCCGAGCAGCTGGAAATTGGGCAAGCCGCCAAGGAACAGGATTCGCACCGCAAGCCGGTCGGCATGCTTCATCTCATCGATCGACTCGTGCCGCTCGTAATCGGCAAGCCGCCCGATACCCCAATTGTCCAGCATCCGGTAATGGAGCCAATATTGATTGGTGGCGGTGAGTTCGTTCTTCAGCGCCTCGTTCAACAGCTCGATGACGCGTTCGTCGCCCTTCATTCCGGCCTCCTCTTGTTGCGCCGGCACTTACCGGACGAGAAGCGGATTGTGAAGGAAAAACGGCGGAAAACTGCGGAAAATTCGCCTGCGAATGCTACGCAGTTGCACGCTCGGCGGCAATGATCTCTCTTGCGAATGTGAAGCATTGGCCGCAGCGCGGCTTGCGTCCGACGGAGCGGTAGGCGCTGGTCGGGCAGGAGGCGCCTTCGCGCGCCGCCTTGCGGACGTCACACTCGCGAATCGCGTTGCAGACACAAACGATCATGGAGATCGGCTTAGCCGATAATGCGAAGCGTTCGCAAGAGGGAAGGCGCAGGCTCTAAGCCCCTCCCCTTCAGGGGAGGGGTGGGGGAGGGGCCTGTGGCGGTTCATGCGTGGAGGGGAATCACTGACATTCCCCTCCCCAACCCCTCCCCTGAAGGGGAGGGGCTATTAAGCGACGGTGAGTTCGCCGCCCATAAGTGCGGGGAAGAAGGCTTCGTGGGCGCGACGGAGGTCGGCCAAGCGGACCCGGAGGTTCGATTTGCGGTCGCCGGGCGAATCCTCGTCTTCGATGCTGTCGCCGCCGGTGCGGCCGAAATAGTTGATTTCGATGCCTGCGGCATCGGCGGCTTCGGCAAGCGCGTCGGGATCGGCGGTGGAGACGAGGTAGCGGCCCTGATCTTCGCCGAAGAGGCGGCCGGCGGCGTCGCCTTCGAAATATTCGCCTTCGATCCTGATCCCGATGTTGCCGGCCAGCGCCATCTCCGCCGCCGCCACCAGCAGGCCGCCATCGGCCGCGTCGTGCACCGCCGTCACCAGGCCCTGGCCGATCGCCGAGCGGATGAAGGTGCCGGCCGCTTTCTCCGCGGAAAGGTCCACCGGCGGCGGCGGGCCTTCCTCGCGGCCGAGGATTTCCCGAAGCCACAGCGACTGGCCGAGGTGACAGCTGCCGCCGTTGCCGACGATAAAAACCCATTCGTCCGCCGCCTTAAAGGCAATGGTCGCGCTCTTGGTCCAATCCTGGAGCAACCCGACGCCGCCGATTGCCGGCGTCGGCAGGATGGCCGAGCCGCCGCCGGTCGCCTTCGACTCATTGTAGAGCGAGACGTTGCCGCTCACGATCGGGAAGTCGAGCGCGCGGCAGGCTTCGGCCATTCCCTCGATACAGCCGACGAACTGGCCCATGATCTCCGGCCGCTGAGGGTTGGCGAAGTTCATGCAATCGGTGGTGGCAAGCGGCAGCGCGCCGACCGCGCAGAGGTTGCGATAGCATTCGGCGATCGCCTGTTTGCCGCCCTCCACCGGATCGGCGAAGCAGTAACGCGGGGTCACGTCCGTCGACATGGCCAGCGCCTTTTGCGTGCCGTGGACCCGCACCACCGCCGCGTCGCCGCCCGGCCGCTGCACCGTGTCGGCGCCGACCATGTGGTCATATTGCTCCCAGATCCAACGCCGGCTGGCGAGGTCGGGCGAGCCCATCAGCTTCAAGAGGTCCGCGCCCAAATCCTTGCTGTGCGGCGTGTCGCCGAGCGGCGCGCGGTTAGGCGTCGGCACCCAGGGCCGGTCGTAGAGCGGCGCATCGTCGGCAAGGGGCGCGAGGGGAATGTCGGCGACCGTTTCGCCGTTGAACTTGAGCACCAGGTGCCCCCCGTCGGGGCCCGCTTCGGTGACCCGGCCGATGACGGCGAAATCCAGCTCCCATTTGTGGAAGATCGCCTCCGCCTCGGCTTCGCGGCCGGGCTTCAGCACCATCAGCATCCGCTCTTGGCTTTCCGAAAGCATCATTTCGTAGGGCGTCATGCCTTCTTCGCGGCAGGGGACGGCGTTCATGTCGAGCTCCAGCCCGACGCCGCCCTTGGACGCCATCTCGACCGAGGAGGAGGTGAGGCCGGCGGCGCCCATGTCCTGGATGGCGACGATCGCGTCGGAGGCCATCAGTTCCAAGCACGCTTCGATGAGAAGCTTCTCGGTGAACGGGTCTCCGACCTGGACGGTGGGGCGCTTATCCTCGCTATCCTCGGAGAAGTCGGCGCTCGCCATCGTCGCGCCGTGGATGCCGTCGCGGCCGGTCTTGGAGCCGACATAGACGACCGGATTGCCGATGCCCGCGGCGGCGGAATAGAAGATCTTGTCCTGCTCGGCGACGCCCACCGTCATCGCATTGACCAGGATGTTGCCGTCATAAGCGGCATGGAAGTTCACCTCGCCGCCCACCGTCGGCACGCCCACGCAATTGCCGTAGCCGCCGATGCCGGAGACCACGCCGGCGATCAGATGGCGCATGCGGGGGTGATCGGGCCGTCCGAAGCGCAGCGCGTTGAGGTTGGCGATCGGCCGCGCGCCCATGGTGAAGACGTCGCGCAAGATGCCGCCGACGCCCGTCGCGGCGCCTTGATAGGGTTCGATGTAGGAGGGGTGGTTGTGGCTCTCCATTTTGAAGATGGCGGCCTGCCCGTCGCCGATGTCGATCACGCCGGCATTTTCGCCCGGCCCGCAGATCACCCACGGCGCCGTGGTCGGCAGCTTCTTTAAGTGGAGGCGGGAGGATTTGTAGGAGCAATGCTCCGACCACATCACCGAGAATATGCCGAGCTCGGTGATGTTCGGTTCGCGGCCCATGGCGTGGAGCACACGCTGATATTCTTCGGGGGAGAGGCCGTGTTCGGCGACGATCGCGGGCGTGATGGTCTGGCTCATGCCGCGCGCCCTAACCGATCAAATCCGGTTTGTCGAAAGGCGCGAAAGTGCATTCCTCCTTGTCGTCAAAGGCGATGGGGAGGGGAACCACATGCAGTGTGGTGGAGGGGTAGATGACGAAGCGGTGGAGGTTCGTGCGTGAACCGCATGCCGCACGGCCATTACCCCTCCACCGCCTTTCGAGGGCCCCGCTAAAGTACCCCTTTGGCGGGAACCCTAGGTGGTTCCCCTCCCCACCCGCTAAGCGGGCAGGGAGGAATAGGTGGTTACGCCTTGCAGCTTTGCGTGCCCTTGCCGGGGGCGGTGATGGATACCTGCGCGTCGTTGGCGCTGATCGACCAGCCTTCCCCGACAAACGGCGGCTTGCCGTCGGCGGCGGTGAGAACGGTCGGCTGGGCGCCCTTCTCCAGGCGGGCGGCGGCGGTGTTGTCCGTGTAGAAATCGACGTAGATCAGGCTGTTGTCCTTGCACCGGAAGGTGCGGCTGGCCTGGATCATGCGCAGGTTCTGCACCGGCGCAGCGCTGTTCAGGGCGGCCGCCTGGGGATCGAAGGTGTTGGAGGTAACGGTCTCGGGCTCTGAATTGCAGGCGGCGAGGGCGGAAAGGGCCGCAAGCGCGGCGACGGGGAGGATGGTCTTCTTCATCGCCGCGGATTTTCGCGGGGGCAGCGGCAAGCGTCAACCTTTTTTGCAAATGTTTCGCAAAAGCAGGAAGTGCGCGAATAGGTCGCACGGATTAGGCCTTGCCGCCCTTCGCGTTTTCCGTACCCTAAAGCGCTGGGGTTTGGAGCGGGAGCAACAATGCAGCGAGTGCGCATCGGAATAACGGGGCTCGCCTTCGTTTTCGTGCTGGTGCTGCTTGGCATGGTGTTCACCAGCCCAAGCGCGGAAGCGCCGATCACCGCCAACGCGATCGAGCAGGAGCTGAGCGGCAATGCCGGCGCGCCGGTGCCGCCCGTCAACCAGACGCAGCCCGAAGAACCGCTTGCCGAACTCGGCGTCGCGCCCGGCAAGGCGGACGTCAACCAATCGGCGCCCGCCGCTGCCCAGCCTGCTGCCCAATAAAACTCCGCGCCGCGCGGTTGTTGTGGCGCTTGCGGCGGCCGCGCTGGCCGCGGTGCTGCTCGCTTTGTCCGCTTACCGCGCCGAGGATGCGCCGCGCACTTCCTCGCTTTCCAAGCCGAACGTGCTGCTGATGACGGCGCTGCCACTGGTCTGGGGGGAGGGCGGTGCCTTCGATCCAAACTCCCGCCCCGCGCCCTTCTACACGGCGCTTCAGGCGGAGTTCGCGTTTCAGCCGATTGACGCGCTCGATGCGGAAAGTTTGGGAGAAGCCAAGCTGCTGCTCCTCATCCAGCCGCGCTGGCTTGCGCCGGAGGAGCTGGTCGCGCTGGATGGGTGGGTGCGGCGCGGCGGCAATGCGCTGATCCTCACCGATCCCAAGCTCAACTGGCACAGCGACCTGCCGCTCGGCGACATCCGCCGCCCGCCGCCGGTGGGGCTGCTCCAGCCGTTGCTGAGCCACTGGGGGTTGGCGATGGAGCCTGGCGACGCGGGAGCGCTGCGGATCGATTTGCCCGGCGGACGCACCCTTGCGGTGGAGGACCCAGGCCGCCTCACCGCCACTTCCACCGCGTGTAAGGTGGTGCTCCGCGTCCGCGCCAACTGCCGCATCGGCAGGGGCCGGGCGATCCTCCTCGCCGATGTCGACCTCGTCCGGGAGGAGCTTTGGCAGGGTGAAGGCCGCGCCGACAACCCGCGCGTCGTCGCCGATCTACTCGGCACATTGGCCGGGCTCACCCGCTAACCCGCCGCCCGCACCGCCACCCCTTGCGCTGGAGTCGGCAGTAACCACATACTTATCCACAGCCTTAGCCACTCCGGAGAGCCTCCTTCGCCCCCTTCAGAACCCGCTGAAATCCTGCCTTTCCCCCTCTGTGGCAGCAAATCCCCAAAAAAGGCATGAAATCCCCTTCCATCGGGGGTCCGCTAATGTTATCCACGGCTTCTAAAGTTTAGGGGCACTTCTTCGTTCGGCCGTCACGGCACGCGAAGGCGCGATGTATGCGCTTTCGTGAACGAAGAGCCTCGTGTGCAGGAGCGGGGCAACAAAAGCGTGGAGATCGACGACTTCTTCCAGGGAAGCGCGCTCAACGCGGTGGACGCCAAGGGGCGTCTCTCCGTTCCCGCATTCGTCCGCAACGTCATCGAACGTGCCTCCGACGCCCGCGCCATCGTGATCGGCGCCCACGAAGTCTCGCCCTGCCTCACCGCCTACGGCCGCAACTATGCGCGCAGCATCTACCGCGAGATCGAGCGCAAGCGCCTCGCCGAGGAAGACCGCGGCGGCACCACCCAGGATCATTATGCCCGCGCCCGCCGCGCCTTCGGCATGACGGAAGACGTGCCCTACGACACGTCCGGCCGAATCGTTCTTCCGCCGATGATGCGCCGCAAGGGCGGCATCGAGGATCTCGCCCTCTTTGTCGGCGTAGGCGGCACCGTGGAGATCTGGAACCCGCGAATCGCGCTGGAGCAGGGCGATGCGGACCTTCGCGACATCGCCGCCTGGCGCTTGGAAGAAAAAGGGCTGGCGCTGTGAGCCCCGCGGCTGCCGCCCCCCACGTCCCCGTGCTTCTCGCCGAGGTGATCGCCGGCCTCGCCGTCGCCCCGGACGAAACCCATGTCGACGGCACCTTCGGCGCCGGCGGCTATGCGCGTGCAATCCTTGAGAGTGGGGCCGCCCGTGTCTTCGCCTTCGATCGCGATCCCGATGCGATCCGTGAAGGCGAGGAAATCGCGGCCTCGAGCGGGGGGCGCCTGACGCTTGTTCCGGAGCGTTTTTCCCGGATGCGTCAGGCGCTTGCCGGCCACGGCGTGACCGAGGTGGACGGCGTCACGCTCGACATCGGCGTCTCCTCCATGCAGCTCGACCGGCCGGAGCGCGGCTTCTCCTTCCAGGGCGACGGCCCGCTGGACATGCGCATGGCGCAGGACGGAATGAGCGCCGCCGATTTCGTCAACGAAGCGGCCGAAGAAGAGCTCGCCGACGTCATCTACCGCTACGGCGAGGAGCCCAAGTCCCGCCGCATCGCCCGCGCGATCGTCGCCGCGCGCCCGATTCTGCGCACTGGCCAGCTCGCCGAGATCGTCCGCAAAGCCTTGGGCTGGCACCAGGGCATGAAGAAGGATCCGGCGACCCGCACCTTTCAAGCCATCCGCATTCACCTGAACGAAGAGCTTCAGGAGCTGGAAGAAGGCCTGGAAGCTGCCGAGCAGGTGTTGAAGGAAGGCGGCCGCCTCGCCGTTGTCACCTTTCACAGCCTGGAAGACCGGCTGGTGAAGCGCTTCCTCAAGGAACGCAGCGGCGACGTGCCCGCCGGCTCGCGCCACCTGCCGGTGCAGGCAAGCACCGCCCCCGCCTCGACATTCGATGCGGTCGCGAAGCCGGTCCGCGCCGGCGAGGAAGAACTCAAGAACAATCCGCGTGCCCGCTCGGCAACGCTCAGGGTCGCCCGCCGCACCGGCGCGCAGCCCTGGAAAAACAGGGAAGGGATGCCCGAATGATCGCCAGAGGATTCAAGTCGGTGATCTGGGTCGGCGCCGTCGGTGCCGCCGCCATCGCCTGCTACATGGTTTCGCTCCAGGTCGCGACCGAGCGCGCCGATCTTGCCAAGGTCGAAGCGCAGATCATTGCCGCCAAGCGCGACATCCGCACCCTGCAGACCGAACTCGGCACCCGCGGCCGGATGTCGCAGCTCGAGCAGTGGAACGCCGACGTGCTTGCGCTCTCCGCGCCGACCGCCGCGCAATTCCTTCCCGATCAGATGATGCTTGCCCGCTTCGACAATCCGGAGCCGTCGCTTGACGAGCGCGCCGCCCAGGTGCGCATGGCCTCGGCCGAAACCGGCCCGCAAGCGCCTGCCGCCGCCGCGCCGCCCGCGTCTGTCGTTCATGCCGTTGCCCAGCCTGAGCAGGCGCCTCAGCAGCCGCTGGTCCGCCGCGCCAGTTTCACCACCGACGCCCAGCCCAAGCCGGCACCGGAGAAGAAGGCGGAAGCCAAGCCGCAGGTGCAGCAGGCCAGGCTTGGGATCAAGAAGCCGGAGCCGAAGCAGGAACAGGCCAAGGCCGAGGTCAAGAAGGCCGCGCCGGCGGCGTCCGCCACGAAGAAGCCGGAGACCAAGACCGCGAGCAAGGCTCCGGCGGATAAGCCGCGCGCGTCCAAGCTCGACGCCAAGCTCGTTGCCGAACTGAAGGGCGGCGCCACCCGCAAACCGCAAGGCAGCGGCGGCAACTGATGGCCACTCTCGCAACCGATCTTCTGCGCCAGCGCGGCGCCCCGACCGGCCAGACCGGCCTTTCCATCACCTATCAGCGGCTGATGCTGGTGATGCTGGTGTTCGCCGGGGTGACGTTGATGATCGTCGGCCGGCTGCTTTTCCTCCAGGTCTTCACCGACCGCGGCGACGCTACTTCCATGGCCGATCCGCTGGTGCCGCCGCGCGCCGACATTGTTGACCGCAACGGCGTACCCCTCGCCCGCACCATCGACGCCTGGTCGATCTACGTGCACCCCAACAAGCTTTTGGGCGACCCAAAGGACGTTGCCGAGCGCCTTGCCGCCTTGATGCCCGACCGCAGCGCCGCCGAGTTCGAGGCGATCCTGCGGTCCGGCAAGAGCTTCCAATATCTAAGCCGCCGCGCGGTGCCCGAGATGGTGGCGGCGGTGAACGCGCTCGGCGAGCCGGCAATCTCCTTCGCCCGCGAGCCCGAGCGGCTTTATCCGCAGACTTCGCTTGCCGGCCACATCCTCGGCTGGACCGACTTTGACGGCCGCGGCGTGTCCGGCATGGAAAAGGTGCTGGAAGGCCGCCTCACCGATCCCGCCCAGCGTAACACCCCGGTCAACCTTGCCATCGACAGCCGGGTTCAGGCGGCGATGGAAAGCGAGCTGGGCGCCGCCGTCCTGAAGCACAGCGCGGAAGGTGCGACGGGCATCGTTCTCGACGTTCGGACCGGCGAGCTGGTGGCGATGGCGTCGATGCCGACGTTCAACCCGAACGCCGCCGGCAAATCGGACCCCAACGCGCACTTCAACCGGGCGACGCTTGGCGTCTACGAGCTCGGTTCGACCTTTAAGCCGATCACCGTGGCCGCCGCAATGGAAGCGGGCGTGGTGAAATCGGTATCGCAGCGCTACCAATCGGGCGCGCCGGTCGCCATCGGCCGCTTCCGGATCAAGGACGACCATCCGATCCCGGGCAGCGCCAACATCGTTGAAACCTTGGTCCATTCGTCGAACATCGTCACCGCGCAAATCGCCGATCAGATGGGCGCCGAGCGGATGCAGGCGGCGTTCAAGGCACTGGGCTTCCACGAGCCGGCCCATGTCGAGCTTGAAAAGGGCCGGCCGCTTTACCCGCGCGAATGGAGCCGGGCGACCGTGCTGACCAGCGGCTTCGGCCACGGCCTGGCCGTCTCGCCGCTTCACCTCGCAAGCGCCTACGCGGCGCTGGTGAACGGCGGCATCTGGCGTCCGGCAACCTTGATGAAGCTCGATCGCGCGCCCGCCGGCCGCCGCGTTTATTCGGAGGAAACCAGCTACAAGATGCGCCAGCTGCTGCGCATGATCGTGGTCGCCGGCACCGGCCGAAAGGGCGAAGCGCCGGGCTTTCGCGTCGGCGGCAAGACCGGAACGGCGGAGAAAACCAGCGCCGGCGGCTATTCCAAGAAAGTGAACGTTTCGACGTTCGCGGCGGCTTTCCCGATGGATGAACCGCGCTATGTGGTCATCGTCATGCTCGACGCGCCCAAGGGAACCGCCGACACGTTCGGCTTCACCACCGCCGCCTGGACCGCCGCTCCGGTAGTATCCAAGGTAATCTCGCGCAGCGGCCCGATGCTGGGCGTGCTCCCGGACGATCGGCGCGAGATCGATCTGTCCGGCATGATGTCCCTGGTCGCGAAGCCGACCAACTGATGCGGCTTGGTGCGCTGATCGGCACCGGCGACGAACAGCGAGTCACCGGCTTCGCGATCGACCATCGCAAGGTCGCGCCGGGCACCGTGTTCGGCGCTTTCCGGGGGTCGCTCCACAATGGCGAGGACTATATTCCAGCCGCAATCGAGGCGGGCGCGGTTGCGGTGGTGGCGCGGGAAGGCATTTCCGTAGAAGGCGCGGTGCACGTCGCGGGTAACGAGCCGCGGCGCGAGTTCGCCGCCCTTGCCGCCAAGTTCTTTGCGCCGTTTCCGGAAACGGTAATCGCCGTCACCGGCACCAACGGCAAGACCTCCAACGTCGAACTCACCCGCCAGCTCTGGCGCATGGCCGGGCATCCGGCCGCTTCCATCGGCACGCTGGGCGTCACCACCGCCGACGATCAGGTGACGACCGGCCTGACCACACCGGACGTTGTCACCTTTCTCTCCAACATGGCCGGCCTGGCGCGCGAAGGGATCACCCACGCCGCCTTCGAGGCGTCCAGCCATGGCCTGTCGCAATATCGCACCGAGGGACTTCCGGTCCGGGCGGCGGCGTTCACCAACTTCACCCGCGACCATCTCGACTACCACGGCACCATGGAGGCGTATTTCGAGGCCAAGATGCGGCTGTTCAGCGAAGTGGTGGAGCCGGACGGCACCGCCGTGGTCTGGATGGACGACCCCAAGTCGGAGGAAGTGGTCCGCCGCTGCAAGGCGCGGGGGCTGCACCTGATTACCGTTGGCACCAACGGCGAGACGCTTCGCCTGATCGAGCGGGTGCCGAGCCAGCTTGGCCAGCAGCTCGTCATTGAGGCGGAGGGCCACACGCACAAGGTGACGCTGCCGCTGATCGGCGCCTACCAGGCCGCAAACACGCTGACCGCCTTGGGCCTGGTACTTGCCACCGGCGGCGAGCTTGCGCCGACCCTGGTTCACCTCGCCCGGGTGCAGCCGGTGCGCGGGCGGCTCGAGCGGGCGGTGATCACCCGCGCCGGCGCGCCGGTCTATGTCGACTACGCCCACACGCCCGACGCCATCGAAGCGGCGATCGAGGCTCTGCGACCCCATGCAGAGGGCCGCCTGATCATTGTCTTCGGCGCCGGCGGCGACCGTGATGTCGGCAAGCGTTCTGAAATGGGCGCGGTGGCGACTCGGCTGGCCGACCTGGTGATCGTCACCGACGATAACCCCCGCAGCGAAGACCCCGCCGCCATCCGCCGCGCCATCCTGAGCGGCGCCCCGGGTGCGCTGGAGGTGGCCGGCCGGCGCGACGCCATTGCCGCCGCGGTTGCCGAGGCGGGCCCTGATGACATCATTCTCCTCGCCGGCAAGGGCCACGAACAAGGCCAGATCGTGGGAGACCAGGTGTTGCCGTTCGATGATGTGACCGTCGCACGGGAGTGCGCTGCGTGAGGAAGGTTCAGCTCCAACAAACGCGTTCATCCCGAGCGAAGTCGAGGGGCGCTGGCACTCAGTTCTCGTGTGCGCCCCTCGACTTCGCTCGGGACGAACGGGTTGGGGTACTCGCATGAGCGCCCTTTGGACCGCTTCGGAGATCGCCGCCGCGACCGGCGGCACCGCGTCCGGCGACTTCACCGCCACCAACGTTGCTTTCGACACCCGCGAAGTGGAACCGGGCGCACTGTTCATCGCGATGAAGGGCGAATCCACGGACGGTCACCGCTTCGTCGCCCAGGCCGCCGAGCAAGGCGCCGTCGGGGCGCTCGTCAGCGAAAGCATCGACCACCCACACGTCCGCGTCGCCGACACCTTCGCCGCGCTGAACGACCTCGGCCGCGCCTCCCGTGCCCGCTCCTCCGCCCGGATCTGCGGCGTGACCGGCTCCGTCGGCAAAACCGGCACCAAGGAAGCGCTGTTTGCCGCGCTCGATCGCGCCGCGCCGGGTGAGGCGCACCGGTCGGTGAAAAGCTACAACAACCATACGGGCGTGCCGCTTTCCCTCGCCCGGATGCCGCGCGACACCCGCTTCGGCGTATTCGAAATGGGCATGAACCATGCGGGCGAGCTTGCCGCGCTGACCCGCCTGGTCCGCCCCCACGTCGCCATCGTCACGGCCATCGCCCCCGCCCACCGCGCCTTCTTCAACAGCGATGAAGACATCGCCGACGCCAAGGGCGAGATATTCCAGGGGCTGGAGGAGGGCGGCACCGCGCTTATCCCCTTCGACAGCCCGCACCGCGACCGCTTGCTCGCCGCCGCACGGCCGCATGCCGCGCGCATTCTCACCTTCGGCCTCGGCCATGGCGCCGATATTCGCGCGCGCGACGTGGTCGGCGCGCCCTCCGGCGGTTCGCTGGTCACCGCGCTTCTTCCGGAGGCCGAACTCACCTTCACGATCAGCCAGCATGGCGAGCATTGGGTGTCGAACGCAATGGCCGTGCTGGGGGCGGTAGAGGCAATGGGCGGAGACCTGGCCGCCGCCGGTTTGGCGCTTGCCGACATGGCGGGGCTTAAGGGTCGGGGCGAACGGCACCGCATCCAGCTGGACGGCGGCGAAGCGCTGCTGATCGATGAAAGCTACAACGCCAACCCCGCCTCCATGAGCGCGACCTTACGGACCTTTGGCGCCCACAAGGTCTCCGGCCGCCGCATCGCCGTGCTCGGCGCGATGCGGGAGCTTGGCGACACGTCCGATGCCTTTCACGCCGGCCTTGCCGAGCATGTCCTCGCCGCGCGCGTCGACTTCGCGATCCTGGTCGGCGAAGAGATGGCGCCGCTGGCGAAAGCCCTTGGTTCCAGCCTCCAAATGGCGCATGTGGCGGGCGCGGCGGCGGCCACGGAATTGGTCACGGAGACGATCCGGCCCGGCGACGCGATTTTGGTCAAGGGTTCCAACTCCATTGGACTTGCCGCGCTCGTGGAAGCGCTGGCGGGCGGCCCCTCGACGACGCTCGGGACGGGAAAAAGCTGATGTTTTTGTGGATTGCCGAACAGCTTGGGTTCCCGGGGCTGCTGAACCTGGTGCGCTACATCACCTTCCGCGCCGGCGCGGCAACCGCAACGGCGCTGTTTCTCGGCCTGATCATCGGCCCAAAGTTCATCGGCTGGCTGCGCATCCGCCAAGGAAAGGGCCAGCCGATCCGCGCCGACGGGCCGGAAAGCCACCTCGCCAAGCGGGGCACACCGACCATGGGCGGTTTGATGATCCTCACCTCGCTCACCGTGGCGATGCTGCTGTGGATGGATTTCTCAAACCGGTATCTGTGGGCGTGCCTGTTCATCACCGTCGGCTTCGGGCTGATCGGCTTCCTCGACGATTATGACAAGGTGACCAAGCGCCACCATGCGGGCGTCTCCGCCCGGGTGCGCCTGCTCGCCGAATTCACCGTCGCCGGAATCGGCTGCACCATCATCATCTGGGGCGGAGCGGGCACGGAGCTCTACATCCCCTTCTACCGGGGACCGGTGGTCGATCTGGGCTGGCTCTACATCCCCTTTGCGGCCTTCGTGGTCGTGTCGTTCGGCAATGCGGTGAACCTCACCGACGGTTTGGACGGCCTTGCTACCATGCCGGTAATCATCGCGAGCCTGGCCTTTCTCGTGATCTCCTACTTGGTCGGCAACGCGGTGTTCTCCGCTTACCTCGGCATTCCGCACGTCTACGGGGCAGGCGACCTCACCGTATTGTGCTCCGCGATCGTCGGGGCGGGCCTCGCCTTTCTCTGGTTCAACGCGCCGCCGGCCGCCGTTTTCATGGGCGACACCGGAAGCCTTGCGCTGGGCGGGGCGCTCGGCGCGATCGCCGTGGCGACCCAGCATGAGATCGTGCTCGGCATCATCGGCGGCTTGTTCGTCGTTGAAGCGATGAGCGTCATCATCCAGGTCTTCTTCTACAAGCGCACGGGCAAGCGCGTCTTCAAGATGGCGCCAATCCACCACCATTTCGAGCAGATCGGCTGGTCGGAATCGACCGTGGTCATCCGCTTCTGGATCATCAGCTTCGTTCTGGCGCTTGCCGGCCTGTCGACGCTGAAGCTGCGGTGAGGGCGTTGCGCGCGCTCAGTGCACCCTTTGCCTCCCTGCGAGCAAAGCTCATGGGGAGGGGAACCACCGAACGTGGTGGAGGGGTGACATGCCTCGGAATCGGAGGATCGCGCGCGAACCCGCTGAACCTACGGCAGCTACCCCTCCACCAAGCTTCGCATGGTCCCCCTCCCCATTTGGCGATGGGGAGGCAGGGGGCGTGATCACGTCCAAGGCCTTTTCCGGCAAGAGTTTCGCGGTCCTCGGCCTTGCGCGCAGCGGGCTGGCGACGGTGGACGCGTTGCTGGCGAGCGGTGCCAGCGTCATGGCGTGGGACAGCCGGGAGGACGTGCGCGAGCAGGTGCGGGCGTCGCACCCGAACGTACGCATCGCCGATCCGCTGGTGACATCGCTCTACGGCTATTCAGGCATCGTCGTCTCCCCCGGGGTGCCCTTGAACCGCCACCCGATCGCCGCGCGGGGGAGGGAGGCGAAGGTGCCGGTAATCGGCGATGTCGAGCTGTTCGCGCAGGCCCGCGCCGAGCTCCCCCCGCACAAGGTGGTCGGCATTACCGGCACCAACGGCAAATCGACGGTCACTGCGCTCCTTCACCACATCGTTGAGAGCGCGGGCATTCCGACGCTGATGGGCGGCAATATCGGCTTGCCGATCCTGAGCCAGCAGCCGCTGCCGCAAGGCGGCATCTATGTGCTCGAGCTCTCCTCCTACCAGATCGACCTCACCCAAAGCCTCGATTGCGACGTGGCGGTCTTGCTCAACATCAGCCCGGATCATCTCGACCGCTACGACGGCATGGACGATTACGCCGCCTCCAAGGCGCGGCTGTTCGCCATCCAGTCGGCGCAGAATGCGGCGGTGATCGCGGTGGAGGACGATTATACCCGCGCGATCGCCGGCCAGATCGAGGGCCGCAAGATTCTCGTCTCCGCCGCCCAGGTGAAGGATCAGTCGCGCTGGCCATCGCTGCAGGGCCCCCACAATGCCCAGAACGTAGCCGCCGCCGTCGCGGTGGCGCGCGAACTCGGCATTGCGGACGCGGTGGTTGCCCGCGCGCTGGAAAGCTATCCGGGTCTGCCCCACCGCATGGAGCGGGTGGCGGAAAAGGCCGGCGTACTGTTCGTCAACGATTCCAAGGCAACCAACCCGACCTCAACGGCGCCCGCGCTTGCCGCATATCCGGCCGTCCGCTGGATCCTCGGCGGCTTGCCCAAGGGCGACGACCTTTCCCCTTGCGAGCCGCATTTCGGCCATGTCCGCGCCGCTTACACGATCGGAGAAGCAGGGCCGATGTTCGCCGACCTGCTGCGGCCCAAGCTGCCGGTCACCGAATGCGGCGAACTCGGCGCGGCGGTCAGCGCCGCCGCGCGCGACGCGAAAGCCGGCGAGGTGGTTCTCCTGTCGCCGGCTTGCGCATCGTTCGACCAGTTCAAGGATTATGAAGCGCGCGGCGCGGCGTTCCGGGCGGCGGTGGAGGCATTATGAGCGTGATGGGGCAGCTTCGCGACAAGACGCAGAACCGGCTCGGCCGCTCCGACCGAAGCGCGGCGGGCCGCTGGTTCTGGGAAATCGACCGCGTTCTTCTGTTCTTCGTCGCGGTGCTGATCGCCATCGGCCTCGTCGCCGTCGCCGCCGCCTCGCCCGCAGCCAGCCAGCGTTATTCAAATGCCGCCGTCACCTTCGCACCGTTGCACTATTTCTACCGCCAGCTCGTCTGGATCATTGTCGCGATCCCGGTGATGATCGGTGTTTCCATGCTGCCGCGGGACAAGGCGCGGCGGCTTTCCCTGCTGGGCGCGCTCGGCTTTACCTTTCTTCTCTTTCTGGTGCCGATCGTCGGCGTCGAGGTGAACGGCGCCAAACGCTGGCTCGGTGTCGGCATTTCCCAGTTCCAGCCGTCCGAATTCCTGAAGCCGCTTTACATCGTCTCAATTGCCTGGCTGCTGTCGTTGAAACAAAGCGACCAAAGCCTTCCGGTGGTGCCGCTCGCCGCCGCGGTGACCGGTCTCATAGCGTTGCTCCTCATGCAGCAGCCCAATTTCGGCGAGACCATCATCTTCGCCTCCGCCTTCGTGATGCTGCTCACCCTCTCCGGGGCGCCGATGCGCAACCTGATCCTGCTTGGCCTCGCCGGGCTGGTCGGCATCGTTCTGGCGTACCTGTTCTACGACGTCGCCACGATCCGCATCGACGCCTTCCTGTTCGGCGCGGAAGGCGGAGGGGATACGTTCCAGACGGACAGCGCCTTGAAGACTCTCACCGCCGGCGGGCTGTTCGGCGCCGGACCGGGCGCGGGGATGCGCAAGTTCCACCTTCCGGAGCCGCATACCGACTACATCTTCTCGGTGATCGGCGAGGAGTTCGGGATCATCGCCTGCCTCACCATTGCGGTGATCTACCTGGCCATGGTCGCCCGCGTCCTGATCCGGCTGCTGGACGAAGAGGACCAGTTCATCGTCCTGGCCGCCGCCGGCCTGGTCACCCAGTTCGGGCTTCAGGCGCTGATCAACATGGCGGTCAACGTCCAGCTCGCCCCGTCCAAGGGCATGACCTTGCCCTTCATCTCCTACGGCGGCTCGTCCATGATCGCGCTTGCCATCGGCATGGGTCTGCTGCTCGCTTTCACCCGCCGAAACCCGTATTTGAACCGCTCCCCTTATGTTGTGAAATGGAGCGGCCGCTGATGGTCCTGTCCCGCCATTACGTACTCGCCGCCGGGGGAACGGGCGGCCACATGATCCCCGCCCATGCTTTGGCGGAGGAGCTGATGCGCCGCGGCCACCGGGTGGCGCTGGTCACGGACGACCGGGGCGCGCGCATTCCGGGGCTGTTTGACGGGGTGCAGGTCCACATCCTCCCCGCCGGCCGGCTCGCGGGCGGCCCGATCGGCTGGTTCCGCGCCCTTCGCAAGATTTTCCTTGGCCGGGCGATGGCGCTCCGCCTCTACGAGACCTTCCGCCCGTCCGCCGTGATCGGCTTCGGCGGCTATCCGGCACTTCCGGCGCTGATGGCCGCCCAGCGGGACCGAATCCCTACTTTGGTCCACGAACAGAATGCCGTGCTCGGCCGGGTCAACCGGCTGATGGCGGGCAAGGTCGACGCCATTGCCACCGCGTACGAGCAGGTCGACCGGCTCGGCAAGGGCGTAGGCGACAAGGTCCACCTGGTCGGCAATCCTGTGCGGGAGGAGGTTCTCGCCCTTCGCGATCAGCCTTTCCCGGAGCTCGGCGAAGACGGCGTCTTCCGCGTGCTGGTCACCGGCGGAAGCCAGGGCGCCACCGTCCTCTCCCGCGTCGTGCCCGAAGGCCTCGGCATGCTTCCCGAGCATTTCCGCCGCCGGTTGCAGGTCACCCAGCAATGCCGCGCCGAGGATATCGAGGAAGTGCGCGCCCGCTACGCCGCGCTCGGCATCCCCGCCGATCTGGCCACCTACATCCAGGACATGCCGGACAAGCTCGCCTGGTCGCACCTCGTTATCGGCCGCGCCGGAGCATCGACCATCGCCGAACTCACCGCCGCCGGACGCCCGGCCATCCTGATCCCGCTGCCGTCCGCCACCGACGATCACCAGACGGCCAACGCCCGGGAAATGGCGAAAGCCGGCGGCGCGCGGATGATCGCGCAGAAGAGCTTCACGCCCGTCGAACTCGCCAAGCAGATGCAGAAGCTCGGCCTCGAGCCCGCCTCGCTCGCCAACGCCGCCGCCCGCGCCCGCGCCGTCGGCCGCCCTAACGCCGCCGCCGATCTCGCCGACCTCGTCGAACGCACCGGTCGCGACCTCGGCACCGATCCTTTGGTGTCGGAAGAAGTGATCCTCACGCCTCTCCCGAACGGAGCTTATGCGTGAGAGGCGTCGGCACCGACATCGGCACCATCCACTTCGTCGGCATCGGCGGGATCGGCATGTCCGGCATCGCCGAAGTGATGCACATCCTTGGCTACAAGGTGCAGGGCTCGGACGTAGCGGAAGGCTACGTGGTCGAAGGCTTGCGCAAGGTGGGCATTCCAGTGGCCATCGGGCAGAGCGCCGACAATCTCGGCGACGCGGCGGTGGTCGTCGTCTCCACTGCGATCCGCAAGGACAATCCGGAGCTGGTCTGCGCCTATGAGCGGCGCATTCCGGTGGTCCGCCGCGCGGAGATGCTGGCAGAGCTGATGCGGCTCAAGCTCACCGTTGCGGTGGCGGGGACACACGGGAAAACGACCACCACGTCGATGGTCGCCACCTTGCTGGACGCGGGCGGGATCGATCCGACGGTGATCAACGGCGGGATCATCAACGCTTACGGCTCCAATGCGCGGCTCGGCAACAGCGAGTGGATGGTGGTGGAGGCCGACGAAAGCGACGGCAGCTTCCTTCGCCTCGACGGCACCATCGCGGTGGTTACCAACATCGATCCCGAGCATCTCGATCACTATGGCTCCTTCGAGAAGGTGAAGGACGCGTTCGTCGAGTTCGTCGAGAACGTGCCCTTCTATGGCGCGGCGCTGCTGTGCGTCGACCATCCGGAAGTGCAGACGATTATTCCGCGGCTGCGCGATCGGCGGGTGGTGCCCTACGGCTTCGCGGCGCTTGCCGACGTGCGGGGGGAGAATGTGCGGCCGGTGGCGGGGGGCAACATCTTCGACGTCTCCCTGCGCGACCGTCAGGGCCATGTCCGCACGATCCGCGACATCCACCTGCCGATGCCGGGCCGCCACAATGTTTCAAACGCGCTTGCCGCCATCGGCGTCGCGGCGGAGCTCGGCATTGCGGACGAGGTCATCGCCCGCGGCTTCGAGCGCTTCGGGGGCGTGAAGCGCCGCTTCACCCGCGTCGGCGAAATCGAAGGCGCGGTGATCATCGACGATTACGGCCACCACCCGACCGAAATCCGCGCCGTCCTGTCCGCCGCCCGCGAAGGCGCCACGGGCCGCGTGATCGCGGTGGTCCAGCCGCACCGCTTCACCCGCCTGCGCGACCTGATGGAAGAGTTTCAAGGCGCCTTCAACGACGCAGACATTGTTTACGTTACCCCGGTCTACGCGGCGGGCGAGGAGCCCATCGAAGGCGTGGACGCGGAAGCCTTGGTGGAAGGCCTCAAACAACGCGGCCACAGGGCGGTGAAGGCGGTATCGGACGTGGACGACCTCTGCCTGGCCCTGCGCGACATCGCCGCGGAGGGGGACATGGTCATCTGCCTCGGCGCCGGCGATATTACCAAGTGGGCAGCCGGGCTTGCGGACGGCATCTGCAAGGCGAGGGCGAACAAGGCATGAGCGGTGTGCGGCCCACCTTTGCCTCCCTGCCGGCAGGCGGGGAGGGGGACCATGCGCAGCATGGTGGAGGGGTAACTGCCGTGACCTCCGAGAATCTCGCGCCCGAAGCTCAGAGCCCGAGTCAGTTACCCCTCCACCACCCTTCGGGTGGTCCCCCTCCCCATGATGCTTCGCACAATAGGGAGGCAGTTCCGGCGCTGGCGGGCTCGGTAGAACCGCAAGGCTCCCTGGCAGACTTCATCTGGTTTCGGACCGGTGGCCCCGCCGAATGGCTGGTGCGTCCGAAGAGCGCTGAGGACCTCGCAGCCTTCCTCGCCCAGCTCGATCCCCCCATCCCCGTGCTTCCCGTCGGCGTGGGCTCCAACCTCATCGTCCGCGACGGCGGCGTTCCCGGCGTGGTCGTCCGCCTCCCCAAAACGATGAGCCAAGTCTCCGTCGAGCCCGGCAACCGCGTGCGCGCCGGCGGCGGGGCGATGGGGATCACCGTTGCGTCCAAGGCGCGGGACAACGGCATTGCCGGCCTCGAATTCCTTCGCGGAATCCCCGGCACGGCGGGCGGCGCGGTTCGGATGAACGCCGGCGCTTATGGCCGCGAAGTGGCCGATGTGCTGGTGGAAGCCACGCTGGTCCTGCGCGACGGCAGCGTCGAGACCTGGAGCCGTGAGCGCTTCGGCTACACCTACCGGCACAGCGGCGTGCCCGCCGGCGCGGTCGTGGTGGAAGCCCTCTTCGAAGGCGCTCCGGGCGATCCCGCCGCCATCGGCGCGGAGATGGATCGGATCGCCGCCGAGCGCGAAGCATCCCAGCCGCTTCGCTCCCGCACCGGCGGTTCCACTTTCAAGAACCCGCCTGGCGACAAAGCGTGGCGCTTGATCGACGCGGCGGGCTGCCGGGGGCTCACCATTGGCGACGCACAAGTCTCTGAAAAGCATTGCAACTTCCTGCTGAATTTGGGCAAAGCTAGCGCTGCCGAAATCGAGGCGCTCGGCGAGGAAGTCCGGCGCCGGGTTCAGGCGAAGAGCGGTATCTTGCTGGAGTGGGAAATCCAGCGCGTGGGGGTAGAGGTTTGAGGATCATCAATATCGTCATGCCAGCGAAGGCTGGCATCCATGCTGACTCGATGAAGGCCGGTGCGGTCGGCGATTCAGCATGGACCCCAGCCTTCGCTGGGGTGACGCGGAGTTTCGGTGGTCAATATGACTAATCCAAGCCCCCTCCACGTCGTCGTCCTCATGGGCGGCTGGTCGGCCGAGCGGCCGGTGTCGCTGATGAGCGGCGCGGGCGTTGCCGATGCGTTGGAAAGCCTCGGCCACCGCGTCACCCGCACCGACATGGGCCGCGACGTCGCCGCGCGCCTCGCCGAAGCCAAGCCGGACCTGGTGTTCAACGCCCTTCACGGAACGCCCGGCGAGGACGGCACGGTGCAGGGTATGATGGACCTGATGGGCCTTCGCTACACCCATAGCGGCCTCGCCACGTCCGTTGTGGCAATCGACAAGGAGCTGACCAAGCAGCAGCTCGTCCCCCATGGCATCCGCATGCCGGCCGGAAAGGTGGTGGAGAGCGAAAGTCTTTACCGCGGAGACCCGCTGCCGCGCCCGTACGTGCTGAAGCCGGTCAACGAAGGCTCCTCCGTCGGCGTCGCGATCGTCACTGACGACGGCAATTACGGCAACCCGATCTCCCGCGACGCCAAGGGGCCGTGGCAGGAATTCGAGACCCTGCTCGCCGAGCCCTTCATCAAGGGCCGCGAGCTGACGGCGGCGGTGCTTGGCGACGAAGCGCTGGCCGTGACCGAGCTGATGCCGGTCGCCGGCTTCTACGATTTCGACGCCAAATATACCGAGGGTCTGACCCGCCACGTCTGCCCGGCGGAAATTCCGGACGAGGTGCGCGACGCAGCGCTCGCCATGGCGCTGGAGGCGCACAAGTTGCTGGGCTGCAAAGGCTGCTCACGCTCCGATTTTCGCTGGGACGACGAGCTTGGCGTCGAGGGGCTCTACCTTCTCGAGGTCAACACCCAGCCGGGCATGACTCCGCTCAGCCTGGTGCCGGAGCAGGGCGAATATCGCGGCATGAGCTATCCCGAACTGGTTCAGCGGATCGTCGACGAAGCGATGCGCGATGGGGGAGGGGCCGAATGAGCGCCAAAATTGCACGGGGCGGCAGCGCCTCCACTCGGGCGCGGCCAAAGCCAGGAGCGCGCGGCGGCGGCAAGGGGAAGGGCAAGGCCGCCCCGGCGGCCCACCTTCCCGAAGCCGTTCGCCGGATCAGCTGGTGGATCTTTATCGGCATGCTGGTTGCGGTTGCCATTGCGTTGGTGGCGGCGCTCAAGGTGCCGCAGCTGCTGGGCACCGGCATCGGCGAAGCGATCGGAAGCGCCGGCTTCTCGATGAAGCATGTCGAGATCAAGGGCGCGCAAAAGGTGCCGCAGCTTCAGGTCTACAATATCGCTTTCGATCAGCCGACCTCGGCCATGCCGCTGATCGACGTCGAAGCAACCCGCCAGCGCCTGCTCCAGTTCGGCTGGGTCCGCGACGCCCGCGTTTCCCGCCGCTTCCCCGATACTTTGGTGGTCGACATCGTCGAGCGCCGCCCCGCCGCGATCTGGCAGCACAACCAGCGGCTCGCCTTGATCGACATCGAGGGCGTGGTGCTGGAGCAGGTGAAGCTCGACGCGATGCCGGACCTGCCCATCGTGATCGGCCCCGCCGCCAACCTCCAGGCCTCCGGCCTCGCCCGCCTCACCTCGGCAGCGCCGCAGCTCAAGCCGATGATGGCGGGGGCGACCTGGGTCGGCGGCCGGCGCTGGGACATACGCTTCCAGTCGGGCGAAATTCTCGCCCTTCCCGAAGGTGAAGAAAGCGCGCGCAAGGCGCTCACGCGTTTCGCGAAGATGGACCAGCAGACGCCGCTCTTGAGCCGCGGCTTCGTACGTTTCGATATGCGCATCGCAGACAAGTTCATCGTCCGCGTATCTGACAAGCCGGGCAGCTCGGTTCCCGCGCTTGCGCCCGAAACCGATCCCGCCGCTCCCGCGACGCCCGGCACCCCCGGCATCGATCCGGCGACGACCATCTGATGAAGCGCCCGAACCCACAGCCGGGCCGCAAGCTTGTCACCGCGCTCGACGTCGGCTCCTCCAAGGTGTCGGCGCTGATCGCCGAGCCGGGCGAGAATGGCGAGCTCAAGATACTCGGCACCGGCCAGCGGCAAAGTCAGGGCGTCCGCCGCGGCTTCATTGCCGACATGGAGAAAACCGAAGTCGCGATCCGCGAAGCCGTTGAACAGGCCGAACGCATCGCCGCGACCAATATCGACGACGTGTTCGTTGGTTTCTCCGCCGGTGGGCTGGTCAGCACCGTTGCAAGCGTTGAAGTGCAGATTGGCGGCCGCCGGATCGAGAAGCAGGACATCGACCAGCTGCTCCGCGCCGGGCGCGCGTCGCTGGACGAAGGCGGTCCGATGATCCTTCATGCCCTCCCTGCGCTTTACACCGTCGACGGGCTGGAGGGGGTGCGTAAGCCGCTCGGCCTCCACGCGGGCCGCCTCGCGGTGGACATCCACGTCATCGCCGCCGACCCGTCGCCGGTGCAGAATCTCGATCTGTGCGTCCGCTCCGCCCACCTGGCGGTGCACGCCATCGTCGCCTCGCCGGTGGCGGCCGGTAAGGCCTGTCTTTCCGAAGAAGAACGCGAACTCGGCGTCGCCCTGGTCGAGCTTGGCGCGGGCGTCACCAACGTCTCCGTGTTCATGGGCGGAATGCTGGTCGGGCTGAAGTCGATCGGCATGGGCGGAATGGACATCACCGACGACATCGCCGCCGCCTTCGGCACCCGCCGCGTGGAGGCGGAGCGGATGAAGTGCTTCTACGGATCGGCAACCACGTCCCCGCGCGACAATCACGACATGATCGAACTGAAGCCGATCGCCGGATCGGAAGAAGGCACCGAAGCGTCGCGCATCACCCGCGCGCAATTGAACTCGGTGATCCGCGCCCGGCTCGAACACCTCACCGGCGAAGTCGCCGCGGCGTTGAAGGACCTCGGCTTCGGCGGTCCATTCGGGCGGCAGGTGGTGCTGACCGGCGGCGGATCGGAGCTGAAGGGCATCGCCGATTATGCCCAGGGCGTCCTCGGCCGCGCCGTCCGTGTCGGCCGCCCGAGCCTTCGCGGCCTTCCCGAAGCGCATTCCGGCCCCGCCTTCACCACCCTGGTCGGCCTCGCCCAATTCGCCGCATCGGACGAGCTTGACCTCCGCGCCGCGCTTTCCGCCGACCGCACTGTCCCCAAATCGAACAGCAACGGCATCGTCGGGCGCTTGATCAGCGCCTTCCGAAGTGGCTTCTAGAATTTACCGGCGGGTTTCCGCCTAAAAATCGACATAGGCGTTAACTTTTTGCTCGCACGCGAGAATCGCTTGGTGCAAAAGGAGTTAACGAGTTTTTTGGCCGTGCGGCCGCGTCAAAGGGGGAGAGACCTGATGAGCATCGACTTCATTCGTCCCGAAGTGGATGAACTGCGCCCCAAGATCAGCGTGATCGGCGTCGGCGGCGCCGGCGGAAACGCGGTCGCCAACATGATCGCCAACGACGTGCAGGGCGTCGATTTCATTGTGGCGAACACCGACGCGCAGGCGCTCAACGCGTCGCCGGCGGATCACCGCATCCAGCTCGGCCTTCGGATCACCCAGGGCCTCGGCGCCGGATCGCGCCCGGAAATCGGAAAGGCCGCCGCTGAAGAAGCCTTGCAGGAAATCGAGCAGGCTCTCGAGGGTGCACACATGTGCTTCATCGCGGCCGGCATGGGCGGCGGCACCGGCACCGGTGCCGCGCCCGTGATCGCCAAGATCGCGCGCGACAAGGGCGTGCTCACCGTCGGCGTCGTCACCAAGCCCTTCTCCTTCGAAGGCAATCGCCGCGGCCGTTCGGCCGAGGCTGGCATCGAGGAGCTGCAGCAGCACGTCGATACTTTGATCGTGATCCCGAACCAGAACCTGTTCCGCATCGCCAACCCGAACACCACCTTCCGCGAAGCCTTTCAGATGGCCGACGAAGTGCTTCAGCAGGGCGTGCGCGGCATTACCGACCTCATGGTCATGCCGGGCCTCATCAACCTCGATTTCGCCGACGTCCGTTCGGTGATGGGCGAAATGGGCAAGGCGATGATGGGGACGGGCGAAGCCTCGGGCGACAACCGCGCCATCGAAGCCGCCGAAAAGGCGATCGCCAACCCGCTGCTCGACGGCGTGTCGATGAAGGGCGCCCGCGGCGTCATCATCTCGATCACCGGCGGCGAGGACATGCGCCTGATGGAAGTCGACGAAGCGGCCAGCCACATCAAGGAACTGGTCGATCCCGACGCCAACATCATCTGGGGGTCGGCGTTCAACAACGACCTCCAGGGCAGGATCCGCGTCTCGGTCGTCGCCACCGGCATCGAGGCCGATACCGTTACTCAGGCGCAGCCGGCCAAGGTCTTCACCTTCCCGGCGCGCACAGCCGCTCCGGTCGCCACTGCAGCGCCGGCTCCGGCTCCGGTGCGTGCGTAGCGGCGGGAGCGGCAACCGGCGTTGGCGTAGGGGCCGGCGCGCTGGGACGGAACGACACCGTTTCCTCCGCCTTACGAGCGCCGGCGAAGCTGAACGAGCGCGTCGGCTCGGGTGCGG
>DASWNT010000004.1:0-56923 GCA_036399095.1 Allosphingosinicella sp.
GCGACGGCCAGCGGGTGCCGGTGTCGGCGGTCTATCCCAAGGACTTCGCCAAGGACGGTAGCGGCAAGCTGATGCTCTACGCGTACGGCGCTTACGGCTATGCGGTCCCACCGAGCTTCTCGACCAGCCGGATCAGCCTGCTGGACCGCGGCTGGGCGTTCGCAATCGCTCACATCCGTGGCGGCGACGACCTCGGCTACGACTGGTTCCTGCAGGGCAAGCTCGAGCACCGCACCAACACGTTCAACGACTTCGTCGACGCGGCGAAGGGGCTGATCGACGCCAAGTTCACCAAGGCCGGCAACATCGCGATCCAGGGCGGCTCGGCCGGCGGCGAGCTGATGGGCGTTGTTGCCAACACCAACCCCGAGCTTTGGGGCGCGGTGGTGGCGGACGTTCCGTTCGTGGACGTGCTCAACACCATGCAGGACGAAAGCCTGCCGCTCACGCCGGGTGAATGGCCGGAATGGGGCAACCCGATCACCGACAAGGCGGCTTTCGAATATATCCGTTCCTACAGCCCCTACGATCAGGTGAAGGCGCAAGCCTATCCGCCGATGCTGATCACCGGCGGCCTCAACGATCCGCGCGTTACCTATTGGGAACCCGCCAAGTGGGCCGCCAAGCTCCGCGCCACCAAGACCGACGACAACCTCCTGCTCCTCAAGATCAACATGGGCGCCGGCCACGGCGGCAAATCGGGCCGCTGGGACCGGCTGAAGGAAGTGGCGGAAGCTTATGCCTTTGTGCTCACCCAGATCGGTGAGGGGAAGGGCAACTGACGCCCTTCGAGACGCGGATTACGGCCACCCAGGCGGACATTGACGAGCTCGGGCACGTCAACAATGCCGTCTGGGTGCGCTGGATTCAGGATCTGGCGACCGCGCACTGGTATGCCACTGCGCCCGCCCAACATCGCGACGCCTATGTCTGGGTCGTGACCCGGCACGAGATCGACTATCTGCGCGCGGTGCTTCCCGGCGAGACGGTGACGGGCCGGACGTGGATCGAAGAGCCGCCGAGAGGTGCCCGCTTCGACCGCCACATGGAATTCACCGGCGAGGACGGGAAGGCGCGAGTGCGGGCGAAGACCACCTGGGCCGTGCTGGACAAGGCGACTGGACGGCCCTTGAGGGTGCCCCCAGAAGTGACAGCAGCCTTTCTGCCTTCCCAGTCCTAGCTGGGGAGGGGGACCACCCGAAGGGTGGTGGAGGGGTAACTGCCGTAGACTGCGTGTCTGGAAGCGAGACGGCGGAGGCCTGCGCCAATCACCCCTCCACCAGCTTCGCTGGTCCCCCTCCCCATCTGGCGATAGGGAGGCACTTAGAACGCCTTGATCGCCTCGATGATCTTCGGGAACGCCCTCGCACTCACCGCATACGCCATGTGGCTGCACTGGAGCTCCACCTCGGCGTCGCGCTGATCAGGCGTGCCCCTCGCGCCGTCAACCGACACGATGCCGTCCTTTCGCGACCAGATGGCCAGCGTCGGCACAGGCGGCTTCACCGCCGGGTCCTTGTCGATCGGCGGTGAGTTGACCGGGTGGCCGGCGACATATTCGTAGAGCCGCCAAACATTGTTGTTGCGCCTCCGATCGCCGTGGAAGGGGGAGCCCAAGGTGATCACCTTCTCGACCAGCTCCGGCCGCTCCTGCGCCACCACGCGCGCGTAGATGCCGCCAAGGCTCCAGCCGACCAGAATCACCTTTTCGCCCGCCCCGAAGCCCGCGACCCGCTCGCCTATACGCTCGACAATGTCCTCACTGACACCGCGGTTTAGGCCCATGCCCCAGCCGGTGACTCGGTACCCCGCCTCGGCGAGCGCGCGTTGGAGGCCGAGGGTGGTCCGGTCGGTGGCGAGGAAGCCGGGGATGACCATCAGCTTGGGCCCTGTCTCCGGCCCGCGTGGCCCAAGGCGGCCGAACGCCCGCCACGCACGCGCGAACAGCGACGCCCCCTCGCGCACCCGCATCCAGGCGGGCGGGGCGCGGTCGTCCGGACGCTTAGAGATACTCACTGCCCATCAGCGGCTGCAGCGCCTTGGGAAGCTTCACCCGCCCGTCGGCCTGCTGGTGATTTTCAAGCAGCGGCACGAGGATACGCGGCGAGGCAAGCGCCGTGTTGTTGAGCGTGTGGACGAAGCGCACCTTCCGCTCCCCATCGCGCCAGCGAAGGTTCGCCCGCCGCGCCTGCCAATCGTGCAGGGTCGAGCAGCTATGGGTTTCGCGATACTTCCCAAGGCTCGGCACCCAGCTCTCGATGTCGTTCATCCGGAACTTGCCGAGCCCCATGTCGCCCGTCGATGTCTCCACCACCTGGTAGGGGATTTCGAGGTCTCCAAGCAGCATCTCGGCGTTGGCGAGCAGGCGCGCGTGCCACTTGGCCGAGACTTCCGGATCGTCCTCGCAAATGACGTATTGCTCGAGCTTCAGGAACTGGTGGACGCGCAAGAGCCCGCGCACGTCACGCCCGGCGCTTCCCGCTTCCCGGCGGAAGCAGGGCGAATAGCCGGCGTAGAGAATGGGGAGCTGCGCTTCCTCCAGGATTTCGCCCGAGTGCAGCGAGGTCAGCGCAATCTCGCCAGTGCCCGCCAGGAACAGCTCGTCCTTGGGCACTTCATAGGCTTCTTCCTCGTGGCCCGGGAAATGGCCGGTGGCGACGAAGGCCTGCGGGCGCGCGAGGGCGGGCACGGTCATCAGCGTGAAACCGTCGGCGGCGAGGCGCTGTTGGGCGTGGAACATCAATGCCTGTTCGAGCAGCGCAAGCCGCCCCTTGAGGCAGTACTGCCGCGCGCCAGCGACTTGCGTGATCCGCCCAAGCTCCGCCCAATCGTTCATCTCGAGGAGCGCGACATGGTCGCGCGGCTCGAAGTCGAAGCTCGGCGGCGTGCCTTCGGTGCGGATCACGACGTTCGAATTCTCGTCCGGCCCGACCGGCGCGCCGTCCCACGGGATGTTGGGAAGGCGCAGCATCAGGCCGTTCAGCTCTTCGCTCACGCCGGCAAGCGTCGCTTCGGCTTCGCTTGCTTCGGCGCCCATCGCCTTGGCTCTGGCGCCCAAAGCGGGGCGGTCGGCCGGGTCGGCGGTTTTGAACCCGGCGCTCAGCTCATTGCGCTGGCGGCGAAGCTCGTCGATTCGCGATTTCAGGCCGCGCACCTCGCCGTCGAGCGACAGCAGGCGGTCGAGATCGAGTTGCACATTCTTCTGCGCGGCGGCGGTGCGCACGGCGTCGGTGTTGTCGCGAATATATTGGAGGCTCAGCATGCCTTTCTAAAAGAGCAGAATGCCGCGCCTGTCAAAGCATCAGAACCAGGCGCGAAGCCCGGCAAGCAGGCTCCAGCCGCCCGCGCGTTCGCCCTCGGCGCGGCGGAAGCGCGCCGTACGGCCGAAGCCGCGCTCATATTCGACGCCTATGTACGGCGCGAATTGAGGCGTGAATTCGTAGCGCAGGCGAAGCCCTGCCTCGGCGCTGGAGAGGCCGGAGCCGATCCGAAGCTCCGGCACGTCCTGTAGGCTGAGCTCCACTTCCGCCGCGGGCTGGAGGATCAGCTTCTGGGTGATGCGCAGGTCATATTCCGCCTCGATCCGGGCCGTGACATCGCCCTTCGTGGAGACAAAGGCGGCGGCGGCCAATTCGAACCAGTATGGCGCCAGCCCCTGCACGCCGACGGCGAAGTGGGTCCGGCCCGGCCCGTGGCCGAAATCCTGGCGGAGGCCGAGCTGGAGGTCGAACCAGGGGTCGATCGCGCGGCTCCACAGCGCCTGCACTTCGCCATGCTCCAGCGCCTCGCCGAACGCGCCTTCGCCGTCGCTCTTCACCCAGAACTTGTCGATGTCGCCACCATACCAGGCCTGCGCATCCCAGGCGAAGCCGTCGCCGCCCTTGGTTGCGCGATATTCGAATCTATCGATCAGCACCTTGCCGGTGCGCGTTGCGCCATGCTCGGCGCGCATCGCCTGACGCGCTTCGGCCATGGCTTCCGCGCCATGGACGGCATCGGCGGCATGCGCCGGGCCGGACGAGGCGGCCACCGGTGGCGGTGCCACCGGTGGCGCGGGCGCGGCGGGTCCGTGCCCTGCATGGGGATCGGCCGCGGGCATGTTGTGCCCGGCATGTGGGTCATCCACCGGTTTCGCGGGCATGTCGTGCCCGGCGTGCGGGTCATCCGAAGGGGTCGGCGCCGGCATCTTGTGCCCTGCGTGAGGATCGGCGGGCGGGGTGGGCGCGGGCAGGGTATGGCCGGCATGCGGATCCGCTTGCGTCGCGAGCTCGCCCGCGTGGCCGCCATGGCCTTGGTGCTGGGCAAGCGCGGGCGCCGAGGCTCCGAGGAGCAGGAATAGAAGCAGGTGCTTCATGCTTTCTCTTCATCCAGCGGCCGCACCGTCACCACCCGCATCATGCCGGCGTGCATGTGGAGCAGCAGGTGGCAGTGAAAGGCCCAGTCGCCCGGCGCGTCGGCGGTGAGGTCGAAGCTCAGCTTGGAGCCCGGCATCACCATCACCGTATGCTTGACCGGGTGGCTGCCGCTGTGTCCGTTCACCACCTCGAAGAAGTGGCCGTGGAGGTGCATCGGGTGAGTCATCATGGTGTGGTTGATCATGGTGACGCGCACCCGCTCGTTCCGCGCGAAGCGGATCGGCTCGGGCGCTTCCGACAGCTTCTTGCCGTCGATCGACCACATGAAGCGCTCCATGTTGCCGGTGAGGTGGACCTCCACCGTCCGCGTGGGCGCGCGGGTGTCGGGGTTCGGCGCGGCGGACATCAGGTCCCGATAGGTGAGCACCTTGTGCCCGACATCGTCGAGGCCGAGGCCGGGATCGCCGGTGCGGTCGACCGGGTTGGGCGCGATCATGTCGACGCCGACGCCGACTTCGAACGGCACTTCGGATTTGTCGCGCATGTCGGTGGCGCCGTGATCCATCGCGGCGGTGCCGTGGGCGCCATGGTCCATGCCGCCCATGCCCATGTCCTTCATGCCAAGCGTCGGGCGCTTGCGAAGCGGCGGCACCGCGGCACGCATGCCGATGCGCGGTGCAAGGGTGGCGACGCCCATGCCGGAGCGGTCCATCGCTTCGGCAACGAAGCTGTAGGCTTTCTCGCCGGGGGTGACGATCACGTCGTAGGTCTCGGCATTGCCGATCTGCAGCTCGTCCACCGTCACCGGCCTCACGTGCTGCCCATCCGAGGCGACCACCGTCATCGGCAGGCCGGGAATGCGGATGTTGAAGATCGTCATCGCCGCGGCATTGACGATGCGCAGGCGCACCCGCTCGCCTGGCTTGAACAGGCCCGTCCAATTCTCCTGCGGGCCGTGGCCGTTGATCAGGTAGGTGTAGGCGGCGCCGGTGACGTCCAGGATGTCCGTCGGGTCCATCCGCATCTTGGCGAACATCGCCCGGTCGGCGGCGGACATGTCGTTTTTGCCCTGGAGGCGGCTCAGCAGGGTAGCGCGCTGGCGGTTGAAGAAGCCGCCTTCCTGCTTCAGCCGCGCCATTAGCTGGTGCGGGTGCATGAACGTCCAGTCGGACAGCACGATCACGTGCTCGCGGTCGTAGGCGACCGGATCGGCGCCGGCGGGGTCGATCACCAGCGGGCCGTAATGGCCGGACTGCTCCTGATGGCCCGAATGGCTGTGGTACCAATAAGTGCCGGACTGCTTGACCGGGAAATCGTAGGTGAAAGTGGAGCGCGCCTTGATGCCGGGGAAGCTGACCCCCGGAACGCCGTCCATCTCGAACGGCACAATCAGCCCGTGCCAGTGGATCGACGTGTCCTCGTCCAGCCGGTTGTCGACGTGGATGCGCACGCGTTGACCTTCCTTGAGGCGGACGAGCGGGCCGGGAAGGGTGCCGTTCAGCGTCACCGCATGGCCAGTGCGGCCGCCGGTGGCGAAGGAACTGTGATCCACGGTGAGGCGAATGTCCTCGCCGCTCAGCGTCTCGCCGGCGCGCGCCGCCAGGCCGTGCGTGCCGCTTTGCGCCCAGGTGGGGAAAAGCGAGCCGAGGCCAAGTGAAAAGCCGCCAAGCGCCGCCGCGCGCAACAGGGCGCGGCGCTCGAGGTGGAGCGAATCCGTCATTGCTGAAATCCTCGTGGGGAGGCGCCGGCCTTCGGCGCCTCCCGGTGGAGCTTAGTGGCCGCCGTGGTCGCCGTGCGCCTTGGCGCCGGCAGCCTGATGCGCTTCGTGGTCGCAGCAGGCCATTTTCTTGCCGTCGGCCGACTTCGGGCATTCGCCCTTCTTGTGCTCGCAACAATCCATCTTGCCGCCTTTGGACTCGGGGCAATCGTGCTTCTCGCTTTCGCCATGGCCCTTGTGCTGGTCGTGCCCGGAGGCATGCTTGGAGTGGTCCATCTGGCCGTGTTGGCTGTGGTCCATAGCCGGCGCGGTTTGGGCGGCGGCGGGAACGGCGAAGGTGAGCGCCATTGCGCAAAGAATGAGCTTCATGATCTGTGTTTCCTGACTATTCAATTTGGACGTGGTGAACGATCAGGCAATTCGGGGCGGGGGTGTTTCCGCTTCGGGTGCAAGGCCGGTGGCCGGCACGGCGGGAAAAGCGAAGAGCGGCAAAGCGGCGGGCGCAACCGCTTGGGCTACGCGCGCTTCCGGAGAGGGCAAAGCAGCGCAGGCAATGGCGCATTGCGCGCCGCTTTCGTGGCTGCTGCTGTCCCGTTCGGCCGGCGCGCTGCCTTCGTGGCAATGCTCGCTGGCCGACGCGCTTTGCGGCATCGCGGCCATGGCGTGACCCTGCCCAATCATGGCGAGCGGCATCAGCAGCAGCGCAAAGGCCAAAAGGGCACGAAAAAGGCTGATCGCCGGCATAGGCTCCAAATAAGGCGCGGGAGGAGCGGTTGCAACGCGTGTTGCCGCACTCGCCCTATTCGGCCGCAACCAGCGCCGGGTCGTTGGCCCCCGCCGCCGGTCCGTCGCGGTAGGCGGAGGGATCGATCCCGAACTCGCCGCGAAAGGCGCGGGAGAAGTGGCTTCGGCTGGCATAGCCCACCGTTGCCGAAATCGCCTTCACCGGCATGCGGGTGCTGCGCAGAAGGCGGGCGCCGGCGCGAAGCCGGGCGGTTTGCACGAAGGCCATCGGGCTGGTGCCGTAGGTGGCGCTGAAATGGTGGCTGAAGCGCGACCGGCTCATGCCGCACAAGCGGGCCAGGCTCTCGACGCTGTGCTCGTCGTTGGGACGCGCGAGGATTGCGGCAACGGCGCGGCCGAGCTGCGGGTGCATCAAGGGCATGTGCAGCGGCGAATCGGCGCCGTGGCGACGAAAATGGCCGCGTAGCAGGAGGAGAAGCACCTGCTTCATCATTGTCCCAACCACCGCCCGCGTGCCGATGCCGGGCGAGGCCAGTTCGGCCAATATCGCCTGGAACAGCAGCGGCGAGGCTTCCGCCGATTCCGCCTCGACCAGAGGGGCGCGCAAATTGTCGAACAGGCCGAAGCCGTCGCCAAGGCTTGCGCTCACCGCCGCGCAGCCGAGCACCAGCCCGGCCTCCTCGCCGCGGGCGCGGAAGCTCACCAGGTCGTCCGGCAAGGGGCAGGCGGAGGAGATGTCGGCGCTGTGCAGGCTCTCCCCCGGCCCGGCGATGGCCTTGGCCAGGTGGCGCGGCACGACAACCATCGCCCCGGGCGCCAGCGCGGCGCTTCCGCCCTCCCATTCCAGCCGCCCTTCGCCTTCCAGCACGAAGTGAACCACGATCCGTTCCATGCCGGGGCAGGCGAGGCGCCAGCCTTCGCCGATTTCGCAGGTGGCGAATGCATCGAGCCGCACGTCGAGAAGATCGAGCATCTGTTCCAGGCCGGCGTCCGTCATGCATCCTCCGCAGAAGTTCAAAGGCGCAGGTGCCGCCTCGTCACGAACCCGTGCGCTAAGCGCCCGGATTTCGGAGGTGAAACGGTGGAAGAAGCAGGGCCGTTCCTACGGGAAATAGGCCGTATCGCCGGCCCAGCGGGAGGCGCGGCGAAGGTGACCGACGGTTAACTTTCATCCGCCATGATCGGTCCCGGGGAGTTGGGGGAGACGATATGCAATGAGTGCGCGCGGCCGATCTGTGTTTCCGGCGCCGATCATGCGCTGGCTGTTCGCGCCCGCCGAGCAGCACAAGGAGGTGCGCGACGAACTGATCGCCACGGTGATTCAGCGGCGGCCCGCCGTGTACATCTCCTGCGCCGCGATCATGATCATGAGCGTTTCCGCAGCCCTGCTCACCGGCGAATCCTGGGCGGCGGCCTGGCTTGCTGTGGATACCTTGCTGATCGGCTACCGGCTGTTCCTAAGCTTCCGCTTCGACAACGGTGCCGAAAACCCTCGGCAAGGCCGCGGCGCGGTGGTGGGCTCGATGTTCGTCCTGTTCCTGGTGTTCGGCATGGGCTGCACCGCTTCGATCCTCACGGGACCGCCGGTGCTGATGGCGATGGCGGTAGTGTCCGCGCTTGGCGTGTTCGCTGGCCTGGTGTCGCGCTGGGCGGCCTTTCCGCGCCTTGCTCTGGTGACCTTCGTCGGCATGGCGCTGCCGATCTGCTCCGCCATTGCCCTTCGCGGCGACGGCGGCCTTGCGCTTGCCGCCACCCAATTCGCGGTGATCGCGATCACCATCGCCGCCCAGACTTTTCAGAACCACCACACGCTTTTGCGCATGCTTCGCGCCGAGCAGCAGAATGCGGTGCTTGCCCGCTCCGACGCCTTGACCGGCCTTGGCAACCGCATGCGCCTCAGCGAGGATCTCGGCGCCATCTGGCTGCGCGCAACAACGGGCGCGCAGGCGGCCGTGCTGTATCTCGACCTCGACGGCTTCAAGGCGTTCAACGATGCGTACGGCCACGATTCGGGCGATGCCCTGCTTCGCGCGATCGGCGAAGTGTTGCGCGTCGAGGCCGGCGGCGACGGCGCCGTATACCGCGTCGGCGGCGACGAATTCGTTGTCGTGGGGAGCCGGCTCGACGGAGACGCCGCATCGCGGCTGGCCGATCGAATCGTTGGCGCCGTGGCTCTGATCGGCAGCACCCAGGGCTCCAAGGTAAAGCGGGTCACGGTCAGCATCGGCATTGCCGTGGCGCAAAGCGGCGACTCGCCGGACGCGGTGCTCGCCAGCGCCGACCGGGCGCTTTACCGCGCCAAGCGGGCCGGCAAGTCGCGCTTCCACCTCGCCGCCGCGGATGGAAGCGAAGCGCGGCGGATCGCGGCCTGAGCGGTTCGCCGCGCACCCCCGTAGCAGCCCCGTAGCGTCCGCCCTAGGCCGACGCTTTCCCATTCCTAAGCTAGCCTTCCTCCACATTCATCGCGTCACGGGCCGCCGCTCTTTGAGGGGGAGGAGGGCCGCTGACGGGACACAATTGTGAGGGAACAGCCACCATGAAGATCATTTTGCGCGCAGCCGCTTCCGCTTTGGCTCTTGCCGCCTTGTCGGCCTCGCCGGCCTTTGCCCAGGACACCGCAACCGCGGAGCTCGACGTGTCGGCAACGGTGACAGAGAATTGCGCCGTGTCGACGACGGCGATCGACTTCGGCGATGTCGACGTCACCACCGGCGCCGCCAAGCCGGGCACCGGCGCCCTGCGCGTCACCTGCACGAGCGGCACCGAATGGATTGCGTCGGCCGACATCGGCCTCGGCAGCGGAGCCTCGCTTGCCACGCGCAAGCTGACCAGCGGCGGCAATGCGATGTCCTACAACCTCTACACCGATGCCAACCACACCAATTTGTGGGGCGACGGCGTGGGCGAAGAGACCGCCTTATTTTCCGACACCGGTAACGGCGCGCAGCAAAGCAAGACGATCTACGGCCGGATCTTCGCCAACCAGGCAAGTCTGCCCTCCGGCGATTATGCCGACACCGTCACCGTTACCGTCAGCTACTGACCGGTAAGCCGGGCCATGACACTCCTGATCCGGAAGGGCGGCCGCCGCATCGCGGCCGCCCTCTCTGCCGCCCTGGCGCTGCTAGCCGGCGCCGCCCCCGCGGCCGCCGCCAATGTCCGGGTGAACCCGGTGAATGTTGTCCTGGCGCCGAACCGCGGCTCTGCGGAATTGCGGGTAACGAATACCGACAAGCAGATCGTGTCGATGCGGGTCTCGGCGGTGCGCTGGACCCAAGAAGGCGGCCGCGACGTCTACACGCCCGCGCCGGAAGTGATCGCATCGCCGCCGATCTTCTCGGTCGCGGTGGGCGGCACGCAGGTGATCCGCCTCGGCCTGCGCAGCCGCACCGCGGGGGCCGCATACCGGATCAGGCTGGAGGAAATACCCTCCGCATCAACCGACAAGGCCGCCATTCGGGTGGCGCTGAAGCTCGATCTGCCATTCTACGTCCTCGCCTCCGCCCACGCGAAGCCGGCGTTGCAGGGGTTGCTGGAACCGGCGGGCGTCGGGCAGACGGCCACGATCCGCAACGACGGCAACCGCCACGCGCGCGTCCTGCGCGTGAAGCTGGTCGACGGGGCAGGCCGCACCCTTGCCGCGAGCGCGGCGGCGGGCGTGGTCCTGCCGCACTCCGCCCGCAGCTTCCGGCTTGCGCCGGTGGAGACCGGCACGCCGGCCGCGCTGATCGTCACCACCGCGGAGGGCAAGGTGCGGAGCCAGCTTGGTGCCCCTCGCCCTTAATCTCCTGGTTGCCGCAGCGCTTGCAGCTCCGGCCGCCGCGGCGGACGAAAGCATGATCCTTGCTGTTGAGATCAACGGCACCCGCGCAGCGGAGCCGGTGCTCGTCCGCCGCGCCGGCGCCGATTACCTCGTTCCGCTGGATGCGCTTCGGCCGTTCCGGCTGCGCGTGTCGGCCGCGGACGCGACGGAGGTGGAGGGGGTGGCCTACGTCCCCCTGGCCCGGCTCGGCATCGCCGCGACGCTGGACGAGGCCAGCCAGCGCCTTACTCTCACCGCCCCCGCCGAAGCGTTTGAACGGACCAGCCTCCGCTTCGGCGAAAGCGCGGAGGTGCCAATGACACGCTCCGCGACCGGCGCCTTTTTGAACTATGACATTGTTGGGCTCATCGGCGACGATGTGTCGCTGAGCGGCGGGGTGGAGATCGGGGCCTTCTCCGGCTCCGGCTTCGGCACGACCACCGTTGCCGCGCAGTGGGGCGGCGGCGAGGCGAGCGCGGTCCGCCTCGACTCCAGCTGGACGGTGGACGATGTCGAACGCTTGCGCTCGATCCGCTTCGGCGACTCGGTGGCGCGGGGCGGGGCAGGCGGGCTTCCGGTGCGCTTCGCCGGCATTCAGGTAGGCCGCAACTTCGCCGTTGCGCCCGGCTTCGTGACGGTTCCCGTGCCTACCCTCTCTGCAAGCGCGGCGCTGCCCTCCATCGTCGATCTCTACGTGGACGGCGTGCTTGCCGGCACCCGCGCGGTGCCGGCGGGCCCCTTCTCAGTCACCGGCCTGCCGATTACGGCGGGCGTTGGCGAGCTTTCGGCGGTGGTGCGCGATCCCCAGGGCCGCGAGAGCGTCGTCACCGCAAACTATTACGCAGCGCCCGTGCTGTTCCGCAAAGGGCTGTCCGACTTCAGCTACGAAGCGGGCTTTCTGCGCCGGTTCTACGGCCTGCGCAGCTTCTCCTACGGCGACGCCTTTGCCGCCGCCACGCACCGCTACGGCCTCACCGATCGGCTCACCGTGGAGGGGCATGCGGAAGCGACGCCGTCGCTTGTCCAGGCGGGCGCGGGCGGCGACCTCGCTGTGCCGGGTGTCGGCTTGTTCGGCGCAACAGTAGCGGGGAGCGTCAGCGGCGAAGGCACCGGCGCGCAGCTCGGCCTCCGGGGGGAGCGGCGCACCGATTCCTACGCCTTCGGCGGGGCCGCAACGTTCAGCACCGCCGCCTTCGCCGCCGCCGGTCGGTTGGACGATCCCTTCCCCCGCGCCAGCGTGCAGCTGTTCGCCGGAATGCCGGTGCCGTCCGGGTCGATCAGCGCTTCCCTGATCTACCGCGACTCCCGCCGCGAAGGCTTCGACGTGGGCGTGCTCGCCGCGAGGGGCGCGTTTCGGATCGGCGGGTTGGGCAGCCTCTTCCTTTCGGCGCGCCAAGCGTTCGTTGGAGACGGCGGCACGGCTGCGGAGATCGGATTTTCCATGCCGCTCGGCAACGGCGCCTCCGCGACTTTGCGCGCCCGCACCAGCGAAGGTCGAAACGAGCTTCGCGGCGCCATCCAGAAGAGCGCACCGGCCGGCGAAGGCTGGGGTTACCGCGCCGATGTCGCGCTCGGCCGCCACAACGGGGGCAGCGTGTCGGCGACCTTTCATGGGGCGTTCGGCGAATATGGCGCCGACGCGGCTTACCGCGACGGCGAGGGGGCGGTGCGGCTCTCGGCGGCGGGATCGGCCGGTCTGGTGGAAGGGGAGGCGTTCGCCGCCCGGCGGCTTGCCCAGAGCTTCGCGGTGGTGGACGTGGACGGGCGCAAGAACGTCCGGGTCTATGCCGACAACCACCTGGTCGGCAGAACCGACGGGAAGGGGCGGCTCGTTGTCCCCGATCTGCGTCCCTTCGAAGCGAACCGGCTTCGAATCGAACTTGCCGATTTGCCGATTGACACGGACGTGACGGATAACGGCCGCACCGTCCGCCCTTATGGACGGAGCGGGCTCGCCGTCAGCTTCGCCGCGCGGTCGAGGCGGGGTGCGGTGATTCGGGTGGAAACAGGCGACGGCGCTCCGCTGCCGGCCGGCAGCCGCGTGGTGCTGAACGGCCGCGGCTTCCTCAGCGCGCCGGGCGGCGAAGTGTATCTGGAGGGCGTGGAGCAGGCTAATCGGGCGGAGGTGGAATGGCCCGGCGGCCGCTGCACCGTCGCCTTCACCGCACCGCCGACCGACGAGCCGCAGCCGAACCTCGGCACGGTGCGCTGCAAGGTAGCGGCATGAACAGGCTGGTCGGCTTGTTGGCGTGTGCTGCCGCGTTGAGCGCAGCGCCGGCGCAAGCGCAAAGCTGCACCGTCTCCGCCGATCCGGTGCTGTTCGATCCCTATGACAGCCTGTCGCCGCTGCCGGCGAACGGCGCCGGCGCGGTCGAGTTGCAGTGTGACGCACCCGCCGACGTGACGGTGGAGTTGTACCGCCCGTCACCCGGCCCGCGGGCTATGAGCAACGGCGTCAACGTGCTCGAATATGAGCTCTTCCGGGACCCCGCCCGAACGTCCGTCTGGGGCGATGGCGGCGCGGCGCCGGGCGTGTCGGCCAGTGGGACGGCCATTGACCTTCCGGTTTATGGCCGCATTCCGGCCCGACAGAACGTGCCGGCCGGCGTTTATTCGGACGTGGTGACCATCCTGATCAGCTTCTAGCCGAGCGGGCCTGAGGCGCCTCATCCTCTTCGACGTGGTCGCGCGGCAGCGGCACGATGTCGGCTTCGATCGCAAGCCGGATTACTTCGGTAAGCGATTCGCACTCAAGGTCGCGCATCATGTTGGCGCGGTGCATTTCCACCGTGCGGTGACTGATTTCGAAGCGGCGGGCGATTTCCTTGTTGGTCATGCCCGCGACCACGCCACGCAGAATTTGCGTTTCCCGCGGCGACAGTCCGCGCAAGCGGGTGAGGGCGCGGCCGTGGCGCGCCTCCCGCTCGTGCCGTTCCAGCGAAATGGAGAGCGCGCGCTCAACCGCCTGGGCGATCGCTTCGTCGGTGAAGGGCTTTTCGATGAAGTCGGTTGCGCCGAGCCGCAAAGCCCGAACCGCCGACGGCACGTCGCCATGGCCGGTCATCATTACGACAGGGATGGTTATGTTGCGCGCGGCAAGCTCCGCCTGGATCGCGAAGCCGTCGAGATGCGGCATCCGAAGATCAAGGAGAACGCAACCGACGCCGAGCTTGGCTTCGCGCAGAAACTCCTCGCCGCTGGCGTAGATTTCGCTGGAAAAGCCGCGGCTGCGCAGCAGGAAGCTGGTCGACGCGCGCACGGAGGCGTCGTCGTCCACAATATGAATCACCGGCTGCAAACGTCTCGCCCCACCCATTCCGTAAGACATTGAGATAGATCAAGTTTTCAGAAATAGCCAGCCTAAAGCCTACCGTAGGAACACGGTAACGGAACTTATCCGCGCGGCAGGCATGGTGTGATGATAAAGTTTCGTTTGAGATGAGCCTTCCCGCCGAGGCAGTGCGGATCGCGGGGAGTAGTCACTGGGGGCGAGCCGGAAAACATGAAATCGCTTCTTTACGTTAGCCAAAGCTTGCTGAAGCTTCCCGATGAGGAAGGCGAATTAAGCAGGATCATTGAGGTCGCGCGCCAGCGCAACGCAGAGCTTTCCGTCACCGGCGCCCTTGTTTTCACCCAAGAGAGCTTCGCGCAGGTGCTTGAAGGACCAAGTGCCGCGGTAGACACGCTGATGGAGAGCATTGTTCGCGATCCCCGGCACCGGCATGTGAAGGTTGTTCGTGAATTGGCTCTCGCCGAGCGTTTGTTCGCCAAATGGACCATGGCCTATTCGGGACCGTCGTTGTACGTGGAGCGGCATATCCGGCCGCTGCTTTTTGCGGCGGCCGGAGATGACGAGAGTCACGACGCAAGCGAGCGGCTCCTGTACCTGATCGAGGAACTGACGCGAGGTGCCGCGTGCGGCGAGGCGGTGTAAGCGCGTGATATTCGGCCGTTGATCCGGCCCCCCCCCGAAGCCGGCAGGAGTTTCCCATCCGTTTCCTAGACCATACAGGCGAAGCCGCCGCGGCGATGCGGGCCTTTGATTGGGAAAGCACCGCGCTCGGCAGCGCCGACAAGTGGCCGGCGTCGCTGCGTACCGTGCTGCGCTACATTCTGGCTTCGGCGGGTCCAAAGCTGCTGTTGTGGGGCCAGGACTACCTGACCTTTCACAACGATGCCTACCGGTCGATGCTTGGCGTCCACGGCATGGGCATCGGCCGCAAGTTTCAGGAACTCCGGCCGGACATCTGGGACACGGTGCGGCCGCATGTGGATGCCGCCTTTGCAGGGGAAAGCCGCCTGCTGGTCGATATGCGGGCGCTTACCCGCCGCACCGGCACGGAAGAGGTGGTCTACGTCACCTTGTGCTACACGCCGGTGTTCGATGCGGACGGAGCCGTTATCGCCGTGCTTGGCGATGTTTACGACACCAGCACCGTTCACCGCGCCCGGGCTCAACTCCTTCATGAGAATGAGCGGCTGACCGAGGCGTTCGCCCACGCGCCTTTTCTGATCGCCTTTTGCACGGCGGCGGACATGCGGATCACCTACGCCAACGACGCTTTTGCCGCTTTCTACGGCAACCGTCCGCTCGCCGGGCTCGTCGTCGGCGACGCAATCCCGGAAGCGGTGGAGCAGGGCTTTCAGGAGATGCTGGACCATGTGCGCCGCACCGGCGAACCGTGGATCGGCAAGGAAGTGCCGGTGATCGTGCGCAATCCGCCGGACTTCACCCCTGAAACCCGCTTCGTCGACTTCATCTACCAGCCCCTGCACGACAGCGACGGACAGGTCACCGGCATCGCCTGCTTCGGCTATGACGAAACCGACAATAAGCGGGCGCAGGACCACGCCCAGCAGCTTCAGACCCAGCTCCTCCACGGCGCGCGGGTCAACGCCATGGGCACGATGGCAATGACGCTAGCCCACGAGCTCAACCAGCCGCTGACCGCGGCCGCCAATTACCTCACCGTCGGTCGCCGGCTGCTTGCGTCGGGCGCTCCTCAAGACGGCGTGGCAGACGCCTTGGCCTTGGTTGAAGAGGAGATTCAGCGCACGGGCGAAATCATTCGGCGGATTCGGGACATGGTATCGGCTGGGCGCTCCCGAACGGAACAGGTCTCGCTCCGCAAGGCCTTTGACAATGCCCATGCCTTGCTGACCGCGGGCAATGGACCGTTTCGCCTGTCCATCCAGATGGTTCTGGCCGAGGATGCGGAGACGGTGCTGTTCGACCGCATTCAGCTGGAACAGATCCTCGTCAACCTGCTTCGCAATGCGGCCGAAGCATCCGCGGCCGCGGGTACGGACACGGTGCGCGTGGAAGCGTCGCGGACCGGACGAATGGTCACGCTTAGACTTCGCGACTGGGGGTGCGGCATCGATCCGGCGCGACTCTCCACATTGTTCGAGGCGCTGCAGCCGGTCTCCGCCACCGGCCTCGGCATGGGCTTGTCCTTGTGCAGAACAATGGTGGAGGCGCACGGCGGGCGCATCTGGGCGGAAGCGCCGGAGGATGGCGGTACGGCGGTCTCCTTCACGCTGCCCGCGGCAGTCTACGAGCCGGAGCGCTGACGGGGAGGGCCGCAGCGCCCGAAGGTTAAACCATAAGCGGCGGAATGGCGGCCTGCGCCTCGCGAAAGCCGGTCATTACCTCCAGCAAGTGGGAAACGCCGCGGCGCGATCCACGCATGGCTTCGGCCGCCGGGCGCGAAATGGTGCGCTGAACGAAGAAGGAGGGGCCGGCATAATCCAGCGACCAATCGCCGAACCGTCGCGCCGATAGCTCCCCTTCCTCAAGAATGGTGACGTCCAAGTGGCGCGGATCGTGGACGATCCTCGTCATCAAGGCTGTGACGGCGTCGCGGTCGCCTTCCAGCGCCTGCGCGAACCGTCCGCCGGCGAAAAGGAGGCAACCCGAAATCCCAAGCGCATGGTTGCGCACCCGGCTGACCTCCACCAGCTTTTCGATCTCTGCCTCGGCACGATGCTCGGGAATGGTGCTCACGCTTGCGTAAAGGAGACTAAAGACAGCCATGGATGGTTCCTCTTCGTTTCCAGGACCCAGTCTTTACACGGTAAATCTCAATCGTGCGTTTCCTAATAACCGCGTAATCCTCCTAGGGCGCTGGGGGTGAAATCGAAGAAGAAGCCGTGGACAGCGTCGACGGCGCTGCCCGACGGAAGAACCTGGCTGTCGGCGTGGCGTCACTCAGGCTGCGGCCGGTGGCTTTGATTCCGCGCATGGAAGGGAGAAGCAGAACTCGGAGCCGCTTTGGTCGCTTCGTTCAAGCCAGATCTTGCCATTATGCGCTTCGATAATGGTGCGGGAGATGGAGAGGCCGAGCCCGGTGCCGCCCTCCTTGGTCGAGTCGGTCCACGTAAAGATGTTCTCCGCTGCTTCCAGTGAGAGCCCACACCCGGTGTCGGTGACGCCGACGATCACCTCCGTGTCGCGCTGGTGCGCCTCCACCGTAACCTTTGGCTCGGCGGAATCGGTGGTCGCGTCGCAGGCGTTGCGGAACAGGTTGATCAGCACCTGCTGAATCTGCGTGCGGTCGCCGAACACCTTCAGCCCTTCCGGGCTCTTGTCCTCGATCGTTGCAAACGTGTCGCTGCCGGCGCGCACCAGGCGCACGCATTCGCCGATGGCCAGCTTGAGGTCGAACTGGGTTTTCGGCGTTTCGCCGCGGCGGGTCAGTTCGCGGACGCTGCGAATGATGTGGCCCGCGCGCTGCGCCGCGTCCTCGATCGCCTGCAAGACCTCGATCAGCTCGCTTGCGTGCTGCGCGCGCGGATCGACCATACGGTAGCTTCCCGCCGCGTAGTTGGAGATGGCGGTAAGCGGCTGGTTCAATTCGTGCGCCAGCGTCGCCGCCATCATTCCCATCGCGTTGACGCGCGAGGCGTGGGTCAATTCCCCTTGCAGCATCGACAGCTGCTCGGCGGCGAGCCGTTCGGCGGTGACGTCATAGCCTTCCACAAAGACGCCGGTGATCGCATCGTTCGCGCCGTGCACGGGCTGGTAGACGAAGTTCACATACGCAAGCCTCGAGCCGCGGCCTTCGCTGTTCGCGAAGCGCACAGGCATCGCGTTGCCGACATAAGGCTGGCCGGTCTCGAAAACCCGGTCGAGGAGCGCGACGAAGCCCTGTTCAACCATCTCGGGGAAGACATCGACCATGCGTAGGCCGATCAGATGATCCCGCCCAACGAGCCGCTTGTAGGAGGCGTTGGCGAAGGTAAAGCGGTGTTCGCTCCCCTCCAAAGCGGCGATGAAGCCGGGCGCCTGCTCGTACAAAGCGGCAAAGGCGTCGCGCTGGCCAAGCAGCCTGTCGATCCGCCCGCTGACCTCCACAAAACACAAAAAATGCTGGCGGATCGTGCCTTGTTCATCGGGCACCGGACTCAGGAACACGGTGGCAAGATACTCGCTGCCGTTGGCGCAGCGGCATTGTGCCTCCCACGTGCCGCTTTCGCCGGTGCCGAGCGCCGTCTCGATGGCCGACAGGGTCGTCGGGTCGGTGACTTCCTTGAGCAGAAAGGCGACCCCCTTGCCGAGGATATCCTCCCGCGTGAAACCGGTCAGAGAGAGGAAACTGTCGTTGGCGAAGACCACCGGGTGGCGGTCGATCGTGGCGTCGGTGAAGATCATCGCCATGCGGGCGTTTTCCGCGGCCACGACAAAAGGGCCAAGCGCCCTTCGGAATTGATCGACCCGCTCCTCGGCCGCGTCCTGCGCAACCCGGGAGCCTGGCGGCTTGTTCATGTAAGGCCCCTGCTCCTTCCGCCGCGACGGCGTGAATCTTAACTTAAATTATCGGTCGGGGGAGGCAAGAGAAAGCCGCCGCTATCTGTTTCGGGAGGGTCCGATACCGCGTCAGCACGGTATTGCCTGCTAGCCCAAGGGTAAGGCTCACTGCGTACAAAGGTGAAGAAGGGTGGGAAGCGTCCCAACTTTTCCGGGCAGGGAGCTAAAAGTGGCTGACCAGATCGTTAAGCGCGTCACGGTTGTTGTGCTTGCCTTCATTTCTTCAACGGCGGCGGCGGCCGAACCCGCTCCTGCTGCTGCGCCCACTTGCCGGGTGATCGACGAAAATGTGCGCGCGGCGAGCGGCACCGTCCAAAAGGCTTATCGAACCCAATGCCCGGGCTTTGCCCCGACGGTGACGGAGATCACCTACACGCTGCCGAACCGACCGCTGGCTCAATCCTCCCGGGTCACAGCGCCGCGGCCCGCACCTCCGGCTGCGCGCTAGGCCGTGCAAACGGCAGGGGCACGGGAGGTCTCCCCGGAGGACCTAGTCGATGACGGCGCCGTCGCAAGGGTGACCGCGCGCTGCGCCTTGGTTGCGCGCACGTTCGCTGACACAGGCTCGCTAAGCGCCACCATCCTCGAATCGAGCCAGGATTGCATTAAGCTGCTGGAGCTCGACGGCACGATCCTGTTCCTCAACCCGCTCGGCCCCAAGGCTCTGGACATTGAAGACGGCGCGCCGCTGCTCGGCAAATGCTGGTTCGACTTCCTCAGTCTCGAGAACGCTGCCCAGGCGCGCGAAGCCGTCGCCGCAGCGGCGGGGGGCGAGGTGAAGCAGTTCGCCGCCATGCAGACCACCGCCCTCGGCCGCGATAAATGGTTCGACATCGTTGTCACCCCGGTCGTTACCGACGGCGCGATCCGCCGGGTGGTGGTGATCGCCCGCGACATCACCCAGCAGAAAGAAGCGGAGGCGCGACTTCAGCGCAGCGAGGCGCTCCACCGCGGCGTCCTCGACGCAAGCGCCGATTGCATCAAGATCCTGCGCACCGACGGCACGCTTGAGCTGATGAACGGCCCCGGCATGCGGGCGGTGGAGGTGGAGGATTTCGCGCAACTGGACGGGAAATTCTGGCCCTCCCTATGGCCGGAAAATTCGCGCGGCCAGGTTGAGCAAGCCATCGCCGAAGCTTTGGCGGGCAAAGTGTCGCGCTTTACCGGCTTTTGCCCAACCGCTTTGGGTACGCCCAAATGGTGGGACGTGGTCGTCTCGCCGATGCGCGATGCGGACGGAAGCGTCAGCCGCTTGCTGTCCATCTCGCGCGACATCACCGCGATCCGCGAAACCTCCGATCAATTGCGCTGGTCGAGCGAGCATGATCCGCTCACCTCTTTGCCCAACCGCCGAGCGTTCCAGTCCCACCTTCAGGGCGCAACCATCAAGGCGATGGAGACGGGCGAGACGATCGGCCTGCTTCTGCTCGACCTCGACCATTTCAAGCACGTCAACGACACGCTCGGCCATTCGGCGGGCGACCACCTGCTGCGCACCTTCGGCCAGCGGCTGAAGAGCAGCAGCCGGTCAGGCGACTTCGTGGCGCGGCTCGGCGGAGACGAATTCGCGATCATCCTGCGCGGAGTCCGCGACGGCGAAGGCCTAGTCCGTGCCGGCAAGTCGCTGCTGGAGCGGCTCCAGGCACCGGTGCGGCTGGAAGGGCGCGTGCTGAGCGCCGGCGCAAGCATTGGCGGCGCCCTGTTCCCGCGCGACGCGGCATCGGCGGTGGAGTTGTTCAAGAATGCAGACACCGCGCTGTACGCGCTGAAGGCTTCGGGCCGCGGCGGCACGCGCTTGTTCCACCAAACGATGCGGGAAGAAGCGCAGAAAACCGCGTCTCAGCTCAGCCTCGCCCGTATCGCCGTGTCCGAACAATCGGTGGTGCCTTTCTATCAGCCAAAGGTACGCCTCTGTGACGGCGCGCCGATCGGCCTTGAGGCGCTCTTGCGCTGGGAGCATCCGACGCGTGGCCTCCAGCTTCCCGACACGGTGGCGGAAGCCTTCAAGGATTATGAGCTCGCCTCCAAGATCGGCGATCTGATGCAGCGCAAGGTGGCCGGCGACATCCGCAAGTGGAGCCAGGCTGGCCTGGAGTTCGGCCGGATCTCGATCAACGCCGCGCCCGCCGAATTCCTGCGCGACGATTATGCCGAGCGGCTGTTGCAGACGCTTGCGGAGACAGGTGTGTCGCCCGAGCGGCTGGAAGTGGAAGTCACCGAGCATGTTTTCCTCGAACGCAGCGCCCAATATGTCGAGCGGGCGCTGACCCTGCTCAACCGAGCGGGGATCACGATCGCGCTCGACGATTTCGGCACCGGCTACTCCTCGCTTGCACACCTGCGCGATTTCCCGGTCGATGTGGTGAAGATCGACCGTTCGTTCGTGGCCAAGATGGTCAGCGATCCTGAGATAGCGGCTATCGTCAGCGCCGTGATCGATCTTTCCAGGAGCTTGGCGATCGACGTGGTCGCCGAAGGAATCGAGACGCCGCTCCAAGCCAAGATGCTTCTGGAAAAGGGCTGCTTCGCCGGCCAGGGCTTCGCCTTCGGTCACCCGGCCGATGCGGCAACCGCCGCACGGGCGATGCGGCCGCGAAAAGCTGCCGCCTGACGATTGGCCGGCCGAATAGCCGCCTGCTTCCGCAGTAAAGCCGGTGCGCATACGGCGAACTTCTCGTTCCGCCAGGCAAGCCCCGTAGTTCCCGCAGCTCCTCCGTAGAGTCACCGTAGTACGGTCACCAGCTAGTGGATTCACGAATAGTGACGGGTTGCTGACCGGCCTATTGTGAGAATCGAGGCGTCCCTGTTGGGCGCTTCTCCCGGGGGCGGGGGCAACATCATGGGTCACTTCTTCAGCGGTAGTGCGGTAAGCATTATCGACCGGAACAAACGCGTCACGCTTCCGCCGTTCGTTCGGACGGTATTGGCCCACCGCTCCGGCGGCGGCAATTTACTGCTCGGCCGCCACGAAAGCGATCCGTGCCTGATTGGCTACGACCGTTCGCAAGTGCCGCATCTCGCCGCCGAGCTCGAGCGGCTCCGGCTTCGCGACGAAGCGGCGGGCGTCGACGCATCGGCGCACCACGCCCGGCTGCGCCGCATCTTCGGCCTGGCCTCCGAAGTCTCCGTCGATGCGCGTGGCAAGGCGCTGCTGCCGGAGCTGGAACGGCGCCGCAGCGGCCTCGACGGCGCTGTTTTGTTCGTCGGCACCGGCGCGACCTTCGAGCTGTGGAGCCTGGAGCAGGCGGCCCGATCGAGCTCCGCCACCGTGGCGGAGATTGCCCGCTTCCACTTCGAACACAGCCGAATTCCCGCCGTCGCCTGACCGGCAGGGCGCCCCGTTCACGAAAGGAGAAACACCATGACCATCCAGTGCCTGATCCGCGGCCACAAGGCCGATGCCGCCGCCGAGATCTACAATTGCGGCTATTATTTCAGCCGCTGCGCGTGCTGCGGCACCGACATGATCCGCTCGGGCCGCGACTGGCGCGAGGTGCCGCGCGGCCACCGGGTGGTGTGGAAAACATCGGCGGCCTGGCATTCGGTGGAGCCCGACTTCAGCAACCACCTCCCCATACTTCACCGCGATTCGGGTCCGCCGGACGTTCCGCAGCGGCGCAAGCCATTCGGTAAGTCGCTGGTGCCGAGCCGCGCGGCATCCGACCCGCAGGTCGATGCGGACGAAGCACCGGAGGAGGCAGGTGCGCCCGGCTCGTTCCTGATCGCGCTTGCGCTCGCGGCGGGCCTCAACCTGCTCTTCGCCTTGCGCCCGCGCCGAGCGTCGGCGCGCTAGGCGGCTTTCGCTTCCAGCGCGGCGGAAAGGCGCCGGATCGGCTCAAAGGCCGCTTCGGCGCTTTCCTGCGTCCGCGCCGCTGCAAGCTCCTGCTCCACTTCACTCGCAATCCGGCCAAGCGGCGCATCGCCGAACATGCCGGCCGTGCCTGCAATGACATGGGCGACTTGCACAGCCTCTCCAAGCACCGCCTGAAGCAAAAGCGCGTCGGCACCCGTCAATTGCGCGCGCAGCTCCTGCAGGCGCCCCGCCGAACTCCGCCGCCGCTCGGCAAAGCGGCTCAGGAATTCGGCGCTCACTGCCTCGGCTTCCGGCGAGGGCGCAGCCCTGCGCTCGGTAGGCCGAGCCCAGCGCTTGATCGCGGCAACCAAATCGGCGGTTACGATCGGCTTGGCGACATGGTCGTTCATGCCCGCATCCCGGCAGTCCTGGATGTCGCTCGCAAAGGCGCCGGCGCTAAGCGCTACGATCGGCACCGAGGCGGCCCGTCCGCCGAGGGCTCGGATCGCCCGGGTGGCGGTGAGACCGTCCATGACGGGCATCTGAACGTCCATCAGGATCAGATCCCAAGCGTCCGGCCGTTCGGCAAGCTCGGCCGCCTTGGCAAGCGCCACCGCGCCGTTTTCCGCCACTTCCACCATGTGGCCCATGCGGGTCAGCAGGGTCGTGACCAGCTCGCGGTTGATGTCGATATCTTCAACCAACAATATGGAGGCGGGGCGCATGTCGCCGTTCGGGAAGCCGCCGCCGGGCAGGAGGGATGCCGCGGCGGGTTCTTCCTCGCTGGCTTCGATCAGCGGCAGGATCACCGTCGCCTCCGTGCCGCCGCCTTCGCGCCGGCACAAGGCGATCCTTCCGCCCATCAGATCGGCAAGCCGGCGGCTGATGCTGAGGCCGAGGCCCGATCCGCCGAAGCGGCGCGAGATGGAAGGATCGGCCTGAACGAACTCCTCGAACACGGCGGCAAGCCGTTCTTCGGCGATGCCGACGCCGGTGTCGCAGACGCTGACCACCAAGGTTGCTTCGCCATTGTCGCTTTGGCCGCGCCGCGCCTCCACGGTCACCGATCCGTGACTGGTGAATTTCACCGCGTTGCCGATCAGGTTCAAAAGGATTTGGCGAAGGCGCAACCCGTCGCCAACGATCCGCACGGGCACGTCCGGCGCCATAGTCGCGGTCAGGGTCAGGCCCTTCTGGCTCGCCATCGGAAGCATCAGATCGACGCACTGGCGGATGCCGTGGCGCAGGCTGAACGGCTCGGATACCACCTCCAGCTGCCCGGCATCGATCTTCGACACGTCGAGGATGTCGTTGAGAAGCTTCAGCAGCGAGCGCGCGGAATCGAGGATCAGGGACGCGTGGCGCTTCTGCTCCGGCTGGAGCGGCGTCGCCAGCAGCAGCTCCGCAAAGCCCATCACCCCATTCATGGGCGTGCGGATTTCGTGGCTCATGTTGGCAAGGAAAGCCGCCTTGGTGGCGCTTGCCGCTTCCGCCTGGCGACGGGCGAGTTCGAGATCGGTGACGTCGAGAACGACGCCGAACAAGGCGGTGAGATTGCCGTCCTCGTCGCGTTCGCAGACGCTGTGCGACTTGATATGGCGAAACTCGCCGTCCGGGCGCACCAGGCGCCGGCTTGCTTCCCAGCCTGTTCCGGTGGTGCTTGCCTGCTCCATCTCGGCGCGTGCCGCAGCGGCGTCTTCCGGCAAATAAAGATTCAGGACCGCATCAATGCTCGGCTCCGCATCTTTGGCCATGCCGCAGATTTCGCGATATTCGTCCGACCATATCAAGCGCCCGCTCGGAAACTCCATGCGCCAATGGCCGACCCGGCCGATCCGCTCGGCGATCCGGTAATGCTCTTCGCTTCGCGCAACGGCCAGTTCACGCTCTCGGCGCTGGCGGTCGCTTCGGTGAAGCATCACAAGGCTTGTGATCAGCAAGGCAAAGGTGACGAGGACGTTGGCGAATACCTGGATCGCGATCCCGTCATCCGTTCCGTAAAAGCCGGCGCTTTCGCCTGACAGGCGGAACAGGCCAACCAGAACCGGCACCATAAGTGCGACAGGAAGGGCGGTGCGGGCAAGTGTTCCGGCAGGCCCCTGATCGGCGAGGATCGCCATGATCCCGATCCGCGGGTTCACCGCAAGAACGCCGATGGAAATGGCAAGCAGCGAGGCGGCGGCGTGCAGCGCCATCGCATTGAAGGTGCTGACTTCGTACAAAGCGGCAAGGCCCAGGACGTAGCCGATGATGGCGAACAAGGTGATCCCGCTCACCACCATCGCGACAGCGTGGCTTGCAAGCTTCAGCCGGTGGCTTCGCGCGCCGCTGAGCAGCAGCGCGAGGCCGGCCAGAGCGAGGGCAAGTGCGGTGTTGGGCGCCATGCGATTGGGCGGCACGTCGGAAAGGCTGCCGAGGCGGCTTTGGAACAACAGTTCGTCGACGCCGAAGCTCCAACCCGTCGAAAGCTGGGCTAGCTTCGCCGAGCCGACGAAGATGGCCACGGAACAGAGCAAGCGGACGTACAGCGCGTCGCGGCGCGGGCGCAGCAGCAGCGCGGCGCCGAGCGCGATCAGCGACACCGCCGTCATCGGGTTCATCGCGCTAAGCCCCGCGACGACGCGGGTCAGTTCGACATGGCCGCTCGCCCACCCGATCAACACCACCGCGCCGATCAGTCCGGCGAAGCACGCCGCCCCGATCCGGATTCGAAGCCACGCATTCAGCTTGTTTGATTCACCCACCGCACAATCCCCATTACCCCTGCCGTCTTCCTAGAGGATCCGGTGTGACAGATGGTTAACGGCGTTGCCCGGTCGAGTACGGGGTCGGCAACTTACTCGAGGAGCAATGTTCCGGCTGGATCGGGGCAATGCCGGGCACCAAGCGCAGCTACGACGGGTAAGCAAGGCCACGGCCGACGCCGGGCGCGGAAGAAACAGCCAATGAACTATATTCCCGAGCTAATCGCGGCGCCGCTGGTGGGTATTCACCGCTTTGCGCGCAAGTAGTTCCGGCTGCTATCGAAGCATGGTTGCTTGCGGACGGGACTTGAACCGGGCGCATTGCGGAAAACCTCTATTCGCGCAGCCATTCCCCGCAGAGTGGATGTTCAAGGCGAAGGTGCCGCGCCTTGGCCCCCTTGCTTGGCACAGGGGGCGAGGCATTGCGCGAAAATGGCGGAGACGGAGGGATTCGAACCCTCGGTAGGAGTAATCCCCCTACGACGGTTTAGCAAACCGTTGGTTTCAGCCACTCACCCACGTCTCCGGATGCGCCGAAGGCCGGGCTATAGCGAGGGGCAGTGGGCGGTTCAAGCCGGGGGAGGGCGGCAATCCGGCTTATTATCGACTCGCCTTGCCGAGCGTTCATTGCGGAGCAAGGCGGAGAGGGATTAACCTTGTCTCCGGACTGGGTGAGGGGGATTTTCTATGTTGCGTGGCATTTTGATGAAGCTCGCCGCCGCCGCGGCGCTGTCGGTGGCCGGCGCCGCCGGCGCACAGGTCGGCACCGTCGACCCGAACGACGCTTATGCGCAGGAAACCACGCCCGCTCCTGTTCAGGAGGAGCAGGCGCCTGCCGAGAGCGATTGGGTCCCCGCCGATGCGGGGCCGCAGGAAGTAACCGACACGGGCGCCGCGCAGGTGCGGGGGCCCGCGCCCGCCTCCGACGCCTCCAGCCGGGCAAGCGCCGCCGCGCGCAGCACCGCCGATTATGACAGCGTGTTCAGCGCCGCCGAAGGCGTGTTCGGCAAAGGCACGGAAGGCTTGGCCGACCTGATCGAGGGCCTGCTGCGCAAGCAGGGCGAGCCGTCCGCCTACATCACCGGCCGCGAAGCGGGCGGGGCGGTCGTCGTCGGCGTCCGCTACGGCTCCGGCACCCTTCACCACAAGGTGGAGGGCGACCGGCCGATCTACTGGACCGGCCCCTCGCTCGGCCTCGATTTCGGCGCCGACGCCACCAAGGTGTTCGTGCTGGTCTACAACCTCCACGACGCCGAGCGCATCTTCAAGCGCTACGCCGCCACCGAAGGAAACGCCTTCGTGATCGGCGGCTTCACGGCAAGCTATCTGCGCCGCGGCGACGTGGTGCTGATCCCGATCCGGCTTGGCGTCGGCGCCCGGCTCGGCGTCAATGCCGGCTATATGCGCTTTTCGCAAAAAAGCCGCTGGCTGCCCTTCTGATCTAGCTCACCAGCCGCTTGAGGCCGTCGATCGTGTCGGCCTCGGCGGCGGGCTTGTCGCGCCGGATTCGCGACACGCGCGGAAAGCGCATGGCGAGGCCCGACTTGTGGCGCTTCGAGACATGGATAGAATCGAAGGCGACTTCCAGCACCAAAGTCTTTTGCACCTCGCGCACTGGGCCGAAGCGCTGCAGCGTGTTGTTGCGCACGAACTTGTCGAGCCACATCAGCTCTTCATCGGTGAAGCCGAAATATGCCTTGCCGACGGGGAGCAGTTCGCCGTCCGGCGCCCAGCAGCCGAAGGTGAAATCGGAATAATAAGACGAGCGCTTGCCGCTGCCCCGCGCGGCATACATCAGCACGCAGTCCGCCACGAGCGGATCGCGTTTCCATTTGTACCAAAGTCCCGCCTTGCGGCCGGTGACGTAGGGGCTATCGCGGCGCTTCAGCATCACGCCTTCGATGGATGCGTCGCGGCTGCCGGCGCGGATTTCCTCGAGAGCTTCGAAGCTGTCCGCCCCGATCAGCGCGGAAAGGTCGAACCGCTCCGGGTCGAGCTTTGCGACAAAGGGCTCCAGCCGCGCCCGGCGCTGCGACCAGGGGAGGGCGCGAACATCCTCGGCCCCGTCGAACAGGATGTCGTAGAGGCGCACGAACGCCGGATATTCCCGTAGCGTCTTGGGCGAGACCACCTTGCGCCCGAGCCGTTGCTGAAGCGCGTTGAAGCTTGCCGCCGCGCCGCCATGCGCATCGGCGCCTTGGAACTCGCCTTTGACCAGCAGCTCGCCGTCGACCACGCCGTCGCAGCGGAAAGCCTCGGCGACTTCGGGGAAACTGTGGGTGATGTCGTCGCCGGCGCGGCTGTAGAGGCGGGTCTGGCCCGCGACGCCGACGATCTGGACCCGGATGCCGTCCCATTTCCACTCGGCGGCATAGTCCGCCATCGAAACGCGCAGCTCGTCGAGCGGATGGGCGAGCATGAAGGGGCGGAAGACGGGGACGTTTTCCGACGTCGGCTGTTCGCCGCGTCCTTCCGCCCATGCGAAGAGAGGAAGGTAGGGTGGGCCAATGCCGTGCCACACCTCCTCTACCGCATCCACGTCGAGGCCGAAGGCCTGACCAAGCGCCGTCTTGGCCAGCCGCGCGGAGACGCCGATTCGAAGCTCGCCGGTTGCAAGCTTCAAAAGCGCATAACGGCCGGAGGCGTCGAGATGGTCGAGCATGGCGATCAGCGCGCCCGGCGCCTCCACCCGTCCGAGCCCGCGAAGGCGCTCCACCACCGCGCCGATGCGTAAGGAGCCGTCGTCGATCTCGGCGGGCTCGCCTAACGGCTTGGGCCAGAGCAGCGACACCGTCTCGGCCATGTCGCCGACATAGTCCCAGCTCATGTTGAGCAGCACCGGATCGACCCGCTCCTGCACGAGCGCCCGGATCGCGGCGGGTTTGACGCCCGGTAGATCGAGTTCGCCGGTCAACGCGGCAAGCGCGTAGCCGCGGTCGGGATCGGGGGTGCGGCGAAGATAGTCGCCGATCAGCTTCAATTTGCCGTTGCGCGAGCGCGTGTAAACGAGGGCATCGAGAAGCTGAGAAAATTCGCGCATCAGGTCCGTAACGAAGCGGGGCGGCGCGGGTTCAGTCGCTCTAGCTCACAACGGACGCCTTGTTCCTCCCCATCCCCAGATGGGGAGGGCAACCACCCGAAGGGTGGTGGAGGGGTGACCTGGCGCAGGCCCCAGCGGCTCCCGAGCGGATCACGGACGTCACGGCCGCTACCCCTCCACCAGCTTCGCTGGTCCCCCTCCCCCGCAGCTACCGCTCGCTAGGGAGGCAAGGGATTGCCCGGGCTTAGCAGCGTATCAGCCGACCCAGGCGGCAACTTCGGCGGCGACGCGGTTGGCGGCCTGGTTTAGCGCGGGCCCTGCGCTTGCCGCATCGATCACCGGCATCGGCACGCGCGCTTCGAAGCGGCGGCTTTCCACCGAGTCGGCGCCGCGGGCGAGGACGCCGTCATAGATCACCACCGCTTCCTTGCTGTCCGCGTCGATGCCGAAGCTTTGCAAGGTACCGGTCAGGCGCAGGCCCGGATCGAGCGTGAATTGGCGCGCGTCGAGCACCACCCGGCCGGAGCGGGCGGAGATCGTCTCGCCAACCAGCCGCGCGAACAATGCGTCCGGATTCTCAACCCACTGCGCGTTCTTGAGGTAAGCGACGGCGGTTCCGCCGGTGCGCACCGGCACGCGGGCGGTGCGCAGCTCCTGCGGGATGGCCGGCGGCACCACCGTCATCGTCTGGCCGGCGGTCGAGGTCTGGGTGGTTCCGGCGGCGCGGCTCTGCTCCGGCATCAGGCGCATCAGCACCGGCGGGGTCTTCGGGCCGAAGCTGCAGGCGGAGAGCAGCAGGGCCGCAACGAGCGGGAGGTGGGTGCGATAGGCCATCACTTCTTTTGCCCTTTATAATCGGGAAGGCTGGGTCCGCTGATCACGCCAAGCGCGCCCTGGGTGTCGAGCCGCTGCGAAACGGCGCTGAGGCTTGAGGAGACTTCGCGAAGGTCGCGGACCAGCTGGCCGACCTCCGGGATGGTCTGCTTGGAGAAGGCCTGAACGCCGGGGCGCGCATCGCCGAGCAGGGCATCGAGGTTCTGCATGCTGCCTTCCGCCGCGCGCACCGTTTGGCGCAAATCGGCGATCAGCGGCCGCGCGTCGCGCTGGAGAAGGGCGTCGGACGTGTCGGCAAGTTCGCCGAATTCCTCGGCGGCCTGGCCGGCCTGGCGAATCGCGATCCGGGCTTCGGCCATCGTGGCGGCGATCTCGTCCGAACGCTCGGCAAGGTTGCGGCTGATTTCCTGAACGTTGCCGAGGATTGCGGCGATCGACTGCTGGTTGCGGTCGGAGAGGAGCTCGGTGAGCCGCAAGGTGAGCGTGGAGACGCGGTCGAGAAGCTCCGGCGCGCTGCTCAAAAGCTGGCTGAGGCCGCCAGGCTTGGTCGGGATCACCGGCACGTCATAAGGGCACAGCGACCGGCGATTGCCACCCGCCGGGCAGGCAATCTCGCGCGCCGCCACCGGACGCTGCGCATTGCGCACCGGCGGATCGAGCTGGATCTGCGACACGCCGGTGAAGCCGACGCCCTTGATCGTTGCGGTGGTGCCGACCAGCACCGGCGTCTCGTCGTTGACGGTTATTCGAACGCGCACGAATTCGGGCGTCGCCGGCTCCAGGTTGATGGAGGAAACCTGTCCCACGGGGACGCCGGAGAAGGTCACGGCGCTGCCCTTGGCGAGGCCGTCCACCGCCTGTTTGAAGAAGATGTCGTATTGCTTGTCCTGGCCGCCGCTGGCCTGGCTCAGCCAGATAATGAAGCCGACGAGCGCGATGATCATCGCCATCACGACGCTGCCGACGAGGAGGTGGTTCGAACGCGTTTCCATCAGGCCTTACCGTTCCCGCTTTGCGCAACCGCTGGGGCATCGGCTTCCGCCTCCGCCGCTTCGACCGCTTCCTCCGCCGCGCGCCCGCGCGGACCCCTGAAATATTCCTGGATCCACTCGTGATCCAAGGCCAGTAGTTCGGGAATGGTGCCCACGGCAACGACCTTGCGGTCGGCCAGCACCGCGACCCGGTCGCAGATCGTGTACAAGGTGTCGAGATCGTGGGTGATGATGAACACGGTGAGGCCGAGCTGGTCGCGAAGCTCCACCGTCAGTTCATCGAAAGCCGCCGCGCCGATCGGATCGAGGCCTGCGGTCGGCTCGTCCAGGAACAGAAGCTCCGGATCGAGGGCAAGGGCGCGGGCGATTCCGGCGCGCTTCTTCATGCCGCCGGAAAGCTCGGACGGGTATTTCGGCCCCGCATTGGCGGGCAGGCCGACCATGACGATCTTGAAGGCGGCAATCTCGTTGAGCAGCTTTTCCGACAAGCGCGGGTAGAATTCGCGAAGCGGCACCTGGACGTTCTCGGCCACGGTCAAGGTCGAGAACAAAGCCGCGCCCTGGAACATGATGCCCCAACGCTTGCGCACCGCCTGAAGGCACTTCTCGTCGGCGGTGAGCATGGCTTCGCCGAAGACGCGGACCTCGCCCTCCTGGGGCCGTTGAAGGCCGATGATGGAGCGCATCAGAACCGACTTGCCGGTACCGGAGCCGCCGACCACGCCGATGATCTCGCCGCGCCGCACGTCGAGGTCCAAGCCATCGTGGATGACCTGATCGCCGAAGCAGTTCTTGAGGCCGCGGACCGAGATGATGGGCTGTTCGTCGCTCACAGCCAGCCTATCTCGGTGAAGAATACGGCGAAAAAGGCGTCGAGCACGATCACTAGGAAAATACCCTGAACCACGGCGGTAGTGGTGCGAAGGCCGACTTCCTCGGCGGAGCCTTCGACCTGCATGCCTTGGAAGCAGCCGGCCATGGCAATGATCAGGCCAAAGAACGGCGCCTTGATCAGAAGCTGCCAAAGGTCGGTGATCGGCACCACTTCGCGCATGCGCTGAACGAAGGTGACCGGTGGGATGTCGAGGCCGATCCAGCAGAACACCGCGCCGCCGATGATCGCCACCACCGCGGCGTAGAAGCCCAGAAGCGGCATCATCATCACGGTGGCAAAGACGCGGGGAAGCACGAGTGCCTCCATCGGCGACACGCCGATGGTGCGCATCGCGTCGATTTCCTCGGCGAGCTTCATCGAACCGAGCTGGGCGGCGAAGGACGATCCGGAGCGGCCGGCAACCATGATGGCCGTCATCAGCACGCCCAACTCCTTGACGGAGCTTCGGCCGATGAGGTTCACCGTGAACACTTCGGCGCCGAATTGGCGAAGCTGCACCGCGCCTTGCTGCGCGATAACGATGCCGACCAGAAAGCTCATCAAGCCGATGATTGCGAAGGCGTGAACGCCGACCACTTCGAAGCGCTGCACCACCGCGTTCAAGCGGAAGCGGCGCGGCTCCCGGATCACACGGCCCGTTGCGACCAGCATGGCGCCGAAAAAGGCAAGCAGGCCGACGAGGGTGCGACCGGCTTCCGACGTCGCTTCGCCAAGCTGGCCGAGCACCCGCACGAAAGGCGATGGCGGATCGGGCCGGACCTTTACCGGCTGGTCCACTTCTTCCATGCGGCGGAGCAGCAAAGCCGGGCCGGTTCCGGCGCCGACCACTTCGCCGCCGCGCTCGCGTACCGTGCGGTGGATCACCCAGGCGCCGATCGTGTCCATCCGCTCAACGCCGGACAGGTCGAGCACGAAGCCGTTGCCCTTCAGCCGCTCGAGCCGCGTCGGCAGCACGCCGAGTTTCGAAAGGGTCAAATCGCCTTCGAAACGCAGGATGCGCCGCCCGCCATCGGACGCTTCGGTGAAACGGGCAACACTGCTCATTGCGGCGACATAGCTTGTATTTCTTGCGGCGGGCAAGCTGGACAGGGCAGATCGGCTGTGCTTGCGGGCGTTTCATGAAGGCACAGCTTGCGATTTACGACATGGATCGGACGGTTACGCGCCGCGCGACCTATACGTCCTTCCTGATCCACGCCGCGCTTTCGCTCGCGCCGTGGCGGCTGGTCCTTTTTCCCTTAGTGGTGCTTTCCATGGCCGCTTACCTGCTCAAGCTGGTCGAGCGCGGGCGGCTTAAGGAGATCAACTACAGCCTGCTGATCGGCCGCGGCGTGGCGGCAAGCAAGCTCGAGCCGGTGATCGAACGCTTTGCCGATAAGCAGGTGGCGACCAACATCATGCCCGGCGCGCGCGCCAACATCGCTGCCGACAGGGCGGCGGGGCGGCGGCTGGTGATGGCGACGGCCTCCTACCGCCTGTACGCCGCGTCCATCGCAAAGCGCTTGGGCTTCGATGACGTGATAGCCACCGAGACGGAGCTGGACGGCGAAGGGCGGATCGTTGCCAAGATTTCGGGCAGCAATTGCTACGGCCCGGCCAAGCTCGACATGATCGAGCAATGGATGGTGCGCGAAGGCCTCACCCGCGACGCGGTGCACATCCGCTTTTACTCCGACCACGTCTCCGACCACCACGTCCACCGCTGGGCGGACGAAGCGGTGGCGGCCAACGCGCATGCGCGGCTGGTGAAGCTCGCCCGAGCGGAAGGCTGGGAAGTGGTGCATTGGGGCAAGAACTAGCGTCACCCGGTGGGCGGTGACCTTGGGCTCCCCACTCCATCACCCCAGCGAAGGGGGGTCCATACAAATCTGGTGACGGTCGCCGAGTCAGCATGGATGCCAGCCTTCGCTGGCATGACAAGGAAGGCGGGACGGAAGCTGACGCCTCCGTCCCGCGTCGTAATCAGATCGCTGCGAGCGCCTGTTCGAAGTCGGCGATGAGATCGTCCGGATCCTCGACACCAATGGAGATGCGCACGAGATTGTCGGTGATGCCCAGCGCCTGCTTGCGCTCTTCCGGCACCGACAAGTGCGTCATAGCCGCCGGCGCGCTTGCCAGCGTCTCCGTGCCGCCGAGGCTGACGGCGAGATGGGCGATCTTGAGCGAATCGAGGAAGGCGAACGCCTCTTTTTCGCCGCCCTTCAGGTAGAGCGAGAAGGTCGAGCCGGCGCCGGTGCAGTGGCGGCGGTAGATGTCCGCCTGGCGGGCATCGCTGCCTTCTTCGAGGAAGCCCAGATAGCCGACGCTTTCCACCTTGGGGTGGTTCTTGAGGAACGCGCAGACCTGCTCGGCATTGCGGCCCGCTTTTTCCATGCGAAGCTCAAGAGTCTCAAGAGAGCGCAGAAGCATCCAGGCGGTGTTGGGATCGGTGATCGTGCCGATCGTGTTGCGAAGCATGCGGATGGTGTTGATCAGCTCCTTGGAGCCGGTGATCCCGCCCGCCACCAAGTCCGAATGGCCGCCGGCATATTTGGTCAGCGAGTAGACGGACAGGTCGGCGCCATGACGCAGCGGCTGCGCCCAAAGCGGCCCAAGGAAGGTGTTGTCGATAGCGATCGGGGGGCGCGCGCCTTCTTCGAACTGCGCATCGACGACCCGGCGCACCGCTTCGACGTCGACGAGGACATTGGTCGGGTTGGCCGGGCTCTCGAGATAGACCAGCGGCACCCGGCCCTTGGCCTTGGCGCGGGCCATCACCTCAGCGATTTCGTCCTCGGTGGCACCGGCGGGGAAGTCGAGCCAGGTGACGCCGAAGCGGCCGAGGATGCGGCCGATCAGCGTTTCGGTCGCCGCGTAGAGCGGGCCGCTATGCACCACCACATCGCCCGGCTGCACGAATGCGAGCAGCAAGGTGGCGATGGCCGACATGCCGGACGAGAATGTCAAAGCGTCCTCGGCATCTTCCCAAAGCGCCAGGCGATCCTCGAGGATCTCCTGGTTCGGCCCGTTGAAGCGTGAGTAGACAAGGCCCTCCGCGCCGCCCGGCCGCTTACCCGTTACGCCTTCGAAATGACGTTTACCGGCCGCGGCACTTTCGAAAACAAATGTGGAGGTCAAAAAGATCGGCGGCTTCAGCGAGCCCTCGGACAAGGCCGGATCGAAGCCGTGGCCCATCATCAAGGTCGCCGGCTTGAGCTTGCGCCCGCCCACTTCAAGAACACCCTTCTTGGGGCGGCGGCGCGGCGTTGCGCCGGACAGGTCGGATTCGTCTTCGTTCATCGGGGGTCTCCAGGCTTTGGAAACGCCCCTAGCCCAGAAGCGGCGCGATCATCCAGACAATCCCGACCATCAACGGAACGCCGAGCAGATCGAGCATCAGCCCGGCCTTCAGCATGCGGGGCAAGGCAATGTGCCCGGTGGCCCAGGCGATGGCGTTCGGACCGGTGCCGGAAGGCAGCATGAAGCCCCAGCTTGCCGCCCAGGCGGCGGGGAGGGCGAGCAGGATCGGATCGATGCCGGTGGCGGCGATGATCCCGGCAACGACGGGGATGATCCCGCTCGCCGCCGCGACGTTGGACGCGAATTCAGTGATCAGGATGACGAGCGCCACCAGCGCCACCGCCACGACAAGCGGGTGAACGCTGCGCAGCGGCTGAAGCGCCACGCCCAGCCAGTCGGCCAGCCCCGATTCGCCGATGCCGGCGGCAAGCGCGAGGCCGCCGCCGAACAGCATGATAACGCCCCACGGCGCGCGGTTCGCTTCCTCCCAGTTCAAAATGGCGCGGCCAGTGCCGTCTGGGATGACGAACAAGAACAAGGCGGCGGCGACGGCGATGGTGCCGTCGGTGAGGCTGTCTTTGGGCAGGAAAGGCAGAAGGAAGGGCAGGGAGACCCAGGCTGCGACCACCGCGGCGATCAGCGGCACCAGGCGCTTCTCCGCTGTCGACCATGCGCGTGCCGCGCCGATCCCCGCGCGGGCTTCATCGGGGTTGAAGTCGGTGGGCTGGACACGCTGCACCTTCATCAGGATCCGCCAGCACAAGGGTATGGAGACGGCGACCAGCGGCAGGCCGTAAATCGCCCAGGTCAGGAAATCGATGCGAAGACCGGTGGAGCGCTCAACGATCCCGGCGGCAATAGCGTTGGTTGGCGAGCCGACCAGTGTGCCGAGCCCGCCGATGGACGCCGCGAAGGCGATGCCCATCGCAAGGGCACCGGCGAAGCCGTCGGTGTGGCCCGGCTCCACCTTCGCCGCCTTCAGCACCGCGACGGCGATCGGGATCATGATCAGGGTGGTGGCGGTGTTGGAGACGATGAGGCTGAGTATCGCGGTGGCCGTCATGAAGGCGAGCAGCATCGCGCCGGGCGACGATCCGCCCCGGCTGACGATGGCCAGCGCAAGCCGGCGGTGAAGGCCCGTCCGCTCGATCGCCAGCGCGATGATTGCACCGCCAAGGACCAGGAACAGGATCGGCGAATAATAAGCCGCCGCCGTTTCGTTGGCGCTCATCACGCCGAACATCGGGAAAGCGAGAAAGGGCACGAGCGCGGTGGCGGTGAGGGGAAGCGCCTGCGTCATCCACCAAGTCGCCATGAGCACGACAAGCGCGGTGGTCTGCCACGCCGCCTGCGGCATTCCTGCCGGCGCCGGGAGGAGCAGCATGAGAAGAAACGCGGCAAGCCCGCCCCAAAGCCCGAAACGTCCCGCCATCATTCCCCCTTTTTGATCGCGGTGGGTGATGCCAGAGCCGCCCGCCTGCTGCTAGAGGGAGGCGAGCACCGCTTCAGGAGTGAGCCCCTTGCGCAGACGCACCTTTCTCGCCGCCCTTCCCGCCGCCGCGGCAGGCGCCGCTTTCGCCCGGTCGGCGGGCGCGCAAGCGCCGCTCAGCCCGTCCTTGCCCGGCACTCAGCATTATCCGGACGTGGAAGCGGGCGACCGGCCGGTTGGGGCAAGCTTCGCCACCCGCTCGGAAGTATTCGGAAAGAACGGCGCGGCGGCTTCGTCGCACCCGCTGGCTACGCTTGCCGGGATCGAGATCTTGAAAAAAGGCGGCTCGGCGGTGGATGCGGCGATCGCGATCAACGCGGCGCTCGGCTTTCTTGAACCCACCGCCAACGGCATCGGCGGCGATCTCTACGCGCTGCTGTGGGACCCACAGGCATCCAAGGTGGTTGGCATCGCCGGCTCGGGCCGAAGCCCGCGCAACCTCAGCCTGGAGACCGTCCGGTCCCGCGCCAAGAATGGTGTGTTGCCGCCCTACGGAGCCGTGACCGTGTCGGTGCCGGGGACGGTGGACGCCTGGTGGCAGCTTCACCGGCGCTACGGCCGCTTGAAGTGGCGGGAGCTGTTCGGTCCGGCAATCGTTTACGCGGAGGGCGGGGTGCCGCTGTCGCCGGTTGTGGCCTATTATATGAACCGGGCGATGGCGAATTATGCCCGGCCGAACATGGGCATCGAGGAGATCGCCAACGCGCAGGCGACCTTTGCATCGGGCGACAAGGCGCGCGCCGGCGAAATCTTTCGCAATCCGGACCTTGCCGACACCTACCGCGCCATTGCCGCCGGCGGCCGCGACGCTTTCTACGAAGGCGAGATCGCCCGCACGATCGAGGCTTACTTCAAGCGCATCGGCGGCTGGATGGATCGCGGCGACCTTGCCGCCCACCGCAGCGAGTGGAGCGCGCCGGTAACGACCAGCTACCGCGGCGTCGATGTCCACGCCATCGCCGCGAACACGCAGGGCATCGCGACGCTGCAGATGCTGAACATGCTGGAGCGGTTCGACATGAAGGAGGCGGGCTTTCAGACTGCCCTCTCCATCCACCTCCAGGCGGAGGCCAAGCGCCTCGCCTATGAGGATCGCGCGCGTTATTATGCCGATCCCCAATTCTCGAAGATACCGGCCGAGTGGCTGGTCTCCAAAGATTACGCCGCCGAGCGGGCCAAGCTGATCCGCTCCGACCGGATCAACCCCAATGTTCAGCCCGGCCAGGCGCCGTCGCGCGGCGACACGACCTATTTCAGCGTTGCCGACAAAGACGGCATGATGGTGTCGCTGATCCAGTCCAACTTCCGCGGCATGGGCTCGGGGCTGGTGGCGGACGGCTTGGGCTTCATGTTCCAGGACCGGGGGCAGCTCTTCACGCTGCAGGACGGCCACCCCAATGTCTATGCGCCGGGCAAACGGCCGTTTCAGACGATCATCCCGGGCTTTGCCACGCGCGGCGGCAAGCCGTGGCTGTCGTTCGGCGTGATGGGCGGGGACATGCAGCCGCAGGGGCAGACGCAGGTGATCCTCAACCGGGTGGATTACGGTCTCGACGCGCAAGCGGCGGGCGACGCGCCGCGCTGGCACCATGAGGGTTCGTCGGAAGCGATGGGCGAGGACGACAAAACGATCGGTGGCACCGGGCTCCTCCGGCTGGAGTCCGGCGTGCCGGACGCCACCAAGATCGCGCTGGCGCAGATGGGCTGGCGGCTCGGCGCGTCCGACGGCGGCTTCGGGCGCTATTCCTGCGTGGAACGGCGCGAGAGCGGCGGCGAGCAGGTGTACGGCGCTGCGTCCGACGTGCGCGCCGACGGGATCGGACTGGCTTACTGAGGGAGCGCGAGGAGGCTGATCTGGCGGCCGTAGGTCGGCTCGGCGGCGTGGCTGGCGCGGCGATAGGAGTAGAAGAGGCCAGGCTGGCTGTAGGTGTCCTGGCCGAGCGCTTCGACCGTGGCGAGTCCCGCTTCGGCCAAGCGGGAGAGAACGAAGCCTTCCAGGTCGAAGCGGTGATGCCCTTCGCGGCTCCCTCCGAAGAAGCGTTCATTCTCCGGATCGGCGGAGACGAAGCGGTGGAGGAAGGCCTCGTCCACTTCGTAGCTTCGCCGGGCGATGCAGGGGCCGACGGCGGCGGCGATCCGGCTCCGCACCGCACCGCGCCGCTCCATCTCCGCCACCGTTGCTTCGATCACGCCGCCGAACGCGCCCTTCCAACCGGCATGGGCAGCGCCGATCACGCCTGCTTGCGCGTCGGCGAACAGCACCGGCGCGCAGTCCGCGGTGAGGATGCCGAGGACAAGGCAGGGGCGGTCCGTCACCGCCGCATCGACATGCGGGCGGGCATCGTCGGGAAAGGGTTCGGTGACGTAGAGCGCTTCGGCGGAATGAACCTGGTGGAGCGTGACCAGCCGCGCATCCGGCGCAACCGCGGCGACCGCGCGGCGGCGGTTCTCCCGCACGGCTTCGGGGTCGTCCTCGGCGCCCCAGCCGGTGTTGAGACCTTCCACCACGCCCTGGCTGACGCCGCCTCGGCGGCCGAGGAAGCCGTGGGGGATGCCTTGGAGCGCGCGGGCGCGGAACGGCTCGATCGTCATTGTTCGTCCTTCAAGGAAAGTCGAAGCACCATATCCTCGTCCGCATGGTTGCCGACCATGAAGCGATAGGGGCCGAGATAGGTGAAGCCGTAACGCTCGTAGAAGCGCCGGGCGCGGTGATTGTCTATGAAGACTGAGAGGTACATGTCCGCAGCGCCGCGCCGCCGCGCTTCGGCAAGCGCCCATTCCATCAGCTCGGTGGCGATGCCGCGCCCGTGCCAGGGCTTGAGGAGGTAGAATTGGCGAAGCTCGATTGCCTGGCCGGGTGAGACGTGCGGCAGGGTGGTTGGACCAAGCTTGAGGTATCCGGCGGCGCGGCCTTCTTCCTCGGCGAGCCGAAAGGCGAAGGCCGGATCCGAGAGCTCCGCCCGCCAGCCTTCTTCGCTGAAGCCGTTGAAGAAGGTCGCAAGGTCCTCCGGCGCGTAGAGGTGGGCGAAGGTGTCGATGAAGCTGTCGCGGAAGATTGCGTCGATCGCTGGGGCGTCGGCTGGACCTGCGTCGCGGTAGGCGATCATTGGAAGCCCTCCAGCGCAGGCCAGGAGGGGGCGGCGAGGCCGAGTACCCGGAACAGGGTCCCCATCTGGTCGGCCTTGACCAGCCGGTCGCGTGCTGTGCGGAACTCGTCGGCACGTGCGAGCGCGCTTGCGCACAGTGCCGAGAGGCGGGCATCGATGCCGAGCCGAGTCAGGAACACGCCTTGCCCGCAAGGGCCCTGCACCTGGAGGCCGCTTCCCGTCGCCGCTGCGCCCAACGCTTCGAAATCGACATGCACCGTGAGGTCGCGCTCGCCCGGGTCGAGCCACGGATCGGCGAAGCCGTGCTCGCGCACCGCCTGCAGCGTGTCGCCGGTGGCGCTTCGGTCGTGGCCGTAATCCACGATCAGCGCCGCCCCGCCTTGCGCTGCCAGTCGCTGGGCGAGCAGGCGTATGGTGGCGAGGGAGGCGGGTGAGGTTTCCAGCACTGAGCCTTCGGGCGCGCTGCGCAGGTGCGGCGGGATCGCGCCTTCCGGCACTTGCGGACCCGCACCGGGCACGAAGCGGGTGCCGTCGTGGCCGACAAGCCGCTCGTGCCAGCCGCGCGCGGTGCGGACGAGCTGGCGGGCCGGCAGGGCGTCGAAGAACTCGTTCGCGACGACCAGCAGAGGGCGGTCGTTCGGCAGGGTGGAGAGGTCGTCATGCCACTGCGCATTCGGCACCCGCTCGGCCTGGGCTGCACGCAAGACGGGGCTGGTTTCGACGAAGTGCACCTGCGGCGCGAGCCCTGCCGCGCGCATGGCCCGCAGCGCGTCGGCGGCGAGCGTCCCCCGGCCCGGGCCGAGTTCCGCGTAGGCGACTTCAGGTCGCTCGGCGCGAACCCAGCAATCGGCGAGGCAGAGGCCGATCAGTTCCCCGAACATCTGGCTGATCTCGGGCGCGGTGATGAAGTCGCCCGCCGCGCCAAGCGGATCGCGGGTGGCGTAATAATGCGCGTTCGCTTCCGCCATGTAATGGGCGACGCAGATCGGGCCGTCATGGGCGATCAGGCGCTGCAGGCGATGGGAGAGCGCGGTGGACACTGTCGTTCTTTCGTCATCCCGGCGAAGGCCGGGATCTCAGGGCGGAAAGGCGCTCTACCGATGCCCGCGACCGGCCTCAAGGAGATCCCGGCCTTCGCCGGGATGACGAGGAGGCAGACCAGCACTCGGTCAGGCAACGCTCTCCGTGCCGGCCACCGGCTCCACCCGTTGGCGGCGGCCGCTTGCGGTGGCGATCAGGTAGAGGCCGGCGAGGATCATCGGCACGGTCAGCGTCTGGCCCATGGTAAGGCCCCAGGAGAGGTTCTCGAGGCCCGGATCGGGCTGGCGGTAGAATTCCACCAGAAAGCGGCTGAGGCCGTAGCCGAGCACGAAGACCCCGGTGAGCAGGCCCGGTCTGTAGCGCGCGTCGGTGCGCCAGAAGAGGAAGGCCAGGATGGCGAACAGGAGCAGGCCCTCGAGTCCCGCTTCGTAAAGCTGGCTCGGGTGGCGGGCCACCGGGCCGCCGGTGGGGAACACCACCGCCCAGGGCGCGTCGCTCGGCCGGCCCCAAAGCTCGCCATTGACGAAGTTGGCGAGGCGGCCGAGGAACAGGCCGATCGGCACCACGCAGGACACGTAATCGTGGACGCGCAGCACGCTGAGCTTGTTCTTCCAGCCAAGGTAGAACATCGCGATGCTGGTGCCCGCCGCGCCGCCGTGGAACGACATGCCGCCGTCCCAAAGCTGCAGGATCTCGGCCGGGTTAGCGATGTAGAATTCGGGCCGGTAGAACAGCACGTAGCCGATCCGTCCGCCCAGGATCACGCCCAGCGTTCCGTAGAACACCATGTCATCCGCGTGCCGCCGCGCCATCGGCGCTCCGGGCCGATCGAGCATCTTCAGGCAATACCACCAGCCGCCGAGGATGCCCGCCAGGTAGGCGAGCGAGTACCAGCGCAGCTGGAAAAACCCGAGGTCCAGAGCAATGGGATCGAGCCCCATGCTTTCATAATTGAAAGGCTGGCCGGCGGCGCTTGCTAGGTTATTCAAAATCGTCGGTATCAAAGGCTTCCCCCTCGGGCTGCTTTCCCTATTAAGGAGCGATACCCGAAACGGAAAGGGAGCATGGGAATGCCGAGCGTTCTGGATCAAAAGTTCGACGCGGTGCTGGCGGCTGTTACCGCGCCGGACACGGGCCGGATCCAGATCGGCGAGGACAAGGACGGCCGCAAGATCGTCACCAACCTGCCGCCGACGCTGCCCGGTATGTTCGACCTGTTCTGCGCCCTCCACGCCGGCACGATCGGGATCATCGCCGACGGCGAGCGGCTCACCTTCGGCGAAATCAACGAAATGGCCACCCGCGTCGCCAAGGCGCTGACCGGCGGCTGGGGCATCAAGAAAGGCGACCGGGTGGCGATCGCCATGCGCAACTGCCCGGCCTGGATCGTCAGCTACATCGCGGTGCTGAAAGCGGGCGGGATCGCCACTCTGGTCAACGGCTGGTGGCAAACGGACGAGCTTCGCCACGGGCTGGAGCTGACCGAGCCGGCTTTGGTGCTGTGCGATTCGCCGCGGGCCAAAAGGGTGGAAGCGACCGGCTTGTCGCTGAACGCCGTGACCCTGCCCATTGAGCGGCCAATCGCCGAAGCGATGGCTCCGTTGCTGGACCGCGGAGGCGAGGAGGCGGAGCTGCCGCAGGTCCTTCCCGAGGACGATGCGACGATCCTGTTCACCTCGGGCTCCACCGGCCTGTCAAAAGGCGCGGTGTCCTCGCATCGCGCCGTGACTACCGGCCTTTACACTTACTCGATCAGCATCGTGACCTTGCTCGGCATTATGGAGAGCGAAGGCCGTGGTCCCGCCAATCCGCCGCGCACCCTGGTCAACGTGCCCCTGTTTCACGTCACCGGCGAGGTGCCGGTACTCCTCAACAGCTTCGTGATCGGACGCGGCATGGTGTTGATGTCCAAATGGGATGCGGGCGAAGCGCTTCGCCTGATCGAGGCGGAGAAGGTCACCTATTTCGTCGGCGTGCCGACGATGAGCCTCGAAATGATGCAGCATCCGGATCGCGAGAAATACGATCTTTCCTCGCTGACCGACATTGCCGCCGGCGGCGCGCCGCGCCCGGTGGCGCACGTGAAGCGGCTGCAGGACAGCTTCAAGACTGCCCAGCCTGCTTTGGGCTACGGCCTGACCGAGACCAACGCGGTCGGCTGCGGCAATTTCTGGCAGAATTATGCGGATAAACCCGCCTCCACCGGCCGCCCGCACCAGCCGACGGTGGAAATCGCCATCCTCGGCGAAGGCGACCGCCATCTGCCGCAAGGCGAGACCGGCGAGATCGCCATCCGCTCCGCCGCCAATATCCGCGGCTATTGGAACGACCCCGCCTCCACCGCCGCCGGCTTCACCGCCGACGGGTACCTTAAGACCGGCGACGTCGGCTATTTCGACGAAGAGAATTACCTGTTCATCGTCGACCGCAAAAAGGACATCATCATTCGCGGCGGCGAGAATATCAGCTGCCAGGAGGTCGAGGCGGCGATCTACTCCCACCCATCCGTGTCCGAATGCTCGGTGTTCGGCGTTCCCGACGAGCGGCTCGGCGAAGTGCCGGGGGCGGTGATCTATTGCGAGGAGGACCGCGCGCTGAACGCGGAGACCCTGCTCGGCTTCCTTGGCGGCCGGATCGCGCAGTACAAGCTGCCGGCCTACCTGTGGATCCACGATCAGCCTTTGCCCAAGCTCGGCACCGGCAAGATCGACAAAAAGGTGCTTCGCGAACGTTACACTCAGGAGCTGGAGGGCTGAGCCACCATGGCGGCTCCCGGCTGGTGAAGGCAGAACAATGAAGGCGCCACGGCGCGGCATTTCCCGCCGCACCCTGCTGATCGGCGGCGGCGCGGGCGCAGGGCTGCTGGTCGCCTGGGGCCTGTGGCCGCGAAGCTATGCGCCAAACCTGCGCGCCGCGTCCGGCGAGACCCTTTTCAACGCATTCTTGAAGATCGGCGCTGACGGCCGCGTCGTGGTGGCGGTGCCGCAGGCGGAGCTTGGCCAGGGCGTCTGGACCAGTCTGCCGCAAATCCTGGCCGACGAGCTAGGCGCGGCGTGGGAGACGGTGGCGGTGGAGCCCGCGCCCTTGTCGCCGCTGTACGCCAACGGATTGCTTGCCGAACAAGCGGCGGACGCTGCCACTCCCGATTGGCTGCAAGGCCCCGCCCGCTGGGGCGCGCGCGAATATGCGACCCGACACGCACTGACCGCCACCGCCGGCTCCACCTCCGTGCGCGCCTTTGAAGGGCGCATGCGCGAGGCAGGCGCGGGCGCTCGGGCGCTGCTGATGAAGGCGGCGGCGCGGCAGTGGGGGGTGGATTGGGAGACGCTTGACACCGCCGGCGGCTTTGTCGTGAACGGCGAGCAGAAGCAGCGCTTCGCCGAGCTGGCCGAGGCGGCAGCGGACGAGGAATTGCCGGAATATCTCCCGATCCGCGGCGGGATAGACAACCGGCTGGTTGGCCAGCCGCTGCCGCGCATCGATCTGCCTTCAAAGGTTGACGGCTCCGCCCGCTTCGCTGGCGACGTGCGCCTGCCCGACATGGTTTTCGCCTCCGTCCGCTCCGCCCCTTCCCCGGGCGCGCGGCTGGCGGGGCTGGACCGCGAGGCGGTGAAGCGGGTCGGAGGTTTGATCGGCATCTTTGACACCGAGGCTTGGGTGGCGGTGCTCGCCACCAATTGGTGGGCGGCGGACCGGGGGCTGGATGCGCTCAACCCGCGCTGGAAGATGGGCGGCGACGTACCTTCCGACGAGGGTGAAGCGGACGCGCTCGCGGGAGCGCTGGCTGCGGATCAAGGCACTCGCGTTTTCGAACGGGGCGATGTCGGGGCGGTTTACGCGGCGGGGCCGGCGATCCGGGCCACCTACCATGCCGCGCCGATGGCCAACGCGCCCCTTGAGACGCTCACCGCCACCGCCCGCTTCAGCGGCGACCAGCTCGAAGTGTGGGCACCGGTCCAGGCGCCGGGACTTGCGCGCGAAGCGGCGGCACGGGTTGCCGGCCTTTCGCTCGGCCAGGTGACGCTCTACCCGATGCTGGTCGGCGGGGGCTACGGGCGGAAGATCGAAGTCGCCGCGATCGAGCAGGCGGTGGTGCTCGCCCGCCAGGCGCGGCGGCCGGTGCAGGTCGTCTGGTCACGCAAGGAAGAGACAATCCACGACACGCTCCGCCCGGCAGCGCGAGGCGAGCTGACTGCGCGAATGGCCGAAGGCGGCGTACTACTCGGCTGGCAAGCGCGCATCGCCGCCGCCGATCCCGCACCGGACCTTGAAGAACGCCTCGGCAGCGGCGCCCGCTTGCTGCGCGGGCCCGCAGCACCGGCGGCCGGCGCGGTTCCGCCTTATACCATCCCGGCGGTCGCGGTGGATCACCTCCCCGCACAAACCAACGTCCGCACCGGCCTGTGGCGGTCCGGCGCACACGGTTACACCGCCTTTTTCACCGAATCCTTTGTCGATGAACTCGCCCGGATCGCCATGATCGAGCCGCTCTCGTTCCGGATGCAGATGCTTGGTGAGAACCCCCGCCTCGCCCGCTGTCTGTCAAGCGCCGCGGCGCTCGGGGGTTGGGACGGCGGGCAAAGCGGAAGTGCGATGGGCATTGCAGCGCACAGCGCCTTCGGCTCGCACATCGCTGCCCTGGTCGAAATCGAAGTGGAGGCCGATCAGCGCGTCCGCGTGCTTCGCGCAGTCGCCGCCGTCGATTGCGGTCGGATCGTGAACCCCAACATTGTTCGTCAGCAGGTGGAGGGGGCACTTCTGTTCGGCATCGCCGCCGCAACCGGCAACGCGGTCAGCTTCGAGAACGGTATGGTCGCGCAGCGCGGCTTCGGCCATTTCGATTTCCCGACGCTTGCCCGCGCGCCCGAGGTAACGGTGGAGCTGATGGAAAGCGACGAAGAGCCGGGCGGCGTCACCGAACTCGGCGTGCCCGTCGCCGCACCGGCCATCGCCAACGCCCTCCACGCCCTTACCGGCCGGCGCCTGCGCGCGCTGCCGCTCGTTATTGGAAGCCGCTCATGATCCCGCCCGCCGACCATCCCCCGATCCCATCGCCAAAGGTGGGCGTGCTGCTGATCAACCTCGGCACGCCCAATTCGCCAGAGCCCGGATCGGTGAAGCTGTATCTGAAGGAATTCCTGTCCGATCCGCGCGTGGTGGAGATCCCGCAACTCGTCTGGCAGCCGATCCTGCGCGGTATCATTCTCACCACCCGCCCGAAGAAGTCCGCGCACGCCTACAGCCAGGTATGGACGGAGGAAGGCTCGCCGCTTGCCGCGATCACCGCCCGTCAGGCGCGGGCGCTGCAAGGCGGGTGGGGCAAGAACGTTATCATCGACCATGCGATGCGCTACGGCAAACCGGCGATCCGCGAGCGTATCGAGGCGCTGAAGAGCCAGGGTTGTGAGCGCATCCTGATCGCGCCGCTTTACCCGCAATATTGCGCAGCAACGACCGCAACAGCGAATGACGAGGCGTTCCTGCACCTGCGCCGGATGCGGTGGCAGCCGGCGGTGCGGACGCTGCCGCCTTACCATGACGATCCGGCCTATATCGCCGCACTTGCCGACCGGCTGGAGGAAGGCCTTGAGGCACTGGATTTCGTGCCCGACACGATCCTTGCCAGCTTCCACGGAATGCCGGAGCGGACGCTAGAACTGGGCGATCCCTACCATTGCCACTGCCGCAAAACCGCGCGGCTGCTGGCCGAGAAGACGGGGCGCGATCTCACGGTCACCTTTCAGTCCCGCTTCGGCCGCGCCAAGTGGCTTGAGCCTGCGACGGACACCACGCTTGCCGCTCTGCCGGGGCAGGGCGCGAGAAAGGTTGCGATCTTTGCGCCGGGCTTTTCCGCCGATTGCCTCGAGACGCTGGAGGAGCTTGCCATCCGCGGACGCGAGACTTTCCTGGAAGCGGGCGGCACCGATTTCGGTTACCTTCCCTGCCTCAACGATAGCCCCGCCGGCATGGAAATGCTGCGCAGCATAATCGCGCGCGAACTTGAAGGTTGGGTGCCCGCCGCCTAAGCGCGAGGGCACAAAACAAAAGGAGAGGTGAACCATGGCACGCGTAGCAATCGTTACCGGCGGAACCCGCGGCATCGGCGAAGCGATCAGTGTCGCCTTGCGCGATGCGGGTATGACCGTTGCCGCAAACTATGCCGGCAATGAAGAAAAGGCGCGCCAGTTCACCGAGCGCACCGACATTCAGGCCTATAAATGGGACGTGTCCGATTTCGACGCCTGCATCGAGGGCTGCGCCCGGGTTGAAGCCGAGCTCGGTCCCATCGACGTGCTGGTGAACAACGCCGGCATCACCCGCGATGGCACCATGAAGCGGATGACCCGCCAGGCTTGGGACGAGGTGATCGACGTCAATCTCGGCGGCTGCTTCAACATGGCCAAAGCCGTGTTCGAAGGCATGCAGGCGCGCAAATATGGCCGCATCGTCAACATCGGTTCGATCAACGGGCAGGCCGGCCAGTACGGCCAGGTGAACTATGCCGCGGCCAAGTCCGGCATCCACGGCTTCACCAAGGCGCTCGCGCAGGAAGGCGCCCGCGGCGGCGTGACGGTGAATGCGATCGCGCCCGGCTATATCGACACGGAAATGGTCGCCGCGGTGCCTGCCGACGTGCTCGCCAAGATCGTCGCCCGCGTGCCAGTCGGCCGGCTCGGCAAGGCGGAGGAAATCGCGCGCGGCGTGCTGTTCCTGTGCGACGAGAATGCGGGCTTTGTGACGGGCAGCACGCTGAGCATCAACGGCGGCCAGCATATGTATTGATCAAACGGTGGCGGGCCCGATCAAACGATCAATGATGATCGCGGGCCACGCCACGTCGATCAGCCTAGAGCCGGTGTTTTGGCAAGCACTCCGCGAAGCGGCGGAGGCGGAGGGCGTGCCGCTGAACGCCCTTGTTGCCCGCATCGATGCGGCGCGGGTGGAGGAGGCGGAGGCCTCCAACCTCGGCAGCGCCATCCGCGTCTGGCTTTTCGAACGAGCACGGCGGCTGCCCTAGTGCCCCCCTGCGGAGCGGCAGCTCCGTGGGGAGGGGCCACCGAAGGTGGTGGAGGGGTGATCTGGTGCTGAGTCGGAGGCTCGCGCGCTAACACGCGGAGTCCACGGCAGTTACCCCTCCACTATGCTACGCATGGTTCCCCTCCCCGTCCTGACGGACAGGGAGGCACAGAGACTCACCGCCCGAGAAGCACCCTCGCCTGCGTGGCGATCTGGGCTAGCATCGGTGAGGTCGTCACTGGCGCGTTTTTGGCGCGGTCGACGACCCGGCGGAACTGGTCGATGCGGGGGCCCTGCTGCGCCACCCATTGCTCCACCGCTACGTTCGGATCCACGTTCGGCTTGCGCGCGAGGAAGTCGAGGCGCAGCTGCTCGAAATCGCGTGCCAAGCCGGCGGTGAGCAGGCGCTCCCACTGGTCCTTGGCCTGGAAGCGGTTCGCCACCGTCTGCGCCCAATCTAGGCCTAGCGCCTCACCCAGCCGCGTATAGGCGTTGGTGAGTACGATCTCGTCGAGGCCAAGCTTGCGGCCGAGCGCGGCAACGCCGACGCCGCCGTTCAGCTCGTAGAGGCGGACCAGCCGGTCGGCGATCTCGGCGGGAGTACCGAGCTCAATCAGCCGCTGGCGCCGCGTTGCGGCCTCATTGGCAATCTCCTGCCGCAGAAGCTCGCCAACCGCCCCCTCCAGCTTGCTGAGGCCGGGCTGCAGATTGTCGACGATCTCCGCGAGTTTGGAGCTTGCCGAGGTGTTGCGCAGGATATCGGCGATGTGGAGCTGAAGCGCTTTCGACGTCTGATCGAACAGCTCCAAGCGAAGCTGTTCGGGCACGTCGACCGTGTCGAGCTGTTCCCAGAAGCTGCGCATGTCGAACAAGCGCTCGGCGGCAACGAAAGCGGCTGCGACCTGGCCGAATGACGCGCCTTCCTCTTCAGACAGCGTGAACGCGGCGGTGATGCCGAGCCGGTTGACGAAGCGGTTGGCGATCTTGGTCGCAATGATCTCGCGGCGAAGGCGATGCTGAAGGATCGCTTCCCGGTGCCGTTCCTGCATCGTGTTGGGGAAGGCAGCGAGAAGCTCCGGAGTCAGCGTCGGATCCTCGGTGATCTTGCCCGCCTCGAGCGCCGCCTGAAGCGCCATCTTGGACGTGGAAAGGATCACGGCCAGCTCAGGCCGGGTAAGCCCGCGATTTTCCTGGGCGCGGCGCATCAGCTCTTCGTTCGACTCAAGCCCTTCGACGGCGCGGTTGAGGCGGCCGCTGTCCTCGAGGATCTCGATAGCCCGGATCAGCGGCGGCAAATCAGCGGCGCCGCCACGCTCGGCGATGGAGAGCGCAAGCGTCTGAAGGCGGTTGTCCTCCAGCACAATGGACGCAACCTCGTCCGTCATTTCGGCGAGCAGGGTGTTGCGGTCCTCGAACGTCAGCCGGCCTTCGATCATTTCCCGGTTGAGCGGGATCTTGATGTTGACCTCGTTATCCGAACAATCGACCCCGGCCGAATTGTCGATGAAGTCGGTGTTGATCCGCCCGCCGGCCTGGGCGAACTCGATGCGCCCCGCCTGGGTGATGGCGAGGTTGGCGCCTTCGCCCAAGGCCTTGGCGCGGACCTCGCAGCCGGTGATGCGAATGGGATCGTTGGCGGGATCGCCGACCTCCGCATTGCTCTCGCTCCTGGCGCGAATGTAGGTACCGATGCCGCCGAACCAGATGAGGTCCACCGGCGCCTTCAGGATGGCGGTGATGAGGTCGGTCGGCGCGATCTCCTCGCCCTCTAAGCCGAGCATGGCGCGCACCTCGGGCGACAGGGGGATCGTCTTTTGGCTGCGCGGGAACACGCCGCCGCCGGCCGAGATCAGGCTCTTGTTGTAATCTTCCCAGCTTGAGCGCGGCAGTTCGAACATTCGCGCCCGCTCGGTCCAGCTCGCCGCCGGATCGGGATCGGGATCGAGGAAGATGTGGCGGTGATCGAAGGCGGCGACCAGCTTGATTGCCTTGGAAAGCAGCATGCCGTTGCCGAACACGTCGCCGGACATGTCGCCGACGCCAGCCACGCGGATCGGCTGCGTCTGCACGTCGATGCCGGTCTCAGCGAAGTGGCGCTGAACGGAGACCCAGGCGCCCTTGGCGGTGATGCCCATCGCCTTGTGGTCGTAACCCTGGCTTCCGCCCGATGCGAAAGCGTCGCCGAGCCAGAAGCCGCGCTCCAGCGCAATCGCGTTGGCGACGTCGGAGAAGGTGGCCGTGCCCTTGTCCGCCGCGACGACGAAATAAGGATCGTCGCCGTCGAGGATCTGGACGCTCTCGGGGTGCGTCACCTTGCCGTCGACGATGTTGTCGGTGACCGACAGAAGCGAGCGGATGAAGATGCGGTAACTCTCCGTGCCTTCGGCAAGCCAGGCGTCGCGGTCGGAGATCGGCGGCAGGTGCTTCGGATAGAAGCCGCCCTTGGCGCCGGTCGGAACGATGACCGCGTTCTTGACGAGCTGCGCCTTCATCAGGCCGAGAATTTCCGTGCGGAAATCGTCGCGTCGGTCGGACCAGCGTAGGCCGCCCCGGGCGATCGGTCCACCGCGCAGGTGGATGCCCTCGACTCGGGGGCTGTAGACCCAGATTTCCCGCCACGGCACGGGCTTTGGAAGCCCCGGCACCTTGGCGCTGTCGAACTTGAAGGCGAGTGCTTCTTCGGCTGCCGGCGCGAAGGCGTTGGTGCGGAGCGTCGCGGAGATCACGCCAAGGAACAGGCGCAAAATGCGGTCCTCGTCGATGGCGGCAACTTGGGCGAGAGCATCGCGGATGTTGCGTTCGGCGGTTGCGGAGGCGTCGGCGCGGGAGCCTTCGCGGCTCGGATCGTGGAGGGCGTCGAAGAGGGAGATGAGCGCCTGCGTCACCTGCGGGGCGCGGCGCAGCGCGTCCACCGCCGTCACCAGGCTGTAGGCGACGCCTGTCTGGCGAAGGTAGCGGAACCAGGCGCGGAACAGCACCACGTCGCGGCGGCCGAGGCCGGCGGCGACAAGCAGCTGGTTGAACGGGTCGTTCTCGGCTTTGCCTTCCAGCACGTCGGCAATGGCCCGCTCGACGAGTTCAGCCCGTTCGAGGACGGTGGCGGCATCACCCGAACGCATTTCCAGCACGAAATCATGGATGTAGCCGAGCTTGCCGTCGTCCAGCGCCGTCGGCACTTCTTCCAGCACGCGGAAGCCGAAATTCTCGAACACCGGCACGGCGTCCGACAGCGGGATGAGGTCGCCAAGACGATAGGTCTTGAGGCGCAGCCGGTTCGGCGCTTGCTCTTCGCCGCGGTACAGCCGCGCGCCGCGCTGTGCTAGGCCCTGCAAGGAGCAGATGCGCAGGATGTCTTCGGCCGCTTCTTCGGGCGAGGTGTGGAGACGATAGCCTTCAGGGAAATCGGAAAGGTAGGAGATTGCAAGGCGGGTCGCGCGCTGCGGGCCGACGACGTTGCCCAAAGCTTCCTCGACGGCGGGCTCCCAGCCGCGCACCATGGCGTGGAGGCGGGCGTTGAGCGCTGCGGCGTCAGGCGTCGGCGTCTCCGGCCCGACATAGAGCGTGTAGCGAATAAGGGCGAGGTCGCCGTCGCCAAGCTCCACCGACCAGTTCGAGATGCGGCCGTCCGCTTCCGTTTCGATCATCGACCCGATCGCCAGGCGGCGGCGAGTGGTGAGTTCGTCGCGGGGCAGCCAGACGAAGGCGAACATGTTGCCCTTGAGCAGCGAGCGGACGAGAACGATCGTCGGCCGCGGCCGGTCGGCGAGCGACATCGCGGTGGTGACGAGCTCGCGCACGCAATCCATCGACAGGCTGACCAGCAGATCGTGCGGAAGCGCGTTCACGGCGTGGCGAAGCGCCTTGCCGCTATGGCCGGACGGGTCGAAGCCGAATTCCTGCTCTAGCTGGGTAAGGCGCGCGTTGAGCAGCGGCACCTTTTCCACCGGGGAGGTCAAGGCTTCGCTGGTCCACAGGCCGGCGTGAACGCCGATGCCGGTGACCTTGTCGCCGTCGCGGACCGGGACGACAACCAGGTCGAGTGGAACGCGGCGGTGCACGGACGAACGCCGCTCCGCCTTCGCGAGCAGCGGCACGGAGCCACCGTCCTTGAAATAGTTGATCGCGCCGATCGAGCCGCCGGGATCGGTCGGATCGCCCGGCAGGCTGAACAGGCCAAGCGCCTCGCGCGGCGGGCCGTCCGGGCTTTCGACTTCGTAGCCGAGCAGGGTCATCGCGCCATCGGCGAACCAGCGCAGCAAGGCGGCGCCGTCTTCGTCGCCCGCTTCTTCGGCATCCTGGCGCATGCGCGCCTGCATCGCCCGCCAATCGCCTACAGCGGCGCGGACGTCGGCAAGCACGCGGCGGATTTCGGCAACCACTTCCTTGCGGCCGCGCGCATCCTCGCGATCGACTTCCAGGTACATCATCGACTCGCGGCGTTCCGCGTCATCGCAAAGCGGCTCAAGCGCAGTCAGCGTGTCGTCGCCGTCGCGGCGGACGCAGACGACCGGGTGGAGCAAGCGGTGAACGGTCAGGCCGCGCGCCGCCAGCGTATTGGCGACGGAGTCCACCAGGAAGGGCATGTCGTCGTTGACGATGGCAATGCGCATGCGGCGCTGGCCAAGCGCGCCGCCCATTGTTTCGACCCGGACCAGCGGCTCGCCGCGCGGCCGGCGAACGGCGCAGGCGGCGACGAATTCGGCCGCTTCACGCCGGCGCTCTGGCCCGAAATCGGCCACTTCGCCCGGCAAAGCGCCGGTGACGAGCGCGTGGGAAAGGGCTTCAAGAATCTGCACGTCGGCGGTTTGCGCCGCGACCATGCTGTCCGAGTTCATATCTTGGCTCCGAAGGATCGGCGCCGGCAGCGCCGCGGGGATGCCGCGCCCTATGCTCCCCTGCGGTGCAAGGGGCAACCCCCGCTTGGCCTTAACGCCAGCCGAGCGAGCGCCTTTTGCGCATGATCAGGGTCGGCCACTCGCCATGTTCAACCCGCCCGGCGAGCATCAGCCCGTGGCGGCGATAGGCGGCGGCGACGCTTTCCGCCTGATGATCAAGGAGGCCGGCAAGGATCAAGCGCCCCCCGGCCGCCATGGCCTTGGACACGGAGGGCGCCATGGCGATCAGCGGCGGCGCGAGGATGTTGGCAATGATCAGGTCGTAAGGCCCGCGCGCCTGGAGACGGGGGTGGTCCATGCCTTCGGCGACGGCGAGTTCGAGCTGCCCGCGCAGGCGGCCGAGCTTGACGCCGTTGATGCCGCCATTCTCCTCCGTCACTTCAATGGACACGGGGTCGATGTCGGAGGCCGCGGCGCGGGCGTTGGGCCACAGCCGCATTGCCGCAAAGGCAAGCAGGCCGGTGCCGGTGCCGAGATCGAGGATGTCGGCGAAGTTGGTTCCCTGATCCTTGAGCCTGGACAAGGCGACGAGGCAGCCGCTGGTGGTTTCGTGCTGGCCGGTGCCGAAGGCGCGGCCGGCGTCGATCTCAAGCGGGATGGCATCGGCGGGTATGCTGTCGCGGTGCGCTGGCGTGTGGACATAGAAGCGGCCGGCGCGGATCGGTTCGAGACCCGCCTGGCTGAGCGTTACCCAATCTCGCTCCTCCACCCGCTCCACGATCGGCTCAACGCCAGCGGCGCTTGGAACGAGGGTGCGGAGAAGGGCGACTATTTCAGCGCCCGGTTCTTCACCGAAATAGGCGTCCATCCGCCATTCGTCGGGGCGGGCGGGATCGGGTTCGCTGGTCATCAGCACCGGCGGGGAGTTGAGGGCGGCAAGCTCCGGTACGTCCTCCGTCAGCCGCTCGGCTTCCGCCTTGTTGCAGGGGAGCGTGACTTTCCAGCTCGTCCCGTCAGCGGACATAAGAGGCGCCGTTGACGTCGATCACGGCCCCGGTCGAGGACGGCGGCGCGTCCACGGCGAGCCAGCGCACCGTTTCGGCGACTTCGTCGGCGGTGGCGACGCGGCCCAGGGGGATGTCGGCAGTGATCTGCTGGCCGCCGCGGCTGGCGAGGTAATCCTCAACCATCTCGGACGCGGTGAAGCCGGGGCAAACGGCGAAGGCGAGGATGCCCTCACCGGCATAAGCCCGAGCGATCGACTTGGTCATGCCGACCATACCGGCCTTGGACGCGGCATAGTGCCAGTGGGCGGGCGAGTCTCCGCGATAGGCAGCGCGGCTGGCGATGTTGACGATGCGGCCGCCGCTATTTTCCTTGAAGTGGTGGACGGCGAGACGGCAAAGTTCGGCCGAGGCGGTGAGATTGACACGCATGGTGCGCTCCCACGAGGCGACCCAATCTTCATGCGCCATGTCGATCGGCGCCGCTTCGAAAACCCCGGCATTGTTCACTAGTGCATCGATGCGCCCCCCAGAACGCTCCAATGCTTGGTTCCAAAGCGCCTCGGCCGCGCCCGGCTGATCGAGATCGGCGGCAATCAGGCCGTCGCCGCCGCGCGAGCTGTGGCCGACGGCATTGTGGCCGGAGAGGGCGGCAAGAATGGCCTTGCCGATGCCCCGGCTTGAGCCGGTAACGAGGATGTTGCGGGTCTGGGTCATGGCCGCGTGCCTAGCCCCGTGCGCGTCCACTTTGAAGCCCTCGCCGTGCAACCCGCCGCGCCGCGAAAACGCTTCGCAAAGCCCGGCCGGCGGAATAGTCTCCCGGTCATGGGGAATACCGAATCCTTGTTCGAGGACGTGCCGCAGGTGGGCTCCGCCGACCGGCTGACGCTTGACCTCGACGGATGGGAAGGGCCGCTCGACCTTCTCCTCACGCTTGCCCGCTCGCAAAAGGTGGACCTGCGCGAAATTTCGATCCTGGCGCTGGTTGAGCAATATCTCGGCTTCATTGCCGACGCCAAGAAACTGAAGCTGGAGATTGCCGCCGATTACCTGGTGATGGCGGCCTGGCTCGCTTACCTCAAATCCTGCCTGCTTTTGCCCAAGGACCCGCAGCAGGACCCTTCGCCCGAAGAACTCGCGATGCGGCTCCAGCTTCGCCTCCAGCGCCTTGCCGCGATGCGCGAGGCAGGGGCGCGGCTGGTTGCGCGCGACCGGCTTGGGCGCGACGTGTTCCCGCGTGGCGCCCCGGAAGGGCTTCGAGTGGTACGCAAGTCGCTTTGGCAGGCCGAGCTCTACGACCTCATCTCCGCATACGGTTCGGTGCGGGCGCGGACGGAGCCGGCGATCCACATGGTGCATCGCCGCCCGGTGATGACGTTGGATGAGGCACTGACCCGGGTGGAGCGGATGCTTGGGGTGCGGGTGCAATGGACGCGCATCGAAGCTTTTCTGCCTGAGACGCAGGACGGCGAGTATCGCAAGTCGGCGCTCGCATCGAGCTTTGTCGCGGCGCTGGAGCTTGCCAAGCGCGGGCGGCTGGAGCTGGATCAGGACGAAGCCTTTTCGCCCTTGTTCGTGCGGGCGGCATGACTCCGCTGGGCGACGACATTCGCGCGGTGGAGGCGGTGCTGTTTGCCGCCGCCGAGCCGATGAGCGCGGACGATGTCGCGGAGCATGTCGGCGAGGGGATCCGCGTGAAGGCGGCGCTGGCCGAACTGGAACGCCATTATGCCGGGCGCGGCATCAATCTCGTCGAGCGCGGCGGCAAGTGGCACTTCCAGACCGCGGCCGACATGGCGCACCTGCTGCGCCGCGAGCGGGACGAGAGCCGCAAGCTTTCCCGCGCCGCCGTCGAGACGCTGGCGATCATCGCGTATCATGAGCCGGTCAGCCGCGCCGAGATCGAGGCGATCCGCGGCGTCCAAATTTCCAAGGGCACCCTGGATGTGCTGATGGAGGCGGGCTGGGTCCGTCCCGCCGGCCGCCGAGAAGTGCCGGGGCGGCCGCTTACCTATGCGACCACTTCGGCCTTTCTGACCCACTTTGGGCTGGAGAGCCGCCGCGACCTCCCCGGCATCGACGATCTCAAGGCGGCAGGCCTGCTCGACCCGATCGATGCGGCGCTGGAACAGCTAGTGCTGGAAACCGGGCCCGAGGGGGACTAGGTAGGCGGCCAAGCCTTTTTTCGGAGTTTTCAGGTCATGGGTGGTTTCAGCATCTGGCATTGGCTGATCGTCGGGATCATCGTTCTCCTGCTCTTCGGCAAGGGCCGCTTCTCCGAAATGATGGGCGATGTCGCCAAGGGGCTGAAGAGCTTCAAGAAGGGCATGTCGGAAGATGACGAGGCGCCGCGCGCCGCGCCGGCGCCCGAGCCGCGCCGCCTGCGCGACGAAACGCCGCTCGACGCGGCCCCCGAGCGCAGCCGCGATCTCGACGGCAGCGACACGCGGCGCGAGCCCTGATCCCGACGCTTCCGCTCCTGTAGGCGCGCCATGTTCGACATCGGTTATTCCGAACTGCTGGTTATCGCCGTGGTGGCGCTGATCGTAATCGGACCAAAGGATTTGCCGCGGGTGATGCGCACCGTCGGCCATTGGGTCGGCCGCGCCCGCGGCATGGCGCGCCACTTCCGCTCGGGCGTCGACACCATGATCCGCGAATCCGAGCTTGAAGAAATGGAGAAGAAGTGGCGCGAGGAAAACGACCGGATAATGCGCGAGCATCCGATGGTCGCCGGCTGGGACGCCGCCGCCCCGCTCCCCGCGCTTGGCGGCCCTGACGGTGAAGCGCGCACCGCGTTGCCGGAAGCCGAGCCGGAGGCGGAGATCGGCGAGGACGATCGCCGGCGCCCCGACGATGCCCCGCCGCCACGCCAGCCGGACGATCCGCTGCCATGAGGGATTTGGACGACAGCCGCGCGCCGTTGATGGAGCACTTGATCGAGCTGCGGAAACGCTTGATTTGGTCGTTCATCACGCTCGGCATCGCTTTTGCCGGCTGCTTCTATTTCGCCGACAAGATCTTTGCGTTTCTCGCCCAGCCGCTGGTCGACGCCTTCGGCCCGGGCCAGGGGCGGATGATCTACACCAAGCTCTACGAAGCCTTTTTCGTGGAGATACGGGTCGCGCTCTTTGCCGCCTTCTTTTTAGCCTTTCCGATCATCGCCATGCAAATCTGGCTGTTCGTCGCGCCCGGCCTCTATGCCAAGGAAAAGCGGGCTTTCCTGCCGTTCCTGGTCGCGACGCCGGTGCTGTTCGTGATGGGAGCGGCGCTCGCTTATTACGGGGTGATGCCTTACGCCTTTCACTTCTTCCTCGGTTACGAAGGCAGCCTCGGAGGCATCGAGCAGGAGGCACTTCCGGCGGTCGGCGATTATCTCAGCCTCGTGATGCACTTCATTTTCGCGTTCGGCATCGCCTTCCTGCTGCCCATTCTGCTGATGCTGCTGGAGCGGGCGGGGCTGGTCACCCGAAAGCAGCTGGTCGACGGCCGCCGTTATGCAATTCTGATCGCCTTCGTGATTGCCGCCGTTGCAACCCCGCCGGACATACTGTCCCAGTTCATGCTCGCCGTGCCCCTGATCCTGCTTTACGAACTGTCGCTGATCGCGATCTGGTTCACCGAGCGCCGCCGTGCAAAGGACGCGCTGGAGACGCCGGCGGAGAGCCCCGCCTCAGACGTCTGAAACGGCGCGCGCAAAAAAAGGGCCGCTCCGAAAAGCGACCCTTTCTTCATCCAATCCGGCAAAAGCCGATCAGGTGGCGCGATCGCCGGCCTCACCGACGGATTCGATGTCCTCGCCGGCACCCTTGACGGTGTTGCAAGCGGCGAGGGCGAGGCTTGAGGTAATTGCGAAAAGTGTGAGAATCTTGCGAACCATGTTCCGTCTCCTGTGCTGACCGGAGCGTCTAAACGCGCCGCGGCCCGGCGATAGGTGAATGCGTGCGGGAGAAGCTTGGTTCCCGAAGAGGGAGGCAAGCCCCAGCCCGCACGCGGTGATCCGATCTTAGACGGCCTTGTCGCCGGCTTCGCCAACCGACTGCACGTCCTCACCGACGCCCTTCACGGTGTTGCAGGCGCCAAGCGCCAGGCTGGTGGTCAGGGCGAAAAGGGCAAGAAGCTTACGAGCCATGATCATTCTCCAACAAAGGCCGTCCGTGCGCGTGCGCGTCCGGAACCAGCGGTGAGGGCGTAAAGCTTCACGCGCACGGTAGTTCCGGCGGGGGAACGGATGCGCGGCGGACGGTTGAACCCGCGCGTCGAGAGGGCGGCGTTGCCAATCCGAATTCTGTTGAGGCCAAGCCGTCGCACCCATGCCGGCGGCAATCGCAGGCAATAAAAAAGGCGCCGGAGCGGGCGCCTTGGCGGGTTCGGAATAAATGCGAGCCCGGAGCGACCACCGGGGGGGGGGGGGGGTGGGGGGGG
>DASWNT010000005.1:0-234746 GCA_036399095.1 Allosphingosinicella sp.
GTCCTCGCCTCGGCCGTCGCCAATGCGGAAAACAACCACAACCTCGATGTCGACGCACTGGTCGTATCCGAGGCGAGCGTAGGCAAGTCGATCTCGATGAAGCGGTTCGCAACGCGTGCCCGGGGTCGCTCGTCGCGTATCGTCAAGCCGTTCAGCCAGATCCGCGTCGTCGTGCGCGAGCAGGAAGAAGCCTAATGGGTCAGAAGAGCAATCCTGTCGGGCTCCGCCTGCAGATCAACCGTACCTGGGACAGCCGCTGGTATGCCGAAGGGCAGGACTATGGGCGGCTGCTGCTCGAGGACATTCAAATCCGCCGCTACATCTTCAAGACGCAGCCCCAGGCGGCGATCTCGAAGGTCGTGATCGAGCGCCCGGCGAAGATCTGCCGCGTGTCCATCTATGCCGCGCGCCCCGGCGTGATCATCGGCAAAAAGGGCGCCGATATCGAGAAGCTGCGCAAGCAGCTCGGTGCGATGACCAAGAGCGACGTCAGCTTGAACATCGTTGAAATCCGCAAGCCGGAAATCGACTCCAAGCTCGTTGCCCAGGGCGTCGCCGATCAGCTCGAGCGCCGCATCGCCTTCCGCCGCGCCATGAAGCGCGCGGTTCAGTCGGCACTTCGTCTCGGCGCCGAAGGCATCCGCATCACCTGCGCCGGCCGTTTGGGCGGCGCGGAAATCGCCCGCACCGAATGGTATCGCGAAGGCCGCGTTCCGCTGCACACGCTGCGCGGCAACGTCGACTATGCCGAAGCCACGGCGCACACCGCGTACGGCGTTTGCGGCATCAAGGTCTGGATCTTCAAGGGCGAGATTCTCGGCCACGATCCGATGGCTCAGGATCGGCTGATGATGGAAGCGCAGACTTCCGGCGTCCGCCCGGCGCGCTAAGGAACATTTGAAATGCTGCAACCGAAACGCACCAAGTTCCGCAAGGCCTTCAAGGGCCGCATCCATGGCGATGCCAAGGGCGGAACGGCGCTCAACTTCGGCGCCTTTGGCCTGAAAGCCATGGAGCCCGAGCGGATTACCGCGCGCCAGATCGAAGCGGCCCGCCGCGCGATCACCCGCCACATCAAGCGCCAGGGGCGTTTGTGGATCCGCATTTTCCCGGATGTGCCGGTCTCGTCCAAGCCCGCAGAGGTCCGCATGGGCTCGGGCAAGGGTGCGCCTGAATTCTGGGTCGCCCGCGTCAAGCCGGGCCGGATCCTGTTCGAGCTCGACGGCGTTCCCGGCCATATCGCCAAAACCGCGTTCGAGCGCGCCGCCGAGAAGCTGCCGATCAAGGTAAAGGTCATCGCGCGCCTCGGCGAAACGATGATTGAGGAAGCCTAAGACAATGGCACAGATCGACGATCTCAAGACCCGCACCGACGACCAGCTCTCCGAGCAGCTGGGCGAGCTGAAGCGCGAACAGTTCAACCTGCGCTTCCAGTCCGCCACCAACCAGCTCGAAAAGCCGGCACGGATTCGTGAGGTGCGCCGCACCATCGCCCGCATCAAGACGCTGCAGAGCGAGCGCGCCAGCGCCGCTCAAAAGGCATAAGGAGTTAATCGAATGCCGAAGCGCGTTCTCACCGGCCGGATCGTGTCGGACAAGACCGACAAGACCGTTGTGGTCCTGGTCGAACGGCGGGTGAAGCACCCGCTCTACGCCAAGATCATCAAGCGGTCGAAGAAGTATCATGCCCATGACGAGGGCAATGAGTTTCGCGAGGGCGAGACCGTCCGCATCGAAGAGACGCGGCCGATCTCCAAGCTCAAGACCTGGCGGGTTCTCGACCGCGTGGACACCCACGCGACCCCGCAAAAGGCGGACATCGCGTAAAGCCTTCGGGCCGATTGTTGCAACTGATCGCCGGGCGGTTTGTCCCGGTTGAAGTTTAAAAAGGAATTGGATCAATGATCCAGATGCAGTCCAACCTTGAGGTCGCCGACAACAGCGGTGCCAAGCGCGTCCAGTGCATCAAGGTTCTTGGTGGATCGAAGCGCCGCTTTGCCGGCGTCGGCGACATCATCGTCGTCTCCATCAAGGAAGCGGCCCCGCGCGGCCGCGTCAAGAAGGGCGATGTCCACAAGGCCGTGATCGTGCGGACCGCCAAGGACATCCACCGCGCCGACGGCTCCACCATCCGCTTCGATTCGAACGCGGCGGTGCTGGTCAACAATAATGCCGAGCCGATCGGCACCCGTATCTTCGGGCCGGTGGTGCGCGAGCTGCGTGCCAAAAAGCACATGAAGATCATCTCTCTCGCGCCGGAGGTCTTGTAAGGTCATGGCTGCTGCTAAGATCAAAAAGGGCGACACCGTTGTGATCCTGTCCGGCAAGGACAAGGGGAAGACGGGCGAAGTCACGAAGTCCATGCCGAAGGACGGCAAGGTCATCGTGTCGGGCGCCAACATCATCACGCGTCACCGCAAGCCGAGCCAGGCCAACCCGCAGGGCGGCCTTGAGCGTACGGAAGCACCGATGCACATTTCCAAGGTCGCGATCGCGGACCCGAAGACCGGCGCGGCGAGCCGCGTCCGCTTCGAAATCCGCGACGGCAAGAAGGTTCGCGTCGCCGCGAAGTCCGGGGAGCTGATCAATGGCTGATTCCAAATACGTCGCGCGCCTGAAGCGCGACTATGACGATCGTATCGTCGCCGCGATGACGGAAAAGTTCGGTTACAAGAACCGTCTCGAAGTGCCGCGTCTCGACAAGATCGTGATCAACATGGGCGTCGGCGAGGCGACCCAGGACAAGAAAAAGGTCGAAACCGCCGCTGCCGAAATGCAGCTGATCGCAGGCCAGAAGCCGGTGATCACCAAGGCGCGTACCTCCATCGCCCAGTTCAAGCTGCGCGAAGGCATGCCGATCGGCGTCAAGGTGACGCTGCGCCGGGAGCGGATGTACGAGTTCCTCGATCGTCTCATCACCATCGCGCTCCCCCGGGTTCGCGATTTCCGCGGCCTCAACCCGAAGTCGTTCGACGGGCGGGGCAATTATGCGATGGGCCTCAAGGAACAGATCGTGTTCCCCGAGATCAACTATGACCGCATCGAAAAGGTGCGCGGCATGGACATCATCGTCACCACCACCGCGAAGACGGATGAGGAAGCGCGCGAGCTGCTGCGCCTCTTCAACTTCCCCTTCCCGCGGACCGAAGAAGATCAGAAGCAGGCGGCTTAAATGCTCCCTGTTTCTCGACCAAGAAAGGCGAGAACTTAAGTCATGGCGAAACTGAGTTCCATCAACAAGAATGAGCGTCGCAAGAAGCTGGTGAAGAAATATGCCGGCCAATATGCGAAGCTGAAGGCGATTGCGGACGATACGTCCCTGGACGAGACCGAGCGTTTGATCGCCCGGCTCAAGATGGCCGAGATCCCCCGCAACGGAAACCCGACCCGGGTTCGCAACCGTTGCATGATCACCGGCCGTCCGCGCGCCAATTATCGCAAATTCGGGCTGTCGCGCATCATGATCCGTGAATTGGGCAACAAGGGCCTGATCCCCGGTCTCACGAAGTCCAGCTGGTAAGGTATAAGATATGCCCTTGACCGATCCCCTGGGTGATATGCTCACCCGCATCCGCAACGGCCAGCAGGCCCGCAAGGACAGCGTGGTTTCCCCCGCGTCGAAGCTGCGTGCCCGCGTCCTCGACGTTCTTCAGCGCGAGGGTTACATCCGCGGCTACAGCGAAGAAGCTCTGGGCCGCCATGCCGGCCTTCGCATCGAGCTGAAATATTTCGAAGGCCGCCCGGCCATTCAGCACGTCGCCCGCGTTTCCAAGCCCGGCCGCCGTGTTTATTCGGGCAGCCAGGAACTGCCGCGGGTCCGCAACGGCCTCGGCATCACCATCGTGTCGACCCCGCGCGGCGTCCTTTCGGACACCGAAGCGCGGGACCAGAATGTCGGCGGCGAAGTGCTCGCGGAGGTGTTCTGATATGAGCCGCATTGGAAAAGTGCCGGTCGCTCTGCCGAGCGGCGTCACCGCTTCGGTGGACGGCGCGGTGCTGTCGGTGAAGGGCCCCAAGGGCACCCTCACCATGCAGATGATGGAAGACATCAGCTACGCGATCGAAGACGGCCGCATCGTCGTGAAGCCGGCCAACGAGACCAAGCGCGCGCGCTCCTTCTGGGGCATGCACCGTACGCTGGTGCAGAACCTCGTCACGGGCGTCACCGACGGTTTCACCAAGACGCTGGAAATCACCGGCGTCGGCTACCGCGCGGCGATGCAGGGCAAGAACCTGCGTCTCCAGCTCGGCTACAGCCACGACGTGAACATCGACGTCCCGGCCGATCTCACCGTTGCAACGCCCGATCCCACCACCGTTGTGATTTCGGGCAGCGACTCGCAGCGGGTCGGTCAGCTCGCCGCTGAAATCCGTCAGTGGCGCAAGCCGGAGCCCTACAAGGGCAAGGGCATCAAATATCGCGGCGAGTTCATCTTCCGCAAAGAAGGCAAGAAGAAGTAAGCCATGGCGAAACTCTCTCTCTTCGAGCGGCGCCGTCAGCGCGTCCGCACTTCGCTCCGCAAGCGCGGCGGCACCCGTCCGCGGTTGTCGATCCACCGGTCGGGGCGTCACATCTACGCTCAGGTCATCGACGATGTGCAGGGCCGCACCGTTGCCTCCGCCTCCACCCTGGAGAAGGAAGCCCGGGAAAGCACCGGCGCAACCGTCGGCTCCGCCCAGGATGTCGGCCGCCGGGTCGCCGAGCGCGCCAAGGCGGCGGGCGTCACCCAGGTGGTGTTCGACCGTGGCGGTTTCCTGTTTCACGGCCGCGTGAAGGCGCTGGCCGATGCCGCCCGCGAAGGCGGATTGGAGTTCTAAATGGCTGACGAAAACAACATCGAAACGTCGCAGCAGTCGCCGACGCAGCCTGCCGAAAACGTGCAGGCAACCGAAGCGGCTCCGGCCGATGCGCGCGGCGAAGGCCGCGGTCCCGGTGGCCCGGGCGGCCGCGGCGGCCGTGGCGGTCGCGGCGGCGGCGGCGGTGGCCGTGACGGCAACCGCGGCGGCCCCGGCGGCAACCGTGGGCGCCGCGACGAGCGCGGCGGCCGCGGCGGCAACCGTGACGACGACGGCGGCGAAGAGCTGATCGAAAAGCTGGTCCACATCAACCGCGTCTCGAAAACGGTGAAGGGCGGCAAGCGCTTCGGCTTCGCGGCTCTGGTCGTGGTCGGCGACGGCAAGGGCCGCGCGGGCTTCGGCAAGGGCAAGGCGCGCGAAGTGCCGGAAGCCATCACCAAGGCGACCGCGGCGGCCAAGAAGGCCATGGTCCGCGTCCCGCTCAAGGACGGCCGCACGCTGCACCATGACGGCAACGGCCACTTCGGTGCCGGCCGCGTGACGCTTCGTACCGCGCCTGCCGGTACCGGCATCATCGCCGGCGGCCCGATGCGCGCCGTGTTCGAAAGCCTCGGCGTTGCCGACGTGGTGACCAAGTCGGTCGGCACGTCCAACCCGTACAACATGATCCGGGCGACTTTCGAGGCGCTCACCGATCAGACCAGCCCCAAGGCGGTTGCGCAGCGGCGCGGCAAGAAGATTGCCGATCTGCTCGGCCGCGGCGGCTCGCAAACTGCCGAGGCTGACGCCCTGGCAGTGACGGAGTAAGCACCATGGCGACCATCAAGATCACCCAAACGGGCTCGCCGATCCGGCGCACCCCCGATCAGCGCAAGACGCTGATCGGCCTCGGGCTCAACAAGATGCACAAAACCGTCGAGCTTACCGACACCCCCGAGGTGCGCGGCATGCTTCGCCGGGTCCAGCATATGGTAAATGTTTCCGAGTAACCTTTAGCCCCTCTCCCCTCGCGGGAGAGGGACAGCCGGCGCGAGCCGGCAGGGTGAGGGAACGAGGTACGTGACCGTCACCCGCCTCATTCCCTCACCCTCCCATCGCTGGCGCGATGGGCCCCTCCCTCTCCCGAAACGGGAGAGGGGCTTAACCGGGAGCTTCGGCTCCCAGCGCGACAAAAGCGAAAGCGAGTGCAATGACCATCAAGCTCAACGATCTTCGTGACAATCAAGGCGCCCGCAAGAGCCGGGTCCGCGTCGGCCGCGGTATCGGTTCGGGTCTCGGCAAGACTGCCGGGCGCGGCCAAAAGGGCCAGACCAGCCGTTCAGGCGTGTCGATCTTCGGTTTCGAAGGCGGCCAGATGCCGCTCCACATGCGGCTGCCGAAGCGCGGCTTCAACAACATCTTCGCCAAGGATTACGCCGAAGTGAACCTCGGCATGATCCAGAAGGCTCTGGACGCCGGGAAGCTTTCCGCCGACGCGACGGTCGACCAGGACGCGTTGCGCGCCGCCGGCCTCAGCCGCGGCGGCAAGGACGGTGTCCGCCTGCTCGGCAAGGGCGCCTTCTCCGCGAAGCTGAGCTTCCGCGTCGCCGGCGTGTCCAAGGGCGCGCGCGAAGCGGTGGAAGCCGCCGGCGGTTCGATCGAAGTGATCGAGCGCGTCTCGGCCGCCGAAAAGGCCGCCGCCAAGAAGAACAGCGTCAAAAAGCGCAAGGACGCCTGAGCGTTTGCCGGGGCTTCGGCTCCGGCACAATCAGGCCGCCGCGCCGGCAAGGGCTGACAGGCCCGCGCCAGTCACTATATGAGGCGGCGGGGGCTAAAAACTTCCGCCGCCTTTAGTCTTTTTCCAGGACAGACACGCACATGGCATCCGCAGCCGACCAGATGGCAGCAAATATCAGCATGGCGAGCTTCGCCAAGGCGACCGATCTCAAGAAAAGGCTGTGGTTCACCCTCGGCGCTTTGATCGTGTTCCGCCTGCTGAGCTTCATTCCGCTGCCCGGAATCGATCCGCGCGCACTCGGCACCCTGTTCGAGACGACGCGCGGCACGGTGCTCGATTTCTTCAACACTTTCTCGGGCGGCAGCCTTGAGCGGATGAGCCTCATCGCGCTCGGCGTCATGCCCTACATCACCGCGTCCATCGTGGTGCAGCTCGCAACTTCCATGTCGCCAAGCCTCGCCGCCTTGAAAAAGGAAGCCGAAACCGGCCGCAAGAAGATCAATCAATACACCCGCTACGGCACCGTTTTGCTCTGCATCATCCAGGGCTATTTCATCGCCGTCGGCCTCGAAGGCTGGGGCTCGGGAAGCACCGGATCGGCGGTGATCGATCCGGGCATGGTGTTCCGCGTGACCACCGTGGTCACGCTGACCGGCGGCACCTTGTTCCTAATGTGGCTCGGCGAGCAGATCACCAGCCGCGGCATCGGCAACGGCGTGTCCTTGATCATCATGGCCGGCATCGTCGCGCAGCTTCCCACCGCGCTTGCCCAGGTGTTCGAGGGCGGCCGCACCGGTACCCTGTCGCCGATCCTGATCCTCGCCGTGATCGCCCTGGTGATCGCGATCACGCTCGGCATCTGCTTCATGGAGCGGGCCCAGCGCCGCGTTCTCATTCAATACCCGAAGCGCCAGACGGCGCGCGGCCAGATGCAGGCGGAGCGTTCGCACCTTCCGCTGAAGATCAACACCGCCGGCGTCATTCCGCCGATCTTCGCTTCGTCCTTGCTCCTGATGCCGCTGACCATCGCGCAGTTCGCGGGCAATCGTACCGAAGGCGACAGCGCCTGGGGCGATGCGCTGATCACCGTCACCGCGGCGCTTCAGCACGGCCAGCCGCTCTACATGTTCCTCTACGCGGCGGGCATCATCTTCTTCTGCTTCTTCTACACCGCGGTTGTGTTCAACCCGGAGGAAACGGCGGAAAACCTCAAGCGCTACGGCGGCTTCATTCCGGGCATCCGTCCGGGCAAGCGGACCGAGGAATATCTCGATCACGTGCTGACCCGCATCACCGTGGTCGGCGCCGCTTACCTGACGGTGATCTGCCTGGTTCCGGAATTCCTGATCGCCAGGATGGGCATCCCCTTCTACCTGGGCGGCACGTCGCTCTTGATCGTGGTCAACGTAACGATGGATACGGTGACCCAGATTCAGAGCCACCTCATCGCCCACCAATATGGCGATCTGATCAAGAAGGCGAAGCTGAAGGGCGGACGCGCCCGTTAAGAGGCGCGGCGCGGCAGGGAGAGTTTAAGCCGATGAACATCATCCTGCTTGGCCCCCCGGGCGCCGGTAAAGGAACCCAGGCGAGCCGGCTCGTGCTTCAGCGGAGCATGGTGCAGCTTTCCACCGGCGACATGCTGCGCGCCGCGATCAAGGCGGGCACGGATGTCGGCCTTCGCGCCAAGGCGATCATGGAAGCGGGCGACCTCGTCCCCGACGAAGTGGTCAACGAGCTGATCCGCCAGCGGCTCGAAGCCGGCGGCGCGGGCGATTGCGCCGGCTTCATCTTCGACGGCTATCCGCGCACCGAGCCGCAGGCGGTGAGCCTCGACGAACTCCTCGCCGAGCGCGGCATGAAGCTGGATTATGTGATCGAGCTGCAGGTGGACGAGGAGGCCCTGGTCGACCGCATTACCGGCCGCTTCACCTGCGCCAAGTGCGGCGAAGGCTATCACGACCGCTACAAGCTGCCCAAGATCCCCACCTTGTGCGACATCTGCCAATCGGAAGAGTTCAAGCGCCGCCCGGACGACAATGCCGAAACGGTGCGCGCCCGAATGGCCGAATACCGCGCCAAGACCGCGCCGATCCTTCCTTATTACGAAGGCAAGGGTATCGTGCGGCGGGTGGACGGCATGGCGCCGATCGGTCAGGTCGAAGCGTCGCTGGAGGCCATTCTCGGCCAGCGCTGAGGCGCAGCCTCCGCGCCCGCTTCTCCGGCATGCCCGCGAAGGTTGGCATCCATGCTTTGAAGACCCTCACGCAAGTGGAAATTCAGCATGGGCCCCAGCCTTCGCTGGGGCGACGTGGTGGGTCGCTGCCGCTTACTCACCGCCACCACCGTCATGCCAGCGAAGGCTGGCATCCATGCTGACTCGGGGGCCGGCGGCGGGGCTGGAGGTTCAGCATGGGCCCTAGCCTTCGCTGGGGCGACATGGGTTTGATTTTCCGCCCTCAGGCGGCGAGGTGAACAAGAACCCGGTCGAGGAGCAGCTGGCAGCGTTGAAGCGTCAACGGGCTGTCGCCAAGCGCTCCGCGGGCGAGAATCGTGAACCGAGTCACCGCCGAGCCTTCCGGGAACTGCCGCCAGGTGAGATCGAGCGCCTCCGGCGGGTCACGGGAGGGATCGACGTTCCAGAAATGCCATTCGAGGGCCGCGCCGGTATCGACCTGTCCCGAGGCGATTTCGAAGCGGGGAAAGAACCACTGCACCACGCGCGCGGTTGGGTAGCATTGGCCGAGCGCCGGGTTGCCCGGCTCGGTAACACCAAGATGCGCCGTGCGGCTGTCCCAGCTCGCCGCAAGCGCCTGTTCCAGCCGCCCGAGCGTGGGGAGGGGGGAGGGTGCCTCCATCGTCGAAGCGGCGACGGGAAAGAAGGGCAAGCGGTGGGCCATCGCCTTTCCTAATGGCAAGCCGCGCGGGTTGCGAGAATAGTCCACCTCCCCGACCGCCGCTCGTCTCGAGCGAAGTCGAGAGACGCTGCACGGGCGTTGGAGGCGCGTTTCTCGACTTCGCTCGAAACGAACGATGTTGGGGGGTGGCGGGTGCTCCGCCGGAGAGGAGCGCCTAGCCCCTTTTCGCCCGCACCAGCGCTTCGTCCAGCGCTTGCAGGAAGCGGGAGCGGTCGGTTTTCGAGAACGGCGCCGGCCCGCCGAGGCCTTCGCCCATGCCGGCGCGCAGGTCGGCCATGATGGCGCGGATGGCGATTGCGCCCCCGATCGAGGCTGGGGTGAAGGGTTTGCCGGTGGGGGAGAGGACCGCTGCGGCGCCGGCCTTCAGGCAGCGGTCGGCGAGCAGGATGTCGGCGGTGATCACCACCGCGCCGGGAGCCGTCAGTTCCGCGATGTGATCGTCGGCGGCGTCGAAGCCCGAGCCCACCGTCACCCGCTCGATGAGCGGGTGCGGGGGAACGCGCAGGTGCTGGTTGGTGACCAAAGTCACCTTCACATCATGGCGGAAGGCGACCTTGTAGATCTCCTCCTTCACCGGGCAGGCGTCGGCGTCGACCAGGATGCGCGGGACGGCGGCCACGGGGGCTTAGCCGTTGCGCTTGGGCTTGGCCTTCCACGGCGTCGGGAAGGCGCGGGGCTTGCCGGCACCGCCACCTGGACCGCCGGGCGCACGCGGGCCGCCGGGACGCGGGCCTGCACCGCGCGGCCCGCCGGGGCCGGCGGCGCGGGGACCGGACGGCGGGCCGGCGCGGCGGTTCTCGCGGGCGGCGTCGCGGGGCTTGCCTTCGACCGCTTCGATGCGGACTCCGCCTTCGCCGTCATCGTCCGTCGCGGTGCGCTTCACCGAGGCGGCGAAGCGGGCGGCGGCGGCGCGCGGGATTTCGAACATCGATTCGTTGGCGGCGATGCGGATCGCGCCGATGTCGTTGCGGGTGATGTGGCCACGGCGGCAGAGCAAGGGCAGCAGCCAGCGCGGATCGGCATTGTGCTGGCGGCCGATGTTCATCCGGAACCAGATCGTGTCCTCGAAGCCCTGGCGCGGGCCCTGCGGAGGACGCTGGGTACCGTCGCCGTCGCTGCTGCCGCCGTCGACCATTTCTTCCGGCGCCGGCATGCGGGCGCGGTGGACGCGAACGAGGGCGGCGGCGATTTCTTCCGGCGTCTTCTGCTCAAGCAGGCGCTGGGCGAGCTCGCGATCGTCTTCGTCCATTTCAACGGGCTCGAGCAAGGCTGCGAGCAGGCGTTCGTGATCGTTCTTGCGGATGTCTTCGGGCGTCGGGGGCTTCATCCACTCGGCTTCGATGCGGGCGCCGCGAAGCACCATCTCCACCCGCTTGCGGCGGGGGTAGGGGACGAGAAGCACGGCCGTGCCCTTCTTGCCGGCCCGCCCGGTGCGGCCGGAGCGGTGCTGAAGGGTCTCGGCGTCTCGCGGAAGCTCGACGTGGATGACGAGCGTGAGGTTGGGCAGATCGATGCCGCGGGCGGCGACGTCGGTTGCGACCAGCACGCGGGCGCGGCCGTCGCGAAGCGCCTGGAGGGCGTGGTTGCGCTCGTTCTGGCTATGCTCGCCCGACAGGGCGACGGCGCTGAAGCCGCGCTCGTTGAGGCTGGAATGGAGGCGGCGGACATTCTCGCGCGTGGCGCAGAAACAGATGGCGCTTTCGGCTTCATGAAGGCGCAGGAGATTGACGACGGCATTCTCGATGTCCGCGGGGGCGACGGTAACCGCCTGATAGGCGATGTCTCCGTGGCCGCGATTTTCGCCGACGGTGGAGATGCGCAACGCGTCCTTTTGGTAGCGCTTGGCAAGGGCGACGATCGCCTTGGGCATGGTCGCGGAGAAAAGAAGCGTGCGGCGCTCGGCGGGGGTGGCGTCGAGGATTTCTTCCAAGTCCTCGCGAAAGCCCATGTCGAGCATTTCGTCGGCTTCGTCGAGCACGGCGACGCGAAGGGCGGAAAGGTCGAGCGCGCCGCGTTCGAGGTGGTCGCGAAGGCGGCCCGGGGTGCCGACAACGATGTGGGCGCCGCCCTGAAGCGCGCGGCGTTCCTTGGAAGCGTCCATGCCGCCGACGCAGGTGGCGATGCGGCCGCCGGCTTTTGCATAAAGCCAGATCAGCTCGCGGCTGACCTGAAGGGCGAGCTCGCGGGTCGGCGCGATGACCAGGGCGAGCGGCTCGCGGATGAAGGGGAGAACGCCGGTCGGCTCAAGGAGCTGCGGCGCCATGGCGAGGCCGAAGGCGACGGTCTTGCCCGATCCGGTCTGCGCGGAAACGACGAGGTCGCGCCCTTCGGCTTCGGGTTCGAGAACGGCGGCCTGAACGGGCGTCGGCGCGGCATAGCCGCGTTCGGAGAGCGCTTCGGAAAGAAGCGGCGGCAGTTGTGAAAAAGGCATGGCTGCCACATGGGCGCGAAAGGGGGCGAGAGCAAGGCAGGGGGCGCGGACGACCCTTCCGTGTCGCCCCAGCGGAGGCTGGGGCCCATGCCGAGGCTGCGCCTGCTGTGGGCTTGGCGGGTCGGCGCGGGTGGCGAGGCTCTATGGATGCCAGCCTTCGCTGGCATGACGTGGAGGGGGTGGTTTGGTGGGAGTCGAGTGGATAGGTCCCGAGGGCTGCGGCACGGGGGCGGGGGCGATCGGCCCGCTTCACCTTCCTCACTTTCGGCGCGAATTTACGGCGTTCCGTCGCTTGACTCATCCGGCTGCCCAACCTATTTGCCTGCCTATCCCGATAACCGGTTGCCCGGCGGCGCTTGCGCGCGCGTCGGCTCTACTTGTTTAAGGGCCCATTGAAGCTTTGAGATGAACCGGTGGCCAGCCGGTTCGTGGAGCAGGAGAAACTACCCCATGGCACGTATTGCGGGTGTCAACATCCCGACCAACAAGCGCGTCGAAATCGCGCTTACCTACATTCACGGAATCGGCCGCACCAAGGCCAAGGAACTTGCCGCCAAGATCGGCATCGCGCCCGAACGCCGCGTGCAGGATCTTTCGGACCAGGAAGTGCTGCAGATCCGCGAAGCGATCGACGCCGATTACACGGTGGAAGGCGATCTTCGCCGCGAAGTGGCGATGAACATCAAGCGGCTGATGGACCTCGCGTCCTACCGCGGCCTTCGTCACCGCAAGGGCCTGCCGGTGCGCGGCCAGCGCACCCACACCAACGCCCGTACCCGCAAGGGCAAGGCCAAGCCGATCGCCGGCAAGAAGAAGTAAGGGGCAGTTTCGACATGGCACAGGCACCGCAGCGCCTTCGCAGGCGCGAGCGCAAAAACATCACCGCCGGCGTGGCGCACGTCAACGCCAGCTTCAACAACACCATGATCACCATCACGGACGCGCAGGGCAATGCGATTGCCTGGTCGTCGGCCGGCATGATGGGCTTCAAGGGCTCGCGTAAGTCGACGCCGTACGCAGCGCAGGTTGCCGCCGAAGACGCCGGCAAAAAGGCCGCGGAACATGGCGTTCGCACGCTGGAAGTTGAAGTAAAAGGCCCGGGTTCGGGCCGCGAAAGCGCCCTGCGCGCGCTTCAGGCGGTGGGCTTCACCATCACCTCGATCCGCGACGTGACGCCGATCCCGCACAACGGCGTCCGCCCCTCCAAGCGCCGCCGGGTTTGATCTTCGAACCGGCGCCTTCGCCTTCGGGCGGGGCGCCGGTTCATCAAATACCGAGGCCATCCCCGATGGCCTCGATGTAATCTCGGGAGGCGGACGCGTCTCCCCAACGCCAGAGGAATCACATGGCCGTCAATTCGAAAAACTGGCAGGAAATGAAGAAGCCCAACGCCCTTGAAAAGCGCGCCGCCGGCGATGCGCGCCGCAAGGCGACGTTTGTTGCCGAGCCGCTCGAGCGCGGTTTCGGCCTGACGCTGGGCAACAGCTTGCGCCGCGTTCTCCTCTCGTCGCTCCAGGGCGCCGCGGTGACCTCGATCAAGATCGAAGGCGTGCTGCATGAGTTCTCGTCTCTTGCGGGGGTTCGCGAGGACATCACCGATCTCGTCCTCAACGTGAAGCAGATCGCGCTTCGCATGGAAGGCGACCAGCCCAAGCGCTTGCAGCTTTCGGCAACCGGCCCGGGCGAAGTCACCGCCGGCCAGATCGCCACGTCGGGCGACATGGAAGTCATGAACCCGAACCTGGTGCTCTGCCACCTGGACGAAGGCGCGACGCTGAACGCCGAGTTCACCGTGGAAGTCGGCAAGGGCTATGTTCCGGCGGCGTCCAACCGCCCGGTCGACGCGCCGATCGGCCTCATTCCCGTCGACGCATTGTACAGCCCGGTCCGCCAGGTCAGCTACAAGGTGGAAAACACCCGCGTCGGCCAGGAGCTCGATTACGACAAGCTGACCATCACGGTGGAAACCGACGGCACGCTGACCCCGGACGATGCGCTCGCTTATGCGGCCCGCATTCTTCAGGACCAGCTGCAGCTGTTCGTCCACTTCGACGAAGGCATGGCGATGACCTCCGTTCCGACCGGCTCGAGCGGCGCTTCCGCCGGCGGCTCGGGGGATGCGGACCAGGACGCCAACCAGCTCAACCGCTACCTCCTCAAGAAGGTGGACGAGCTGGAGCTTTCGGTGCGTTCGGCCAATTGCCTGAAGAACGACAACATCATCTACATCGGCGATCTGGTTCAGAAAACCGAAGCCGAGATGCTGCGCACCCCGAACTTCGGCCGCAAGTCCTTGAACGAAATCAAGGAAGTGCTGTCCAGCATGGGCCTGCGCCTCGGCATGGACATCCCCGGCTGGCCGCCCGAGAATATCGAGGAAATGGCCAAGAAGCTCGAACAGGAGCTGATGGGGTAAGGACTTCGTCTGAAAGTGGTACTTTCAGCCGGTTTTTAGAGAGGGCCGCCCCGAGAGGGGCGGCCTTTTTGTTGGCGCTTATGGCTTGCGAAGGCGGCGCGGCCTTGAACCGGCTTCGCCCCCTCGCCAGAGTAAGGGCTTGCGGGGGTGCGTGTGCAGATCGAGCAATTGCTGACGAAGTGGCTTGGCAAGGAAGGCGGAGCCGAGCGCGCCAATTACCAGATGTTCCTGACCGAGCTGACGCAGGCGCTGGGCGTCAGCACGCCCGACCCGAAGGGCGTCGGACTTGGCGACTATCAGTTCGAAGCGCCGGTGCGTTCACTTGCCGCCCTCGGCAAAAAGGGCACGGGGCGCATCGATCTCTACAAGCGCGACCATTTCATTCTGGAAGCCAAGCAAAGCCGGATGAACGGCAACGAGCCGGCGGAACTCGACTTGCCGGAGCCGCCGCCGCAGCCGGTGAAGGACCTGTTCGGCAACATCATCGGCTATGAGCAGCCGGCTGCGCGGGCGCTGGGCCGCTACGACACGCTGATGGCGGATGCGCGCATCCAGGCGGAGCGTTATGCGCTTGCGCTTCCAACGGAGCACCGGTCCCCGCCGTTTCTGATCGTTGCCGACATCGGCCGTTCGTTTGAACTGTTTTTCGACTGGGGCGGCAATGGCCGCGGCTACGGCCCGTTCCCGGACGAGCGCAGCTACCGCATCCCCTTTGAAGCGCTCGGCTCCGGCGCCGAGATCGGCACGCTGAAACTTGGCGCAGCCGACGTGTTGCGGGCGATCTGGACCGCCCCCGCGTCGATCGACCCGCGCCTGCGCGCCGCCGAAGTGACACGCGATATCGCCCAGCGGCTCAAGCGCGTCGCCGAGCAGCTGGAAAAGGACGAGCGCGGCCTCCATCCCGGCGAGGCCGAGATCGCGATGGGGATCGAGCAGACCAGCCTGTTCCTGATGCGCACATTATTCTGCATGTTCGCGGAGGACGTCGAGCTGCTGCCCAAGGACAGCTTCAAGACCTTTCTGTCGGACGCCAAGGGCCGGTCGGTGCAATTCTGGCGGAGCGGCCTCCACGATCTTTGGTCGCGGATGAACGATCCGCAGGAGGCCAATCGCTACTGGTCCTACGGCGACGCGATCATCCGCTATTTCAACGGCAATCTGTTTTCAGGCGCCAGGGTTTACGACCTGCCGAGCGAGTTCAAGGGCGAGCTGCTGGTGGCCGCGAACCGCGATTGGCGAAGCGTCGAGCCGGCGATTTTCGGCACCCTGCTGGAACAGGTGCTGACGCCGAAGGACCGGGCAAAGCTTGGCGCTCATTACACGCCCCGCGCCTATGTGGAGCGGCTGGTGCAGGCGGTGATCACCGACGTGCTTGCGCCCGAATGGGAAACGGTGCTTGCGGGCGCGCGTGCCAAAGCGGACGCCGACGATGCGGCAGGCGCGATCGCCGATGCGCGGGCCTTTCACGACCGGCTTGCCGAGCTGCGGGTGCTGGATCCGGCCTGCGGCACGGGCAACTTCCTGTACGTGGCGATGGAGCAGCTCCTCCGGCTGGAGGGGGAGGTGCGCCAGTTCGCCGCAAGCCTTGGCGCCGACTTCGCGCCGCGGATCGAGCCGAACCAGTTCCTGGGGCTAGAGCTCAACCCGCGCGCGGCGGTGATTGCCGAGCTGGTGCTGTGGATCGGCTGGCTGCGCTACCGCTTGGCCAACACGCCCGAAGCGATCGGCGAGCCGGTGCTGCCGCCTTTGTCCAACATCAACATGGGCACGCACGGCGGCTTCGACGCAGTGCTGGTGCGCACCGCGACCGGCGAGCCGGACACGGAAAACCCGCGCCGGCCGGAATGGCCGGAAGCGGACTTCATTGTGGGGAACCCGCCGTTCATTGGGGGCAAGGATATCCGCGAGCGGCTTGGCGGCGATTACGCGGAGGCGCTGTGGGCGGCGAACCCGAACGTGCCGAAATCGGCGGATTTCGTGATGCATTGGTGGGACCGGGCGGCGGAGCTGCTGACCAAGCCGGGGACGCGGCTACGCCGCTTCGGGTTCGTGACCACGAACAGCATCACGCAGGTGTTCAGCCGGCGTGTGATCGAACGGCACTTGAAGGACGACGCGCTGCACCTGGTGATGGCGATCCCCGACCATCCGTGGACGCGGGTGACAAAGGACGCGGCGGCAGTGCGGATCGCCATGTCCGTGGCGCAGGCGGGGGGCGGTGAGGGCAGGATGGTGGCGATCACCGGCGAGCGTGACATCGATACAGACGCGCCGCTGCTCGATGAGGCGGAGCGGTGGGGGTTGATCAACGCCGATCTGAGTGTCGGCACAAACACAACTAATTTGGTCCCGCTGAAGGCCAACCAGGGACTTTGTTCGCGCGGCATCGCGACCTTTGGCGAGGGCTTCATCACCACACCGGAGCAAGCCCGTGCGCTCGGGCTTGGTACACGACCGGGACTGGAGAATCACATCCGTCACTACCGAAACGGTCGCGATCTTCTTCAAAGACCGCGCGAGATGATGGTGATCGATCTATTCGGTCTGACCGAAGCCGAGGTGATGGACCAATTTCCTGAGGTGTATCAGCACCTGCTGAAAACGGTGAAGCCTCTGCGCGACAAAAACAATCGGGCCACTAGACGCACGAACTGGTGGCTATTTGGAGAATTGGCTCCCGCCTTCCGTGATTACACGAATGGCCTGAAGGCGTACTTGTCCACGCCCGAAACCTCGAAGCACCGAGTGTTTCTTCGCATGGAAACGGAGATACTGCCTGACAACACGGTAGTTAATTTTGGCTTGGAGGAGCCATTCCAACTTGGCGTTCTGTCATCTACCATTCACCAGAACTGGGTGCTCGAACTAGGCGGCTGGCTCGGCTTCGGTAACGACAACCGGTACTCGAAGTCGCTTGTGTTCGATCCATTCCCATTCCCGGACCGAAGTGTCTCGGTCGGCGAAATCGCCGAGCGTTTGGATGCCATCCGCCGCGCTGCGCTCGCGGAAAACCCCCGCCTCACCATGACCGGCCTCTACAATTTAGTGGAAGACGTCCGCTCCGGGGCGGAGCTTTCGGCGGAGCGGGAGGCGGAGGTTGTGAAGGCGCGGGCTCGGATTGTGGCCAAGCTGCATGACGATCTCGATCTTGCGGTGGCCGATGCTTATGGCTGGGGCGAGGAATGGCGGCGGGCGCCGCTGCCGCCCGGCGAGATCGTGGCGCGGCTGGTGAAGCTCAACGCCGAACGGGCCGCGGAAGAGGCGCAGGGCACGATCCGCTGGCTTCGGCCGGATTATCAGAAGCCGCGCTTCGCGCCGGACAAAACGGGCTGACGGAATTTCCCCAAATTCGTCCACGCGCTGGCGGTCGCGGACCCCGGCCTTACCGCGCGATGGCGCTCGCTACGAGGTTTGGATCCAAGCGCGCCGGCTCGAGGCGGGTGAGGGCGCCTGAAATGCGGTCGGCCGAGGCGAGCTCCGTGGGGAGGGCGCCGCGTTGGGGCGGGTTGGCGGCGCGGGCTTCGGCTTGCAGGGTGGCGTGGAGGCGATCGAGCTGATCGGCGTTGAGTGCGGCCACCGGCTGGGGCGCTTCGCTGCAGGCGGCGGCGAGCAGGGCCAGTGCGGAAAAAGCGAGTGGGGCGAGGCGCTTGTTCATGCCGGGGTAAACGAGCGCTTAGGCAAATGGATGCTCGGTTCGGCGAATCCGCGCGGGGAGCTCGCGCGCTGGTGGGCCGGAGGGCGGATTCCCCAAAGTCCTACGTCCTAAAATAATCTGGCGCGTGCATTTCGTATTAGCCGGGCAGGTCAAATAGGAAAAGTCCAACACGCAATAGTTACGGATTAGTGCCGGTTCTTCAGCAATAGTGTAGGACTTGTCCTACAACTCACAAACTACTTGACATCGTCACGCTCTTGTGGCATAAGCAACCACGCTGAAGAATTGTAGCTGGTGCCGGCGAGCGGGTTTGAGGGCCTCTCGCGACTGGGCGGCGACCTAGGGCTGGAGCGGTTCGCCGCGCGGCTTCTTCGGCAGGTAATAACATTGGGATCGGTCAGGCGAGCGGCGTCGGAAGTTATTTCCGGTGCCTGCTCCGCTGCGGCGGCCGTCATGCTCTGCGGGGAGCGTGGCGGCCTTCTTGCGTCAGGAGGAGCGGGAAACATGGGCGGGGACGGGGAAGAGGGAGCGGCGGCGCTGGTTCCGGGCTTTCGGCGGGTGCAGAAGAAAGCGGAGCGCGAAGGCGGCTGGACCAGGGCGAAGAAGGACCTGTTCCTGGAGACGCTGCGGGCGACGTGCAACATTTCGGCCGCGTTGCGCGAAGTGGGCATGAGCCGGGGCGGGCTGGAGAAGCTGCGGGCGCGGGACGGGGCGTTTCGCGCCGGCATGAACGCGGCGCGGCGGGAGGCTTATCGCGAGCTCGAATATTTCGCGCTGGAGAAGATGATGTCGGGGGTGGTGAAGACGGTCACCAAGGCCGACGGCAAGGTGGAGACGGTGCACGAATATCCGCTCCACCTGGCGCTGCAATTGTTGCGGCTGCATGGGGACGTGGCGAGCGGCGGCGGCGGGGCCGGCGGAACCGGGGGTGACGCGGAGGACCCGGAGGCTGAGCCAAGCGAGGAGCAGCGGCTGGAAGTGGTCGACCGGCTGATGCGCAAGCTTCGCAAGCTTCGCGAGCGGATGGACAGGGAGGAGGCGGCTGCCGCGGCCGAGGCGGCGGCGGGCGGCGGCGGCGCGGGGGAAGGGGCGGCGCTGTGAGCCCGCGCCAGTATCGCAGCCTTGCGCGGCGGATGGCGGACACGCGGGACTGGAAAGCATGCCGCCGTCTGTTTCTCGTGATGAGCTTTGCGGAGGCGCTGCAGTTCGACGCCTGTTTCGAGGCCTGGGCGCATGAAGGGCAGGAGGAGCCGAAACGGGACGGCTGGCGAACCTGGCTGATGATGGCCGGGCGCGGCTACGGCAAGACTCGCGCCGGTGCGGAATGGGTGAACGGGCTTGCCGGGGTGCCGGACAAGCCGGTGCGGATCGCGCTTGTCGGCGCCAACGAGGCGGAAGTGCGGTCGGTGATGGTGGAAGGAGAGAGCGGCATCCTTTCCTGCGCCAAGCGGGGAAGGCGGCCGCGCTGGGAGCCGAGCCTCGGGCGGCTGACCTGGCCGAACGGCAGCGTGGCGATGGTGTATTCCGGCGAGAGCCCGGATGGGCTTCGCGGCTCCAACAACCATTTCGCCTGGGTGGACGAGTTCGCCAAATATGCGCACCCGCAGGAGACTTGGGACAATCTGCAGATGAGCCTGCGGCTTGGCGCGCGGCCGCGGGCGCTGGTGACGACGACGCCGCGGCCGACGCCCGCGCTCAAGCGGATCGCCGCGGAGCCGTGGACGGTGACGACGCGGGGGCGGACCGCGGACAACGGCCAGCATCCGGCCGAATTCGTGGACGTGATGATGGCGACCTATGCCGGCACGCGGCTTGGCCGGCAGGAGCTGGAGGGCGAGCTGATCGACGAGGTTGCCGGCAGCCTGTGGCCGCGCGCGGTGATCGAGCGCTGCCGAGCGGCGGCGGTGTCGGCGGAAGAACTGCCGCGGATCGTGGTCGGGGTCGATCCGCCGGCGTCGGTGGGCGGCGATGCCTGCGGGATCGTGGTGTGCGGGCGTGGGCCGGACGGGGTCGGCTACGTGCTGGAGGACGCAAGCGTGTCCGGGCTGCGGCCGGAAGGCTGGGCGCGGGCGGTGGTCGCCGCGGCGGAACGCTGGGGCGCGGACAAGGTGGTGGCGGAAGGAAACCAGGGCGGGGCCATGGTGGAAAGCGTGCTGCGGGCCGCCGAGGCGAAGCTGCCGGTGCGGCTCGTTTATGCGCGGCGGGGAAAGACGGTGCGCGCCGAGCCGGTGGCCTATTTGTTCGAGAAAGGCGAGGCGCGGTTCGCGGGGGCGTTCGCGGACCTGGAGGACGAGCTCAGCGGGCTGACGATCGGCGGCGGCTATCACGGGCCGGGGAGGAGCCCGGACCGGGCGGATGCGTGCGTTTGGGCGCTGACGGAGCTGATGCTGAGACGGGAGCAGGCGGCGCCAAGGGTAAGGGTGCTGTGAGGGTGTAGAAGGGTAGGATAGCGTCCAGCGCGTGCCGAGGCCCGCGCAACGAAAGCTTGGCAGACTGACTTTGGACGCTGCCGTTGACGCGCTTGGTGCCCAGGAGTAACGGGCTGATCACATGCTAGAACGAGCGCCACGCCAGATCGTTTTAGGAGCGAGTAGCACGCCTGAACAAAGCGTAGCGGAAGGCAAAGCCGTTATATTGCCAAAGGTCTTGGCTCGAACTAGCCTGCGGTCTGTCGTAGGGGCCAACGGATGATCGCATCACCAGAAAGAGGATTCGGGGCGCCTCCTCTTTGGGAAATTGCCGTCTCCGCTGGTACCAGTGGTACGCTCCTCGACCCGTACAACGTGCGGGAGGTGCACGATCTTTTTCGCCGTGACTTGCCGCATAGTGAGCGTCAGGCCCCGATCACGCACTTGCCTGTAGCGGCGTTTGTAGGCGGCCCAGCCCCAAGCATTGAGGTGAATGAAGGCCTTCTGCCGAGATGGTGGTTTCTGTCTGAGGACGGGGCTGACCTCCTTCAGCTGCAGGAAAACTTTGTTGCCTGCAATTGGAGGCGCCGGTCATCTGCTCCCGGAGAGAGGTTCGACTATCCCGGCTTCGATACGGTGGTATCGAGGTACGAGGAGAGGCTTTACGTACTGCGTCAGTTTTTCGAAGCGCAGGGAAATGATTTCCCCTCGCCAGCCGCGTGCGAGCTCCTGTACAACAATATCATTCCTCTTGAGGACGAAAACGGTGAGCGGCTTCCGCTGTCCGATGTCCTTGCGGAGTACCTGCGGGCCGAGGAGCGTCCGGTGCTCGGTTTTTCAATGCAGTGGATGGAAGCCATAGATGGACTTGCGTCGGAGGATCCTTCGATCCTCCAAATCGATCTGCAGGTAGTTGGGGTTGCCCTTCCGGAGCGGGAACCGCTCCCGGTCGTGCGGTTACAGTTCGTTGCTGGTGCGGTTCGTGAAACTTGGGAGGAAGTTTTCGCTTTTTATCAAGCAGCTCATGCCCATATACGACACAGACTCATGGTTCTAACCACGGAAAAGGCTCACCAGAGATGGCTCCCCAAATAACTTTGGCTACATCTCCATTGCTAGAAGCGCGCCAGGTCCCTGCTGGACGGTCTGTATGGGCTGCTGCTCCCTTGATGTTGGCGGCCGTAGCCGCAGTACCTTGCCCCGCTGCCGCTACGCCGGCTACGCATCTGCTGAAGGAGGTGCCGAAAGCTCGCGGCTGGATTGCGCGTGGTGTCGCTGCGGTTGGAGCCCTTGAGACCGATTGGGACGGCTACGGCGCGGACCCCATAGCACCACAGACACTTGCAACCATGGAATTTCTCCTCAGCACCCTTCTGCCGGACCGTGCCGCCAGCGGGTCGATCGTTCCCGGTGCCGACGGGTCACTGCAGGCGGAGTGGCATTTAGAAGAAATTGAACTAGGTCTCGTTGTCGAGGCTAATGGAGACGTTTCCACGTGGGTTCGACCGGTGGGCGGCGACCACGAGACGGAGGCTCATGGTATCGCTGCGCGCAACCTGTTTTGGTCGGTGGCGAATTCTGCGCTCGTCTGAATGTGCAGTCCTACTGCGCAAGATTACTTCTCGGACGATCGAGTTGATGATCTTGGGATAGCCAGTACGGATCGGTTGCTTCGGCACTGTCGGCCGCCGGTTCAGGTTGTGCCATGCAAGTTGAAGGGTCAGAAGCTTTCTGATCAGATTTTTCGCAAAAAACCCACCGACGTAGGTGTGTCCGTTGACCTGGAGTGCCTCCTTCATAGGGAGGGGAGAACCTGGGAAGACCGGTTTGGTACCATGCCGAACACGCTGGCCATTGTAGCCGTAGCCGCCGGCGAGGTCCGCCAGGCGAAGGGTGGTGCTGCATGGACTCCAAAGCCGGCTCAACCGGAGCTTGCCCCCCAGGAGGCGGCGAAATCAAATCCATATCATGCTGAAATTATAGGCGACATTAGCCGAGCCGATGGCCGCGCGCTAAGCCGCAACGCTAAGGTGTTGAAGAGCTTAATTTAACTGGTTCCTAAAGCTCGTCGTACTTGATCGCGCGGCGCAGCCTAACGCGTTCGGGAGGAAAGGAGAGCACAACATGAAATGGTGGTTTGGCCGGAAGGCCGGGGGCGGGAGCCTCCGGCCTTTTTTGTTTGGGTGGGGTCGGGGGAGCGTTTCCGCCTGCGCCGGGGGCGAATGGCCGCGGTCTTATGAGGCGCAGGTTCGGGAGGCTTACCTTGGTAATCCGGTGGCGCAGCGGGCTGTGCGGCTGGTGGCGGAGAGTGTGGCGAGCGTGGTGGTTTATGCCGAAGGGGGCGGGGAGGCGGAGGCTTCGGACGCTGGGGCAGTGGGGGGCTCTGGGCCCCCTCCACCGCACTTCGTGCGGTCCCCCTCCCCGTTCCGGGGAGGATTGGTTGGCGCCGCGCTGTTGGAGAGCGTGGTCACGCACTTGCTGCTGCATGGCAATGCGTTCGTGCAGGTGTTGTGCGACGCGGAAGGGGTGCCGGCGGAGTTGTTTGCCTTGCGACCGGAGCGGGTTTCGGTGGAGGCCGATTCGAGCGGGTGGCCGGCGGCGTATCTGTACAAGGCGGGGGAGGCGAAAAGCCGGATCGCGGCGCGGGACGGGCTTGGGCGGCCGGGGCTGGTGCACCTCAAAGCCGTGCATCCGCTGGACGACCATTATGGCTTGGGCTGCCTGGGCGCGGCGGCGGGGGCGGTGGCGATCCACAATGCGGCATCGCGGTGGAACAAGGCTTTGCTCGACAATGCCGCGCGGCCTTCCGGCGCGCTGGTTTATGCGCCAACCGACGGTTCGGCTTTGTCGGGCGACCAGTTCGAGCGGCTTCGCGAGGAGCTGGAGAACCAGTTCGCCGGCGCGGGCAATGCCGGGCGGCCGATGCTGCTGGAGGGCGGGCTTTCCTGGCAGGCGATGAGCCTGTCGCCGGCCGACATGGACTTCGTCGGGCTGAAGGCGGCGGCGGCGCGGGAGATCGCGCTCGCGTTCGGAGTGCCGCCGATGCTGCTCGGGCTTCCGGGGGACTCGACCTACGCCAACTACCGCGAAGCCAATCGGGCGCTTTGGCGGCTTACCGTGCTGCCGATGGCGGAGCGGGTGCTTGGCGGGATCGGCGGGGCGCTCGCCGCGTGGTGGCCGGGGCTCAAGCTCCAGGTCGATGTCGATCAGGTGACGGCGCTTTCGGAGGATCGCGAGCGGCTGTGGGCGCAGGTGAGCGGCGCGAACTTTCTGAGCGATGCGGAGAAACGGGAGATGCTGGGGTTTGGGAGCCCGGTTTCGGGCTGAGGCTGAGGGCCCTCACCCTCCCGCCGCTTATCAGCGGCGGGCCCCTCCCTCTCCCGAAATGAGAGGGGCTTTTGGCGGGAGATGCGAGATGGCGAGTGCGGATACGATGATGGCGCTGTTGGTGGCGCAGGCGGAGGCGAAGGGGGCGGATATTTCCACGCTTCGCGCGTTGATCGAGGAGGCTTCGGCCTCTGGCGCGGACAAGGCGCTTGGGGCGCTTGGGCTTCGGGACGAGAAAGCGCGGCGGGACATGGATGAGCTTCGCGAGCTGCTCCAAGCATGGCGCGACGCGAAGAAGAGCGCGTGGACGGCGGTGGTGGCGTGGGGTGTGCGGATTTTGCTGGCGATGCTGGTGCTGGGAATGAGCGTGAAGCTCGGTTTCTGGGAGAAGATCTGATGCGGTTCGCGGGCTATGCGGCGGTGTTCGGGCATGCGGACCGCGGCGGGGACGTGGTGCAAGCGGGGGCGTTTGCGCGCTCGCTGAAGCGGGGGGCGGGGAGTGTGCCCTTGCTGTGGCAGCACGACGCGGCGCGCCCCATCGGGCGGATCGAATATCTGCGGGAGGACAAGCGCGGGCTGCGGGTGATTGCGCAGCTTTCGGACGGCAAGGCGGGGCGGGAGGCGGCGGCGCTACTCAAGGAAGGCGCGGTGCGGGGACTGAGCTTCGGCTACCGTGTGCGGGAGGCGTCGGGCGAGGCGCCGCGGGAGCTCAGGGATCTGGACCTGGTGGAGGTGAGCCTGGTGACCCTGCCGATGCAGCCCAGGGCGCGGGTGCATGCGGTGGAGGGGTGAGGGACGGCGTGCCCTGCCGCCTGCGCAAAATGGGGCTTGCACGGGCAAAAGCGCACCGTACATAGTGATCGGAATGAAGAGCGATGCGCGAAATGGCTAGCGAGCCGACAGACGCCCAGAACCTCAGCGTTGTAAGAGACCCCAGCTTTACGCGGACTTATGCGGACAATGCAGCCGCGTTTTGCGTCGGCCGGGACGTGGAAATGGCGTTTCTGGTCACCACGCCCAACATCAACTCGATCCTTGGCAGCAGGGACCCGGCGTCCAGCGAAGTCGCGGCGGAAGCGGTTTTTTCCGAAGTCTGCCGGATTAGGATGGCCGGCAACTCCGCTAGCAACGCGGCCTTCAACATCATTTTCGCTTTGTTGCAGGACGGCAAGATGGATCCCGATTACCTGCGATCGAACATCGAGGGAATGATCCACCACATTGCCGGCACGGAGGGGAAACCCGACGATGATCGCTAGGGCCGGGCTGCGGCTGGATGCCGGCGGCGCCGCCGGCAAAGCGGCTCATGCGCGGATGTTCGCAGGGCCAGAGGCGATCGAGCGCGCAGGGTCCTGGATCGGTTTAAGCGTTGGCTTGAGCGGGGCCGCGGCACCGCACTGGCCGCGCTTGTGGGTGCCGCTGATGCAAAGCGTGCCGCTGCAGGGCTGCGCCATTGAGTCGCCGGGTCTGGCGCTGGTGGAGAAACGGCTGGCGGAACTGCGCGAAATTGCCGAGGACGAAGGCACTCCGTACAGCTTCGCTGCCGAGGCCGACCTTGTTCAATTCCTGGACGCCGCCGGAGCGGTGAACCGCCCCGCGACCTACCTGATGGAAGACGGCAGCCTTCGCGCCAAATGGGTGAACCTGCAAGGCGAACAGGTGGCCGTGCAATTCGTCGGCGGCGGACGGGCGCAGCTGGTGTTCTTTGTGGATCGCGGCGGCAAGGCAATGGCGCGCATTGTCGGCCAGGACACGGTGGAGGGCGCCTTGTGCCAGGTTCGGTCCCTGGGCCTGCTTCCGCTTTTGTGCAGGTGATCCTTGCCCGCACGGGGTGACCGCGTCGCCGACGATGAAGCGTGTGTGCGCTACGTGCCGCCGCGCTACACGGATAACGACATGATCGACGGCGGGGCATTCCAGCTTCGCGACATCGACAAAGGCGAGCTTTCGGTAAACCTGCTGGGCACGAACGATGCGGGGTATGAGGCCGCGATGCAGCAGGTGCGCCAGCTTTTCAGGCTGACGGTGAAAAAGAGCGGCCGTTTCGCGCAACTGGAGGTGGCAGAGGTGCGTGCCGCCTTTACCGAAGCGGCGCAGCTTGCCGCATTGGACGTAATCCACGATCCGCTTCCCGCGGAAGGGCGGCACGCGGCCGACAGCAGCCATGCCGCGATCATCAACCTTCCAAGCCCCGGATCGGAATATGCGGCGCTTGCCGGAGACCTGCTCGCCGAAAAGATACGGCGGCTTCATCCCGCTATCTGATCCGCGCCGCCGCGGGAAGAATGAAGAGGGGGCCGCAGGTCAGCCGGCGGGCGCCATGGTGAAGCCGGGGACCGGGCGGGTTTCGGGGCCATCATGGTAGAGATCCATGAAGACGTCGACCGGCGCCCTACCCGGGCAGGTGACCTTGAAATGATCCACTGTGAAGCCGAACGCGCCGGCACCGATATTGCCGAGGCGTTCAGAGAAAGGCGCCTGGGCATCGGCGCAGCGTAGCCGCGCGAGATAAGCGCGCTGGCCCTGCGGCATGTTTTCGCGAACCGGGTTGAGCTTGGAGCCGAGCGGGTATTTCTGCGCCGCGGCGATCGCCTTCTTGAGGTCGGCGGGCGAGGGGGCGATGCCCATATTCTCCATCATCTCCCGCGCTTCGTTGGGCTTTGTCTGGGCGACGGCGGGCGCGGCGGCGAGGCTGGCAAGCGCGATGAGCAGTTTCAAACGCATCGGATAATCTCCCCCCGGACGTGAGGCGGGAGGATGACCCTTCCGCGTCGTGAGTCAATCGGGCGGGGGGCTGCAACGGGCGGATCAACAAAAGGAAAAAGCGGGATTCCCGCTTTCGCGGGAATGACGGGTGGGGGCGGTGCTCCTTGCCCGGCAGGAGGCGTGCGTGGTGCGCGGTGAGAGGAGAATAATACATGTTGGAAGTGAAAGCGGATGGGCTTGAGGCGTCTTTCGAGGCGCTGGAGCGGCAGGATGAGGATGTGGCGCTGCTCAAGGATGAGATGGCGCAGTTGAAGGCGCGGATGGACCAGGCGGCGGTGACTGCAGCGCGGCCGGTGCTCAGTGGGGCGAAGGCGGCGTCGGCGAGATCGCCGTTCGTCGACAATTACCTGCGCAAAGGGCTGGAAAGCGGCGTGGAGCTGAAGGCCCTGGCGGGTACCAGCGACGCGGCGGGCGGCTATGCGGTGCCGGAGGAAATCGACGCGGCAATCGACGCCACGCTGACGGCGATCTCGCCCATTCGCGCCATCGCCAACGTGGTGAAGGTGGGATCGGCCGGTTATCGCAAGCTGGTGACGGCGGGCGGCACGCCTTCGGGCTGGGTGTCGGAGACGGCCGACCGGCCGGAGACGGCGACGCCGGCCTTTCACGAAATCGCGCCGCCGTTCGGCGAGCTCTACGCCAATCCGGCGGCGAGCCAGGCGATGCTCGACGATGCGGCGTTCGATGTCGAAGCGTGGCTTGCGCAGGAGATCGCGACCGAATTCGCCCGCGCGGAGGGCGCGGCGTTCGTGAACGGATCGGGGGTCAACCGGCCGATGGGCTTTCTGGCCGGCGCGACCTCGGCGGCGGCGGACGGGGTGCGGCCGTTCGGCACGATCCAGTTCGTCACGTCGGGCGCGGCCGGCGCATTTCTGGGGAGCAATCCGCAGGACCGGCTGGTGGACCTCGTCCAGGCGCTTCGCCCGCCTTACCGGCAGGGCGCGGTGTTTGTGATGAACAGCTCCACCGCGGCGCGCATCCGCAAGTTCAAGACTGCGGACGGCGCGTTTCTGTGGCAGCCGGGGCTGGTCGCGGGGCAGCCCGACACCCTGCTCGGCTATCCGGTGGTGGAGGCCGAGGACATGCCGGACATCGCCGCGGACTCGCTGTCGATCGCGTTCGGCAACTTCAAGGCGGGCTACCTAATCGCCGAACGGACGGAAACGCAGATCCTGCGCGATCCGTTCACCCACAAGCCGTTTGTGCATTTCTACGCAACCAAGCGGATGGGCGGCCAGGTGTCGAATTCGGAGGCGATCAAGCTGATGAAGTTCTCGGTTTAGGTCGAAGTAGTACTTCGACCTAGGTCGCGCTGAGTCGCGAGAAGAAATTGGTTTTGGCGCCGTCGCGGGGGAACTCGCGGCGGCGTTTTTTTGTGGAGAAGAGACAATGGCGGATGCTTTTGCGGGTGGGGTGGACAGCGTTACGGCGCCTGCGATGCGGGCGGTGGCGGTGGTGGCGCATGACGTGGATGCGCTGGCGGACATTCCCAAGGCCTTGTTCGTGGGAACGGGCGGCGACGTGATGCTGCGCGGCGCGGGCGGCGGGGCGGATGTGTTGTTCAAGAACGTGCCGGACGGAAGCGTGCTTCCGGTGCGGGCGCAGTTCGTTCGGGCGACCGGCACCACCGCAAGCGACATCGTGGGCCTGTACTGATGCTCGGCACGGGGCTTGCGCTGTGGGCGCGGCGAAGCGGGCGGGCGCGGTTCAGCCCCTTGTCGCTGTTCGCCGCGGGGGAGCAGGGAGCGTGGTTCGACCCGTCCGATCTGTCGAGCATGTTCGCCGACACGGAAGGAACGGTGCCGGCGGCGCTTGGCGGAGGCGTGGCGCGGATCAACGACAAATCGGGGCGCGGCAACCATGCCGTCCAGGCGATCGAGGCGTCCCGGCCGCTCCTGAAGCAGGAGGCAGGCGGGCGCTTTTACCTCGAGTTCGACGGGGTGAACGATTGGCTGGTCTCGAGCCTGTTCGCGCTCGACCCGCCCTGGGACCGGGTGTCGGCGCTTCGCCAGACGAACTGGGTCGGCGGGCGGCGGATCTTCGGCAACGGCAGCGGCCGGCTGACGGGCCTCCTGTACTTTAATCCGGTGAGCCCGAGCATCGGCATGTACGACGGGGCTGGGGCGCCGAACAACGCCGGCATGACGGTGGGCACGACGGCGGTGGTGACGGAGCGGCACCACGGCGCGGAATCGCAGCTGATCGTCGACGGAACAGCCAACGCCGGCAATTCGGGCATCAACCCAGCGAACGGGTTCAGCATCGGCGCGGACGGCGCGGGGGGAAGCCCGGCGGCGTTCGCGCTCTTCGGGCTGTGCCTGGTGAAGGCGGTGCTTGGCACGGAGCAGATGGCGGCGCTGCAGGGGCATTTCGCGCGAAAGGGCGGCGTCGCGCTTTAGGCGCGCGCGAGCGGGGAGACAGAACATGGTGACGGGCGAGGCCTTGAGCCCCGGCGCGGACGCGCTTGGGGAGGCGAAGGCGTATCTGCGGATGGTGGGCGGCGATGAGGATGCGCTGCTGGAGCGGTTGCTGCGCGCGGCTTGCGAGCAGTGCGAGGCGTTTACGGCCAAGGTGCTGCTGGCGCGCGGTTTCAGCGAGACGCTGGCGGCGAGCGCGGCGTGGCGGCGGCTCCGGCGGTTGCCGGTGCGGGCGATCACAAGCGTGGAAGCGGTGCGAGCGGACGGGCTGGCGAGCGCGCTGCCGGTTGCCGCGTATGCGATCGACATCGATGGGCGCGGCGACGGCTGGGTGCGGGTGACGGACTCCGGCGGCGCCACGCGGGTGCGGGTGTCGTACCAGGCGGGGCTTGCCGAGGATTGGGCGGGGGCGCCGGACGCGCTTCGCCAAGGCGTGATTCGCCTCGCCGCGCAGCTCTACACGCACCGCGACGGGGAGAGCGGCGGGCCGCCGCCGGCGGCGGTGACGGCGCTGTGGCGGCCGTGGCGGCGGCTGGGCCTGCGGCTGCGCTGATGTTCGAGGATCTGTTGGAGCGGGGACGCCGGCGCGGCGAGACGCGGGCGCGTGAAGTGGCGCGCCGGCTTGCCGAGGCTGCGGCCGGAGAGGCGTCGGCGGGCGTCAGGGTGGAAGCGGCGGCGGAGGGGGTGCGGCTCTCGGGCCGGAACCTGGCGCGGCGGGTGCTGAACGAGCCGGCGATACGCTGGCTGATCGAGAGGGTGAGATGAGCGATTTGGGAGCGGGGGAAAGCGTGTCGGCGCACGCGGTGGCGGCGCTGAAGACGATCATGGGGCTCGGCGTCTACGACGCGCCGCCGGTGCAGGCGGTTGCGCCTTATGCGGTGCTCGACACCGGGCCGGAGACGGACTGGGGCTATAAGGAAGGAAAAGGGCGCGAGCTTCGGGTGGCGCTGACGCTGTGGGATCGCGGCGAGCGGCCGGTGCGGCTGCGCGCGCTGCTTCGGGCGGCGCAGCTCAAGCTGGAAGCGATCGAAGGCTTTGCCGACGGGTGGCAGCTCGTCTCGCTTCACTTCCTGCGCGAGCGGACTTTGCCTCCGCGGGCGCCGGCGCCGAGCGCGCTCACCGCCGCAACGGTGGAATATCGCGCGCGGCTGCTTGCGCTTTAACCGTCGGGGAGGGTGTTCGACGTCTTGTAGACTTCGAACATCTCCTTGGCGTTGGCGACCATGTCGGTCACCTCCATGCCGGCATTTTCCTCGGCCGCGGCGCGCTTGATGCCGGCGGCGGTGTCGACGGAGATCACCGCGGTTCGGAACGCCTGTTCCTGGGCGGCGCAAGCGGGGCCGAGCGCGGTGCCGAAAGCGTCGACCTCCATTTTATCCTTGAGGCTCTTTTTCATGAAGCCGGTGAGGCAGGCCGAATAGGCCTTGCGGGCACGGGCGAGAGCATCGGGCGAAGAGCCGGGCGCGGCAGCCGCCAGCGCCATGGCAAGCACGGAAGAAATCATCCCCAATTCCTATCCAAAACAGCTTGAACAAAGGGAGAGTGAGCCATGGGCGCGGAAAAAGGAAGCGCGTTTTTGTTGAAGATCGGCAACGGCGCCGAGCCGACGGTTTACGCCACTGTTGCCGGCATGCGAACCACGCAGCTTTCGGTAAACGGCGAGCCGGTAAACGTTACTACCAAGGACAGCGGCGGATGGCGCGAATTGCTGTCGGGCGCGGGGGTGCGGTCGGTGTCGGTGTCGGCGAGCGGCATCTTTACCGGATCGGCGGCGGAGCTTCGGGTGAAGGCGAATGCGCTTGGCGGGCTGCTCGACGACTATGAGCTAAGCTTTGAAAGCGGGGAAACGATGCGGGGGCGGTTCCTGGTCACCCGGCTGGATTATTCGGGCGATTACAACGGTGAGCGGAATTACGCCTTGAGCCTGGAAAGTTCGGGCGCGGTGGCGGCTGTTTAGGGCGGGTCTGCGGGTAAGAAGAAGAAGGTTGGTTCGCGCGGAGGCGCGGAGACGCGGAGGGGCCGCGGTGGTTTATGCGGCGGCGTAAACTGAATGGGTCGATTGGCGAGCTTTGCTCGCCTTTTTTGCCGGTGTGCTGCGCCGGTGGAGCTGCTTGGGCCCCTCTGCGCCTCTGCGTCTCTGCGCGAACCAAAACAGACGAGGAGAAATGTGATGAGCGGATCGGGAGCGAACCCTGTGCGGGGGGAGGCGGCGCTGTGCGTGGGCGGTGAGGCGTTGGTGTTGCGGCCGAGCTTTGAGGCTTTGGTGGCGGCGGAGGAGGAGTTGGGGCCGCTTTTTGCGCTGGTTGAGCGGGCGGCGGAGGGGCGGCTTGCCGTGAAGGAAATGGCGGCCTTGTTCTGGCATTGCGCGGCCGGCCGCGGCGAGGGGGTGACTCGGGAGCGGATCGGCGCGGCGATCGCGGAGGCCGGGCTTGCCGGGGTGGCGCCGGCGCTAAAGGCATTGCTTCGGCAGATCTTGCAGGGGCGGTGAGGTGTTCTTCGCCGAGGGCGCAAAGCGGCTTGCCGGGCTATCAGGGGCGCTGCTCGGCTGGCGGCCGGACGAGTTCTGGCGAGCGACGCCGGAGGAGCTCCATGCGGTGCTGAAGACGCTGGTGCCGGACGGGCAAGCGGGGGTGAGCGCGGCGGAACTGGAGCGGCTGCGGGCGCAGTTTCCGGACGGGTAGGGAGCGGGACATGGACGAGGAGATCGACCGGCTGATCGTGTCGGTGCGGGCGGATACGGGCGCCTTTGCGCGGGACGTGGCGGAGATGCGGGGGCTGCTGGAAGGGCCGCTCGCCGCCGGCCTGGAGCGGGCGGGCCAAGTTCTGGAGAATGCGCTGGTGCGGGCGGTGACCACCGGCAAGTTGGGGTTCGAGGACCTGAAGCGGGTCGCGCTTGCGGCGATGGCGGAGATTGCGCAGGCGGCGATCCGCAATGGGATCAACGCGTTTGCAGGCGGATTGGGTGGCGGCGGGGGCGGTGCGAACTTGCTGGGCAGCGTGGCGCAATTGTTCTCGGCCTTCGTCGGCGCACCCGGGAGGGCGACCGGCGGGCCGGTGTCGCCCGGGCGGCCCTATCTGGTCGGCGAGCGCGGGCCGGAGCTATTCGTGCCGACGGCGAGCGGGCGGGTGGAGACCGGCGGCGGCGGCGGCGGGCGCGACGTGCGGGTCAACATCCGCATCGACGGCGGCGGGGGAAGCGAACCGCAGGCGCTTGCCCGGTCCTCGCGGCAGGTGGCGCGGGCGGTGAAACAGGCGCTGATGCGGCTGGAGGATTAGGGCGGGGGCAGCGCTTCACCGGGTATTCATCGTTGCCTTTGTACAAGAATCTGTACATATCGAGGTGAGGCCAAGGAGGGCCAGATGGACGTCCTTACCTATTCCAATGCCCGGGCCAACTTCAAAAGCGTGCTGGACCGGGTCGTCGACGATCGCACGCAGATCGTGATCACGCGGCAGAAAGCGGGCGCTGTGGTGCTCGTGTCTTTGGACGATTGGAACGCGATGGAGGAGACGCTGCACCTCCTGTCCACGCCGGCTAATGCGGAGCGTTTGCGCAAGTCCATCCGGCAGTTCGATGCGGGCAAAGGTGAAGAGCGCGAGCTTATCGAGCCGTGAAGCGTTCCTTTTCGGAGGAGGCTTGGGAGGATTATTTGTACTGGGCCGGCGCGGATCCAAAGACGCTGAAGCGCCTCAACGAGATCATCAAGGAATGCTGCCGGACGCCTTTCCAAGGGATCGGCAAGCCGGAGCCGTTGAAGGGCGACCTTCAGGGCTGGTGGTCGCGGCGGCTGACCAAGGACGACCGGGTGGTCTACCGGGTGAAAGGCAAAGGCGAGGAGCAGGTCCTGGAGATCGCCCAATGCCGTTTGCATTATTGAGGCCGATGGATGGCTCTGAAAGCGCCTGAGCTGACCCACTGAAATCGCGCCCGTTGCGGCGCTTCTGGTTCCCGCGACACGGCTCGTGCCGAGCCCGTTTGCGTCGCTTCAAAATCAGGAGAATGGAAATGCCTTATTGGCTGGCCCCCCGCGGGAGTGGGGGCGCGCATCGGCGTGGGTGGGTGAAACGGTTCGATCCGCAATTTTGGACCGTGAATTTCCCTCGGCCGATGATGGCGGGGGTGACCACTCCGGCGCCGGACGCGCTGCGGGTCGACTGCGTCTTCTACAAGGCGAACGACCTTGCCGGGCTGATCTGGGAGGCGGAGGATCGGTGGGATCATCCGCTGTTGAGCTACGAGACGAGCAGGGACTTTCGTGCGTGCAGGCTCTCCTTTCGGTGGCGCAGCGGGGGCGTTCGGGCGCTGGACGCGGTGGACGGACCGACGCTGACGATCGAGGGGCGGGACTCGAGCGGGGCGGCGCGCAGCTGGTTTGTGCGCTTGTGGAATTATGCGGCGGGCACGCCGGAAGATGCGGCGGTCAGCCTCGACTTTGCGGCGCTGGCCGGCGGGTGGGCGAAGGACGATCCGGTCTGGGCAGGGGACGTCGACCGGATGTTCGTGTCGCTTGCGGCGCCGGGCTATTCGGGCGTGGACGCGCCGCTGGAGGCGCCCGCGGAAGGGTGGGCGGAGCTTAGCGGCGTGCGCTGCGAAGGGTCGGGATCGGTGCTGGCGCTCGGCGACGTGCTGGTGCCGGAGCACGAGCTGCGCATCGCGACGGGGTATGACGACCTTTATCACCTGACGCCGGCGCGGGTGCTCAGGAACGCGCTGCAGCTCGGCTATCGCGGGGCGATCAACCATTATGTCGGCATGAGCCATTATTTCCGGCTCGAGAACGCGGCGGGGGGCTTCTACGTCAGCCTGACCGGAGGCGTGCTGAACGGGCCCTGCGCTGCCTGGCATGCCGACTTTGCGACGCGGGCGAAGGCGCTTGGCTATGCGCTGATCTGGTCCTTGTCGTACGAATTGCTCGACCAGCATGTCTGGGGCGACTGGAAGCAACGGGCGGCGGACGGGTCGCCGGCGCTGACGGGGTGGGAGCCGCCTTCGGCCTTGCTGTCACCGGCGCAACCGGGTGCGATGGGGTACCTTCGGCTGGTGGCGCAGGCCTTTGCGGGGATCGCGGCGGCGGCGGGGCTTCGAGTGCGCTTCCAGGTCGGCGAGCCCTGGTGGTGGGTTAAGGCGGACGGGGCGATCTGCCTGTACGACGCGGCGGCGGTTGCGGCTTTCGCGCCGGTGCCCATACCGGACGTGCGGGGGGCGCTCAGCGCGGCGCAGAAGGCGACGCTGGATGCGGCGGGGGCGGTGCTTGCGGGCTCGACAGCGGCCTTGTGCGCGGCGGTGCGCAGCGTGGCGGCGGACGCGGAGACGCTGCTGCTCGTCTACCTGCCGACGGTGCTGGAGGGGGCGGAGGTGCTTCGCGCCAACCTGCCGGTGGGCTGGGCGAGCCCGGCCTTCGATGTGCTTCAGCTCGAGGATTATGACTGGGTGACGGCGGGAAATGCCGGGGCGAGCGCGCGCGGCGCGGCGGCGGCGACGGCGCGCCTGGGCTACCCGGTGGAGGAGCAGCATTATTTTTCCGGCTTCGTGCTTCAGCCCGAAGACAAGGCGCAGTGGGCGCCGATCGCGGCGGCGGCGGAAGCGGCGCGGCGGCAAGGCGTGGCGGACGTGTTCGTTTGGGCGCTGCCGCAGGTGCTGCGCGACGGATTTACCTGGTTTGGCGGCGGGGAGGATGAGGTGGACGCATTCGAGGATGTGCGGTTTCCGATCGCGCTTGGGCGGGAAGCGAGCGTGGAGCCGGCTTTTTCCACCCAGGTGGTGACAAGCGCCGGCGGCGCGGAGCAGCGCAACAGCGACTGGGCCGATGCGCGGCTTCGCTTCGATGTTGGCGCGGGCGTTCGGGCGGAGGAGGATGTGCACACTCTGATTGCATTCTTCCGGGCGCGGCGGGGGGCGGCGGTCGGCTTTCGCTTCGCCGATCCGTTCGACAACAGTTCGAACGGCATGACGGGCATGCCGGGGGCGGCGGACCAGATGCTTGGAGCGGGCGACGGGGTGCGCACCGCCTTTGCGCTGGTGAAGCATTATGGCGACCAGGAACGGCGGATCACCCGGCCTGTGGCGGGATCGGTTCGGGTATCGGTGGACGGGGAGGAGCGGGTGAGCGGCTGGACGCTTGGGCCGCTCGGGCAGGTGCTGTTCGAGGTCGCGCCGGCGCAAGGGGCGGCAGTGCGCGCGGGCTTTCGCTTCGACGTGCCGGTGCGGTTCGCCGAGGACCGGCTGCCGGTGAGCCGGGCGACGTTTGAGGCGGGGGAGATTGCGTCCGTGCCGTTGATCGAGCTTCGGGAGGGCGGGGCGTGAGCGCGGTGCTGGAGGGCGAGCTTACCACGCTGGCTTTCTGCTGGCGGCTGGAGCGGCGGGACGGGGCAACGATCGGCTTCACCAGCCACGACCGTGACATGACGATCGGCGGACTGGTCTATCGGGCGGCGCCGGGGATGGCGCCTTCGGCGATCGAGCTTTCCGACGGCTTTTCGGCCGATACGCTGAGCGTCAGCGGGGCGCTGGCGGGGGCGGCGATTGCCGGGGAGGATTTGCTTGCCGGGCGCTGGGACGGGGCGGCGGTGCGCCTGTTTCTGGCGGATTGGAGCGACCCGGCGGCGCCGCCGGTGGCGCTTGCGCGGGGCGAGCTTGGCGAGGTGCGGCTTCGCGGGGCGGGATTCGAGACGGAGCTGCTTGGGCCGACGGCGATGCTTGAGCGGCCGGCGGTGGAGGAGACATCGCCCGAATGCCGCGCGGCGCTGGGCGACCGGCGCTGCCGGGTGGACATGGCCGGGCGGGTGCGGATCGTTCGGGTGGCGGCGGTAACCGACGAGACGGTGCTGGAGGTGAGCGGCGCGGCGGTTGGGGACAATCTCTACGCTTATGGTCGGCTGCGCTGGATCGGCGGCGCGAATAGCGGGCTTGAGGGGGCGATCCTCCATTCGCAAGGTGCGGTGCTGACGCTTCGCGAGGCTCCCGCTTTCGCTGTGGCGGTGGGCGATCTCGTTGAAATTTCGGAAGGGTGCGACAAGCGCTTTTCGACCTGCACCGGGCGGTTCGGCAATGGACTGAACTTCCGGGGCGAGCCGCATCTGCCGGGGATGGATTTGCTCACCCGTTATCCGGGTGCGTCATGAGCGGACGCGGAGAGGAGATGGCGGCGCGGGCGCGCGGCCTTGTCGGCATTCGCTTCCGGCCGCAGGGGCGCGATCCGGCATTCGGGCTGGACTGCGTCGGCGCGGCGGCGGCGGCGGCGGGCGTGCCGGCGGACCAGGTGCGCCGGGATTATTCGCTGCGCGGCCAGCGGCTGGCGGAAATTCAGGAAGGGCTTTGCGACCTCGGCTTTCAGCCTGCGCCCGGTTCGGATGGCGAGCCGGGCGACATCGTCCTGTGCCGCGTCGGACCGGCACAGTTCCACCTCGCGGTGCTGACGGAGACGGGGTTCGTCCATGCGGACGCGACGCTTCGAATGGTGGTGGAGCGGGCGCTGCCTCTGCCCTGGCCGGCGGAAAGCGTTTGGCGGCCCACCGACACCGGCCGCTGCCCATGCGAAGGAGAGGATTGATGGCGACGCTTGTGCTTTCCACCGTCGGCACCTTGCTCGGCGGGCCGATCGGCGGCGCCATCGGCGCGGTATTAGGGCAGCAGATCGACGGCCGCTTGTTCGGCCCCAAGGCGCGGCACGGCCCGCGGATCGGCGATCTTTCGGTGCAGACATCGAACTATGGAACGCAGATCCCGAAGATCTTCGGAACGATGCGGGTGGCGGGGACGGTGATCTGGTCCACCGACCTTCGCGAGGAGAAAGAGAAAAGCGGCGGCGGCAAGGGGCGACCGAAGACGGTGACATATTCCTACAGCGCGAGCTTCGCGGTTGCCTTGTCGGGGCGGCGGGTGCGCGAGGTGCGGCGGATCTGGGCGGACGGCAAGCTTTTGCGCGGCGCGGCGGGAGACTTCAAAAGCGAGGTCGGCGCATTCCGGCTGCACAATGGAAGCGAGGATCAGGCGGCTGACCCGCTGATCGCGGCGGCGGAAGGGGCAGGCGGTGCGCCGGCCTATCGCGGCACTGCCTATGTCGTGTTCGAGGACCTGCAGCTCGCCGACTTCGGCAACCGCATTCCGTCGCTGAGCTTCGAACTGGTTGCGCAGGAGGATGCAACGCTTGCGGCGATCGCCGAAGCGTTGAGCGACGGCGAAGTGACCGCCGAAGCGACGGCGCCGTTGATTGGCTATTCGGCAAGCGGCGACAGCGCGCGGAGCGCGATCGAGGCGCTTGGCGACATGCTGCCGCTGCGCTTGGGGGACTTGGGTGAGCGTTTATGCCTGCTCGGCGGGCAGGGAGAGGCGGCTTTGCTGCCGGGGAGCGGGGATGCCTTTGCGAACGGCGCGGGCGGGCGGCTGGAAGCCGAACGCGGCGCGGCGAGCGCTTTGCCGAAGGCGGTAAGCGTCGCATTCTACGATCCGGAGCGGGAATATCAGACGGGGCTCCAACGCGCGTCGACGGGCGAGGCGGGGCTGCGTTCGGAGCGGCGGATGTTTCCGGCGGTGGTTGCCGCGGACACGGCCAAGGCGATGGCGGAGCAATGCCTGGCGGAAGGGCGGGCGGCGGGGCGAACGATCAAGGCGCATTTCGGCTGGAACCATGCCGCGCTTCGGCCCGGGCCGGCGGTTCGGCTGGAGGGCCGGCCGGGGCGGTGGCGGGTGGCGCGCTGGTCGCTCGAGAAGATGGTGCTGACCCTGGGCCTGGTGGGAACCGCGCCGCGCGGGGCGGCGGCGGTTGCGGCGGCTCCGGGGCGGCCGGTGGGCCACCCCGATCTTCCGCACGGGCCGACAAGGCTTTTCCCGCTCGATCTGCCGCTAACGGAGGACGGGCAGGCGGCTTCCAAAGCGCGGCTGTTCATTGCGGCGGCCGGGCAGGCGGCAGGCTGGCGCGGGGCGGCGCTTAGCGCAAGCTTTGACGGCGGGGCGCAGTGGGAGCCGGTGGGGGCGACGGCTCCGGCGGCGGTGGCAGGGAGCTTGGTGGGCGCGGTCGCGGCGCGAGGCTCGGCGCTGATCGACACGGACAGCGTGCTTGAGGTGGAGCTGCTCAACGACGGTATGTGGCTGGAGAGCCGGAGCGATACTGCGCTTGCCGGTGGGGCGAACCTGGCCGCTTTGGGCAGTGAGATCATCCAGTTCGGCCAAGCGGAGCAGGTGGCGCCCCGGCGGTTCCGGCTGGGGCGGCTGCTGCGCGGGCGGCGCGGCACCGAGTGGGCGGCCGCGCATGGAGCCGGCGAAAGCTTCGTGATGCTGTCGCCGGAGACGCTCACCGCCATCGATGTCCCATTCGGGGCAGCGGGTGAGGCGCAGCTAGTGGCGACAGGCTTGGGCGATGGGCCGGAAGGCGCGGTGGCGAGCCTGCGCGTGACCGGTGAGGCGTTGCGGCCGCCTTGCCCCGTTCACCTGCGCGCCGAGCGGGCGGCCAATGGCGACCTGCGCCTGTTCTGGGTCCGCCGCAGCCGGGCGGGGTGGACGTGGGTAAGCGGCGCCGACACTCCGCTGGCGGAGGAGCGGGAAGCCTATCGGCTGACGCTGACCGGAGCCTGGGGAACGCGCACGGCTGAAACGGCGGAAGCGGCCTTCACCTACGCGGCCAATGTGCAGGCGCTGGACGGTGCCGCGGGGGCGTTGGCGGTGGAGGTGGTGCAGCTTGGAACCCATGCACCGTCGCGGCCGGCGCGGCTGGTTTACGAGCTTTAAGGAGACTGGATCATGGAGAATGAGAGCCCCCGCTTCGGCCTGCCCTTTCTTGTGCCGGGCCAGGCGCAGAAGGAGCATTTCCATAACGAAGCGCTGGTTCGTCTGGACGCGCTGGTGAGTGCATCCGTTGAGGGCGTGGAAGCGGCTCCGCCGCTTGCGCCGGCGGAGGGCAGGATGTGGATCGTGGCCGCGCCCGCCGCGGCAGCCTGGGCTGGGCAGGAACACAGTCTCGCCTGCTGGACGGCCGGCGGCTGGCGATTCTTGGCCCCGGTCGAGGGCCATGAGGTCTGGAACAAGGCGGCCGAAATGCCGTGGCGATGGCTTGGCGGCGCCTGGACCGCCGGAGAGATCAAAGGTTCCGCGATTTTCGTAGGCGGTGAAAAAGTGGTCGGCGCGCGGGCGCCGGCCGTGCCAAGTCCTTCTGGCGGAACGATAATCGATGCGGAAGCACGTGCCGCCGTGGACAAGATCATTGTTGCATTGATGTCACACGGGCTCATTGAATGAAGGCAGTTGTTGCTGGGTCGCAACCAACTCGGCAAAGGGTGGTTGAGGGACCGTCTGACGAAAGGCCTGGACGTGGTTCGCCACCTCTGCGGCTTTTCGGCAACATACGTGGCAGGAAGCGCGCTTGCGCCGAAACCACGGGTACCGTAATGAGTTCAGGTCGTTCCTGTTAGAACGAAGTAGAAAGGGGAATATATGCGGAAGCTAGCCATCGCATTGGCGCTTTCATCCACCTTGCTCGCAACTCCGGCCTTTGCGCGCGATGGCGCCTGGTACGTTGGCGGCGAATTTGGTGCGATGATCGTCGAGGACATCGAACTTGACATCGGAACCACCCAGGACGCGCTCTCGCTCGACCATCGCTACGGTTATGACGGCGGCCTGTTCGTCGGTTATGATCTTGGCGCGGTTCGCGTTGAAGGCGAAGTCTCGTACAAAAAGGCGAAGATGGACGGGTTCTCCTCCACCATTCGTCTGCCCGGCCAGGGTGCCGCGGATCCGACTTTCGGCCCCGCCAGCGGCGACACGACCTCCCTTAGCTTCATGCTGAACGGCATGCTCGACTTCGGCGACGACGATGGCATTTCCGGTTTTGTCGGCGGCGGCGTGGGTATGGCCCGCGTTTCCATCGACGGTCCGCAGATCTTCTCGACCATCCCGAACAGCACCCTCGACGACTCGGACTCCAAGTTCGCGTGGCAGGTGTTCGCCGGTGTTCGTCAGGCGATCTCCGACAACATCGACGTGACGCTGAAGTATCGCTTCTTCAACGTCGACAACCTCCAGATGGTGGCTTTCAACAGCCAAGACACCGAGGCGCGGTTCCGGTCGCACAGCCTGCTCGGCGGCCTGACCTTCAACTTCGGTGGTGCGGAGGCTCCTCCGCCCCCGCCGCCGCCGCCGCCGCCGCCGCCGCCGCCGCCGCCGCCGCCTCCTCCGCCTCCCCCGCCGCCGCCTCCGCCGCCGATCCCGGGTCCGTTCATGGTCTTCTTTGACTGGGATCGTTCGGAAATCACGCCGCAGGCAGCTGCGATCCTCGACAATGCGGCTTCGGCCTACCAGTCGACGGGTCAGGCCCAGGTCATGCTCGCCGGTCACGCCGACCGTTCGGGTTCCGACCAGTACAACGTCGGTCTGTCGCAGCGTCGCGCTGCTGCCGTCCGCACCTACCTGGCCGGCCGTGGCGTTCCCGAAGGCGTTATGACCAGCGAAGCATTCGGCGAAAGCCGCCCGCTGGTTGAAACCGCCGACGGCGTCCGCGAACCGCAGAACCGGCGCGTGGAAATCAGCTTCGGCCCCGGCTCCGGCTGGTAAGAGCTGGTTCCCGTCTCCGGACGGGCATCACGAACCAAAAGAAGGGTCGGTTCTTCGGAACCGGCCCTTTCTTTTTGCGCGGGGGGTGGACGCCTTGAAACCGCCGCCTCCGCCAATTTTTTGAAGCAGGGCAGTGCTTCCTGGTGGCCAGATGGAATGCGACTACTGTTGGTGGCGAGTTAGCTGCCCTGGGAGGGATAGCGGTTCGCGCGCGATCCCCTGATGCTGGCGCCAGATCACCCCTCCACCACCTTCGGTGGTTCCCCTCCCCACGGAGCTGCCGCTCCCTAGGGAGGCGGTGAGGCGGCCTGTCGGGGCTGACGAGGTTCCGACGCAGCGCAATGCGCCCCCACGGAGACGCCGCTCCGCAGGCACTGGGGCGGCCGCTTTCCGAGGTCGGCGAACGGGCGCACGAACCGAACGCCGTCGCCTGGAACAGGTGAGCGGACGAAAGCGCTTGTGGCTTCAAGTGGCGCTGCGTTAAGCGCGCCGTCCCAGCCCTTTTCCCCGGAGTATCGATGCGCATCGCCATGATCGGCACCGGCTATGTCGGACTTGTTTCCGGAGCCTGTTTTTCCGACTTCGGCCACGACGTAACCTGCGTCGACAAAGACGCCGCCAAAATCGAAGCTCTGGAACGGGGCGTTATGCCGATCTTCGAGCCGGGCCTGGACCGGCTGGTGGAAAGAAACGTGCGTGGCGGGCGCCTCTCCTTCACTACCGACCTCAAGAAAGGCGTGCACGGCGCCGAAGCGATCTTCATTGCGGTGGGCACGCCCTCGCGGCGCGGCGACGGGCATGCGGACTTGAGCTACGTCTTCGGCGCGGCGCGGGAAATTGCCGAGGCCCTGACCGGGCCGGCGGCGATCGTTACGAAGTCCACCGTGCCGGTCGGCACCGGCGACGAGGTGGAACGGATCATCCGCGAGGTTCGGCCGGACGCGCAGGCGTGGGTGGTTTCCAATCCGGAATTCCTGCGCGAAGGCGCGGCGATCGAGGATTTCAAGCGGCCCGACCGGATCGTGGTCGGTACCGACGATCCGGACGCGGCGGAGATTCTGAAGGAAGTGTACCGGCCGCTGTACCTCAACAAGGCCCCGTTGCTGTTCACCAGCCGCCGCACGGCTGAGCTCACCAAATATGCGGCCAATGCGTTTCTTGCCACCAAGATCACCTTCATCAACGAGATCGCCGATCTGTGCGAGATCGTCGGCGCGGACGTGCAGGACGTGTCGCGCGGGATCGGGCTGGACAACCGGATCGGGACCAAGTTCCTGCATGCGGGGCCTGGCTATGGCGGTTCCTGCTTCCCCAAGGACACGCTGGCGCTGCTCAAGACGGCGGAAGACCATGGCGCGCCGCTGCGGATCGTGGAGTCGGTCGCCAAGGTCAATGAAGCGCGCAAGCGGGCGATGGGACGCAAGGTGATCGGTGCTCTGGGCGGGGAAGCCCGGGGTAAAACGGTGGCGCTGCTCGGCCTGACGTTTAAGCCCAACACCGACGACATGCGCGATGCGCCATCTCTGGCGATGGTGCAGGCGCTGGAGGATGCGGGCGCAAAGGTGCGCGGCTACGACCCGGAAGGCACCGAGCAGGCGCGGCCCTTGATGCCCAACGTGCAGTTCTTTGACAATGCCTATGCGGCCGCGGAGGGCGCGGACGCGGTGGTGCTGGTGACCGAATGGGACGTGCTGCGCGCTCTGGACCTGCCGCGGCTGGCTCGGACAATGGTTGAGCCGGTGTTCGTCGACCTGCGCAACGTCTACCCACCGGACGAGGTGGAGGAAGCCGGCTTGCGAAGCTTTTCGGTCGGGCGGCCGGCGCGGGGCGTGAAAGGCTGAAACCGTTCCGGCGGCGGCTCGTTCACCGGGTAACAAGGAGAACGACATGAAGCGGATCACCATTTGCGCGGCCGCGACCGCCAGCATTGCTCTGGCAGCCTGCGCGACACAGCGAAACGAGGAAGGGCCGCTCAGCGCGGTGCCGCTTGGGCCGTCTAGCGCTGCGGCGGACATTTCCGACGTCGGTGGCCGAGTGCTTGCGCGGGCGACGGCCGAGGAAGCGGGCGAAGGCGTCCGCATTCGCATCGAGGCGGAGGGCCTCGCGCCGGGCGCTTACGGCGCGCATGTTCACACCACCGGGCGCTGCGAAGGGCCGGCCTTCGCCTCGGCAGGCGGCCATTGGAACCCGACCGCCATGCAGCACGGCAAGGACAATCCTGCCGGCATGCACAAAGGCGATTTGCCGAACCTGCTGGTCGGAACCGACGGGCGCGGCAGCTTCGAATATACCGTGCTCGGCGCGGCGATCGGAGGCGTTTCCAACGCGATGCTGGACGGCGACGGCGCGGCGGTGGTGATCCACCAGCGCGCCGACGATTACCGCACGGACCCGTCAGGCAATTCCGGCGACCGGATCGCCTGCGGCGTTCTACGCTGAGGGAAGCGGCGGCTAGACCGGCTCGCCCGCGGCGCGGGCGCGCTCGACCTTGGTCGCTTCCAGCTCAGCAATATGGCGGCCGCCATACCAGAGGCCGAGCAGGGTGAGCGGCGGCAACAGGTATAGCGACGCGATACCGAGTTGGAGATCGCCGGTCAGCATCGACATCTTGCCGGCGAAATACGGGCCGAGCGCGAGGCCCACCATTGTCGTGCCGAGGATGTAGGTGGCGCCGGCGGTGCCGCGCATCCTTGGTAGAACGACATCCTGCAGGGTCGCCACGGCCGCTCCGACCCAGGCGGAGGCGAAAATGTGGGCAATTGGAAAGGTGACGTAGAACGCTGTGAGGCTGTCGGTGGTCAGCATGAAGCCGATCAGCGGGATCGGCACCAAAGCGGAGATCATGTTGACGTAGATCCGGCCGCGCGGATTGTGCTCCCGCCAGCGGTCGGACAGGTAGCCGCCGAGGATGACGCCGACCGCAGCCGAAAAAGCGCCGCCCCAGCCAACGATGACGCCAACTTCCTCCTTGGCAGTGACGCCGCTCATGAAGGCAGCCGGGCCCATCGGACCCGCGTAGAAGGTCTGCTCGACGAAGTAGGGAATCCAGAAGCTGGTCGCGTAGGTGACGAAGGAGATGCTTCCGAAGGCGATCACCAGGACGACGACTGCGGGCGTGCCCCAGATCAGGCGGTAGACCGCGGGATCGCGGTGCTTGAGCGACTGGATCCAGGAGATGATCGCGTAGATGCCGAGGCCGTAAGCGAGCCATTGCGGCACGTCGCCCGTCAGCCAGATCAGCCCTGCGGCGGCGGCCGAGACGAGCGCCAGCACCACCAGGTTGCGGGCGAGTTCGCCGGGGTAACGGGAAACGCTGAGCAGGGTAAGCGGCGGCAGGATGGCGATCAGCTCGCTCACGAAGCCGCTCCAGGCGCCGGGGCGGACGATGGGCTGCGGCAGATTGTCGGACTGGCCACGCTGCGGTTCGCGCAGGGACAGCACCCAAAGGGCGAGCAGCAGACCCGGGAGGCCGACGGCGACGAACGCCGCCTGCCATCCGGCGAGGCCGAGCGGAGCCATCGCCGCGTCCGGATAAGCCGCGTTCCAGCGGCTGACCACGAAGCCGCCGATCGGAAGGCTGAGCCCGCCGCCGATGTAGAGGCCGCTTGAGTAGATCGAGAGGGCGGTGGCGCGGCGTTCCTTGGGAAAATAATCGGAAATCATCGAATAAGCGGCGGGCGACGCGCTTGCCTCGCCGATGCCGACGCCGATGCGGGCGGCGGCAAGCATCCCAAAGGTGGAGGCGAAGCCGGAGAAAGCCGTCATCGAAGACCAGAGCGCCAGCCCCAGGGCCATGAGGCGGCCGCGATACCAGCTGTCGGCGAGGCGGCCGAGCGGGATACCGAACAAAGCGTAGAAGACGGCGAAGGCGGTGCCGTAGAGGAAGCCGATCTGCGCGTCGGAGACGGAAAGATCGCGCTTGATGTCGCCGACCAGGATCGAGAGGATCTGCCGGTCGATGAAGTTGACGATGTAGACGACCACAAAAACGAAGAGGGCGTACCAGGCGTAAGCGCCGATGCGGCGGCTGGGCGCGGGAGCGGCGGCTTCGTGGGGTGCTGTCGCCATGGGGCCTCTCTCGTTGTTATGCTTTGCGCTTATGGCTAGCAGAGCTTCCGGCTTTGGCAACACGGCATCCCGCGCATGAAGCACTCCGTTCTGTTCGTCTGCCTCGGCAACATCTGCCGCTCGCCGCTCGCCGAGGCGGCGTTTCGGCTGGAGGCGGAGCGGATGGGGCTGGACGTCGAGATCGACAGCGCCGGAACGGCGGACTGGCACGTCGGGCGACCGCCGGACCCACGGGCGCAGGCGGTGGCGGCGAAGAACGGCGCCGAGATTTCGCATATGCGGGCGCGGCAGGTGATTGCGGAAGACTTCCGGCGGTTCCGGCACATTGTAGCGCTCGACTCAAAGAACCTCGCCAACCTGCGGGCGCTGCAGCCGGCGGACGGGACGGCGGAGCTCTCGCTGCTGCTCGACCATGCGCCGGGGCGGGGCGGGGAGGCCGTCGCGGACCCTTATTATGGCGAGGACGCCGTGTTCGAGGTGACGTGGCGGCACGTTAACGAAGGCGCGCGGGCGCTTGCCTCAAGATTGGCACAGCAGGCATGACGGCTTTTGCGCGCAAGGTGGCCGAAGCAGCGCATGTGCCGCCCGAGCGGCTAGAGCGCTTGTCGGGCGGCGACCTTTCCGAAGTGCTGCTGGTGCGGCGCGGCGACGGGCGCCTGAGCGTCGCCAAGGGAGGCTCGGCGATCGTGACGGAAGCGGCGATGCTGCGCGCGCTTGCGTCGGCGGACGTGCCGGTGCCGATGGTGGAAGGCGAGGTCGACGGGGTGCTTCTGCTGGAGCACGTGCCGAACGACGCGGTGTTCAGCGAGAGGGCTTGGGCGTCGGTGGGCGCGGCGCTTCGGCGGCTGCACAATCGGACGGCCGAGAGCTATGGCTGGCCGGTGGATTACCAGATCGGGACCGTCGTGCTGGAGAACCGCGAGCGGGCGGATTGGCCCACGTTTTGGGGCGAGCAGCGGCTTTCGGCCACGGCGGCGATCCTCGACCGACCGCTTCGGGAGCGGGTAGGGGCCCTGGTGCCGCGGCTTGGCGATCTGCTGCCGGAAGCGCCGCCGCCAAGCCTGCTGCACGGCGATCTTTGGAGCGGCAACATCCTGGTGCGGGACGGCGCGCTCGCGGCGTTCATCGATCCCGCCTGCTACCACGGCCATGCGGAAGTCGACCTCGCCATGCTGACGCTGTTCGACGAGCCGGCGGAAAGCTTCTGGGCGGCCTATGGCGCGGCGGAGCCCGACTGGCAGGAGAGGCGGGCGGTTTACCAGCTCTTCCCCGCGCTTGCGCACCTGCGCCTGTTTGGCGGCAGCTACAGCGGGATGGTCAGCCGACTGCTCGATACGCTCTGCGCCTGACAGCAATTTGACTCAGGCTCCGTAATTAGGTATTTGCCTAACAACCTAATAGGGAGCGGGTGTATGGTGGCGATCTGGATGACAGCAGTGGCGCTTGCGGGAGCAACGCCCGCGGACGCTACAGGTGTTGAAATGGTGGTGCAGGGTCCGTCCGGACGGCTCGCCGGCACCTTCATCGGCACATCGGACCCTGCGGCGCCTGTGGTGATCATCCCAGGCTCGGGCCCCACAGACAGGGACGGCAACGGCCCGCTGGGGCTGAAAGGCGCGCCGTACCGGATGCTGGCGGAGGGCTTGGCAGCGCGGGGCGTGCCGAGTGTCCGGATCGACAAACGAGGCATGTTCGCAAGCGCAGCCGCAGCCGCCGATGCTAATGCGGTCACCATCGCCGATTATGCCGCCGACGTTCGAAGCTGGATCGACGCGGCGCGGCAGCGGACCGGTGCGCGATGCGCCTGGCTGCTTGGCCACAGCGAAGGTGGACTGGTTGCGCTGGTCGCCGCACAGGCGCCTGAAGGTGTTTGCGGCGTGATCCTGGTGTCGGCGCCGGGGCGTAGGCTGAGCGATGTGATGCGCGAGCAGTTGCGCGCAAACCCGGCGAATGCGCCGCTCCTGGATCAGGCGCTTGCCGCAATCGACGCGTTGGAGAGCGGCAAGCACGTTGATCCGTCCGGCTTGCACCCCGCGCTGACGCCGTTGTTTGCGCCAGCGGTGCAGGGGTTCGTGATCAGCCTGTTCTCCTACGATCCGGCGGAGCTGGCCGCCAAAGTCTCGAAGCCGATACTGATCGTTCAGGGCCAGCGCGATCTGCAAGTTGGCGAGACTGATGCACGGAGAATGGCTGCCGCCAATCCGCGCGCCACGCTGGTGCTGCTGCCGGACGTGAACCACGTTTTGAAAAGCGTTCCGGCAGGCGACACTGCGGCCAACCTTGCCGCTTACGGCGACCCGGCGCTGCCGATCGCGCCCGGGGCGGTGGAAGCGATTGCGGGCTTCATCAGCGCACAAAAAAAGTGAACGTTGTTTTTGAAGCTTTGGCCCACCCGACGCGGCGGGCGATCCTGGAGATGCTGAAGAGCGGCTCCAGGACGGCGGGCGAGCTGGCGGAGGCGTTCGACGTGTCGAAGCCGACCATGTCCGGCCATTTCGCCAAGCTGAAGGAAGCCGGGCTGATCCACGCCGACCAGCAGGGCGCGACGATTTTCTACAGCATCAACATGACGGTGCTGGAGGAAGTGCTGATGGGCTTCATGGGCACGATGGGCGTGGCCGCTGCGGAACCGAAGGGAGAAAGATCGTGACCAGGAAGATCATCGGAATGGCCGCTTTGGTTACCACGCTTGCGATCGCTCTGGTGGGACTGGCGGTGGCGGCGTCGCTGCCCGCGGACGCGCAGCTGCCGGTTCATTGGGGACTTGACGGACAGCCGGACCGGTTCTCCGACAAGTGGACGGCGCTTTTGCTGCCCGCCTTGATGACTGGGGGCGTGTCGCTGCTTCTCTGGTTCCTGCCCTCGCTTGAGCCGCGCCGCCAGGGGCTGGAGCGAAGCCAGGGGCTGTATCTCGCCGGGTGGATCGGACTGTTGCTGGTCGGGAGCGCGATTCAGCTTGCCGTGGTGTCGGTGGCGCTCGGCTGGGACGTGCCGGTGAACCGGCTGATCTCCCTGGCGGTCGGCGCGATGCTGGTGCTGATCGGCAATCACCTCGGCAAGTCGCGAAGCATGTACATGATGGGTGTGCGGACGCCGTGGACGCTGGCGAGCGAGGAGGTCTGGATCCGCACGCATCGCCTTGCTGGGAAGCTGATGGTCGCGGCTGGGGTGCTTACCATCATCCTTGCCTTGCTGCCGGCGCGGCCGGCTTTGATGATGCAGGGGATGCTGGTGGCGGTGCTCGGCGCGGCGCTGATCCCGGTGGCGTATTCCTGGTGGCTGTGGCGGCGCGAGACTCAGGCCAGCGAGTAGCGCGCGATGGGCGCATATTCGGCGCCGGTGGGGGTGAGGCAGCTTTCGTAGAGGCGGAACTCGGTCACGGGAAAGGGTGCGCTTGTTATGCCGCCAGCGCGGGCCAGCAACGGTTGCAGCGAAGCGCCGCCGCGCCCGAAGCGGGCGAGCGTGATGTGGGGCAGGTAGGCCCGGCGCTCGGGAGCGAGACCTGCCCGCTGCAGCCCATGATCGATCTTCTTGTGGAGCGTCTTGAGCGCCTCGTGCGGCGCCACGCCTGCCCAGAGCGCGGCGGGCTGGCCGCGGCGGTTGAAGGCGCCGAGCCCGTCCAATGCAAGTTGGAATGGCGGGTGGCGAACGGCGGAAAGCGCCGTGTCAATGTCGGCGGCCAGCCTGCCGTCGACTTCGCCGATGAAGCGCAAGGTGAGATGGAGCTGGTCCTCAGTCTGCCAGCGCGCCTCGGCCATGCCCTCCATCAGGTCCAGCAGCTGCTCCCGCACGGGCTCCGGCGGGCGAATGGCGACAAAGAGGCGGTGCATAAGCACCGTTCCCTTACCGCAAGGACCGGCGGGATCGTACCGGTTTTCCTTGAATGTGGGGGCGTTTCACCCGATATTCGAACCTGCGGCAGGCCAATCCCTGCCGGCAAAGGAGAGTTTAATGGCTAACGGATTTGACCCGCGCGCAACTGCCGCGCCGCACACGGCCGAGACGGCCGGCCGCGAGGGCGTCGCCTTCGACGCGGGCCTGCGGTCCCACATGCTGTCTGTTTACAACTACATGGCGTCGGGCGTTCTGCTCACCGGCATCGTTGCCTATGCGCTGGCGCTGACTGGCGTAGCCGAATCGATCTTCGTTGGCGGCGGCATCCTGAGCTACGTCGTGATCTTCGCGCCGCTGATCATGATCTTCTTCTTCGCGGCCCGCGCCGGGCACATGTCCACCGGTGGGCTTCAGGCATTCTTCTGGAGCTTCGCCGCGGTGATGGGCGTGTCGATGTCGGTGATCCCCTTGGTCTACAACGGCACGTCGATCGCGACGACGTTCGTAGCCACGGCCGCGGCCTTTGTGTCGCTCAGCCTGTGGGGCTACACCACCAAGAAGGATTTGTCCGGCATGGGCACGTTCCTTTTGATGGGTCTGGTCGGCCTGATCGTTGCGATGATCGGCAACATCTTCATCAAGTCGGACACGCTGAGCATGGTGATCAGCTTCGTCGGCGTGCTGCTGTTCGCGGGCCTCACCGCCTACGACACCCAGAAGATTAAGAGCATCTACTTCCAGATCGCCGGCAGCACCGAAATGCTCGGCCGCGCGGCGATCTTCGGTGCGCTGACGCTGTACCTGGACTTCATCAACATGTTTCAGTTCCTGCTCAGCTTCCTCGGCAACCGCGAGTAAGCGCGAGGCACGTCGAACACGGGAAGGCCCGGCGGAAACGCCGGGCCTTTTTCGTTTCAGCCAATGATGCCGACGTGCGCTTTCAGGAAGTCGAGCGTGCGCTGCCATGAGAGCGTCGCCGCCGCCTCGTTGAAGCGCTCGGCCGAGGTGTCGTTGTGAAAGGCGTGCTCGACGCCAGGGTAGACGAAGGACTGCACCGTCTTGCCCGCCGCCTTGAGCGCTTCGGCCCAGGGGAGGCCGGTGGCGTTTACCCGTTCGTCCCGCTCCGCATAATGGAGCAACATCGCCGCTTCGACGCGCGGCGCAAGCGCCGGATCGGGCGCCGGTCCGTAATAAGCGATGCCGGCGTGCAAAGCGGAGCCGGCCGCGACTGCGATGCGATTCACCATGCCGCCGCCCCAGCAAAAGCCAATCACTCCGGCGCGGCCGTTGGCGTTGGGCAGAGTCTTCAGAATACCGAGCGTGGCCACTGCGTCCGCCGCGGATTGGGCAAGGTCGAGCTTGCCGATCGCGGCGCGGGCAGCGTCTTGATCTGCCGGCGTGCCGCCGGACAAGGAAAGGAAGTCGGGCGCGACGGCGCGGTAGCCGGCAAGCGCCACCCGCCGCGCGACATCCTCCGCATAAGCATTGAGGCCGCGATTTTCGTGGATCACCATCACGGCGCCGAGCGGCGACTTCGCGGCAGCAGGCTCGGCCTGATAACCGTGCATGAACCGCCCGCCGCCCAAAGGCCAGCGCATGCGGCGGCCGATCACGCGCTTGTCGTCGGCGGCGACCACGGCGGCCGCGGCGGGATCGGCGGCGATGCCGGCGAGGAGCGCGGAGGCCGCGGCGGTGCTTCCGGCAATGCGGGTAAGCTCGGCCATGAAGGCGCGGCGGTCCATGCCTTCGTGAGTGTACCGGTCGTAAAGTGCGATGGCGGCGGCGCGGATGCTGTCGGTCATTGTGCGGCTCCAGCGGCTTGCGCTGCGAGCGCGTTGTCGAGTTCGGTGGCGCGGGCGTAAGCCGGTCGCTCGGTGGCGCGGGCGGAGTAGGCCAGGAAGGCGTCGCGCTTCTCCAGGATGCCGAACTGCAGGCCGAAGTTGAGCTGCGAGGCGACGTAAAGGTCGGCGGCGGTGAATTGCTCCCCGCACAGCCAGGCATCGATCGACACGGCGCCTTCCAGCGCGTCCAGCACTTCCTCGTAGCTGCCATAGCCCGCCATCGCCTTCTTGTCGGCGGGAGCAAGCAGGCCGAGCGCCTTGCCGGTGATCACCGCTTCCACCGGGCCCGACGCGAAGAACATCCAGCGGTAATAAGGCCCGCGGCTGGGGTTGCCGGGCGGAGGCGCGAGGCCGGCATCGGGGAAGGCGTCGGCAAGGTAGGCGCAGATCGCCGCCGCTTCGGTGACCACCGTTTCGCCGTGCTTGATCGCCGGCACCTTGCCCATCGGGTTGATCGCCAGATAGTCGGCACCCTTCATTGTGGTGCCGTAATCGAGCACCTGCGTCTCGTATTCGCAGCCTACCTCTTCCAGCATCCAGCGGATGATCCGCCCGCGCGATTGGGGGTTGGTGTAGAAAGTGAGTGGTTCGGACATCGCTGAGGCTCCCCGGACTGGTTCGGGGTGAGCCTTAGCCTGGGGCGCGGGTGGGCGGGAGTCCTGGCGCAAAAAGAAGAAGCGAGACCCCCGCTTTCGCGGGGGTGACGGTGGAGGCGTACCCAACCGCCCGTCATTCCCGCGAAAGCGGGAATCCCGCTTCGTTGCCTTAGCTAAGAAGCCGACGCCTTACGCGCGCGCTTCCGGCTGGCTTTCCTCGCCCTTTTCGCCTTCGGGCTCGGCCTTCTTGCTCTTCTTCTTGGACGCCTTTGGCGGCGCGGCGATGATCTCGAACGCCGGTGCGTTCTCCTTGATCGTCACCTTGACCTCGCCGCCGTGGATGAGCTTGCCGAACAGCAGTTCCTCGGCCAGCGGCTGCTTGATCTTCTCCTGAACCAGGCGGCCCATCGGACGCGCGCCGTAGAGCTTGTCGTAGCCGCGCGCCGTCAGCCACGCCTTGGCTTCCTCGTCCAGTTCGATGTGCACGTTGCGGTCGGCAAGCTGCAGCTCGAGCTGGAGGATGAACTTGTCGACGACGCGGGCGACGACCTCTGGGGGGAGGTAGCCGAACGGCACAATGGCATCCAAGCGGTTGCGGAACTCCGGCGTGAACATCCGCTTGATCGCTTCCTCGTCCTCGCCCTCTCGGGTCATGGCGCCGAAGCCCACCGCCTCGCGCGCCATGTCGCTGGCGCCCGCATTGGTGGTCATGATCAGGATGACATTGCGGAAATCGACCGTCTTGCCGTGGTGATCGGTAAGCTTGCCGTTGTCCATCACCTGCAGGAGGATGTTGAACAGGTCCGGATGCGCCTTCTCGATCTCGTCGAGCAGAAGCACCGAATGCGGGTGCTGATCGACCGCGTCGGTGAGGAGCCCGCCCTGATCGTAGCCGACATAGCCCGGAGGCGCGCCGATCAGGCGGCTGACCGAGTGGCGCTCCATATATTCCGACATGTCGAAGCGCTGGAGCGGAATGCCCATGATCGACGCGAGCTGGCGCGCGACCTCCGTCTTACCGACGCCGGTTGGGCCGGAGAAGAGGTAGTTGCCGATCGGCTTGTCCGGATCGCGAAGGCCTGCCCGGCTAAGCTTGATCGCCGAGGACAGAACCTTGATCGCAGCGTCCTGGCCGAACACTACGCGCCGCAAATCGCGATCGAGATGCTCCAGCGCCTTTTTGTCGTCGGTGGAGACGGACTTGGGCGGGATGCGCGCGATGGTGGAGATGACGCTTTCGATCTCCTTCACGGTGATCGTCTTTTTGCGCTTGTTCGGCGGCACCAGCATCTGCATCGCGCCCACTTCGTCGATTACGTCGATCGCCTTGTCCGGCAGCTTGCGGTCGTTGATGTAGCGCGCGGAAAGCTCCACCGCCGCCTTGATGGCGTCCGGCGTGTATTTGACGTGGTGATGCTCCTCGAATGCCGAGCGAAGGCCGGTGACGATCTTGATCGTGTCTTCCACCGTCGGCTCGTTGACGTCGATCTTCTGGAAGCGCCGGAGCAGGGCCCGGTCCTTCTCGAAGTGGTTGCGGAACTCCTTGTAGGTGGTGGAGCCGATGCAGCGGATCGTCCCGCCCGAAAGGGCAGGCTTGAGGAGGTTCGACGCGTCCATCGCGCCCCCCGACGTCGCGCCGGCGCCGATCACCGTGTGGATTTCGTCAATGAAGAGGATGGCATGCGGAAGCTTCTCGAGCTCCGTCACCACCGCCTTCAGCCGCTCCTCGAAGTCGCCGCGATAGCGGGTGCCGGCGAGCAAGGAGCCCATGTCGAGCGAATAGATCACCGCTTCCTTGAGCACCTCGGGCACTTCGCCCTCGATGATCTTGCGCGCGAGGCCTTCCGCGATCGCGGTTTTGCCGACCCCGGGATCGCCGACGTAAAGCGGGTTGTTCTTGGACCGGCGGCAGAGGATCTGAACGGTGCGGTCGACTTCGGGTCCGCGGCCGATCAGCGGATCGACGCGGCCGGACTGCGCCTTCTCGTTCAGGTTGACGGTGAATTGCTTAAGCGCGCTCTCCGTCTTCTTCTTGCCATCCTCGGGCTTCGCCTCGTCCGCGCCCTTCACTTCGGGCGCTTCGTCGGCCGTTTCGCCCTTGCCGACGCCGTGGCTGATGTAGCTCACCGCATCCAGCCGGCTCATGTCCTGCTGCTGCAGGAAATAGACGGCATAGCTTTCCCGCTCCGAAAACAGCGCAACGAGGACGTTGGCGCCGGTCACTTCGTCGCGGCCGGACGACTGGACGTGCAGGATGGCGCGCTGGACGACGCGCTGGAAGCCGCTGGTCGGGGAGGGGTCGGTCTCGCCCTCGACCTTCAGCGATTCCAGTTCGTGATCGAGATACATCTTCACCGCTTCGCGCAGCTCGTCGAGATCGACTCCGCACGCTTTCATGACGCGGCTGGCGTGGGTGTCCTCGATCAAGGCGAGGAGAAGATGCTCAAGCGTTGCATATTCGTGCTTGCGCCCGGACGCTTCGGCGAGGGCGGTGTGCAGGGTCTGCTCGAGTTCGCGGGCAAATGACGGCACTATGATACTCCTTCGGGCCCGCGTTGATCACGGACTGCTTGGGTCTAATGTCGGGTGTGTGCGACCCGGCATCAAGCAGGTCATTGGGAAAGGCGGGGAAAAGCCTTCCGGTTCCCCGCCGGCAATCATTTTTTGAAGAGTTCTTCGGCGCTTGCGCGGTGTTGGGCCGCGAATTCTATCTTGCCGCGCACCCGGACGATCTCCGCTTCCAGCGCTTCGATGCGGGCGTGAAGCTCGTCCACCGACAAGGGATCGAGATCCTGCTTGGCAAGCAGCGCCAGCGGGTCGGCCGGCTTGGACGGGAAAAGATCGTCGAGGTCCATGGCTACGAAAATCAGCGTTGCGGCGGCATCTGTCAACTCGAAGGAGCTTGCGCCCCGCCCGCTTCGCCGCGACCTAAGGCGCATGACGCTGCCCAAGACCATGATCGCCATCGACCCCGCCGCGACTGGCGGCCCTGAGGTTCTGCAGCCGGTGGAGCGGCCGGTGCCGGTGCCGGGGCAGGGCGAGCTGCTCATCCGGGTCGAGGCGGCGGGGGTGAACCGGCCGGACGTGATGCAGCGGCTCGGTCTGTACCCGCCGCCGCCTGGGGCGCCGTCGGTGCCGGGGCTAGAGATTGCCGGGACCGTGGTGGGCGGCGAGTGCGGGCTGCTCGGGGAGCGGGTCTGCGCTTTGGTGTCGGGCGGCGGCTATGCCGAATACTGCGTTGCACCTGCGGGCCAGTGCCTGCCGGTGCCGGGGCCGCTTTCGATGTTGGAAGCGGCGGCGTTGCCCGAAACCTTCTTCACCGTGTGGACCAACCTGTTCCAGCTCGGACGCGCGACGGCCGGCGACACGGTGCTCCTTCACGGCGGCACCAGCGGCATCGGCACCACCGCGATCCTGCTCGGCAAGGTCTTCGGCCTGACCGTGATCGTTACCGCCGGCGGCCCTGCCAAGTGTGCGCGCGCGCTGGAGATCGGCGCCGCGCACGCCATCGACTATCGCGCCTCCGACTTCGTTGAGGAGGTGAAGGCGTGTACCGGCGGGCGCGGCGTGGACGTCGTGCTGGACATGATCGGCGGCGACTATCTTGCCCGCAACATCGCCTGCCTTGCCGAGGAAGGCCGCCATGTCTCCATTGCCGTGCAGCGGGGGCCGAAGGGCGAAGTGCCGATCTGGCAGGTGATGGCCAAGCGCCTGACGCTGACCGGCTCCACCCTTCGGGCGCGAGAACCTGCGTTCAAGGCCGCGCTTGCGGAGGAGCTTCGCCGTCAAGTTTGGCCGCGGCTTGAAGCGGGGGAGATCGCGCCGGTGATCGACAGCGTGTTTCCACTCGCTTTGGCCGCCGATGCGCACCGCCGGATGGAAGAAAGCGCCCACGTCGGAAAGATCGTCCTCGCGGTTGGCGCTGCTACCGGCTGAAGGCGAGGTTGCCTTGGCCGCTGCGGCGGCTATGCGGACGCCATGCAGGATTCGCCCAGCGCAGGCTCTTTCGCTTTCCCGGCTGACGCCTTCCCAGGCGAGGCAGCCGATCTGCTGCGCGGCCACGACTGGGCGGCAAGCGGCCTGCCGCCGGTGGATGGCTGGCCGGCGCCTCTGGTGACGGTGATGCGGCTGGTGCTTGGCGCGAACCAGCCGATGTTCGTCACCTGGGGGCCGGACCGAATCCTGCTCTACAACGATGCCTACGCCGCGATCCTTGCCGCCAAGCACCCCGGCGCTTTCGGACGGCCGTTTCTCGGGGTCTGGGAAGAAATTGCCGCGGACCTGCGGCCGATCGTTGATGAAGCTTATGCCGGCCGGCCCGTTTACATGGACGACATCACCTTGGTGATGCAGCGGCGCGGTTACAGCGAGGAGGCCCATTTCTCCTTCTCCTACACGCCCTTGCACGGCGAGCGCGGCGCGGTGGAGGGCATGCTCTGCGCCTGCGTCGAGACGACGGCGCAGGTGCTGGAGGAGCGGCGGCGGGCGTTTCTGTACGATTTGGAGCGGCGGCTTCGCGATCTCGCCGGGCCGGAGGAGATCGTCGCGGTATCGCAGCGCGCGCTTGGCGAGCATCTCGGCGTCAACCGCGTCGGTTATGGCGAGGTCGGCGCCGACGAGCGCTATTTCACTACCGACGCGAACTGGACGGACGGCAGCGTTCCGCCCCGCGAAGGCACGCACGACCTTGCCGGTTTCGGGCCGGAAATCTGGGGCTCGCTCCGGCGCGGCGAAGCGCTGGCGGTGGACGATGTTTCTTCGGACCCCCGCACGAACAGCCCGGAAGCGCGTGCCGCGTTTGAAGCCATCGACACGGTCGCAGCGCTGACCGCGTCCTTGGTCAAGAATGGCCGGATGCGCGCGGCCCTTTACGTCCATAGCCGCGTACCGCGCCGCTGGTCGAAGAGCGAAATCGACCTGATGGACGCGGTTGCCGAACGGACCTGGTCCGCGGTGGAACGTGCCCGTGCGGAGCGGCAGCTGCGCCGCGAGCGCGACCGGATGAGCGACGTCCTCCAGAACATGGGCGACGGGTTCATCCTGCTCGATCGCGAATTCCGGGTGCTGCAGATCAATGCCGAAGGCATGCGGCTCGAGACCCGGCCGGTGGAGGAGATCATCGGCCGCAGCCACTGGGAGGTTTGGCCGGGTACGGAGGAATCGGAACTCGGCGCGTTGTACAAGAAGGCGATGGCCGATCGCCGGCCGGCGACGCTGGAGCATAGCTACATCTGGCCGGACGGCCACGAGACCTGGCTCGACATGCGCGCGTACCCGGCAAGCGATGGCCTCGCGATCTTTTACCGCGACATCACCGCCCGAAAGGCATCGGAGGCGCGCAATGCCTTCATGCTCGAACTGACCGATTGCCTTCGCTCCGGATCGACGGAGGAGGCACTGGACGCGGCCAGTGCGCTGATGGGCCGTTATTTCGGCTGCACCCGCGTCGGCTACGCCACGCTCAACGCGGCGCTCGATTTTTTCGACTTCCGCACCTGCTGGGCGGAGGGCGTGCCGCCGCTGCTCGGCCAGCATCCCGCCCACGCTTTTGGACGAAAGATCGTTGCAAAGCTGGAGCTGGGGGAAACGGTGGTCGTGCAGGACCTGTTCGACGATCCGCTCAGCGATGAATCGGTTGCGCTGCAAACCGCCAATGAAGTCGACACGCGCTCAATACTGGTGGTGCCGTTCGTGCGCGGCGGGCGGCTTAAGACCATCGTCTACCTGAACGACCAAAAGCCCAGGCGGTGGAGCAAGAGCGATGTCGCCCTTGTGGAGGAAGTGGCCGAGCGCACGCGCCAGATCATCGACCGGCAGGACGCCGAGCAAGCGCTCCACAACCTCAACGCAACGCTTGAAGCCCAGGTGGCGGAGCGTACCGCCGACCGCGACCGGATGTGGCGGCTGACCACCGACCTCATGCTGGTCGCCCGCTTCGACAGCGTGATCACGGCAATCAACCCGGCCTGGACGGCCTTGCTCGGCTGGAGCGAAGCGGAGCTGATCGGCAGCCGCTTTCTCGACTACGTCCACCCGGACGATCTGGAGGCGACGATCGCCGAGGCGAGTTGCCTTGCCGACGGGCTCACCACCCTTCGCTTCGAAAATCGCTACCGCAAGCGCGACGGCACCTACAGCTGGTTGTCCTGGACAGCCGTTCCGGGCGACGGCCTGATCCACGCCGTGGCGCGCGACATGTCGGCGGAAAAAGCGGCGGCCGACGAGCTTGCCCAGGTTCAGGAAGCGCTTCGCCAGTCGCAGAAGCTGGAGGCGATGGGCCAGCTGACCGGCGGCGTCGCGCACGATTTCAACAACCTGCTTACCCCGATCATCGGCACGCTCGACATGCTGCAACGGCGCGGCATCGGCGACGAGCGGGCGCAGAGGCTGATCGGCGGCGGCCTGCAATCGGCCGAGCGCGCCAAGACTTTGGTCCAGCGCCTGCTCGCCTTCGCCCGCCGCCAACCGCTTCAGCCGGTTCCGATCGACTTGTCGCAGCTTGTGGAAGGCATGGCGGAGCTGGTCGACAGCACGTCGGGCCCCCGCGTGCGGGTGGAAGTGGACGTCGCGCCCGATCTGCCGCCGGCCCTCGCAGACCGAAACCAGCTCGAAATGGCGATCCTCAACCTTTCGGTGAATTCGCGGGACGCCATGCCGGATGGCGGCCGCCTCACTATCGGCGCGATTGGCGAGCGGGTGCGCGCCAAGCACCGGACCGGCTTGGCACCGGGCCATTACCTGCGCCTCTCCGTCTCCGACACCGGCACCGGCATGGACGAACTTACCCTTGCACGGGCGGTGGAGCCGTTCTTCTCCACCAAGGGCGTCGGCAAGGGCACCGGCCTCGGCCTGTCCATGGCGCATGGCCTTGCCGCCCAGCTGGGCGGGGCGCTGACCATCGACAGCAAATTGGGGGTGGGCACGCGCGTGGAGCTGTGGCTGCCTGCTGCCGAAACGAGCGCGGAACCGGCCGAGCCCTTGAGCGGCCTCCCGCTTCGCCGCGCGTCGGGCACCGCCTTGCTGATCGACGATGAGGATCTGGTGCGGGCAAGCACCGCCGACATGCTCGCCGAACTCGGCTATCGGGTCGCCGAAGCGTCTTCGGCCGAGGAAGCGCTGAAGCTGATCGACGGCGGCCTTTCGCCCGACATCGTCGTCACCGATCACCTGATGCCGGGCATGACCGGCACGGAGCTCGCCCAGATACTGTTTGGCCGGAACAGCGGCATCCCGGTGCTGATCGTGTCCGGTTATGCCGAGGACGAGGGCATCGCGCCCGATCTGCCGCGGCTGACCAAGCCGTTTCGCCAGGCGGAACTGGCGGTGGCGGTGGCGGCTCTCCGGCAAAGCTGAGGAATGGGCTAACCGCCCCTTCACCCTTTGTTTGTCAATTTCTGCGACAGCCGCGGGCGTGTCGGAGAAGCTTACACCTTTGTTGCCGGGCGCCGCGGAATTGCCGCGCTCCGTAGCCGTGCGCCCGGAGGCGCCGGCGCGGTGGTAAGGCTGTTCAAACATTATGTGCCGCACGCGGTGCTGCTGCTCGGCCTCGTCGACTTCATCATCCTGATGCTGGCGGGTGAGGCGGGCTGGTTGCTGCGCCTCTGGCAGATCGATGCCGATCCCGATCCCGACGTCGGCCGGCTGCCGCACCTTGCGACCTTTGCAGTGACGCTGATGCTCGCCATGGTGGGGGTCGGCGTTTACTCGGTGGATGCCTTGCGCTCGATGCGGCTGGGCACCGCGCGGCTGGTAGTGGCGGTATCGCTCGGCGTGATGCTGCTGGCCTTGATCTTCTTTCTGCTGCCGGCGGTGGGCTTCTGGCGCTCGAACCTCCTGTACGCGATGATCTTCGCGCTTGTTGGCCTGTTCGTTGCGCGGCTGCTGGCCCAGCGCCTGCTCGGCCTCGACGCATTCAAGCGGCGAATCTTGATCCTCGGCGCGGGCCAGCGCGCGGCCCGGATCGCGGCGCTTTCCAAGAAAGAAGGCTCCGGCTTCCAGGTTGCCGGGTTTGTCGCAATGAACGACGGTCCGGTAACGGTGCCGAGCGCCGTCAACCGCGCCGACATTGCAAGCCTGCCCGATCACGTGGTTCGGCTCGGCGCGAGCCAGGTCGTGCTTGCGCTGGAGGAACGGCGTAACGCGCTGCCGCTCGCTGATCTGCTGCGGGTGAAGACCGCCGGCGTCGATGTCTCCGAGATTTCCTCCTTTCTTGAGCGCGAAACCGGGCGGGTCGATCTCGACAGCTTGAACCCTTCCTGGCTGATCTTTTCCGATGGCTTTTCGGCCGGGCGGCGCTTGTCGTCGGCCGGCAAAAGGCTGTTCGACGTCATCGTCAGTGCGCTCATTCTCGCCATCTTCGGGCCGGTCATCCTTCTCACGGCTTTGCTGGTGAAACTGGAAAGCCGCGGCCCGGCATTTTTCCGCCAGCGCAGGGTCGGCCTCTACGGTCAGGCCTTCGAAATCCTGAAGCTGCGCTCGATGCGGGAGGATGCGGAAGTCGGCGGCAAGGCGGTGTGGGCGCAAAAGGACGATCCTCGCGTCACCCGGGTCGGCGCGATCATCCGCAAGCTGCGCATCGACGAGCTGCCTCAGGCATGGACGGTGCTGAAAGGCGAAATGAGTTTCGTCGGTCCGCGCCCCGAGCGCCCGCAATTCGTCGCCGATCTCGAAGCGCGCCTGCCTTATTATGCCGAACGCCACGTGGTGAAGCCGGGGATCACCGGCTGGGCCCAGATCAACCTGCCCTACGGCGCAAGCGTCGAGGATGCGCGCGAGAAGCTCGAATACGATCTTTATTACGCAAAGAACTATACGCCCTTCCTTGACCTGCTGATCCTGCTTCAAACGGTGCGGGTGGTGCTCTGGCCGGAGGGCGCGCGCTGATGGCCGGCTGGCTGGCGCAATCGGGCCACGCGCTTGCGGCCCTGCTCTTCGGGGCACTTGCCGTTGCGCAACTTCGGCAGTGGCAGCGCGGCGTGGACGACCGCTGGCTCGGCGTCGCTTTCGCCGTCACCACTTTGTGGGCGCTATCCACCGCCCTGCTCGGCCCGTACAGCATGGCAGCGGGCTTTGCCGAGGCGGCGCGCAATTTCGCCTTCCTTGGCTTCATGTACGCCATCGTGCGCACCGCAGCGCCGGAAGATCGCCACCGGGCAGTGCGGATCGTCTACGCCGTGGTTGCGGGCGTAATCGGCGTCCAGGCGACCATTGCCGCCGTGATACCCGAGTTCCTCCACGTGCCGCTTGCCCGCGAGGCTTTGCTTGCTGCCGCGCAGATGCTCGGCCTCACTATCGCCGCCGGCTCGCTGGTGCTGGTCCACAACCTCTACGGCCAGGCTGCGCCGGATAGCCGGTTGGGGATCAAACTGCCCACCGCCGCGCTTGCCGCGATGTGGGCCTATGAGCTTCACCTCTACACCATCGGCTATTTGAGCCGCGGCGCGCCCGACGCTTTGGTCGATTTCCGCGGCGTCGTGGTGGCGCTGCTTGCGCCCTTGTTCCTGCTCGGCATGCGGCGAAGCGGCGACGCCAAGGTACGCCTCAGCCGCGCCGCCACCTTTCAGTCTTTCTCCGTTCTCGCCATTCTCGCTTACCTGATCGGCATGATGACCGCCGCGCGGGCGCTGGAGATCGCCGGCGGCGGTTTGGGCGGGCTCGCCCAGGCCGGGATCATTGTTGCAATGACGGCGGCGGCAGCCTTGGTGATCCCGTCGCGCCGGGTTCGTGCCTGGTTTCGGGTCATTCTTGCCAAGCACCTGTTCGAGCACCGCTACGATTATCGCGAGGAATGGCTTCGTTTCGCCCGCGCCGTGGCCATCAGCGGGCAGGACAACGCGCCGATCGCCGAGCGCGTGGTGAAGGCGCTCGCCGACATGGCGGGTTCGCCGGGCGGTTTGCTGCTCGCGGGTCACGAAGGCGCGCTGGCCCTGGAAGCGCAGTGGCAATGGCCGGGCGACCTTCCGGCGCACCCGCTCCAAGCCGCGGAGCTTGTCGCATTTCTGGAACGTAGCGGCCACGTCCTCGACCTTGCCGCCCCTGCCGCCGATGCTCCCCGCGTTGCGGACCTTGTCGCGCTCGATGCCTGGGCGGGCATTCCCCTGCTTCACCGCGAGAAACTGGTCGGCCTGGTTATTCTCGCCCACCCGCTGGCGCGGCGCCCGCTCGACTGGGAGGATTTCGACCTGTTCCGCACCGCCGGCATCCAGGCGGCCACCTACCTTGCCGAAGCGCGAACCCAGGAAGAACTCGCCAATGCCCAGCGCTTCGACGAGTTCAACCGCCGCTTCGCCTTCATCCTTCACGATATCAAGAATCTGGTCAGCCAGCTCAGTCTGGTCGCCCGCAACGCCGAACGCCACGCCCACAATCCCGCCTTCCGGGAAGATATGATCGCCACATTGCAATCGTCGGTGAAGAAGATGAACGAGCTTCTCGCCCGCCTTTCGCCCGGCCGCACCGGCGAGGCGGAGACGCCGCGCATTACGGCGCTTGCCGACGTGGCGCAGGCCGTGGCGCAGGTGAAGCGGCGGGTGCACCCGGTAAATGTGGCTGCCGATCCCACCGTGCTCGCCTGGGCGCATCCCGCCGGGCTGGAGCAGGCGCTGTCGCACCTCGTCCAGAACGCCATCGACGCCAGTTCTCCGTCCGAGCCGGTGGAAATGACGCTGCGGGCGGGCGCCGGCGAAGCGCTCCTGGCGGTTCGCGATCGCGGCGCCGGCATGTCGGCCGACTTCATCCGCAGCCGCCTGTTCCAGCCTTTCGCCTCCACAAAGGACGGCGGCTTCGGCGTCGGCGCGTTCGAGGCGCGGGCGTTGATCGCGGCGATGGGCGGGCGCCTGGAAGTCGCCAGCCGCGAAGGCGAGGGCACCTGCTTCACCGTCTTTTTACCGCTTGCCGCGACAAGCTCCGCTTTTTCTGACGAACGGATGTGCGCATGAGCGGTGAGGCGAAAGCGAAGCTGCTGATCGTCGAGGACGATGAAGGCCTGCAGCGCCAGCTGCGCTGGGCCTATGATGATTACGAGGTGCTGTTCGCCTCCGATCGCGGAGCGGCAATCGACATGCTTCGCGCCGAAGAACCGCCGGTGGTGACTCTCGATCTGGGTCTTCCGCCCGACCCGAACGGGGTCAGCGAAGGCTTCGCCACGCTTGAAACCATTCTTTCGCTCAAACCAGAGACGAAGGTGATTGTCGCTTCGGGCCACGGCGCCCGCGAAAGCGCGCTGCGCGCCATCGCGTCCGGCGCCTACGATTTCTACCAGAAGCCGGTGGACATCGATCAGCTCGGCCTGATCGTCCGCCGCGCCTTTCAGCTTCACGGCATCGAGAACGAGAACCGCCGCCTGGAAGAACAAGCGGGCGACGACACCCGCGTGCTCGGCACCATGATCACCGCCGCGCCGGAGATGCTCAAGGTCGCCCGCACCATTGAGCGAGTGGCCAACACCAGCGTTTCGGTGATGCTGCTCGGCGCAAGCGGCACCGGCAAGGAATTGCTTGCACGCGGCCTGCACAGCTCAAGCCGGAGAGCGGGGGGCGCGTTCGTTGCGATCAACTGCGCCGCGATCCCGGAAAACCTGCTCGAGGCCGAATTGTTCGGCTACGAAAAGGGCGCGTTCACCGGCGCGGTCAAGACCACCGAGGGTAAGATCGAGCTTGCGCACGGCGGCACGCTTTTTCTCGACGAAGTCGGCGACATTCCGCTGCCGTTGCAGGTGAAACTGCTCCGCTTTCTTCAAGAGCGCACGATCGAGCGGATCGGCGGGCGCAAGCCGATCGCGGTGGACACCCGCATCGTTTGCGCCACCCACCAGGACCTGCCGGAGATGATCAAGGCAGGGAGCTTCCGCGAAGACCTTTGGTACCGTCTGGCCGAGATCGTGGTGCGCATCCCCAGCCTGGCCGAGCGGCACGGCGATGCGGTGCTTCTCGCCAAGCATTTCCTCCATCGCTTCGCGCCCGAGATGAACCCGCAGGTGAAGGGGCTCGCCCCCGCCGCGCTGGCCGCCATCGACAGCTGGCCGTGGCCGGGTAACGTCCGCGAACTCGAGAACCGCATGAAGCGGGCAGTGATCATGGCGGACGGCAAGATGGTTACCGCCGAGGACCTTGACCTCGAGACCCCCGAAATCGAGCCCTTGCCGCTCAACCTCAAGGCGGCGCGCGAGGCCGCCGACCGGCGTTCTATCCGCCAGGCGCTCGCCCGCTCGGAAAACAATATCAGCAACACCGCCAAGCTGCTCGGGATCAGCCGCCCGACGCTTTACGATCTCCTCGAACGATATGGGCTCCAGCCATGAAAAAGCATCAGCTCCTCCTGTCCGCGATCCTGCTCAGCGCCGCCGCGGCCTGTTCGAACGCATCCTCCGACGGCGGTCCGCAGGGCGCCTACCAGCGCGGCATCGCTGCGCTCGAGAAAGGCCAGCCGCGCGAGGCGCGGATCGAGTTCCTGAACGCGATCAAGGCCAACCCGGAAGACGGCAAGATCCGCCTTGCCCAGGCCCGGACCTACCTGCTCCTCGCCGACGGCGTCGCCGCGGAAGCGGAGATCACCCGCGCCCGCGCGCTCAAGGTGCCGCTTGCCGAAACCCACCACCTGATGGCGGAAGCCTTGCTGCTTCAGAAGCGCTCGGAAGAAGCCATCGCCGAAGCGGCCAAGGCGCCGCCGGCCTACGCGGCGCAGGCCGCCCGTATGCGGGGTCGCGCCTACATGGCGCTCGGCGACAGCGCAAAGGCCGGCGCGGCGTTCGAGCAGGCGATCGCCGCCGGCGCGAACGACAGTCTGGTGTGGACGGATGTTGCCCGCTTCCGGCGCGGCACCAGCGACATTGCCGGTGCGGTGGAAGCCGCCGACCGCGCGGTTCAGCTCAATGCTCGAAACGTCGACGCGCTTGCTCTCCGCGGCGAACTGACCCGGACCCAATATGGACTTGCCGCGGCAATTCCCTGGTTCGACCGTGCGCTTCAGATCAACCCCGGCCACTTGCCTGCCCTCATTGAGCGGGCGGCGACGCTTGGCGATCTTGGCCGCATGAAGGAGATGCTGGCCGAAACCCGCAAGATCCTCGCCATCGATCCCAAAAACGCTGTCGCTTATTACCTCCAGTCGATGCTCGCCGCCCGGGCGAAGAAGTACGACCTTGCCCGCTCGCTGTTCCAACGCACCGACGGCGCCTTGGACGACAAGCCGGCCGGAATGCTGCTGGCCAGCGCCATCGATTTCCAGACGGGCAATGCCGAACAGGCGATCGCCCGGCTCCAGAAGCTGGTCGGCGCCCAGCCGGACAACGTGAAAGCGCGGCGCCTGCTTGCCGCATCGCAATGGAAGCTCGGCGACGTCGCCGGCACCATTCAAACGCTTCGGCCGCTTGCCGACCGTTCGGACGCCGATTCCTATGTTCTCACCCTGATCGGCAAGGCGTACGACCGGCAGGGCAATAGCGACCTTGCCGCGCGCTACCTTGCCCGCGCAGCCGAGCCGCAGCGCCGCACCGCGACCGCCTTGCTGGATTCGCCGCTTGACGATGCGCAGCTCGCCGCGCTTCGCCGCAAGGCCGAAGCGTCGCCAAAGAACGCCCAGGTCCAGATCCAGCTGATCCGCGCGCTTCTCGGCCGCGGCCTCGGCAGCGAAGCGCTGGAGCGGGCACGCGGGCTTCAGGCCCAGAACCCAGGCGTTCCCGACGCGCACGTGCTGGTCGGCGACGCGCGCGGTATCGCCGGCGACTATAAGGGCGCGGTTGAAGAGTATCGCAAAGCGGCCAACCTTTCCTTTACCGAGCCGGTGGCGATGCGGCTGATCGAGGCGCTTCGTAACTCGGGCAACTCCGGCGGCGCCGCTCGGGTGCTTGAGCTGTATCTCGCCCAGAACCCGCAGAATGTCCCGGCCCAGCTCCTTGCCGCCAACGCGTTCCTGCAGGCCAAGCAATGGGACGGTGCGATCGCTATCTATGAGCGGCTTCGCAAGCGCGCCGGTGATCGGGACGCGACCCTGCTCAACAACCTTGCCTGGGCTTATTCGGAGAAGGGCGACTATGGCCGCGCTTTGCCGATGGCGCGCAAGGCTTGGGAGATGGACAAAAAGAATCCGGCGACCACCGACACCTACGGCTGGTTGCTGTATAAGAGCGGCAAGGACAAGGCACAGGGGCTGACCCTGCTCGAGCAGGCCTCACGCGGGGCGCCAAGCGACGCGCAGATACGCGATCATCTCAACGCCGCGCGGCGGGGCTAGCGGTTCAAGGAAGGGTGAAGAGCAACAGGAAGCCGTTCAGGGTGAGAACGGCGCCGATCGCGCCCAGCGTCACCGCAATGGCGAGCACCCAGCGGTTGAGCGCAAGGATCGCCACCGAGCCGAGCACCAGCGCAAGCTGAAGCGCCACTTCGGCGAGGTCGAAATTGTTGTCGCGGGCCGACGCTTCCTCGAACGCCGCTTCGTGCGCCTTCGCGCGGGCGGATAACTGCTTCTTGCCTTCGCCCTTCAAGGGATCGTTCGGCGCGTCCGCATCGGGCTCGCTGTCGTAGCGCTCGATCGTGGCGCGATAATCCTTGAGCCGGGTTTCCGCCGACGCCCGCTGATCGGCCGGCAGCGCGCCGGCCGCGAGGTCGGTCTCCAGCTCCTCGGCGGCGAGCTTGTACAGGTTCTGGCGGACATTCTTGGCCTGGTAGAATGCCCAGGTGTCGCTGGCTTTGATGTTGCTTCCGATCATGTCGTCGGTTGCATTGCCGCCGCCCAGTTCGCCGATGGCGAGCACTGCCGCAAGCATCGCGATCAGCAAGGCGGCACGGTTGCGGAAGCGGTCTGCGGCGTGGCTTTCCGCCCGTTCCTCGTGGATTTCCGCAATCAGTTCGGCAGCGTCGTTCGCCTTCATAATCTGTTTCCCCCCGGAAGCCTGAGCGCCATGGCTCGCAAAAGTTCTTGAGCTTGTCGAGACGCTTCATCGCCCTTGCTCCCCGCGTTCGACGCTGTAGACCGGAACGGACACTCTCAGGGGGAAACAGGATGAAGATCGCCCGCACCGCCGCTTTTTGCGCGCTTGCTTTGGCCGCCGCGCCGGCCGCAGCCCAGGCGCCGCGCACCCCGCCCAAGCTGATTGTCGCAATCTCCGTGGATCAGTTCGCCGCCGATCTGTTCCAGCAATATCGCCAGCGCTTCGACGGCGGCCTTCAGCGCCTGTCCGAAGGCGTCGTGTTCCCCAACGGCTACCAGGGCCACAATGCCACGGAAACTTGCCCGGGCCATTCCACCATTCTCACCGGCTCGCGCCCGTCGCGGACCGGCATCATCGCCAACAACTGGTTCAACCTTGCCGCCACACGGGAAGACAAGGGCGTCTATTGCTCGGAAGACCCGCGAGTGCCGGGCAGCAATTCACGCGAATACACCGTCTCCTCCTTTCACCTAAAGGTGCCGGCGCTCGGCGACCGGATGAAGCGCGCCGATCCGCGTTCCCGGGTGGCGGTGGTGTCCGGCAAGGACCGCGCGGCGATCATGATGGGCGGCTACAACCCCGATCAGCGCTGGTGGTGGGCTGCCAAGGAGTTCGTCAGCCACGCGGGCGTCGCCTCACCGATCGCCGCCCAGGCCAATCGCGAGATCGCCGCCGACATTGCCAAGGGCCGTGGCGCGCGCGATCTGCCCAAGGTCTGCGAAGCGCATGCCCGCGCGGTGCCGGTGGTCGGTGCCGAGAAGCCGGTCGGCGACTATCGTTTCGCCCGCGCCGCCGATGACAGCCGCGGCTTCCGCGCCTCGCCGGACCTTGACCGGGCGACCTTGGACCTCGGCGACGCGCTCCGCCGCGATATGAAGCTGGGGGAAGGGCAGGCGACGGACCTCCTGATCCTGGGCCTTTCCGCCACCGATTATGTCGGCCACAGCTACGGCACTCAGGGCGCCGAAATGTGCATCCAGCTGATGGCGCTCGACAATGCCCTGGGCGATTTCTTCCGCAAATTGGACGCAAGCGGCGTCGATTACCTGGTGATGCTCACTGCCGACCATGGCGGCCACGACATTCCGGAGCGCCACCGCGAGCATGCCATCACCGAAGCCGCCCGGGTCGATCCCGCGCTGAACTCCGGCAACATGGCCAAGGCTCTTGCCGCCAAGCTCAAGCTCAAGGGCGACATACTGTTCGGCGACGGCGCATTTGGCGACATGTATGTGGATCGCAAGCTTTCCCCCGCCCAGCGGCAGCGGGTGGCGGCGGAAGCGGTGCGCACCTACCGCGCCCATCCTCAGGTCGCTGCTGTCTTCACCCGCGCCGAGATCATGGCCTCGCCGCAGCCGAAGGGCGCGCCGGATGGGTGGACCTTGCTGGAGCGGGCCAAAGCAAGCTTCGATCCGGAGCGCTCCGGCGATTTCGTGGTGCAGCTGAAGCCGCGCGTCACGCCGATCTACGACACCAGCCGCGGCTATGTATCCACCCACGGCAGCCCATGGGATTACGACCGAAAGGTGCCGATCCTGTTCTGGCGCAAGGGCATGACCCCGTTCGAGCAGCCGCTGGCGGTGGAAACGGCGGACATCCTGCCGACGCTTGCGTCGCTGATCGGGGTGCCCATCACGCCGGGGACTATAGACGGCCGCTGCCTCGATCTGGAAGAAGGGCCCGCCAGCACCTGCCGGTAAGCTAAGTCCCTCCCCCTCAGGGGGAGGAATTTAGCCCGCCAGCGCTTCGGCTTTCTCCGCCAGTTCCAGCCAGCGCTCTTCGGCGGCGTCGCGCTCGGTTCGGGCTTTCTCGATACCCGCCGTCAGCGCAGCAAACCGCGCATAATCCCGCGTGTAGAGGTCGGGGTCGGCCAGCGCCTGCTCGTCACGCGCGATCTGCTTTTCCAGTTCCTCGATGCGGCCAGGAAGCAGGTCGTAGTCCCGCTGGTCTTTGTAGGTGAGCTTGGTCTGCTGGCGCGGCGCGGCGGGCGCGGAAGCGGCCTTGGTTGCGGCTGACGCCTTGGAAGCGGCGGCGCTTGCCTGCTTCCGCTGACGCACCCATTCCTCATAGCCGCCCGCGACCACGTCCACTTTGCCCGAGCCGTCCAGGCCCAACGTGATCGTCACCGTCCGGTCGAGAAAGTCGCGGTCGTGGCTTACGATCAGCACGGTGCCGTCATAGTCGCCGATCACTTCCTGGAGGAGATCGAGCGTCTCGAGATCAAGATCGTTCGTCGGTTCGTCGAGCACCAAGAGGTTCGATTTCCGCGCAAATTCCCGCGCCAGAAGAAGCCGCGAGCGCTCGCCGCCCGACAGGGTGCCGATCTTCGCATCCACCAGCCCGGGCTCGAACAGGAACTCCTTGAGGTAGCCTTGGACGTGCTTGCGCTCCTCGCGCACATCCACCCAGTCGCCGCCATCCGCGAGGATGTCGCGCACCGTCTTGGCCGGATCGAGCAGACGGCGCTGCTGGTCGATCATGATCCCCTGCAGCGTCTTGGCGCGGCGGATGCGGCCCTCGTCCGGCTCGATCTCCCCGGTAAGCAGCTTCAGCAAGGTCGTCTTGCCCGCGCCGTTGGCGCCGACCACGCCGATCCGGTCGCCGCGCGTGATGCGCAGGGTGAAATCCTTGATGATCGCCCGCTCGCCGAAGCGCTTGGTCACCCCTTCCGCGTCGATCACCACCTTGGTCTTGGCATCGTCGTTGGCGAGGCCGAGCTTGGCGGTGCCCGCCGGGCCGATCATCGCCGCGCGGGTGGCGCGCATTTCGTGAAGCTTGGCGAGGCGGCCCTGGTTGCGCTTGCGGCGCGCGGTGACGCCGCGTTCCAGCCAATGATATTCCAGCTTCAATTTGGCATCGAGCCGGGCGGCGTTGCGCGCTTCCTCGGCAAAGACCTGCTCGGTCCAGGCATCGAAGCCGCCGAAGCCGATCTCCGCCCGCCGCATGGCGCCGCGCTCAAGCCACAGGGACGAGCGGGTGAGGCGCTTCAAAAAGGCGCGGTCGTGGCTGATCGCGACGAATGCGCCGGTGAAGCGGCTCAACCACTCCTCCAGCCACTCGATTGCGGCGACGTCCAGGTGGTTGGTCGGCTCGTCGAGCAGCAGCACGTCCGGCTCCTGCGCCACCGCGCGAGCGATGGCGGCGCGGCGCCGCTCACCGCCCGAGGCCGTGGCGGCGGGGCGGTTAAGATCGATGCCGAGCTGGTCGGCAATCGCATCCACGACATGCTCCGGCGGTGCATCGGGGGCGGAGAGGGCATAGTCCCGAAGCGTCTCGAACCGCGCCACCGCCGGATCCTGCTCCAGAAGGATCACCTTGGTCCCGGGCTGGATCGTACGGCGCCCTTCATCCGCGTCGATGGTGCCTGCGAGGCACTTCAGCAAGGTCGTCTTACCCGCCCCGTTCCGCCCAATCAGCGCCAGCCGGTCCCGCTGACCGACAAAGATGTCGATGCCCCTGAACAGCCAGCCATTGCCCTGAAGAAGGCCGAGATTTTCAAATGCGAGTACGGGTGCAGCCATGGTGAGCGCCAGATAGGGGCGCGAACACCAAAGGTCACCCCACTACCGCCGCGCTCCTGCGCCAGCCCGCTTGTTCATGCGCATCTGCTGCTGCTTGCCGTAGCGGGTTTTGCGGGTGCCCGGCTTGCCTTCCGACGAATTGCCGATCACCGGCGCACGCTTTTCGTGGTCGGGGATGCCGAGTTCGTCGGCCTCGAGACGGCGGATTTCGTCGCGGAGGCGGCCGGCTTCCTCGAACTCCAGGTCGGCGGCGGCCTTGCGCATCCGGCTTTCGAGATTGGCGATATAGGCCTTGAGGTTGTGGCCGACCAGGTGCGGGCGCTCCTCGTCGCCGGTGTCCACCACCACGCCGTCGCGGCTGGAGACGTGCGCGATGATGTCGGAGATGTTGCGCTTGATGGTGGTCGGGGTGATGCCGTGCGCGGCGTTATACTCAAGCTGCTTCGAGCGGCGACGGTCGGTTTCGTTAAGCGCGCGTTCCATGGATCCCGTGACGCGATCGGCATAGAGGATCACCCGGCCTTCGACGTTGCGCGCCGCGCGGCCGATGGTCTGGATCAAGGAGGTTTCGGAGCGCAGGAAACCTTCCTTGTCGGCATCGAGAATGCCAACGAGCCCGCATTCCGGGATGTCGAGACCTTCGCGAAGCAGGTTGATGCCGACAAGCACGTCGTACACGCCAAGCCGCAGGTCGCGGATCAGTTCGATACGCTCCAGCGTCTCGACGTCCGAGTGCATGTAGCGGACGCGCAAGCCCGCTTCGTGCATGAACTCGGTCAGATCCTCGGCCATGCGCTTGGTCAAGGTGGTGACGAGAGTGCGGTAGCCCTTTTGCGCGGTGATCTTGGCTTCGTTTATCAGGTCCTGCACCTGGTCCTCGACCGGCTTGATCTCGACTGGGGGGTCGATGAGGCCGGTGGGGCGGATCACCTGTTCGGAGAAGACGCCGCCGGTCTGCTCCATCTCCCAGGTGCCGGGGGTGGCGGAGACGGCAAAGGTCTGCGGGCGCATCGCGTCCCACTCGTTGAAGCGCAGCGGCCGGTTGTCGATGCAGCTCGGAAGGCGGAAGCCATACTCGGCAAGCGTGATCTTTCGGCGGTGGTCGCCCTTTGCCATCGCGCCGATCTGCGGCACCGTCTGGTGGCTTTCGTCGACGAACAACAAGGCGTTTTCCGGCAGATATTCGAACAAAGTCGGCGGCGGCTCGCCGGGCAGGCGGCCGGTGAGGAAGCGCGAGTAATTCTCGATGCCCGCGCACGAACCGGTGGCGGCGATCATCTCCAGATCGAAGTTGGTCCGCTGTTCGAGCCGCTGCGCTTCCAGCAACTTCCCTTCCGCGACCATCTCCTTGAGCCGCTCCTCAAGCTCGTGCTTGATCGCGCCCATCGCCTGCTTCAGCGTCGGCCCCGGCGTCACATAGTGCGAGTTGGCGTAGACCTTGACGCTGTTCAGGCTGGCGACCTTCTTGCCGGTCAAGGGATCGAACTCGACGATCTCCTCGATCTCGTCGCCGAAGAAGTTCACCCGCCAGGCCGTGTCTTCATAGTGGGACGGGAAGATCTCGAGATTGTCGCCGCGCACCCGGAAATTGCCGCGGGCAAAGGCCTGGTCGTTGCGCTTGTACTGAAGCGCGACAAGCTTGCGGATGATCTCGCGCTGGTCGACCGTGTCGCCCTTCTTCAGGCTGAACACCATCGCCGAATAGGTTTCCACCGAGCCGATGCCGTAGAGGCAGGAGACGGAGGCGACGATGATCACGTCGTCGCGCTCCAGCAGCGACCGCGTCGCCGAGTGGCGCATCCGGTCGATGCCCTCGTTCACCGAGCTTTCCTTCTCGATGTAGGTATCGGAGCGCGGGACATAGGCTTCCGGCTGGTAGTAATCGTAATAGCTGACGAAGAACTCGACCGCGTTTTCGGGGAAGAAGCTCTTGAACTCGCCGTAGAGCTGCGCGGCCAGGATCTTGTTCGGGGCGAGGACGAGGGCGGGGCGCTGCAGCTCCTCGATGACCTTGGCCATGGTGAACGTCTTGCCGGATCCGGTGACGCCGAGGAGCACCTGCGTCTGCTCGCCCTCGCGCGCCGATTTGGTCAGCTCGGCAATTGCCGTCGGCTGGTCGCCCGAAGGAGAATATTCGGAGACGAGCTTGAAGGGCCGCCCGCCTTCCGCCTTTTCGGGGCGCTGCGGGCGGTGGGGAACGAAATCCGCGCCCGTTTCGGGCTCTGCAAGGCCGGTTCTGATCGCGATTGCCATGCGCGAACATATGGTCATTCCCGGCCGCGAACGCTAGCGTGGCGGGCATAACAAAGGGGGAATGCCACCATGCGCCATCTGTTCACCTTGTCCGCCTGCCTGCTTGCCGCCGCCTGTTCGGGCGGGGGCGAGGAGAAGAAGGTGGAGGAAGCCGCCGCCAACATGGAGGCAGGTCAGTGGACGGCCGACTTCGAAGTCACCGCCATTCGGTCCACCGACAAGACGACCCCGGCGCTCGAGGCGAAGGTGGGCGACAAGGAAACCGGCGGCGCCTGCATCGCGGCCGGGAGCGAAGCCACGCCGCCGGGCGAACTGTTCGCCGGGCCGGGCTATACATGCGCGACGCAGAGCAGCTACGTCCGCAACGGCCGCGCCAACGTGTCGCTGAAGTGCAGCCGTCCCGGGATCAGCGGCGACATCATGCACACGCTGCAGGCGAGCTACACCGGCACCACGTTCGAAGGCACGGTGGAGACCATCACCTATCTGCCGGGCCAGGGCGATTTCGAAATGTCGCGCAAGATCAGCGGCCGCAAGACCGGCGCAAGCTGTGCGGAACGGGCCAAGCCGCCGATCGTCGGAAAGACGGGAGGCGTGAGCGGCTAAGTGGCTCTCCTCCCGTGCCAGCGTGCGCTCTTCGATATCCCGGAGAGCGTCGCTTATTTCGACTGCGCCAAGATGTCGCCGCTCCTCAACATGGCGGCGGAGGCGGGGCGGCGTGGGCTGGAGCGCAAGGCGCATCCCTGGAACATCAAGGCCGTGCACTTTTTCGATGAATCGGAACGGGTGCGCGGCCTTTATGCCCAGCTGATCGGCGCTGCAGCCGATGATGTCGCGATCATCCCGTCGGTGAGCTTCGGAATGGCGACGGCGATGCGAAACGTGCGGGTGAGCGCGCGGCAGAAGGTGGTCACGCTTGGCGACGACTTCCCGTCCGGCATTTACGCGGCGCGAGCGCTGGCCAAGCAAGCGGAGGCGCAGGTGGTCACCGTCGCCAGGCCGGAGCAGGGGGCGGAGTGGACCGCCGCCTTGCTCGACGCGATCGACGGCGACACCGCGCTCGTGGTCGCTCCGCACGTCCATTGGGTGCACGGGATTGTTGTCGATCTGGAAGCGGTGGCGCGGCGCTGCCGCTCCGTCGGAGCGGCTTTGGTGCTGGACGTAACCCAGTCGATGAGCGCGCTTCCGCTCGATCTCGGCGCGGTGGACCCCGATTACATGGTGGCCGCGTCGTATAAGTGGCTGCTTGGGCCCTACTCCCTTGGCTTCCTCTACGTCGCGCCGCGCCACCAAGGGGGGCAGCCGCTGGAGGAAGGGTGGATGACGCGCGCCGGCGCCGAGGATTTCCGCCGCCTCACCGGCTATCCGGAGGAGCTCCAGCCCAATGCCCGCCGCTTCGACATGGGCGAGCGCGCGAACTTCGCGCTGCTGCCGGTGGCGGGCGCGGCGATCGAGCAATTGCTTGCCTGGGGCACCCCGGCGATCGCCGACACGCTCGGCGCGGTGACGGCGCGGCTGGAGGGGCAGCTTGCCGAGCTTGGCATAGTTGCCGAAGCGGGCAGAGCCCCGCACTTCCTGTCCGTTCGCTTCGAGCGAGGAATGCCCGACGACATCGAGGCGCGGCTTGCGGCGGCGGATGTGCACGTCAGCCTGCGCGGCGAAACCATGCGGATCACGCCGCACCTTTACAACAACGCCGCCGACGAAGCGCGGCTGGTGGAGAGCCTACGGGCGGCTGCCCGCTGAGGCCGAAGCCGCAACGCGAAAGCTTCGGCCGACTTCGGTGGCGCGGAAGCGATCGTCTGCAATCCCACGCGCTTTGCGGAGCTCCGCAAGCCGGGCGGGGGGATCGTTGATGCCTTCGAAGGTGAGCTGAAACGTGCCCCAGTGGATGCCGAGCGCCGCCGTCGGCTTCAGCGCCTCATAAACCGCCACAGCTTCTTCCGGGTTGATGTGGTGGTTCTTCATGAAGTCGCGTGGTTCGTAGGCGCCGATCGGGATCAGTGCCAGGCGGTAGGGCCCGCGCGCGGCTGCTTCCTTCACCCAGCCGCCGTCGCCCCAACCGGTGTCCCCGGCAAAGAAGATGGCGCCGGCGTCGGTTCGGATCACGAAGGCGGACCACAAGGCGCGGTTGCGGTCGGTGCCCCAGCGCGACGACCAATGGTGGTTGCGCACCACCTCGACCTGCCAGCTTCCGCAGGGTGCCGGCGTGGAGCAATTGTTGAAGGCGGCCTGGCCGCTTCCCCAATCGTAGGCGCTGGCTTCGATGCCGGCGTTGCGCAGAATCGTGTCGTTGCCGAGGCTGGTGACGATCTTCGGCCGGTCGCGCTGCCAGAGGCGCTTCAGCGTGGGGATGTCGAAATGGTCGTAATGGTTGTGGCTGAGAACGACGAGGTCGATCCTGGGCAGGTCTTCGAAGCGGACGCCCGGCGCCCGCACCCGTTCGGGGCCGATCGGCGGAAAGGGCGAGACGGTGTCGCTCCACACCGGATCGCTGAGGATGTTGAGGCCGGCGACCTGCACCAGCACGGAAGCGTGGCCGATCCAGGTTACCACCATGTCGCTGCCCTCGACGCTGCGGGGCGGGACGGTGGGGGTGACCGGGACTTGGCTCGGCCACTGCGCCCGCTCGTCGCCGCTTCCGAACCAGCGGCTGAAGAAGCGCGACGGGCCGCCATGGTTTCCGCCGGGCGGATCGTCCGGGTTGAAGAAGCGCTCGCCGTCGAAATGGCCGCTCGGCGCGCCCTGGTAATAAATGCGGTCCAGGAACGGCATCGCCACGCTCGGCGCGAGGCAGAGGGCGATTACCATGAAAAGGAAAGCGGTGCCGGCCCGCCGCAGCCAAGTGCGCATGGAGGCGCTTGTGACGGCGCCCCCGTCGAGTCGCAAGGCGCTTAACGGGCGAGAAGCGACAAGCCGGCCGGTGCGCGGGTTTCGCGATGCTCCTGGTGGTAGAGGTCCATGACGATTTCGGTCCGCGCCGGCGCCGCGCGCCCGCAATCTACCCGGTACAGCTGAGTCACCGTTCCGTAGGCGCCGGTGCCGCCGTCGCTGGGCTGGCTCACCTGCGGGGCCGATCCGTCGGCGCAGCGCAAGCGGCCAAGGTAGGCGCGGGCGCCTTCGGGCCCGCCGACGCGGACCGGGTTGGCAAGTGTGCCAAGCGGATGCGCGGCCGCGGCGGCGACGGCGCGCTCCAACTCTGCGTCATCCGTGCCTTCGCCGATGCCGGAAAAAAGCTGCTCGGGCGCGCCGGTGCGTTCGCCGATCTTCTGCGCAGCCGCCGGCGGCGCGGCAAGGATCAGCGGCAAGGCCATGAGAAAAAGCGTCATTTTGCGCATGGGTGCTCCGGAAGCGGGGTTGGGGACGTAGATAGAAGGCGTAGCCTCCCGACGCCAGAGGCAGGCGCTATCGGTACGCCCCCGAAACTGTTATCCCCTGTCGGCCGCTCCGCCGGCGCCTGCTTAGTCGTTAAGGGGCAGGAACAAGCTGGCGGATTGCGCGTCTTAGGAACTGAACGCCGCACCAGAGTGCCGGTTTGTCGGCGTCGGTATACAGGAGGGAAGCCTATGTTGAATCTCATCATCGCACTGATCATCGGCGGTATCATCGGCTGGCTCGCCAGCATCATCATGCGCCGCGACGCGCAGCAGGGCATCGTGCTCAACGTGGTTGTCGGCATCGTCGGCTCGCTTCTCGGCAGCTTCCTTCTTGGCCGTTTGTTCGGCGCCGAAGGCAACATCCTTGAATCGCCGCTCAGCCTCCCGACGCTGCTCGCCGCCCTTGTCGGCGCCGTGATCCTGCTCGCGATCGTTAACCTCTTCACCCGCAAGAGCGTCCGCTAAACCGCGGATCGTTCAAGCGAAAAAGATGGGCCGCCCGGCTGGTTCGGGCGGCCCTTTTTTGTGCTTATTCGAGTTCAAAGCTGACGGAGAGGGTGACGCTCAGGCTCTGTTCGCCCGGGCTGATCTCCGTTTTGCTGACCGCGCTGACCGCCATTGCGTCGCGGTACATCGGCATCGGGCCCATGCCGCCGCCGCCTTCGCTGATCAGCAGGATGCGGCCGACGCGCTTGCCGGTGGCGCGGGCGTAGAGCTCGGCGCGGGCGCGGGCGGCGGCGAGCGCCTTGGTGCGGGCTTCATCGAGCGCGCCTTCGGGCTTGTCGATCCCCAGCATCGGGCCGTTGATCTGGTTGGCGCCCTGCGCGACGAGGGCGTCGAGGATCTTGCCGGTGTTGGCGATGTCGCGAAAACGGACGGTGACTTCGTTGCTTGCCCGATAGCCGATCAGCTGCGGATTGCCGCCATTCTGATCGTGCCGGTAATCGGGAAACAGGTTGAGCTGGCTGGTCTGGATGTCGCGCTCGGCAATGCCTGCCCGGCGAAGCGCGGCGCGAACGGAGGCCATGCGGGTCGCATTCTCCTGCAAGGCGCCGGACGCTGTCGGCGCGGTGGTAACGACGCCGGCATTGACCCGGACAATGTCCGGCACGCGGGTCACTTCGCCGGTTGCGACGACATCCAGCCGGGTGCCGGCGACGCTCGGCGCGGCGAAGGTCTGCGCCGAAGCGGCAGCCGGCACGGTGGCAAGCGCCAGCAAGGAGGCGGTGAAAAGGCTACGCATCATGATCATGCAAACTCCGAACGTGGGCGGCCCGATGTTACGGACCCGAACCTTCCTAACGCCGCTCCTCCTGCATCGTTTCTGAACAACTGTGCGTGCCCGGGGGTCGCTTTGGCGTGCCCAATCGGAATTCCGCTTGACCGCAAAGGGTTTAGCTGGAAATTGCGTGGCCATGCAGATGCACAGCAGCTTTGCCGCCGCCAACGCTGCCGCGCCCGCGGCGGCCGCTGGGGCATGGCGTTGGTGGTGGACCGGCTCCGCGGAGGCGTGCGTGCATCGATGGTGAAAGGGACGGTTTCAGTCTCAGCACTCGACGCAAGGCCCGCCCCCGGCGGGCCTTTTCTTTTGTCCCCACGCCATCAGGAACTCCCATGAACGCCAACGCCAACCTTGCTTTCGCCGCCCCGCTCGATGAAGAGCAGGCCCCCGAGAACCCGGATGCGATCCTTGCCCGCCTCTACGCCGGCGAGTCGCTCGGCCAGGAAGCGTCGGAGCTGCTCTTCGGCCGCCTCGTCGCCGGAACCCTGCCCGAGGCTTCGATCGCCGCCATGCTGATCGCGCTCCGCTTCAAGGGCGAAACCGCCGACGAAATGATCGGCGCGGCCCGCGCCCTTCGCGCCGCCGATGCGCCGTTCGAGCGGCCGGACTACCTGTTCGCCGACACCTGCGGCACCGGGGGTGACGGGTCGTCCCTGATCAACGTCTCCACCGCCGTCGCCTTTGTTGCCGCCGCCGCCGGGCTGCCGGTCGCCAAGCACGGCAACCGGTCGGTGACCTCGCCCTGCGGCTCGGCCGATGTGCTTGAGCAATTGGGCGTGAAGCTCGACGTCTCCGCCGCGGTGTCGCGCCGGGCGTTGGACGAAGCGGGCGTGTGCTTCCTGCTTGCGCCGCTTTACCATCCCGGCCTGCGCCACGCGGCGGTGGTGCGGCGGGCGCTCAAGGTGCGCACGATCATGAACTTGCTCGGTCCCTGCCTCAACCCGGCCGAGCCGCAGGTGCAGTTGCTAGGCGTGTCGGAAGCGCGGCATCTGAAGCCGGTGGCGATGACCTTGGCCTCGTTGGGTGTTCGCAACGCACTGGTCGTGCACGGCTCGGGAATCGACGAAATGGCGCTGCACGGCGAGACGCAGGCGGTGCGGGTTCTGGACGGAAGCCTGGAGCCGCTGACCCTTGCACCCGAAGATGCCGGCCTGCCGCGCCGCCCGCTCGACGAGCTGCGCGGCGGCGATCCGAAGGAGAATGCCGCCCGGCTCGCCGCTTTGCTTGCCGGCAAGGGATCGGACGCCGAAGCGGATGCGGTCGCGCTCAACACCGGCGCGCTGCTTCTTGCCGCGCGGCTGGAGCCGACGCTGAAGGCCGCCGTTGCGCGCGCCAAGGACGTTATTGCCTCGGGCGCCGCGCACGAGCGCCTGCAGCGGCTGGTTGAGATCACCAATGCGTGAAATCGGCGGCGTGTTGGGCGAGATCGTCGCCAGCAAGCGCGAGGACGTCGCGGCGCGGCTCGACGGCGTTTCGCTTGAGAGCCTGCGCGAGCGTGCGGAGCCGACGACGCGCAGCCTCAAGGCCGCACTTGCCGCGCCGGGGGCCCGGTTCGTCATGGAGGTCAAGCGCGCCTCACCGTCTAAGGGCGTCCTGCGGCAGGGGGTGGACCCCGCGGCGATCGCCCGCGCCTATCGCGGCGCCGCCGATGCGATCAGCGTGCTCACCGACACGCCGTACTTCGGCGGCTCCTTTGCCGATCTTGCTGCGGTTCGGCGCGAATTCGACGGGCCGATTCTTGCCAAGGATTTTGTCATCGACCCCCGCCAGGTGCCCGAGGCGCGGCTGCACGGCGCGGATGCGGTGCTGGTGATGCTGTCGGTTCTGGAAGACTCAGACGCGGCGGCGGTGATCGCCGAAGCGCGTCTCTTGGGCATGGATGCGCTGGTCGAGACTCACGATGAGGCGGAAGTGGCGCGCGCCGTAGCGCTCGGCGCGGAGATCGTCGGGATCAACAACCGCGACCTGAAGAGCCTCTCCGTCAATCTCGCGGTGACAGAGCGGCTGGCCAAGCGTGTGCCGGCGGATCGGTTGGTGATCTCCGAATCCGGCATCGAAAGCCGCGCCGACGTCGAGCGGCTTGCAAGCCACGCCGATGCCTTCCTGGTCGGCTCCTCCCTGATGCGCGCCGACAACCCAGCGCTCGCGGCGCGGGAACTGGCGTTCGGGCGGGCGAAGGTGTGCGGCCTCACGAGCCCGGAGGATGCGCAGTTGGCGGCGTCCGCCGGCGCCTCCTTCGCAGGCCTGATCATGGTGCCTGGCACGCCGCGCGCGCTCACCCGCGCACAGGCCGAAGCGGTCGCCGCCGCGACGGGCATTCCTACGGTCGGCGTGTTCCGCAACGAGAAGCCGGCGGTGGTGGCGGATCATGCGCGGGCGCTCGGCCTCCATGCCGTCCAGCTCCACGGCGAGGAGGATGCAGCCTATATCCGCGCGCTTCGACCGCTGCTTCCCGGAGGGACCGAAATCTGGGGCGTTGCGGCCGTCGGGGCCGATCTTCCCGCGCCGCGCCTGGGCGCCGACCGCACCTTGTTCGACACAAAGAAAGACGGCCGCTCCGGCGGCACCGGCGAGGCGTTCGACTGGAGCCGCATCGCAGGGCGCGGCGATCTCGCCTCCGGCATAGTCGCCGGCGGGCTCCACCCCGGCAATGCGGCACAAGCAGCCGCCTTGGGTGCTTATGCGCTGGACGTGTGTTCGGGCGTCGAAGCGGCGCCCGGCCGCAAGGACCCGGCTAGGCTCCACGCATTTTTCGAGGCGCTTCGGGTGCCCGTTAGAGGACTATCAGCATGAAAATGGACGGCCGCTTCGGCGCCTTTGGCGGGGCCTATGTTCCCGAAATCCTGATGCCGGCGCTGGAAGCGCTGGAGCAAGCGTTCCTCGACGCGCAGCATGACGACGCGTTTCAGGCGGAGCTTGCCGAGCTGCTCGGCAAATATGCCGGGCGCCCGACGCCGCTCACCCGCTGCCGCAACCTTGGCTCGGACAAAGCGCGCATCTACCTGAAGCGCGAGGATCTGCTCCACGGCGGCGCGCACAAGACCAACCAGGTGCTTGCCCAGGCGCTTCTCGCCCGGCGGATGGGCAAGACTCGGCTGATCGCCGAGACCGGCGCCGGCCAGCACGGCGTCGCCACCGCCCTTGCCGGCGCCTTGTTCAGCCTGCCGACACGCATCTACATGGGCGCGCACGACGTGGAGCGGCAGAAGCTGAACGTCTTCCGCATGCAGCTGATGGGCGCGGAGGTGATCCCCGTTACGTCGGGCGGGCAGGGGCTGAAGGACGCGGTCAACGAGGCGTTGCGCGACTGGACGGCCAGCTTCGAGGACACCCACTATCTCCTCGGCACCGTCGCGGGCCCGCACCCCTTTCCCTTGATGGTGCGCGAATTCCAGCGGGTGATCGGCAAGGAAGCGCGCGAACAGATATTGGAGGAAGAAGGGCGGCTTCCCGACTGCGTTGTCGCCTGCGTCGGCGGCGGATCGAACGCGATGGGCATGTTCGCGGACTTCGTGGGTGATGAAGGCGTCCGCCTGATCGGCGTCGAGGCTGCCGGCCGCGGGCTGGACGGGGAGGAGCATGGCGCCACCTTGCTTCGCGGCCGCCCCGGCATCCTGCACGGTTCGGAAACCTACCTGCTCCAGGACGTTGACGGGCAGATCTCCGACACCTGGTCGGTCTCCGCCGGCCTCGATTATCCGGCCGTCGGACCAGAGCACAGCTTCCTGAAGGACAGCGGCCGCGCGGAATATGTCGGCGCAACCGATCGCGAGGCCCTGGACGCATTCGCGCTCCTCGCCCGCTCCGAAGGGATCGTCTGCGCCTTCGAATCCGCCCACGCTTTGGCGCACGCGCTCAAGATGGCGCACGGCGCGACGGAGGAGACGGTGATCGTCGTCAACCTTTCCGGGCGCGGCGACAAGGATATGGAGCAGGCGCAGCGGCTGCTCGGCGGAGGCGCGGCGTGAACCGCTACGACGTCATGTTCCGCGCTCTGGCCGCGCGCGGGGAGGGGGCATTCGGCGCCTTCGTCATGCTCGGCGATCCCGATCTGGAGACCAGCGCGCGCATCCTCGATGCCTTGCTGGAAGGCGGCGCCGACATGCTCGAAGTCGGCATCCCTTTCTCCGACCCCGTCGCCGACGGGCCGGTGATCGAAGCGGCGGCGGTTCGGGCGCTGAAGCAGGGGGTGACGCCCGCGGCCTGCTTTGAGCTGCTCACCGATTTCCGAGCGCGGCACCCGGACGTACCGGTGGGCCTGCTGACCTACGCAAATCTGGTGATCGCCCGCGGCCGCGAGGCTTTCTACGCCGCGGCGGCGAAAGCCGGGGTGGACAGCGTCCTCGTTGCCGACGTGCCGATGTTCGAAGCCGCGCCCTACCTCGCGGCGTCACGCGAAGCGAAGGTTGCACCGGTGCTGATCGCAGCCCCCAACACCTCCGATGCCACCCTGCGCAAGATCGCGGCGGGCGGGGAAGGCTATACCTATTGTGTCGCCCGGGCAGGAGTCACCGGCGCGGATGAGGAAGTGCGCTTCGGCCATTCGCAGATGTTGGGCACGTTGAAGGCGTTCGGCGCGCCGCCGCCGGTGTTCGGCTTCGGCATTTCGCAGCCCGCCCATGTCGCGCAGGCGCTCGAGGCTGGCGCGGCCGGAGTCATCTCCGGATCGGCGATCGTTCGGCTGATCGCCGCCAACCCCGGCGCGGAAGCGGACGCGGTTCGCCCGTTCGTTGCCGAAATGAAGGCGGCGACGCTTCCCCGCCGCTCCGCTTAGTGCCGGCGGCGCGCGATCAGGCGGTAGATGAAGAGAATGATGATCGCCCCGACGATGGCGGCGATGAAGCCGGCGCCTTGCCCGGGCCGGTACCAGCCGAGCGCGTTGCCCAGGAAGCCGGCCAGCATCGCGCCGAAGACGCCCAGGAGGATGGTGACGATGCAGCCGCCCGGATCCTTGCCCGGCATGATGGCCTTGGCGATGATGCCGGCCAGGGCGCCGATGACGATCCAGCCCAAGAAGCCATAATCGCTCAACAGGTTCATCGCTGTTCCTTCCTTGCTCGCTTTTGCACGTCCGCCACATGCCCGGTGGCCAATATCCAACATTGCATGTACAGAAGCGGTTCCGCGCATGGGGGCACGCGCGGGCAGATAATGCTTGTTGTTGGTGATGTAGGCGGCTAATACAGCGGCCGGGCGGCAGAGCTGCCGACGAGCGGGTTGGGGAATCATGGACGCTATGAATTACGAAGCGAGCAAGTGGCGCAGCGGCGCCCTCGACGGCGATTCGGTTGAAACGGATGTCGTGGTGGTGCAGCGCCGCCGCCGGCGCAACATCATCATCGCCGTGCTCGCGGTGCTGGTTCTGGCGATCGCCCTCTACCTCGTCTTCGGGCGCGGCGGCGGCGAAGAGAAGACCGCAGCCAAGGGCGCAGCCGGTCCGGCCGCGCAGGGCAAGGGCGCCGATCAGGCCCCTGGCGTCACCGTCATCGTTCCCGGCCGCGAGCAGGTTGCCCGCACCATTTCGGCCACCGGCACGCTCGGCGCCCGCCGCGATCTTCCGGTCGGCATCGCGGGCGAGGGCGGCATGGTGTCGCGCGTTCTGGTTGAGCCGGGTCAGTGGGTCCGCGCCGGCCAGACGCTTGCCGTAATCGAACGCTCCGTTCAGTCGCAGCAGGCGCAGCAGCTTGCCGCAAGCATTGAAGTCGCCCGCGCCGACGCGCGCCTTGCCCAGCAGGAGCTCGACCGCGCCCAGGCGCTGGTTTCCCGCGGCTTCGTGTCCAAAGCCGACGTAGAGCGCCGCATCGCCACCCGCGACGCAGCCAACGCCCGCGTTCGAGTCGCCCAGGCGCAGCTTGGCGAAAGCCGCGCCCGTATCGGCCGTCTTGACATCCGCGCGCCCGCCGCCGGCTTGGTTCTCGAGCGCAACGTCGAAGCGGGCCAGGTGGTCGGCGGCGGCTCCGGCGCCTTGTTCCGCATTGCCGAAGGCGGCCAGATGGAGCTCTCCGCGCAGCTTAGCGAAGCCGATCTGGCCGAGCTGGCCGTCGGCGTTCCCGTCACCGTCCGCCCGGTGGGCACGAACGAGGAGATCGTGGGCCGCGTGTGGCAGATTTCGCCGATCATCGATCCGGCCAACCGCCAGGGCATTGCCCGCGTTTCCGTGCCTTATTCCCGCTCGATCCGGCCCGGCGGCTTCGCCAATGCCGAAATCCGCGCAGGCGAGGTGTCGGCGCCGGTTCTTCCGGAATCGGCGGTGCTGAGCGATCAGGAAGGCAGCTACGTCTACATCGTCGGCAACGACAACAAGGTGCAGCGCCGCCCGGTGCGCACCGGCACGGTGACGCCCCAGGGTCTCACCATCGTCGAAGGGCTGAACGGCAACGAGCGCGTGGTCGCTTATGCCGGCGGCTTCCTCAACCCGGGCGAAGTGGTGCGGCCGCAGCGCGCGGCGCCCGGCGCCACCCGCTAAGCCAGGCCGAAGGACAGCACGATGAACTTCCGCAACATTTCCGCCTGGTCCATCCGCAACCCGGTTGTTCCGCTCGTGCTGTTCGCCGGCCTCCTGATCGCGGGGCTGCTCAGCTTTGCGACGATGAGCGTCAACAACAATCCGGACATCGATTTCCCGGCGGTGAGCGTCAACATCTCGCAGCCGGGCGCCGCCCCGACCGAGATCGAGACCCAGATCACCCAGCGCGTCGAATCGGCGGTGCGCTCGCTGAACGGCGTCGACGAGATCAACTCCACCGCCTCCGAAGGCGGCACCAACATCTTTGTTCAGTTCCAGATCGGCGTTTCGGCCGATCAGGCGGTGAACGACGTCAAGAACGCGGTCGACCAGATCCGCGGCGACCTTCCCGACGGAATCATGGAGCCGCAGGTCACCAAGGTCGACGTGGTCGGCGATCCGATCGGCTATTTTGCGGTCCAGGCGACCGACATGACCATTGAGCAGCTGTCGTGGTTCATCGACGACGTGGTCGCCAAGCGCCTCCTGTCGATCGAAGGCATGGCCAATGTGTCGCGCAGCGGCGGCGTCGATCGCGAAATCCGCGTCATCCTCGATCCCGCCAAGATGCAGTCGCTCGGCGTCACCGCGTCTCAGGTCAATGCGGCGCTTCGCCAGGTCAACATCAACACGGCCGGCGGCCGGGCGGAAATCGCCGGCTCGCGCCAGTCGGTGCGCGTGCTCGGCAACGCCGACACCGCTTACGCTCTGTCCGGTACGCGCATCGCGCTTGGCGGCGGCCGAACCGTGCAGCTTCGCGATCTCGCCACCGTGTCCGACAGCTATGGCGAGCAGCGCTCCATCGCCAAGGTGCGCGGCAAGCAGGCGGTGACCTTCAGCCTCGAGCGCGCCAAGGGCGCCTCGGATGTCGAGGTCTATGACAGCGCCATCGAAATCATGGCCCAGATCGAAAAGGCCAATCCGGGCGTCAAGTTCAACAAGCTGTTCAGCAGCGTCGATTACACCAAGAGCCAGTATCACAGCTCGCTGGAAGCCATGGTCGAAGGCGCCGTTCTCGCCGTGATCGTGGTTCTGATCTTTCTTCGCGACATGCGCGCGACGGTGATCTCGGCCATCGCAATCCCGCTCTCGGCGATCCCGACCTTCTGGTTCATGGACCTGATGGGGTTCAACCTGAACTTCCTGTCGCTGCTCGCGCTCGGCCTGGTGGCCGGCGTGCTGGTCGACGATGCGATCGTGGAGATCGAGAATATCGTCCGGCACATGCGGATGGGCAAATCCGCTTATCAGGCATCGATCGACGCCGCGGACGAAATTGGCCTCGCCGTGGTTGCGACCACCTTCTCCATCGTTGCGGTGTTCCTGCCCGTTGGCCTGATGCCGGGCATTTCGGGCCAGTTCTTCAAGAATTTCGGCTTCACCGTCGTCGCCGCCGTGCTGACCAGCTTGGCCGTCGCCCGCATGGTGACGCCGCTCATGGCCGCTTACTTCCTGAAGTCGAAGGGCCATCAGTCCCATGGCGAAGGCTGGCTGATGGACCGCTACATGTCGGTGCTGCGCTGGACCTTGCGCCACCGCTGGGTGCCGATCCTGGCCGGCTTGGTGTCGTTCGGTATCACCATCTTCCTGTTCATGACGATCCCGCAGCAGTTCGAGCCGACGATCAACTCGGACAACAGCCGCGTCTCCATTGAAATGGTGCCGGGCACCACGATCAAGCAGACCGAAGCGGTTGCCGATCGGGTGGCGGCGATGATCAACGCGCAGCCGGAAGTGTCGATGGCGCTGGAGTCGATCCGCGAGGGCCGCGCCAACATCTTCATCACCCTGAAGGAAGAACGCACCCGCACCAGCATGGAGTTCGAGCGCGCTCTCGCGCCGCGCATGGCGCAGATCCCCGACGCGCGGGTGAGCTTCGCCTCCCAACAGGGCGGCGGCGGCACCGGCCGTGACATCTCCGTCATGCTCACCGGCTCCAACCCGGCCTTGCTTGAGCAGAGCGCCGCAAAGCTGGTCGAGCAGATGAAGACGCTGAACGGCCTGGTCGTCGCGCCGCGCGTGTCGGCCGACATGCGCCGTCCCGAGATCATCGTGAAGCCGCGGCTCGACCTTGCCGCCTCGCTTGGCGTCACCACGGCGTCGCTAAGCCAGGCGATCCGCATCGCCACCATCGGTGAGATCGATCAGAACAGCGCGAAGTTCTCGCTGTCGGATCGCCAGATCCCGATCCGCGTGATGCTTCCGGAAGGCTCGCGCCGCGACCTTTCGACCATTGAGAATTTGCCGGTTCCGACGACGAGCGGCGGTTCGGTGCCGCTGTCACGCGTTGCCGAAATCAGCTTCGGCTCCGGCCCGACGACCATTCAGCGCTACAACCAGCAGCGCCGCATCTTTGTCGGCGCCGATCTTGCCATGACCCCCGAAGGCAAGCCGGTGATCAAGAGCACCGCGGATCAGGCAATCAAGGCGCTGCCGATCATGTCGAACCTGCCGCAGGGCGTCAGCACCGAAGCGGCCGGCTCCGACAAGTGGCAGCAGGAACTGATCGTCAACTTCATTATCGCCGTGTGCGCCGCTCTGCTGCTCGTGCTTGCGGTGCTGATCCTGCTCTACAAGCGCTTGATGTCGCCGCTGGTGAACATGGGCTCGCTTCTGCTTGCGCCGCTTGGCGGGCTCCTCGCCCTGCTGATCGTCGGCCAGCCGATCTCGCTCCCTGTCTATATCGGCATCCTGATGCTGCTCGGCATTGTCGGCAAGAACTCGATCCTCCTGATCGACTTCGCGCTGGAGGAGATGGACCGCGGCGTGGACAAGTTCACGGCCATCATGGATGCGGGCCACAAGCGTGCGCAACCGATCGTGATGACCACGGTCGCAATGGCCGCCGGCATGGTGCCGACCGCCATCTCGCTTTCGGGCGACGGCGCGTGGCGCGCGCCGATGGGCACGGTGGTGATCGGCGGCCTGATCGTCTCCACGGTGCTCACCCTGCTGATCGTGCCGGCGTCGTTCAGCCTCGCCGACAGCCTGGAAAAGTGGATCGCGCCGAAGTTCGGCAAGCTGCTCACCTATAAGGGTGTGCAGGATCACGGCCCCGCGCCGCACGCGCCGCAGCCGGCCGAGTGAACCAAAAGCGCGGCGGGCCATTTGACAGGGGCATGAACCCCGTCACTCGGCCCGCCCCGTCCCGCAACGTCCCCGCCGCGCACGGCGTTCGCCAGATGCGGCTGATCGCTACCGGCATGCTGCTGGCGATGGCGGCGATCTTTATCGCAAGCAGCCGGCTCGACGACATCGACCCGGCCTGGGGCTTCGTTCGCGCCTTTGCCGAAGCGGCGATGGTCGGCGGCCTTGCCGACTGGTTCGCCGTCACGGCCTTGTTTCGCCACCCGCTCGGCCTTCCGATCCCCCACACGGCGATCATTCCCAGGAACAAGGACCGCATCGGGGAGACGCTAGCCTCCTTCCTGCGCGACAATTTCCTGATCCCCTCGGTGGTGGCGCGGCGGATGCGCAGCGTCGACGTCGCCGGTGCGATCGGCCGCTTTCTCGCCAATCCCGCGCCGGAAGGCCGGATGCGCGAAGGCGCCTCGCGCATGTTCGCAAGCCTGCTTGAATCGCTGGATGAAGAACGGCTCGGCGGCATGGTGAAGAGCGCCGTCTCCTCGCGCCTGCGCAGCATGGAAGTCGCGCCTTTGCTCGGCAAGTCGCTGGAGGCTGCGATCACCGAGGAACGCCACGTGCCCCTGCTCGACGCAATGGTCACCTGGGCCGGCCGCACCCTCGACGCCAATGAGGAGATGGTCCGGACCATGGTGCACCAGAAGGCCGGCTGGGTGATGCGGCTCGCCGGTCTCGACGCAAAGCTTGCCGACGCGATCATGGACGGTCTTCGCAAGCTCACCATCGACATGGCGATCGACCCCGATCATCCGCTCCGCGCCAAGGCGGAGGAAGGGCTGGCCTCGCTTGCCTGGGACCTGCAGCACGACGCGGAAACGCAGGCCAAGGTGGAAGCCTGGAAGAACGAGGTCATCGCCAACAAGGCGGTCGCCGACTGGGTGGGCGGCCTTTGGGAGAATAGCCGCAACGCCCTCCTCCGCGCCGCCCGCGATCCCGACGCGGCTTTGGCCGGCAAGTTCGGCGAAGCGCTCAAACAGCTCGGCGAAAGCATCCAAAGCGACCCGCGCCTTAACCGGGCGCTCAATGCTTTCGCCCGGCGGGCGGTGGTAGGCGTCGCCAAGACCTATGGCGGCGGGATCGTGAAGCTTGTGTCGGAAACGGTGCGCGGCTGGGACGCGCGGACGATCACCGGCCGGCTTGAGAATGCCGTCGGGCGGGATCTGCAATATATCCGCATCAACGGGACGCTGGTCGGTGGGCTCGTCGGCCTGACGATCCACTCGGTCGAAGTGCTGACCTGACGCTTTCAACGCCCCTCCCCTTGAGGGGAGGGGCTTGAAGCGCGCTCACCCGTCGCTTGCCCGTTCGATATCGGCGCCCACCGCCTGAAGCTTTTCCTCCAGCCGCTCGTAACCGCGGTCGAGGTGGTAGACGCGGTGGACCTGGGTCTCGCCCTCGGCGGCCAGGCCGGCAAGGACCAGGCTCATCGAGGCGCGAAGATCGGTGGCCATCACCGGTGCGCCGGTCAGCCCCTTTACGCCCCGCACCACCGCCGATCGCCCGCGCACCTCGATGTCGGCCCCCATGCGGTTCAGCTCCGGCACGTGCATATAGCGGTTCTCGAAGATCGTCTCGGTGAGCAGGCTGGTGCCCTCCGCAAGCGCAAGCATCGCCATGAACTGCGCCTGCATGTCGGTCGGAAAGGCAGGGTAGGGCGCGGTGGAGATGGACAGGGGCTTGAGCGGACCGTTGGCCGTCACCTTCACCCCGTCGCGTGTGTCTTCCACCAGCATGCCGGCGTCGCTGAGGCCGGACAGGATGCCCGGCATCGTCTCCTTGCGCGCGCCGACCAGCTCCAGCGAGCCGCCGGTGATCGCCGCGGCGCAGGCGTAGCTGCCCGCTTCGATCCGGTCCGCCATGACCGCGTAGGTGGCGCCGTGCAGCCGGTCCTTGCCGTGGATGGTGAGGGTGTCGGTGCGAAGGCCCTCGATCTCCGCGCCCATTGCGATCAGGCATTGGGCGAGGTCGGTGATTTCCGGCTCGCGCGCGGCATTCTCGATCACGGTCGTTCCCTTGGCGAGAACCGCGGCCATCAGCGCATTCTCCGTCGCGCCGACCGACACGAAGGGGAAGTTGATCGTGCCGCCCTTCAGCCGCCCGCCGGGCGCCGTGGCTTTGACATAGCCGGACGTGATCTCGATCTCCGCGCCCAGGGCTTCGAGCGCCTTTAAGTGCAGGTCCACCGGCCGCATGCCGATCGCGCAGCCGCCGGGAAGCGACACGGTCGCCTGGCCGGCGCGGGCGACGAGCGGGCCGAGCACCAGGATGGAGGCGCGCATCTTGCGCACGATATCGTAGGGGGCGACGGTGGAGCCGATGCCGGACGCGCGCAGCGTCATCACCCGGCCGAACTCGTCCGCCTTGGCGCCCTCGACTGTGGTGGACAGGCCGAGCTGGTTCAAGAGGTGGCCGAAGCTGTCGACGTCGGCGAGGCGCGGCAGGTTGCGCAGCGTCAGCGGCTCATCGGTGAGAAGCGCGCAAGGCAAAAGGGTAAGCGCCGCGTTCTTCGCCCCGGAAATGGGGATGCGGCCGTTGAGCGGCTTCCCGCCGCGAATGATGATGCGATCCATGGCAGGTTCTTACGGTTTTCATTTGCCCGCGCAAGCGGCTCAAAGAGCGCTCGTCCTGCCCCGAGCCGACAAAAAGCCCCCACCGCCCGTATCCACCCGACGCCGCCCACGTAAGCGCACCGGTTCATTCCATCGCCGTAGCCGATCGGGTCCGGCTGGAGGAAACGCCCCAGCTTCGGGTCGTAGATGCGCGCTTTGTAGTCGTAGAGGTTGAGGCCCGGCAGCCTCTGTTGGCCGGTATACTGGAAGCGGCCCACGTTTCCGGCGGCGGGGATGCCGTATTCGTCGTAGCGGTCGCGGGCCACTACCGCGCCGGTGCCGTCGCTGTGGGCGACAATGCTTCCCCGTTCGTCGGCGTGGAGCCAGCGGCGGTTGCTCGTGCCGGCGCTGTCATATTGAACCAGCGGCTCGTCCGCGCCGGGGCCGTGGACGTAGCGGCGGACGATCGCGAAATTGTTGGCGCCGTCGAGCTCCGCAACCAGCCGACTGCCCTCGTAATCGAGCACGCCTCCCGCACCTTGATACCAGGACAAGCGCCCGAGCGGATCGTAGGACATCATCGCCGTCCCCGCCGTCTTCAGCCGGTTCTCCGCATCGTAGGTGTAGCTCCTGGTGCCGTCCGACGTCAAATTGCCCTTGGCGTCGTAGGTGAAGTTGACGACGCCATGCGCCGCGATCTGGTTGAGCCCGTTCGGCGTGCTTGTTGTGGTCCCAACCGTGGCGCCCGCCCAGGTGTAGAGGTCGTTGGAGCGGGTGTTGGTGACGATCTGCGACGCCGCATTGTAGCCGAAGCCGAGCGTCAGATTGTTGCTGCTCGCATTCGGAAACGTCTGCGCCAGCGTCGCGAGCCGTGACACCGGATCGGGCGCGTAGGTCGTCGAGGTCCCGTTGCCGCGCGACAGGCTGATCCGGTTGCCGCGGTCGTCATAGCCGAAGGTGGCAAGCACGATCCCGCCCGGCACCGCCGCCGCATCCTCGCCAATCTCCTTCATCTCGCCGGTGACGAAGTAGGACTGGTTCACCCGGAAGCCGTCCTTCCAAACCATGTGCGTCCGCCGCCCGGCCGGATCATAGCCGAAGCTCTTGGCGCCGAAGCTGGTGTGGTTCTCCTCGACGAGGCGGCCGAGCGCGTCGTAACTGAACTCGAGGGCGGTGGTCAGCGGATCGGGACCGTTAGAGGTGCAAAGCCGAGGCGATGCAGAACATCAGCCTCGGCGCAGTAGGTTGGCAAAAAAGATACTTGCCCTTTATCTTCAAGAGAACATGGAACGTAAACTCTCCACCAGGTCTTTTCTCCAACTTGGTTCCAACGAGCTATTATCAGCCTGACTGATTATCTGTGCTGCACTTGCAACCTCGTCTCCGCTTATCTCGTTAATATTACAAAGCAACTGAAATGCTTCGTGAGAGGACTCCCAAGTTCCTTTAAGAACTTCATTAACGAGCAACCCGAATGAAGAAGTGTAATCGAACATGCCCAAGCAGTGTACCAACGTTCCCCGAGAACCACTGCTTCTGTCATCGGAGATGACTCTAACTAGTGATGCGTATACCCTCTGGTCGCGTGTGTCAGAAAGCCGAATTGCCAACGAGTTTCGGCGCATTGCATCGTTTTCTTTCTCAAAGTCACAGATAAGGCGTTCTAGGGTTAATGCTTCCACCTGTGCATCCTTTGTCACTTAGGAGTGGGGGCGCCAATCTCGCGCCAGTAATCGAAGGCCTGTTTCACTTCATCTGCACTGTCTAAATCTCGGCCAAATTCCAACTTTCCGTCACGATGCCACCACCTTTGGAAAGCCTTGTCGTTGTAACCGTACCATTTATCTCGTGAAGACTTTTTACCGCCTCGGAACGTCCTGCCTTTTTCGGGGCACGTATTATGCACAATTGCTTCGTCTTTACCAACAAAAAAGGTGTGCCAGTCGGCTACCGTCAGGTTGTAGGTTGTTTCGAATCGCTCTGTCAGGCTGACGCCGGTCACTACTATCCCCGCGCCGGAAGCCGTGGCAATGCGATCGCCCGACTTAAGGCTGAGCGTCTTTACCCAACCTTTCCCTTCTACCCTCCAGGGGTGGTCATCCGTGGCGTGGAACGTCTCTGCCTCGCCTGAGGAGTCGACGGTTTGAAGGGAGTAGAGTGCCTTTCGCTCAGGGCGGATCAAATCAGTCACTAACTTGCTCGCGATGCTGCCCGTCTTGTCGTTCAGCGCCAGCACCAGGTCCCCGACCTTTATGTCTTCAATGGGCCGCAGACCGTCCGGCGTGGAGACAAGGGTACCGGCCTCAAGGCAGCCGCACGGAAGAGTTTCCTGCTGATTAAGCGGCGGAATGAAGAAGTCTCTCAGGGCACTAAGCCCTTCCCCGAGCTGGTGCCCCAGGACCGCCATCCCGAAGTCCCACTCCCCCCTGATATGGTCCATCACGTCACGACCTATCTGCCATGCAACCCAGGCATAGCGCGGTGCTTCAACAATGATGGTTTCGTTGCCGAACTCATCAAAGATGGACTCGCTCCCGCCGCAAGCGAAAATGCAGACCCAATCCGCTTGAACGCGTCCGCCCGGTCCGCCGGTGCTGCTTCCGCTCAACCCGCCGGCGAGGCCTCCGGCGCCGCAAGCGCCTGCGATGCGTGATCCAGTGCAAGTGACGTGTTTGTACTTGGCTTTGTCTTCTTCGCCCGGCTCTTCCTTCAACCCGAGCGGATCGACAAAGTTCACCGGATCGCCGCCGACGTAAGCGTACCGGTTCATCCCATCGCCGTAGCCGATCGGGTCGGGCTGGAGGAAACGTCCGAGCTTCGGGTCGTAGATGCGGCCCTTGTAGGAATAGAGGTTAAGGCCCGGCATCCACTGTTGGCCGGTGTACTGGAAGCGGCCGACGTTGGTGGCGGCCGGGATGCCGTATTCGTCATAGCGGTTGCGGGCGTGGATGCTGCCCGATGGGTTGCTGAGTGCGACAATGCTTCCCCGTTCGTCGGCGTGGAGCCAGCGGCGGTTGGCGGTGCCGGCGCTGTCATATTGCACCAACGGCTCGTCCGCGCCCGGACCGTGCACGAAGCGGCGGAAAATCGCGAAGTTGTTCGCGCCGTCGAGCTCGGCAACCAGCCGGCTGCCCTCGTAGTCGAGCACCCCCATGCTGCCGAGGTAGAAGGACAGGCGGCCGAGCGGATCATGGTACATCTCCGCCGTGCCGGCCGTCTTCAGCCGGTTCTCGGCATCGTAGGTGTAGCTCCTGGTGCCGTCCGACGTCAGATTGCCCTTCGCGTCGTAGGTGAAGTTCACCCCGCCATGCGCCGCAATCTGGTTGAGCGCATTGGGCGTGCTCGCCGTGGTCCCAACCGCCGCGCCCGCCCAGTTGTAGAGGTCGTTCGAACGGGTGTTGCCGACGATCTGGCTTGCGGCATTGTAGCTGAAGCCGAGCGTGAAATTGTTGCTCGACGCCGCCGGAAACGTCTGCGCCAGCGTCTGGAGCCGCGACACGGGATCGGGCGTGTAACTGGTGCCCGTACCGTTGCCCCGCGTCAGGCTGGTGCGGTTGCCGCGGTCGTCATAGCCGAAGCTCTTGGCGCCGAAGCTTGTGTGGTTCTCGCTGGTAAGGCGGCGATGGCTGTCATAGCTGAGATTATCTCGCGGACGCGGTTCCCCACGTGCGCGAGCGGCGAAAAGCAACGGGAGCCGCGCCATCGCGGCTCCCGTCCCCGCTCACCTACAAGGGTCAACCAAATCACGTATCACCTTACAGATATAAGCGCGTGACTGCTAATCGACCGGCCGCCCTAAATAGGACTTGATGCTACGTTTATACAATTCCAGAGCTTGAATTTGTTCGGACGTCGCGCCGCCTTTAGATGTAGCGCTTATTTCAATAACGTCACGTTTAATTACGTTACTCGCCATAATATTAAATCCGTTGGTGCTAAGAAGGATGTTGAAGTCACCGCTACTCATCTGGTCAGAGTTAATCCCAATATCTAAGCCATGTTGTTTGGCAAATTCCGTTGATTTTGAGATCACTGCGGGTCCGTTCATTTTATCGAAATTGAACGCCTCTCTAGAGAAAGGATCTTTATCGTAAACAACCTCACTGCCATCGCAGCCATGAAAAACAAAGAAAATCATAAACAACACCAGAAACTTTGTTTTCATTTCACCCTCCGCAAGTTCTTTTCAAGTCGTTTTTAACCTTGTTAAGCTGCCGAAGAAATATCGCCGGACCGAACGCTTGATTGGCGCCAGCGCGAAACCGGCTTTCGTTTGACCCCCTTCCGATGATCCGCACGCTGAAGCCGCCGGCGTCATTTGGATAACCGTTTAGCTGAACAGTTCCCCATCGCAGCCAATGATTTCCTGCTGTCTCGTTCACAATCGAAAGCCCGCCACTCCGAACTGTGTACCTCACGTCGCCGACATGCAGTATATTGACTCCGAGCACTTCTAAATAAACTGGATAGTTCCGACCACTAACTTTGGGCCCGTCGCTTCCCGGGACACCATATTTCTGGATTGCCGCACCTACTTGACTAGCTGTGCAGCGTGTGTTTTTGTCGGTAATTGGCTCATCGCGCGTATAGTCATGCCCTGGAATTCCCGCGTCGGCTCCGAGACTGGTCAAATCGAATGTTGCGGAGCTACTTCCAAACAGTGCCGCCAAATTCGTAACAGCGGTTATTCTTCTAGCAGTCACCGTCATCTCGCACTCGTCGGCGTCGCTTCCGCAATCTTCGCCCGCTTTTGTCCCGCTCATCCCAAAGGGGTCGGTCCAGTTCACCGGATCGCCGCCGACGTAAGCGTAGAGGTTCATCCCATCGCCGTAACCGATCGGGTCCGGTTGCAGGAAGCGTCCCAGCTTCGGGTCGTAGATGCGGGCCTTGTAATTGTAGAGGCTGAGGCCCGGCATCCACTGTTGCCCGGTGTACTGGAAGCGGCCCACGTTGCCTGCGGCGGGGATGCCGTATTCGTCGAAGCTGTTGCGGGCGATCACCGCGCCCGAGGCGTCGCTGTGGGCGACGATCGAGCCCCGCTCGTCGGCATGGAGCCAGCGGCGGTTGGCGGTGCCGGCGCTGTCATATTGCACCAGCGGTTCGTCCGCACCCGGGCCGTGGACGTAGCGGCGGAAGATCGCGAAGTTATTCGCGCCGTCGAGCTCCGCAACCAGCCGGCTGCCCTCGTAATCGAGCAGGCCCATGCTGCCGACGTAAAAGGACAAGCGGCCGAGCGGATCGTGGTACATCTCCGCCGTGCCGGCCGTCTTGAGGCGGTTCTCGGCATCGTAGGTATAGCTCTTCGTCCCGTCGGAGGTGAGGTTCCCCTTGGCGTCGTAGGTGAAGTTCACCCCGCCATGCGCCGCGATCTGGTTCAGCGCATTCGGCGTGCTCGCCGTCGTCCCAACCGCCGCGCCCGCCCAGTTGTAGAGGTCGTTGGAACGGGTGTTGCCGACGATCTGCGATGCAGCATTGTAGCTGAAGCCGAGCGTAAGATTGTTGCTGCTGGCGTTGGGGAACGTCTGCGCCAGCGTCTGGAGCCGCGACACCGGATCGGGCGTGTAGCTGGTGCTGGTGCCGTTGCCCCGCGTCAGGCTGGTGCGGTTGCCGCGGTCGTCATAGCCGAAGGTGGCAAGCACGATCCCGCCCGGCACCGCCGTTGGATCTTCCGCAATCTCCTTCATCTCGCCGGTGACGAGGTAGGAATAATTGACCCGGAAGCCGTCCTTCCACGCCATGTGCGTCCGCCGCCCGGCCGAGTCATAGCCGAAGCTCTTGGCGCCGAAGCTGGTGTGGTTCTCCTCCACCAGCCGGCCGAGCGCGTCGTAGCTGAAGCTTAGGGTGGTGGTCAGCGGATCGGGACCGATGCTCGTCACCCGGCCGAGATTATCATAACGGTAAAAGGAATCGTAGACGTAGGTGGAGTTCGGCACGTCCTTCGATGCAACCCGCCCGAGCGCGTCGTAGGTGAGGGAAATCGTCTCCCCGGCACGGTTCACCACGTTCGCCACCAGCGGCGAATTGCCGGTGCCGCCGTTGACGCTCTCATAGGTCAGGGTCTCGCTCGTCGCCCCATGCGGCGCGGTGGCGGGGTAGGTGACGGACTTCGGCCGGTCGTGGCCGTCATAGGTGTAAGTGGTGACGTTGTTTTCCGCATCCTTCGCCGTCGCGGCCTTGCCGTTGGCGGTGTAGGTCAGCGTTGCGTCATCCGCCTGCTGCCCCGCGACGCCATAGGCGCTGGTCGTCTTTGTAACCTGGCCGGCCGCGTCATAGGTGGTTTTCACGATCCGGTCGGGTCCGAAGTCGCCGGTGCCCGTGCCTTGCGTGCCCAGAGTGCAGGCGCTTGCCGGGAGGGACGCGAAAGCCGCCGGGTTCATCCGCTGGGCGGTACATTCCGGCCGTCCAAGCGCGTCGTAGCTCACCTGGCTCAAGGCATAAGTGGTTCCGCCCGCGACGAGCTTCTGCACAACCGGGCGTGCATTGGCGTCGTAGCTTGTCTGCACTTCCTCCAGGCTGGCGAACGCCGCCCAGTCGCCGTCCGACTGGCTGTTGACCGTGCCTTGCTCCGTCTTGGCAGGCAGGCCGTTGGCGTAGCTGTTGCGCACCGCCCGGTGCTTGAGCGCGCCGCTGCCGTCCGGATCGGGCGACACGGTGCCGACCACCTGACGCGCCCCGTTGTAGCGCATCTTCACCGTGTCCGCTGTGCCGGCAAGCGGGCCGTCGACGCTCGTCAGATTGCCCATCGCGTCATAGGTCATCGCGTTTCCGGCGGTGAGTGTGCCGCTGCCGTCGCCGCTGGCCGTGCTGGCAACGCTGCCGTCGGCATTATAGGCGATGCTGGTCTTCACCTCATCCGCCGTGCCGATGCAGGCGGCGGGCGTGGTTCCGGAAGCGCCGGCCTGGGTCCGGCAGGCCGAAGTGCCGGTCAGCCGGTATTCGCCGTTGATCAGCGTATAGCTGTAGCGCGTCTGCGGCCGCGCGGCTCCGGGGCTTGGTGCCGGGCCGGTCACCGTCAGCAGCCCGCCATGATTTTCATCATAGGTATAATCGGTGGTGTTGCCGCGCGCATCGGTGGTGGTGAGCGGCTGGTTGCAGCTCGGCGTGTCCAGGCAGCTTGCCGCAAAGGTGGCGGTGGTGGTCACCGGCGTCAGGCCGGAGCCGCTCTTCGCCACTGCCTGGGTCTGCGTCACGTTGCCGCGCGCATCGTAGGTGTACTGGACATAATTGCCTTCGGGCGCGGTGGCCCGCGTCAGGCGGTCGGCGCTGTCATATTGATAGGCCGTGGTGCGGCTGAGCGGATCGGTAACCGAAGTCGGCCGCCCGATCGCAAGGTCGGAGACCACGATCGTGCTCTGGTTCAGCGCATTGGTGACGGTGGTGGTTGCCGTGTTGCCGCTGACGCTGCGCGCATAGCCGGTGGTTACGCCATCGTTCGTGATGGAGGAAACGGTGCTTCCGATTGCATAGCTGATGCTGGTCGTGTCGGTTGCAGCGCCCGGGCGGCGGATCGCCGTCACCTTTGTCGAATCGCCGGTAATCCGCCACACCCGCCCGCCGGTGTCGGTCACCTCGGTAACGGTGGATGAGGGATAAGCGTAGGTAACGTTCGTCTGCGGCGTGGTGGCGCTGACCAGGTCGTTGTAAAATGCGGCGCCGGTGCGTTTGAACCAGTCCAGGTTCGGAATGCCGGAGCCGCTGGTGCTGCCGCCGTAGGAGAAAGCGATCCGGTAGCCGAAGCTGTTCGAAATGCTCTTGATCCGGGTGTAATAGGTGCAGCCGCCGTTGAACTGGCAATAGGTCGAATAATCCCAGGCGATCGACACCGTCTTGCCGTCGGGCGACGAGATGGAGGTGGGCAGAAGGGAGCAGTGGATTTGCTCCTCCCCGCCGTTGCAGATGTCCGACGCGGTATCGCCGCTTCCGGTTGGATCGGAAAAGGTGATCTCCGTGCCGTCCGCCGCGCGATAGATGTAGTTGGACCCGCCGCCGGTAAGCGTCGCCGAACCGTCCGGAGAGGTTTCGCCGCTGCCGAACGGAACCATGATCCCGCCGCTGAAATAAACGCTGTTGGTGATGACGCCGCCGGACGAACGGTCCTGGATCAGCATCACGTCGTCCCAGATATGGCCGTTGCGAACGATGCTTCCGCTCCATTGCTTGTTGCGGATCAGGGCAAGCTCCGCGTCGCCGCTGCCGATCGAGCCTTCGTTGAGGTTCATCAGGAAATCGCCCCAGGTGAGGTCAACTCCGTTTGCGTCGGGCGCGCGGTGCTGCCGCGCCGTCTGCGCGGCGGCGGGCTGGGCGGAAAGGCCGCAGAAAGCGGTGGTGGCGAGCAGGGCGCACGTGAGGGCCCCCTTCAAAGTAGCAGTTTGAAGGGCGCAAGAGAGCGCCGCCCGGCGAGCGGACGTGATCATGGTTGGTCTCCGTAAGTATCTGGGGCTGGCGCCGGCGGACCGGCGTGGAAATCGAAGGGGGAGGGCAGGGGGATTGCCGGCCGGCGGCGGGAGCAAGGCGCGCGCCGGCCGGCCCCGCCTCAGGGCGAGCTGGTGGTCTTGACGGTACGGTTGTTCGCCTTGTCGAACTGGTAGGCGGTGGTGCTCGGCGCCGGCGCGCCGCTGCCGCTCGTCACGCGCTTGACCTCGATCAAGCGGCCGCGCGCGTCATATTGGTAGGTCACCGTCTCCGCCGCGAAGGCGGGCAGCGCCGCGGCCACCGCGGCGGCGGCGATGCAGCCGGCAAGCAGCGCCTTGGCCGCGGCGCGGACGCGGCGCTGCTGGCGGGGGCTTGGAAAGGGGGTGTCGGCGGGGCGGAACATCGGGGATTCTCCTTGGCTCTTTCCAGAACACAAAGAGAACAGCGAAAGTCCTACATCTCAATGCCGCTTACGGAAGCATAGGATTTCAGGGGGGTCAAGGGGCTGATAAACAACGAAAAATAAATCGAAATCATGTAGGACTTCGGAGCCGCCCCGGCTGATCGTCCGCGCCGAATTTCGGCCGACTCGCTTCTGCATCCATGTCCTAGAGACCGTCTCTACCGGCAGGCCAGCGGGCCCTTTCCGCCCACCACCCGATAATCAAAAGCGGCGGTTTCGGAAAGGTTGGCGCTAAGGCTTTTGTTGGAATTGGGGGGAAGCATGATCAGCGCGACCAGCCCGTTGCTTGGGTGGTAGGAATAAGCAAAACGATCGGTGCCCGTGAAGGATTTAACCACGTTGCCGGTGAGCCACTCCGGCCCTTTCAGCGCAAGCTCGGGGCCGCTTGACCAATAATCCAGGTCCTTTTTTCGGTCGGGGCAGGATCTCGGCACAACGATCAGCGCTTCGGGAGACCGCAGGCAGATGCTCGTGCTGTCGCTGCAGTCGGTCAGTTGAATGACGCCGCCTTCATAGGAGATCGTGCGCTTCTCGAGATGGAAATATGCACTTCCCCGGATAGAGCGAAATTCCACGGTCGTTTCCTGCCGGTCCGCGCCCTCTGTCGTCGCGCACCCGGCGGTGAGGAGGCTCAGCAGCCCGAACGCGCTGTACGAACGAAACACATCAGTTGCCTTTGGCCGGCCGGGCGCAGCCGAACCGCTCCGGGCCCGATACTTTCCAGTATCGGCGGGCATTTTCCGTCTCGGCGTCCGCTTCGATAAAGGTCAGCCCGGCGGGCGGATCCCAGAAGTAGCGAAGAACAGGATCGCCGCGATTGACGTAAACGCCGCCGGCCGAATGCGCCACCGATTGCACGGAACGCAAAACGGAACCTTCGCCGTCGCCGAACCAGGTGGACTGCGGACACACCCGTGGAAACGTCACCGAAAAACCGGTCTCCGTCCGTGCGCAGGTCCATTCGGCGGTTGAACAGTCGCGCAGCGGCACACGCTTGCCGCCCGTTTCGAAAAAGTCGGCGCCGATCCGGATCGTGTCCCCGCTTTCCCGGTGGCGGTAGACCGTTTCGGCCGAAGTCGGCGAGGCGCCCAGAGGCTGCGGACCTTCGGGAGGCGCGGCGCACGACACAAGAAGGGCCGTTGCCACGGCAAGAGTCTTAATCACAGCCTGAGGCCTGGCAGACATAGGTTCCTCCTACAGTGCCGAGCGCGGCATTCGACGCCGAGCTCGTTCTATGTTCCCGGGTCCAATCGGCGTCATGGAATGCACCGCCATGCGCCGGGTGGATCGCAGTCTCCTCGCGCCCGCGGTTCAGATTATGTCCGAGTTCATGGAAGATCAGCGTGTCGAGCCCGGCGGCCGGTGTCGACTGCGCCTTGAGGCCGCGTTCCTCCCAATCGGCGACGGCCCCGGGACTTAGCTTTGCCGTACCCTTTTTGAAATCGCCGTCGGACTCCCACCGGCCGCTTGTTGCTCCACGCGCGGTGCTGACGGAGCCGTTATCGGGAAGATTGTTGGTGATCTTGAAGCCGGTATTGTTCCACACCGCCTTGAGTTCACGCCCCGTGATCGTTCCGGTGACCGCGCCGTTCTTGTTAAGAATGGAAATCTGCGCATTGTTTTTCAAAGCGTTGATCTGCTTGTCATATTGGTTCAGCCGCGCTTCGAGCTTTTTGCCGGCCTCCGCGCCTTCGGCGCCCGTATCGCCTTTAACCTTCACTCTGCACGTGCCGTCGTCGTAACGGTAGCCGCACAGGCCGTCCGGATCGACCATGTTGGCCGGGTCGTTGCCGACATACGCGTAAAGGTTCATCTGGTCGCTGTAGCCGATCGGATCGGTCTGTAGGAACCTGCCCAGCGTCGGGGAATAGATCCGCGCCTTGTAATGGTACATTCCAAGTTCGGGAATCCAGCTTTGCCCGGTGAACTGAAACCGGCCGGAATTGCCCTGGTTCGGAATGCCCCAAGCGTCGTAGCCGTTTGCCGCAAGGAGGTTGCCGGCGTCGTCCGAGATCGCAACAACCGAACCTTGGTGGTCGGTGTGGAGCGACCGCCGCGACGTGCCGCCGCCGGTTGTTTCCAGCACGGCAAGGGTTTCGTCGCGCCGCGATCCCCGCACATAGGTCCTGAGTACCGCTCCCGCTCCGTCGAGTTCGCTTAGCGGGCGGTCCCCGTCATAAACGAAGCGGGTCGTGCCGCCGGCGCCCGACACCTGCCACAGCCGCCCGAGCGGATCGTAGAAGAGTTGCGCCGTTTTCGCTCCCCTCGCCGCGACCAGGCGGTTCTCCCCGTCGTAAACGAAGCTGCTCGATCCGTCGGTGCGCAAATTGCCGTTTGCATCATATTGGAATGCGGCGGTTTGCTGCCCCGAAGTCACGGTGGCGGTATATTGATTAAGGCCGTTCACGCTGTACGCGCGGTTCACCGCATAGGCTGTGTTCGATGCGAAGGCGGCGTTGGAGGATGTTCGGGTGGTGATCTGACCGGCAGGGTTGCGGCTTAGGCCAAGCACCTGGTCGCCCGCCGTTCCGGCAAGATCGTGGGTGATGCCGCTGAGCCGCGAAGTGCCGTTTTGATAGCCATAGCTTGTTGAACTGACCGCGCTCGCCCCGGCCATGTTCGTCAAGGCGGCGCGCCGGCCGTTGGTTGCGTAGCTGAAGCGGGCGATCGGGCTTCCCGCCACAGATACGGTGTCGAGCCGGTTCACGCCGTCATAGGTGTAATCCGTGTCGTTTCCGATGCGGGTGCGGTTCGAGCCCGCGTCATATTGATAAGCGAGCTGCCTTGCCGTTCCATCCATCGTGGTGGTCGTGGATTGAAGGCGGCCGACATTGTCATAATCGTTGGCGACACCCGCCCCGCTCGCGGAACCGAAACGCGCAAAGAGCTGCAGGCCCCTCAAGTCGTAACCGTAAAAGACGCTATAAGCCGCGGCGCCGGTTACCGAAACCGGCACGTGCTTTTGCGTCACCCGGTTGAGCTCGTCGTAAACGAGGGTGATCGTTGTTCCGTCGCGCCTGCGCAGCGACGTCGGGTTGTCCGCCGCGTCGTAGCCATATTCCTCATAGTCGGAGAGGTTGACCTGACCGGGGGCGGAGGCGAACGGCAAGCTCCATCGCCGTTTGCGGTCGAAACCGTCATAATCGATCAGGCTGCTGTTGCCGTTGGCGTCGCCGATCGTTCGAAGCTTGCCGTTGGCGGAATAGGTGTAGGTTGCATAATCCTGCTGAACGGATGTCAAAAGTGCGCGCTGTACTTTGATCAACTGGCCGGCGAAATCATAATGGTTTTTGGAAATCCGGTCGGGGCCGTAACTTCCCGCCGCCCCGAGCGTGCACGCATCGGGCAGGGTGGAGGCGAAAACTGCCGGGTTCATTCTCACCGCTGTGCACTCGAGCCGCCCCTCGGCGTCATAGCTGTACTGGGTCAAGGCGATCGTAGCGCCGGCGACGATGCTTTTGTCGCTTATCTTGTGGTGCAACCCGTCATAGGCGGTTTCAAGCGTCTCCAGAACGGTGAAGCCGGTCCACGCGCTCGGCAACACGGCTTGCGAATGCCATACGGCCAGTTCGCCGGTTTCCACCTTGATCAAGCGTCCCGCTGCATCGTAGCTGTTCCGCACGGCACCGAAACCCAGCGGGCCGGAGCCGTCCGGGTCGGGGCTGATCGTGCCAAGCAGGCGCCCCGCCGGATCGTATCTGAACCCGGTGGTGAATGGTGCAGGCGCCGTTTGCGACGCCGCCTGGCCGGCAAAACAGAGCGTGCACAAGGCAAGCCCGGCAGGAGCGATGCGCCTGACCATCTTCCAACCCCTCATTGGCAGCTCGCCAGCCCGGCGCGCGGCGACGTTTCGCTGACTTTGTTGCCGTACAGGTCGTACGTGTAGCAGGTGCGCAGGCTCAGCCCGCCGGCATCGACCACCGTTCCGCGAACCAACAGGGTATCGGCCGTTCCCGGCGCGCCATATTCGAACTGCGTGCGAACCTCGTCGGGTGTCCCCTGGCAGCTCGGCTGCGTTTTGCAGGTCGATATCTGGGTCAGCACCCAGACGGGGGTTGGCGCGGCAACCAGCGCGCCGCTGCTGTTGCGGACGTAGGCGAACTTCTGCGCATAACTGAACCGCGTCTGGGGGCGGACACCGTTTACCGCCGGCCCCGTCTCCGTAAGCACTCCACCATGTTGAGGGTCGTAGGTGTAGTCCGTGCGATTGCCCCGGGCGTCGATGACGTAATCGGGCTTGTTGCACGTCTTTGGCGCCCCGCAGGAGGCGGGAAACGAAGCTGTGCTTACAACGGGGGCAAGGCCGCTGCCCGGCTTCGGATGGCGGGTCACGGAGATCACGTTTCCGCGGTTGTCGTAAGCCGCTTCGGTCCGGTTAAGCTCGGGGAAGATTATGGCTTTGACGCGGAACTCGCCGTCATATTCGAATTGCGTCACGCGCTGCAGTTCGTCCTCGATCCGGGTCAGCCTTGGCGTGGATTCGGTATCGCCTTCGTAGAGGATGGTCTTTCCGCCGGGGCCTCGAACGCTCATCGCGCTCGCCGTGGACCAACCGCCGAACCAGGTCAGCGGAGGGGAAAAGGTATATTCCCAAACGCGCGATCCTCGCGTCACTCGCGAGATGTACGCGATCTCGCCCCAGTCCGCGTTGGCGTCGTGGATGTAATTCATCGTGCGGGTGAGTTCCGGAACGCCCGCTACCGACACTTGGGTGAGATCGGTCACCGACGTGCCGCCGAACTGCCGGTTGACGACGCGCCCGCTTGCATCCGTCAGGGAGCCGGTGGTTCCGATCGTCAGGAGAACCGGCGCGCCCGCCAAGGCGGGGCAGTCGACGGGCGTGCTCCAGGAACAATATACCGCCGATTCGTTGACGAATGTAACCTTGGTCAGCTTGTATGCTTGCGGCCCGCTGTCCGCGGCATAGCTAAGCTGGTAGCCGAAGCCGCGATTGCTTCGAACATATTTCAGTCTGCTGCCGGTTATGCTGCCGTTATACACGCCATGGTAGATATGGTTGATTCTTTCGCCATCCGGGTACGTGACCTCCAGGCCAGGTTCGGCCGTCATGGTTGTCCCGTCTCTGCCGACGAAATGGTAAACGGAATGGCCCCCGTAAGGGACCATGGTAAGCGTGTCTCCCGAGCAGCTTGACGTAGTGTAGCAACCGAATTTCACCGTCCGGTCCGGGAGATGTACGACTTCGTTGCTTCCGGCGAAACCGATGTAGGCGGGGATGTTGAGGCCGGTTGGCACTTGAGAGGTAGGATGCTGCGGATAGGTGTCATCGAACCGCAGTGAAAGGCGGCTGCCGCGCTTTGATGCGTCGAACAGCTGTATCCCGAAATTTACGGATCCGGACACCAGGTCAACGTCATTGCCGTCCTGGCGGTCGGGATTCTTCATCACATCGGCAAGATCGCGCGGGAACTGTGCCGCCGCAGGCTGCGTCAGCAGTGAAGCCATGACGAGCAGAATAACGGCGCTTGTCCGCAGAGCGCGAGACCGCTGGGCGCGCGATCTATCGCACGCCGGTTCTACTGAAACAAACACCTGTCAGCCCCCGGATGAGAATCCTCTGCTTCTTTCAAGAAGGAGCAGAAGGGATTCGAATAACGTCCCACACGCAAGCTGAAGGCGTTTATTCATCCAGTCAAACTGTTTCCGCTAATGATCTTGATCGTGTGTCGGGCGATGCTTTTCAGGCGAACTCTCCCGCAATGCGGCCGCGAGAAGCCGGAAATCCTTTTCGCGTGGGCTATTCCGGCGCCAGATCAGGGCGATGCGCCGGTAGGCATGTTCCGCCTTCAGCGGCCTTGCCGTTACTCCGGTGCCTTCCAATATGCCCGCGTCCAGCGCCATTTGCGGGACCATGGTCACGCCCAGGCCATTGCCGACCATCTGCACCATCGTATGCAGGCTGGTGCCCAGCATCGTTGCTTCGGCGCGAAGCTCGGGCCGGTTGCAGGCGGCAAGCGCGTGGTCGCGCAGGCAATGGCCGTCCTCCAGCAGAAGCAGCCGGTCCTGGTCGATTTCCCCCGGCGTAATCGCCCGCGCCGCGGCCGCCTTGCCGTTCCCCTCCTCGCCGGGCGGAAAGGCGACCCACAAGGCGTCGTCGAACAGCGTCTCCGTCTCCACCTCGCCGCAGCCGAAGGGGAGGGCGAGCAGCACGCAGTCGAGCAGGCCGCGGTGCAGCCCTTCGCACGCCGCCCCGCTGGTCTCCTCGCGCAGGAAGAGCTTGAGGTCCGGCCACGCGGCCCTGAGCCCCGGTAACAACCGCGGCAGCAGAAACGGCGCAATGGTCGGGATCACCCCCATCCTGAGCTCGCCGCTCAGCGGCTTGCCCGCCGCCCGCGCCAGGTCCGCAAGCTCGTCCGCTTCCCGAAGCACCCGCCGCGCCTTGGCCGCGATCCGCTCGCCCAAGGGCGTGAACCTGACGACCCGCCGCGTCCGCTCCACCAGGCTGACGCCGAGCAGCGTCTCCAGCTCGCGAAGGCCCGCCGACAGCGTCGACTGCGTCACGAAACACGCCTCGGCCGCCCGCCCGAAATGGCCATGGTCGTTGAGCGCCGCCAGGTACTGCAGCTGCTTGAGCGTCGGCAGGTATGCGTTCATCGTCTAATCGCCTCAGTCGATCAATGCGAGCGACTTAATCACCTTGCCCAATCACCGCCACCCCCTATATCGGCTCCATCCAAGTGACGCAGCGCGGCACTTTTGACCACTTCGCAACCCAACAGGAGGCTCTCTTCATGCTCACCGTCGGCGATACGTTCCCCGGTCTCACCGTCCCCGTCCAGCAGGGCGGCGCCCTGCCCGCGGGCGAGACGATCAACCTCTCCGAAACGGGCGGCAAGTGGAAGGTGCTCTTCTACTGGCCGAAGGACTTCACCTTCGTCTGCCCGACCGAGATCATCGGCTACGGCGAACTCGCCCAGGAATTCGCCGACCGCGATGCCCTCCTGATCGGCGCCTCCACCGACACCGATTTCGTCCACCACGCCTGGCGCAAGTCGGACGAGCGGCTTGCCGCCGCCGATTTCCCCTGGATCGCGGACAACAAGAAGGAGCTCGCCTCCGCCCTCGGCATCATTGCCCAGGACGCCGGCGTCGCCTTCCGCGCGACCTTCATTGTCGATCCGGACAACGTCATCCAGCACGTCACGGTGAACGGCCTCAACGTCGGCCGCAACCCGCAGGAAACCTTGCGCATCCTCGACGCGCTGCAGACCGACGAGCTCTGCCCCTGCAACTGGCAGGAAGGCCAGGAGCCCCTGCGCCCGGCGGCGTAAAGCGGCGTGTGGCGAGCCTGCTCGCCACCGACTCGCTTTAGCCCGGACGGCGGGGCGGCCGAGGCCGAACCCGTCCGACGGCGCGGCTTTGCCGCGACGGCCCGCAATCCAGGGGGCGCGGGAGCTTAGGTTTCCGCGCCCCTTTTCTATCCGCTCAAGGAGTTATCCATGTCCCTCAAGGAATTCGCCGACACCCTTCCAGACTATGCGAAGGACCTGCGCCTCAACATGTCGTCCCTGCTCAACGATCAGACGCTTGGCGACCAGCGCAAATACGGCCTGCTCCTCGCCTGCGCCCACGGCACCGGCTACCGCCCCGTGGTCGCCGCCGCCGAAGCCGAGGTTGAAGGCAAGCTGAGCCCCGAAGTCGCCAACGCCGCCCGCTCCGCCGCGGCCCTGATGGCGATGAACAACGTCTACTACCGCTTCGTCCACCTCGCCTCGAACCCGGAATATGGCACGCTTCCCGCCAAGCTGCGGATGAACGCGATCGCCACCCACGGCATCGAGAAAGACGATTTCGAGCTGTTCAGCCTCGCCGTCTCGGCGATGAACGGCTGCGGCATGTGCATCGACAGCCACGAGCGCGTGCTTCAGCAGCACGGCGTCAAGGCCGAGACCATCCAGGCCGCCGCCCGCGTCGGCGCGATTGTGAAGGCGATCGCCACGGTGCACGCGACTTTGTAAATGGGGGGCTGCGTTGCGGCTCACCTTAACAAAGGTAAGCAGAGCGCGGTGAGCATCTCCTCGCTTCGGACAGCGCCGCTAGGTGAACTACCGAACTGCCACTGCCGTTGACGATGGGAGTGGAACGGTTACACCGCTAGTGTGGTCCGCAGCGTAATCCTTGTTCTCCTTCTTGCCGGATGCCTAGAGATGGCGGGAGATTGCGAGAACACGATACGTGGCAGGGTCTCTGCTCCCTCCGGGGCGGAAGACGCAGTCCTCTTCGACCGGTCGTGCGGCGCCACGACCGGGTTCACCTCGCAAATCTCCATTGTGGAGGTGGGAGAGGATCCCCAAGGACCTGGCACGATCTTCGTAGCGGATGGACCGGCAACCGCGGATTGGCGCGGACCTTGGGCTGAGGTCAAATGGCTGTCGAACCGTCGTCTCTTGGTACGCTATGATGAAGATGCTCGTGTCGCGAAAGCCGCAAACTCGGTCGGTAGCACCCGTATCATTTACGAGAAGGTTAAGCGCTCTACGGGGTGATACGGGCAGATAAGCTGCAGCGAAAGTCACGCCGTCATCAAGTCGCCAGGGACGGTGCACGCGGCGCTCTGAGGCCTTGGGCTGAGCCGCCACCCGTGCTAGGCGCGCGGCCATGCTTAATCTGAACGGAATCACGGTGCGCCTTGGCGGGCGTACGATCCTTGACCGCGCAACCGCGGCGCTTCCGCCGCGCAGCCGCGTCGGGCTGATCGGCCGCAACGGCGCCGGCAAGTCGACGCTCGTCCGCGTGGTCGCTGGTTTGCTCGACCCGGACGAAGGCGCCGCCGAAATGCCGCGCGGGGCAAAGCTCGGCTACATCGCCCAGGAAGCGCCCGCCGGCCAGGCGACGCCGTTCGAAACCGTGCTCGCCGCCGACACCGAGCGTGCCGCCTTGCTTGAGGAGGCCGAAACGGTCCAGGATCTCGGCCGCCTCGGGGAGATCCACGAGCGCTTGAACGCCATCGACGCTCACGCCGCCCCGTCTCGCGCTGCGCGCATCCTGGTGGGCCTTGGCTTCGATGAAGAAGCGCAGCACCAGCCGCTCGACAGCTTCTCCGGCGGCTGGAAGATGCGGGTCGCGCTTGCCGCCTTGCTGTTCTCCGAGCCCGATCTGCTGCTGCTCGACGAGCCTTCGAACCACTTGGATCTTGAAGCGGTGCTGTGGCTCGAGGACTTCCTGCAAAGCTACCGGGCGACCATCCTGATCGTCAGCCACGAACGCGACTTCCTCAACAATGTCGTCGATCACATCCTCCACTTGGAGCGCGGCAAGCTGACGCTCTACCCCGGCGGCTACGATGCGTTCGAACGCCAGCGCGCCGAGCGCCAGGCCCAGCTCGCCGCCGCCCGCGCGAACCAGCAGGCGCAGCAGGAAAAGCTCAAGGACTTCATCGCCCGCAACTCCGCCCGCGCCTCTACCGCAAAGCAGGCGCAGAGCCGCGTAAAGGCGCTTGCCCGCATGCAGCCGATCGCCGAGTTAGCGAACGATCCGACGCTCTCCTTCGGCTTTCCGAATCCGTCCGAGCTTCGCCCGCCTTTGGTCACGCTCGACATGGCAGCGGTCGGTTATGGCGACACTCCTGTGCTGACGCGCCTTAACTTCCGCCTCGATCCCAACGATCGCGTCGCCCTCCTCGGCCGCAACGGCAACGGCAAGACCACGCTTGCCCGCCTGCTCGCGGCGCAACTCGCGCCGATGGAGGGGGAGATCAACGCCAGCGGCAAGATGAAGGTCGGCTACTTCACCCAGTATCAGGTGGAGGAGCTTGACGGCGCCGACACGCCTTTGGAGCACATGTCCCGCCAGATGAAGGGCGCCACCCCGTCCGCCGTCCGTGCCCAGCTTGGCCGCTTCGGCTTCTCCGGGGAGAAAGCGACCACCGAGGTCCGCAAGCTTTCGGGCGGCGAGCGGGCGCGGCTTGCGCTTGCGCTGATCACCCGAGACGCGCCGCACCTCCTGATCCTCGACGAACCGACCAACCACTTGGATGTCGATGCCCGCGAAGCGCTCGTCCAGGCGCTCAACGATTATACCGGCGCGGTGGTGGTGGTCAGCCACGACCGCCACATGCTCGAGCTCACCGCCGACCGCCTGGTCCTCGTCCACGACGGCACTGCCCAGGATTTCGACGGAAGCTTGGACGATTACACCAAGCTCATCCTCCAGAAGGACAATGGCGCCGCCAAGTCCGAGCCCAAGGCCAACCGCAAGGACGAACGCCGCGCCGCCGCCGCCGCCCGCGAAAAGAGCAAGGCGCTCAGGAACGAAGCAAAGGCCGCCGAAAGCGAACTCGCCAAGCTCAGCGCCCAGCGCAACGCCATCGAGCACGCCATGTTCGACCCCTCGGCCGCCGAAGCGCCGCTGGCCAACCTCACCATGACCGAGCTGATGAAACGCCGCGCCGAAGTCGCCGCCAAGATCGAAGCCGCCGAAGCCCGCTGGCTGCAGGCCTCGGAAGCCGTGGAAGCCACTGAAGCGGCTTAGCGACAAACGTGGCGCCGGCTTGAGGCAGACACGTCGCTCCCGGTCCGCTAGAGGAGCCGCATGAGCGACGGCGTCCTCAGCACGGCGATCATGCTTCTCGCCCTCGGCTTGTTCGTGAGCGACCGCATCCGGCCGGACGCCGTGGCGCTCATCGTGCTTCTGCTCGGCTGGATGAGCGGCCTCGTCACCTTGGAAGGCGCGCTCGCCGGCTTCGGCTCGCCGGCCGTGCTGATCGTCGCGGCGGTGCTCGTTGTCGGGCGGGCGGTGGAATATACCGGCGGCGCCCAGGCAATGACCGCCTTTCTGATCCCCAACGTCCGCTTCCCCTCCGTGCGCATCGGCGGCGTGTTGCTGATGGGGGCGATCCTCTCCGCCTTCATGAACAATATCGCGGCGCTCGCGATAACCATGCCCATCGCGCTCACCATCGCCCGCGACCACAAATTGCCGCCCGGCGCGGTGCTGATGCCGCTCGCCTTTGCGACCATCCTCGGCGGCATGACGACGTTGATCGGCACGCCCGCCAACCTGATCATCTCCTCCGTCCGAGAAGACACGGTCGGCGAGCCGTTCGGCATGTTCGACATGACGCCGGTCGCGGCCGCGGTGGCCGGGGCAGGGCTCCTCTACCTGATGATCTTCGGCTGGCGCATCGCACCCAAGCGCGGCGGCGGCGAGGACCCCAACGCGGCACGGCGCGTGCTCACCTTCGAACTCGGCATGCCGATGGGCGCCTTTCAAGGCCATATCACCGTTGCAAGCGTGCGCCGCTCCTTGCGCGAGAGCGGTGCGTCGCTGCTGGCGGTGCTTCGCGACGGGGAGCGGGCGCGGTTGGAGCCCGAGGCGCGGCTTCGTCATGACGACCGCGTGCTGGTGATGAGCCGTGACCATCCTTGGGACGTCGCCGAGAAAGCGCGCCTGATTCCCGACGCGCCGGAGCACCACCTGCCGGACCGGGTTACCGCCCACGTCTCGGTGATCCACGGCTCCTCGCTGATCGGCCAGGGCTATGGCGCGCTCGAGGCGATCACCCAGGGCGAGGTGGAGCTGGTCGCCGCCGGCCCCCGCGCCGCCCGCCTTCGCCGCCCGATCGGGAGCAACAAGGTCGAAGCCGGCGACCAGCTCTTTCTGCGCGGCGCTCCCGAAGCGATTGCCCACCTGGTTCGCCGCGCGCGGCTTCTGGAAATCGGGCGGCAGGCGGCACCGGTGAAGGCCGGGCGGCCGGCGGTGCTGGTGATCGCCATCTACGCGGCGGCTGTTCTGCTCTCCGCCGTCTTCGGCATCTCGCCCACTGCCACCTTTATCGGCGCGGCGCTCGCCATCTGCCTGCTTCGCCTGCTGCCCGCCGACGAAGCCTATCGATCGGTCGACCTGCCTGTCATCGTTCTCCTCGCCGCCATGATCCCCATCGGCCGCGCCTTCGACGAAGCGGGCGGAAGCGACGCAATCGCCGCCGCCATCGGCTGGGCGGTGGGCGGCGCGCCCTTGTTCGTGATGCTTGCGGTGGTGGTCGGACTGACCATGATCCTCACCGTGTTTCTCAACAATGTCGCAACCGCCCTTGTGATGGCGCAGGTCGCCGTCGGCGCCGCCGCCAATCTCGGCATCAATCCGGATGCGGCGCTGCTGGCCGTGCTGATCGGCTCGTCCTGCGATTTCCTTACCCCCATTGGCCACCAGAACAATCTGCTCGTCATGCGGCCAGGCAATTACCGCTTCATGGACTACCCAAAGGTCGGTGCCCCATTATCGGTCATCGCGGTGGTGCTTACCGCTTGGGTTCTCAGCCGAATCTATGGTTGAAGCGGGTTAAGCAAACAGTTCGGGAGTAACGCGCCATTCGCTCGCGCCGGATAGGGATGGCCGCCGCCGCTTTTTCTGCCGCGCTTTCCGGCTGCGGCAGCGAGAGCCCACGCGCGCCGGGCGAGCCCGCGGCGCGGCCGCAGCGCGCGGCGCAGGCGCCAGTGGTGGTGTCGCCCGAAGTTGCCAAGGCTTATGCCGCGCGCGGCCACCGCCCGCTCTGGGTTACCCAGCAGGGGGTGAGGCCGGAAGCGAAGGCGTTCCTCCACCGCCTCGCCACGGCGGACGTAGAGGGGCTCGACCCAGCCTTGTACGGCGTCCCCGAGATCGAAGCCGCAATCGCCGCCGCCGCGTCCGACCGCGCTGCGCTGGCCCGCGCCGATCTCCTCCTCACCCGCGCTTACGCCGCCTACCTCAAAGACCTCCACCGCCCCGCGCGCGGCATGCGCTACATCGACGACGGCATAGCTCCCGAGCCCGTCAATGTCGCCACCGCCATTGCTCAAGGCAAAACCGGGCAGGCCGCGCGCCTCAACCCGCTCTACGAAGCCTTGCGCAGCGCCGCCGTCACCTGGCGCCGCACCCAGCCCGCCGCTCCGCCTCGCCAGCAGGCGCTGGTCCAGGCAAATCTTGAGCGGGCGCGGGCGATCCCGGCCCATCCCGGCCGCTACATCATCGTCGACACCGGCTCCGCCCGGCTGTGGATGGTCGAGGGCGAGAAGGTGATCGGCCCAATGCGCGTCATCGTCGGCAAGCCCAACATGCAGACGCCGCCCATCGCCGGGCTGATCCGCTACGTCACGCTCAACCCCTATTGGAACGTCCCTCCGGACCTCGCCCGCGAGCGGGCCCGCCGCGTGCTCCGCGAAGGCACCGGCTTTCTCGCCGCCGAGCGGATCGAGGTTCTTTCCGACTGGGGCGACTCTCCCCTCGTGATGAAGCTGTCGCAGGTTGACTGGCGCGCCGCCGCGGCGGGCAAGATCAAGCTTCGCATGCGCCAGCTTCCCGGCGGCGCCAACGTGATGGGCGCGATGAAGTTCATGATGCCCAACGAGCTCGGAATCTACCTGCATGACTTTCCAAACAAGCCGCTCTTCGCCCGCTCCGAACGCGCCATCAGTTCCGGCTGCGTCCGGGTGGAAGATGCGCCGCGCCTTGCCGCCTGGCTGTTCGGCGGCGCTGCCCCGAAGCCCCGCGGCAACGCGCCGGAGCAGGAAGTGGACCTGCCCGAGCCGGTGCCGGTCTACCTCACCTACCTGACGGTGCTTCCGGCCAAGGGCGGCGGCCTCGTCTTCGGCAACGATCCCTACCGCCGCGACCCGGCTGCGCTCGGCGCTCTGGAGCGAAAGCCAAGCGCCTAATACGGCCGCCGCTGCGCCGAAACCATCATCCGGATCAGCATCGCCACCGGCCGCGGTACGCCGACGCGCCCCTGCACCCACAGGCTGACGGAGGAGCGGCTCACTCCGATCGCTTCGGCCAAGTCGCCGTGGGTCTGGTAGCCGAGCTTGCGCATAGCCTGGCGAAGCTCCTCCGGCGGCATGGACGCGGCGAGCGGGTCCACTTCTTCAGCCCAGCGCCCGCCACACGCCGTAGAGGCTGGTGACGGTGAGGACGATGCCGACCAGCGTGAGCAACAAGTCCGGCGCTGCTTTCTTGGCCATGAAGGCGCCCAAGGGCGCGGCCACCACGCCGCCGATGAGCAGGCCGACGGTGGCGACGGTGAAGGCCTCCCAACCGAGCGCGAAGATGAAGGTCGCCGAGATCGTCACGGTGACGAAGAACTCGGCCGTATTCACCGTACCGATCACCTTGCGCGGATTGGCGCCCTGGACGAGCAGGTTGGACGTCACCACCGGCCCCCATCCGCCGCCCCCCGCAGCATCAAGGAAGCCGCCGATCAGACCAAGCGGCTCCACCACCTTCGGCCGCCGCTCGACATGCTTGTGGGTGGCCCCGCGCCAGATCAGATAGACCCCGATCAGCGCAAGGTAGCCGAGCACCAGCGGGCGTGCCGTCGCCGCGTCGATCTGCGTCAGCACATAAGCGCCGGCCACGCCGCCGATGATTCCCGGCACCACGATCCGCGCAAACAGCCGCCAATCGATGTTGCGCTGGATAGCGTGGCTGATCCCGGACACCCCCGTTGTGAAGCTTTCCACGGTATGGACCCCGGCCGATGCGGCTGCCGGTGGCACGCCCATGCCGACGAGCAATGTCGTGGAAATCACTCCAAACGCCATGCCGAGCGCGCCGTCGATCATCTGCGCGGCAAAGCCGATCGCAATAAACGGCAGAAGGTCGGAAAAGCCGATGCTGGACAGGTCGAACATGGCCCCCCGGAATGCCCGCGTTGATCGCTTCCCCTTTGCTTGGGCGACGGCACGCAGCGCAAGCGAAAAGCGGCGGAGCGGAAATCTGGGGCGGCGGCTGGCATTTCGCTTGGGCGCGCCTTATCTTGGCGCGCTGGGCGAGATTGAGGGTCGCTGATGTTTTCGGGGCTGGTTGCGTATCTGGATTCGATCAAGGCCCGCGACCCGGCGCCGCGTTCGCGCTGGGAGATCCTCTTTTATCCGGGCGTATTGTCCGTCGGTCTCCACCGTATCGCCCATTGGCTGTTCCGCGGCGAACTCTACTTCCTCGCCCGGCTGGTGAACCATTTCGCCCGCTTCCTGACCGGCAACGACATCCACCCGGGCGCCGTCATCGGCCGCCATTTCTTCATCGATCACGGCTTCGTGGTCATCGGCGAGACGGCCGTGATCGGCGACGAGGTCACCGTCTACCAGCATGTCACCCTTGGCGGCACCAACCCGGCCGGCGGAGAAGCGGGCAACCGCCACCCGACGATCGGCAACGGCGCGATCATCGGCTCCGGCGCGCAGGTACTCGGGCCGATCAAGGTCGGCGAGCGCGCCCGGATCGGCGCCAATGCCGTAGTGACCAAGGACGTGCCGGAAGGCGCAACCATGATCGGCATCCCCGCCCGCTCCACGCTGGTGGCGGCGGAGCGCAGTTCGGCGAACTTCCTGCCCTACGGCACGCCCTGCTCCGAAATGTTCGATCCGCAGACGCAGACGCTCGAACTTCTGCAATGCGAGGTGGAGCAGCTTCGCAAGCGCCTCGCCGCGCTTCTCGAGGAACGGGACGGCAAGGAGCGCGACCGGGCCTGATGGGCACGCTTCACCCTTTCCCGAAGCCTTCCTCGCCGCAAATCGGCTTCACCCGCGCGGAGCTTGGCCGGATCATCGATCTTTACGGCCGAATGGTCGCCGCCGGCATGTGGAAGGACTATGCCCTCGAATTCGGCCGCGACCATGCCGCCTTCTGGGCCTTCCGCCGCTCCGCCGAACGGCCCGAATACCGGATCGAGAAGCGCCCCGCTCTGCGCAATCGTCAGGGCATGTGGGCTCTGGTCAACGAAGCCGGCACCGTGCTTCGCCGCGGCCATGAGCTCGGCCCTCTGCTCTCGCCGATCGAACGGCGCCTGCTGAAGGTCGTCGCCGGCGGCTAGCCTCTCGGCCCGCGCTTACTGATCGAAGTCGTTGGTTCCCGCGTCCGATCCGTGCAGCTTGGACCAGATGCCCTGCGTCCCCGCCTCCTGCGCCCGGTTGACGAATTGCGACGCCACCAGCCAGCCCTTGATCGGCCGAAGCGGGATCAAGGTTCCCGCCGCCATGAACGGCACCGACGTCACCAGGTGAACCCAGAAGGCCGGCTCGAACGCCACCTCCAGCCACACCACCGCGGCGATCAGCGGCAGTGCTACCACGCAGAGCGAAAAGAATGCCGGGCCGTCGTCCGGAGTCGCGAAGCGGTAGTCGAGGCCGCACACCTCGCAGTGCTTTGCGATCTTTAGCCAGGATACGAACATCCGCCCCTCGCCGCAGCGCGGGCACAGGCCCTTCCAGCCGCACTTCATGATCCAGCGGAACGTGCCGCCGCTTGCGCTCGGCTCGGGTGCTTCGGGGGTCATGAAGGCCAGATAGGATGCGCGGCCTGCATTTGATAGCGGGCGCCCGAACGAAATCGGCCCTCCCCGCCGGAGCGGGAAGGGCCGAAACTACGCTTCGGTGCCTAGGCTTAAGCGGCGGCGTGAACCGCGCCGGGGCGATCCAGCACCGGCAGCCGCGACTGGAGCCCAGCCGGAAGCGGCTGAACCACCGAGCGGCGAACACTGTGCCAGAAGGCCGACAGCAGCAGCAGGGTGGAGCCGATCACGAACGCGGCAAGCGCGATGTTGAGCTCAACCGCGCCGAACTCCCGGAACAGGCTGATCAAGGCGAACAGCACGTAGGCGAGTGCGGACACCAGCAGCGCCCGCCGGTCCACGGCAAGGGCAGTGATGCCGAGCAGCAGGTAGACGAGCAGCACAACCACCGCTTCGCCAATCGTCGCGTCGCCGTCGTTGAGGCCGAGCAGCGAAAAGATCGGGTGAACGATCAGCGGCGCCGACAGCAGGTGAAGCCAGAAGGCGACGTCCGAACGGCGAGTCTCGCGCCGCGGATCTGACGCGTCCCAGCGCATGGCGAACAGGAACACGCCGAGGCCGAGCACCAGAGCGGCGGCAAGCAGGCTGTTCTCGATCACCTGGTCGCCGCTGTCCGCGACGGCCGAGGCGATCAGCGCCATCACCAGCCCGACAAGCGTTGCCGCGCCGACCGCAATGGTGATCGGCACCCGGAAGCGCCTCCAGTGGAACCAGGTCGCACCCGCAGCGATCGCCGCGGCCGCTGCGACTGCCAACGCTGCTGCACGCTCGCTGTCCTCGAACACGTCCGCGCCGACGGCGAGAACGATGGTCGTGAAGGCGGTCATCGCAACGCCGGCGGTGAAGGCGAGAAGCAGGATGATGCTGGGCAGCGCCATGCGGCGCTTCTTGGTGAAGAATTCGGCCAGGCCCCAGGCGGTCGCGGCAACGAACAGGCCTGCGAAAGGCGAGGGGCCGTCGTCGCCGATCTTGGGTCCGAAGGACTGGCCGATCCACGCAACCGCGAACAACAGGATCGCGGCGGCAATGCCGACGAAGATGTCGTTGAAGCCGGTGATCAGCCGGAAATGCTCCTCGTCCACGCTTGGCGCGGCGCGCTGCGACGAGACGTAGTTGCGAAGCGCGCTTGCGGCTTCGGGGGTCATCGCCCCCGCGGCCACCGCGGCCTCGATATCGGTTTCCGAATACATATGTTTCTCCTCCCTGTGCGGGAGGCATATCATAGCTGTATTGGTGTATCAATACACCAAGTGTGTCAGCTCTGCCCCTGCAAGGTGCGAAGGATCAGCATCGCCTGTTCCGCGCCCGAACCAGGCACGATCTCGTTCGTGCGGTCGATTACCTTGGCCCAATTCTCCGCCACTTCCTCGACTGTGCGCCGCCCTTCCGGAAGCGCATAGCCCGGCGTCAGCGTCGCATACGCCGCCTGCACCACCCCCGCGCCGGCGCCGACGATCATGTTGGACGGCGCATCCTCGCTAACCAGGTACAAAGCCGCCGGCACCACGTTCTCCGGGTTGAACAAGGACAGCATCTCCGGCGGGAAAATGTCCTCGGTCATCCGAGTCGCTGCGGTCGGCGCGATGGTGTTCACGCGGACATTGTACTTGGCGCCCTCCAGGTGAAGCGTCTTGGCGAAGCCGGCGAGGCCAAGTTTGGCCGCGCCGTAATTGGCCTGGCCGAAATTGCCGTACAATCCCGTCGAGCTCGCCGTCATCAGGATCCGGCCATAAGCCTGCTCCCGCATCGTCTCCCACACCATTTTGGTGCAGATCGCCGCGCCGGTGAGGTGGACCTCGACCACGGCGCGGAAGTCGTCGATCGACATCTTGGCGAAGCTTTTGTCGCGCAGGATGCCGGCATTGTTGATCAGGATGTGGACGCCGCCCCAGGCCTCGCGCGCGGCGGCGACCATCGCCTCCACCTGTTCGGCATCGGTGACATTGGCGCCGTTCGCAATCGCCACCCCGCCCGCCGCTTCGATCTCCTCGACCACCTTTGCGGCGGCGTCGGAGCTGCCCGATCCGTCCCGGGCCGCGCCGAGATCGTTGACCACCACCCGCGCCCCGCGCCGCGCCAGATCGAGCGCATAAGCGCGGCCAAGGCCGCCGCCCGCGCCGGTAACGATCGCGACCCGGTTATCGAAACGGATGGACATGGTGCTTCACACTCCCTCGAACTGATCCGGGGAGCGGATTAGGCGAAAGGCAGGCGCGCGGAAAGCCCGCCGGCGGTCCGAAGCCGGCGGCGGGCTCGCCATGTGCATCCGCTTAGCGGCGGGCGCCGCGCTCGTAGGTCTGCGTGCAGCGGTCGGTGACGGTTTTGGTGCAGGCGGGCAGGGTGCCGCCGCTCATTGTGCCGCCGCTTCCGGCGGTGGTGCCGCCGGTGCTTGCCGCATCGGCCGAGCCCGCCATCGCGCCGCAGGGCGGATAGCCGCCGGTGCCGGCATTATAACCCGGAGGAGTGCAGGCTTCGCCGTTGGGATCGGTGCCTTGCTGGGTGACGCCGCGCGGGCCGCTGCTCTGGTCGGGATCGTTGACCGTGTTCCCGGTCTGGGCGATCGCTGCGCCGCTAAGCGCGAGGGCGGCGGCGAATAAAAGGGTTTTCATGAAGCATCCTCCTGGTTGGCGGCCGCCCTTACTCCGGCGACACCAACTGCAAACGACCCCGGAACGATTTTTCTCCCTGTCTCGCACCGGGACAGCGCACATCCCGCTTCGCCTCGCCGCGAGAAGCCTTTACCCTTATGAAAGAGCATGAGGCTAAGTGCGGGCAGACGATGAGCGAACAAAGCGACCAAACAGACGATCAGGGCTTCACCAAGCCGAGCCGCCGGACCGTGCTCGCGCTCGGCGCCGCCGCCGCGTCCACGGTGGTCACCATCCGCCCCGCGCTGGCCCAAACCGCCGGCTCGGTGCTCAACTGTGAAATCCCCGTGCCCGCGCCAGAGGCACCCGCCGGAAGCCACATCGCCGCCGACGGTACGCTTGTTCCGGCGGGCACGCAGGGCGCTTTCCCGCCCGCGCCGCGCCCGATCACCGGCGAGGAGGCGAAGGCGCTGCTCAACGGCGGCCCGACGCCTGCCGGCCTCGATGCCGAAGCGGCGCAGGCTTATACCAATTATATTCGCCGTCTGCAGGCGGGGATGAGCGGGTTCACCTGCTACGCCTCCTTGCAGATGCCGCGCTGACCCATCCGGCAGGGCCGGCATGGCTGGTCCCAGCTTCATCGCCGATCCGCCCGAACAGCTGCGCGCAGTCCCGCTCGAAAGCCTGACCGCCGTCTACCACGCGCCTTCGGGCATGACCCACCTGCTCGCGCCGCCCGCGCCGCAGATCCTTGCCGCGCTCGCCGATCGCCCGGGCACGGCAGAGGAGGTGCTAAAGCGCATCGCAGAGCATTTCGAGGTTGAAGCGGGCGACGCCGCCGCCGCGATGTCGGCCCGGCTTGCCGAGCTTGAGACCGCCGGACTGGTGCGCCGCGCATGAAGCACCGGCTCAACCTCCGCGTCGGCCCAGTGCGCTTCCGCATCGGCTCGGCGTGGCCCAAGCCGATCGCCGAACTCGCCGCCCTTTACGCGCCTTATCCGAAGCCGGAGGGCGTCGCTGACTTCACCGTTCGGCTGGAGCCGGAAAAGCCCTGGCGCCGCTTCCTCCGCCCGTCCGTCGCAATCCACGGCGATTACCGCCTGCCCGACGCCGCTCCGCTGCCGCTCGCTCAGGGGCTGCTTGCCGCCGAAATGGGCATGAACCTCCAAATGGCGCTCGGCCAGAAGCGCTTCCTCCTCCTCCACGCCGGCTGCGTAGAGCGGGACGGGCGCGCGCTGCTCCTCACCGGCCATTCCGGCGCCGGCAAGTCGACCTTGGCGGCGTTGCTGGGGGCGGGGGGCTGGCGCTTCATGGGCGACGAATTCGCTCTGCTCGACCCGGACACCGGCCTCATCCACCCCTTCCCGCGCGCGATCAGCCTCAAGAACCAGTCCGTGCGCCTGTTCGACGGCGCCGCGCCCGACCGCCTCGGCCCGGTGCTGAAGGGGACGCCGAAAGGCACGATCCGCCACCTCCGCCCGCCGGCCGACGCAATCGCCCGCATGGCCGAACCGGCGCGCCCGGCCCTGATCCTGTTTCCCCGCTTCGGCCGCGATTTCGAGCCCGAGACCCGCACAGTCGGCGCGGCCGAGACCTTCGTCCGCCTGACGCAAGCCTCAACCAATTACGTCGCGCTCGGCGGCCGCGGCTTCGACGCGCTCACGGGTCTGGTCACCGCGGTACCCGCCTTCGGCATCGACTATCGAAGCGGCGCTGAAGCGGCGGCGCTCATTGACACCTTGTGGAGCGCCGCGAGGTGAAGCCGGCGCTGCTCCTCACCCGGCTCCTCGCCGATCCCGCACGCGTCGGAGAGGTGACGGACTGGACCGGCCTCCTCTGCGCCGCCCGTGCCGAAAGCCTGCTCGGCAGCCTCGCCTTTCGCCTCGCCGACGCGCCCGTGCCGCCGCAAGCGGACGCCGTCCTGGAAGACGCCCGCCGCGACGCCGCCTACGCCCGCACCCAGGCGCTTTGGGAAGCAGAGATGGCCCAGCGCGCCTTGGGCGACATCCCGCTGATCCTGCTCAAGGGCACGGCCTACGCCGCGGCCGGACTGCCGGCGGGGGAGGGGCGCTCGATCGGCGATCTCGACATCCTCGTGCCCCGCGCCCAGCTCGACGAAGCCGAAGCAGCCTTGCTCGCGGCGGGTTGGGAATGGGTCAAGGAAGACCCCTACGACCACCTTTATTACCGCCAATGGATGCACGAACTCCCGCCGCTCATCCACCGCGAGCGCGACCGGATGATCGACGTGCACCACACGATCCTCCCGCCCACCGCGAGCCCGACACCCGACGCCGAAGCACTGGCCGCCAACAGCATCGCGCTTCCCAACGGCATGCGCATCCTGTGCCCGGAAGACATGATCCTCCACGCCGTCGCCCACCTGTTCGCCGACGGAGACCTCGCCGGGGGCCTGCGCAACCTCTGGGATATCGATCGCCTCCTCCGCCACTTCGCCGCATCGGACGGCTTCTGGGACCGCCTCCGCCGCCGCGCCGTTCGCCACCAGCTCGCGCCGCACCTCGCCCGCGCGCTTCGCCTCGCCCGCCGCCTCTACGAGACACCCGTGGACTCGAAACTCGCCGGCCGCGCCCGCACCGCCGACGCCCTCTACGTCCGCCGCCTCCTCGCCCGCGACGGCTGGGGACGCGAGCGCCGCGCGGCCACCCGCCTCGGCTTCTACGTCCGCTCCCACTGGCTCCGAATGCCGCCGCTGATGCTTGCGCGGCACCTCCTCACAAAGGTTCGCCGCGGCCATTGACGACGGGTTCAAACAGTGTAAAGTAGTCCTTCCACTTTGGCAGGGAATCTTTCCATGGATGTCGGCTGGCCTTCCTCGCGTCCCTACGTAATCGGCTCCACCCTCATGTGGGTGCTGTTCCTGCTGACAATCGGCCTCTTGTCCTGGGGCAGCAGCAACGGACAACTGCCGTTCGCCGCCTTGTGCGCGATCGCGGCGCTGCTTGCGCTCTCGGTGGCAGGCCAGTTCTTCGCCGCCTACCGCCTTGTCGCCCGCCAGGATGAATATGTTCGCGGCATCACTGCCAAAAGGATGATCGCGGCGGCGGGCGTGACGATCACGGCCGCGGTCCTTGCCGGTACCGCCGAGCAGTTCCTCGACCTTCCGCCGTTGCCCATGTGGCTGGTCTACCCCTTTTACTGGGGCGCGGTCGGCATGGTCACGCCCTTCATCAACGACAGCCGCCCGTGAAGAGCCGGCTGCGCGTCCTGCGCGCCGAGCGGGGATGGACCCAGGAGCAGCTCGGCGCCGCCATCGGCGTCTCGCGCCAGGCGATCAATGCGATTGAAGCCGAACGCCATGATCCCTCGCTCGATCTCGCCTACAAAATCGCCGCCGCCTTCGGGGTGACGGTGGAGCATGTTTTCCCGAACCCGCATCAACAAAGGACCGAATCATGAAAGCCATCGCCGCCGCACTCCTTCTTCTCCCCTTCGCCGCCGCCTGCACGACGAGCGACTCGCCGCCAGTTGCCGCCTCCACCGTCGCCGCACCCGCCTTCCAAAGCGACCGCATCGGCGTTACCGTCCGCGGCTCCGGGCCGGACGTGGTCCTGATCCCCGGCCTCAGCTCTTCGCCGGAGGTGTGGAACAGCACCATCGAAGCGATGCCCGGCTACCGCTACCACGTCGTCCACGTCGCGGGCTTCGCGGGCCGTCCGGCCGGCGCCAACGCGTCGGGCGACGTGGTCGCGCCGGTGGGTGAGGAAATCGCGCGCTACATCCGCGAAGCCAAGCTCGATCGCCCGGCCATCGTCGGCCACAGCCTCGGCGGCTCCTGGGCGATGATGATCGCCTCAAGGCACCCGAACCTCGCGTCGAAAATCATGGTCGTCGACATGATGCCGTTCGCCGCCGCGCTCTTCGGCGGCCCCGCCGCGACGCCCGAAACGGTGAAGCCCTTCGCCGAGCAAATCCGCACCGCCATCCGCTCCGGCACCGGCGACGCCCGCAAGGCGACCACCGACCAGACCATTGCGTCCATGGTGAAAACCGAAAGCATGCGCCCGCTTGCCGTGAAGCACTCGCTCGACAGCGACGCCGCCGTCTCCGCCCAGGCGATGTACGATCTCATGCTGCTCGATCAGCGCGCCGCCCTGAAGGACATCAAGGTGCCGGTGCAGGTGCTCTGGGTTCGTGCGCCGGGCGCGCCGGTGACGGACGAGCAGATGGCGCAATTCTACCGCGCCTCCTTCGCCAACGCGCCCGCCGCGAAGATCACCCACATCCCGGACGCCTACCACTTCATCATGTGGGACGCGCCCGAGGCCTTTCAGCGCGAATTGAAGGCTTTCCTGGGCAGCTGAGCAAGCGCGCCGCCGAGCGCGTCGAAACGGTCGATCACCGCGTCGGCGCCGAACGTGCCGGCGGGGCGGTCGGTGAAGCCGAAGCTGACAGCGATGAACGGCACCCCCGCCGCACGAGCGGTATCCGCATCGACCATCGAATCGCCTACGTACGCCGCGGGGCCGCCGCCGGCGCGCGCGATCGCCTCGTGCAGCATGGCCGGGTCCGGCTTGCGCGTCGGCAGCGAGTCTCCTGAGAGGGAGGCGGCAAAGCGCCCCTCCCACCCCAGCGCCTCGACAAGCAAAGCCGTCAGCCGCGCCGGCTTATTGGTGCAAAGCGCAAGCGCCACCCCTTGCCCCGCCAGCGCGTCCAGCGCCGCTTCTACTCCGGGATAGGGCTTGGTCCCCCGGCAAATGTCGGCCGCATAGAAGTCGAGGTAGAGCGGATAGGCCTCGTCCACCAAAGCGTCCGGTGCCTCGCCGCCCGCCGCCAAAGACTTGCGCAGCAGCGACTTGGCGCCGTCGCCGATCAGCCCGCGGATCGTCTCCGCCGGGATCGCCGCCCGCCCGAAATGCCCCAGCACCCGGTTCACCGCCGCCGCGATATCGGGCGACGTATCGGCCAGCGTGCCGTCCAGGTCGAATGCGACCGTGCGAAAGGGAAGGGGGCTCATCGGCCCGGGCCTGTGGCTCCCCGCTATGGAATTGGCAAGATTTCCGTGCGAAAGGCGCGGCCGTGAGCCAGGAAAACACCGCCCCCCGCCCGTTCGCCGCAATCATCCTCGCCGCCGGCAAGGGCACGCGGATGAAGTCCGATCTCCACAAGGTGCTGCACCCGATCGCGGGCCGCCCGATGCTGGAGCATCTCCTCTCCACCGTCGACAGCCTCGGCGCCGCCCGGACGGTGGTGGTGGTCGGCTCCGGCCGCGAGCAGGTCGAGCCCCTGGTCGCCCGCCACGGCGGCGACGTCGTCGTGCAGGACCCGCAGCTCGGCACCGCCCACGCCGTTCAGCAGGCCGAGGCGGCGCTCAGCGGCTTCGAGGGCGACGTCCTCATCCTCTACGGCGACGCGCCGATCGTCGGGCCGGAGACGATGACGCGCATGCTCGAGCGCCTCGCCGCGCCCGATGCGCCCGCGGTGGTCGTCGTCGGCTTCCGCCCCGCCGACACGCTGAACTACGGCCGGGTCATCGCCGACGCGGACGGCACGATCCGCAAAATGGTCGAGCACAAGGACGCGACCGAAGAAGAGCGCGCCGTAGACCTCTGCAATTCCGGCTTGATGGCCGCTCGCGCAACCGACCTTTGGCCGCTCCTGTCCGGCGTCGACAACGACAACGCCGCCGGCGAATATTATCTGCCCGACATCGTCATGCTCGCCGCCGCCGTCGGCCGCACCTCCGCCGTTATCGAAACGCACCCGGACGAAGTGGCCGGCGTCAACAGCCGCGCCGAACTCGCGGTCCTTGAGGACCTCTGGCAGCGCCGCCGCCGCGCGCAACTCATGGCGGACGGCGTGACATTGGTCGCCCCGGACACGGTGTGGCTGGCGCACGATACCGAAATCGGCCGCGATACGGTGGTCGAGCCCAACGTCGTCTTCGGCCCCGGCGTTCGCATCGGCGAAGGCGTCCGCATCCGAGCCTTCAGCCACCTGGAAGGCGCCACCGTCGCCACGGGCGCCGAGATCGGCCCCTACGCCCGCCTCCGCCCCGGCGCCGAGATCGGCGAGAAAGCCAAGGTCGGCAACTTCGTCGAGGTCAAGAAATCGCGGCTGGGCAAGGGCGCCAAGGCCAATCACCTCTCCTACATCGGCGACGCGGATGTCGGCGAAGGGGCTAACGTCGGCGCCGGCACGATCACCTGCAATTATGACGGCTTCTTCAAATACGGCACAACCATCGGCGCGGGCGCATTTATCGGCTCCAACACCGCATTGGTCGCCCCGGTCCAGATCGGCGCCGGCGCCATTGTCGGGGCAGGCTCGGTGATCACTCAGAATGTCGAGCCCGACGCCCTCGCCGTCGCCCGCGGCGCCCAGCAAGCCAAGCCCGGCTGGGCCGCCCGTTTCCGCGCCGCGATGAGCGCCAAGAAAAAGGCCGGCTAGCTTCTCGAACGCAAAAAGGGCCGCCGCTCCTTCGCGGAGCGGAGGCCCTTTAAGTTATTTACCTCAAAGGGAAGCCGCGCCTCCGCGGGGCTGTCCCCCTTATTGCGGCGTGGCGCCGCCGGTGGCCGGCACCGGCTGGCTCGCCGAAATCACCGCCGGCTGCGCATCGGCCGGGGCGACCGGCTTGGCGTCCATTGCGATCCGCAGGAAGATGGCCTTTTCGATCTTCTCGAATGCCTGCTGGTACACAGTGGGCTCGGTGATCGGCCGCTCGCCTTCGGAGCTGCCATATTGCGAGGCGTTGAAGCGGCTCATCACGAAATTCAGGCGAACGCGGGTGATGCCCGGGCCGCGCTCTTCGATGAAGGCGGACACGATCGGCGTGCGCTTCTTTTTGCCGAAGCCGACGAAAGGCATCCAGGTCGTTTTCGATTCGGTGGAAGCGATTGCGGTGATCAGGCCGGTGTCCTTGTCGGCGGCGTGGATGCGATAGCCCTCGTCCTGGAGCACCGACATAACGGCCGAAAAGGACGTCGTTTTGTTGGTTTCGAAGTCCTTCGCCTGCACCTGCTGCAGCTCCAGCCCGGTGACCTTTTTCTTGTCTTTGGCGACGGCCGCGACCGGCGACAGCACAAGGGCGCCAAGCACCAGTGATTTGATGATCTTGTTCATGAAATATCCCCCCGATTTGAATTAAAAAGAGCTGCTGCGGCTCTTGAAGTCGATGACGCGCTTGTCGGGCGCGAACTTGATTACCAAAGTCATGGTGCGCGAAGATTGGGTCGACTTCGACTTCTTGGAGCCGAAGCCAAGTCCACCGCCGCCGCCTACTCCGCCGCCGCCGGCGCCGATAAGCATCCCGATGGAAAAGCCGGATTCCTTGTCCATGCTTACGGTGGCGTGACGGTCGTAGACCCAAACCTCGCGGCCTTCGCCGTCGAGCGTGGTAATGTTGGGTGCACCGAAAGCTTCGAGAACTTCCATCTGCGTCGTTGTGCCCACCCGAAGCGTCATCTGCGCCATGCCATGCGTCAGCGTATTATTCTGTTCGCGTGACTTCTGCGCCATTGCAGGCGTGCAGAGAAAACTTACGGCGGCCAGCGCGAAAAGACCTCGAATCATCTGAATTCCCCCTTGCCTTCGATTGATACGTCCGGATCGGATGTTAAGGCAAGATGCTAAGCTACGGATTAATCCCGTTTAAGCCGCATCGGAGGCGTTAAGCCTGCGGCCAAGGCCGTGCGGCACCCACTGGTGCGCCGCGTTCCGCCGCTCTAGAGGGGCAGCTTCCAAATCGAAGCGGATGCAGACAGCAATGTGCGGAATCATCGGAATCGTCGGCGCCAACGAAGTCGCGCCGCGGCTCATGGACGGCCTTCGGCGGCTTGAATATCGCGGCTACGACTCCGCCGGGCTTTGCACCCTGGTCGATGGCCAGCTCGAGCGCCGCCGCGCCGAGGGCAAGCTTGACAATCTCGCCCGAGTTCTCGCCGACGAACCGCTTCCCGGAAGCGTCGGCATCGCCCACACGCGCTGGGCGACCCACGGCGCCCCCACCGTCGGCAACGCCCACCCGCACATCGTCGACGGTGTCGCCCTGGTCCACAACGGCATTATCGAGAATTTCCGCCCGCTGCGCGAAGAAATGCAGGCGGAAGACCGCGTCTTCCTGTCCGAGACGGACAGCGAAGTGGTCGCCCACCTGGTCGATCGCGAGCTGAAGCGCGGCCTCCAGCCGAAGGACGCCGTCGCCGCAGTCCTCCCGCTCCTTCACGGTGCCTTTGCGATCACCATCCTGTTCCGCGACCATCCCGGCATCCTGATCGGCGCCCGCATGGGCGCGCCGCTGACATTGGGCTACGGCGACGGCGAAACCTATCTCGGCTCCGACGCCCTTGCATTGGCCGCGCTCACCCAGCGCATCGCCTATCTCGACGAGGGCGATTGGGCGGTGGTCAGCAACGAAGGCGCCCAGATCTTCAATCGCCTGAACGAGCCGGTGGAGCGCGAAATCGTGATCTCCGGCGCGTCCTCCGCCCGGATCGAGAAGGGCAATCACCGCCACTACATGCAGAAGGAAATCTTCGAGCAGCCGCTGGTGGTCGCCCAGACGCTGCAATCCTATCTGCGCGCCTTTGAGCAGCAGGTGGCGCTGCCCGACATGGATTTCTCCTTCGCCGACGTGCCGCGCATCACCATCGTCGCCTGCGGCACAAGCTATTATGCCGGCATGGTCGCAAAATATTGGCTGGAGCAGTTCGCCCGCGTACCGGTCGAACTCGATATCGCCTCCGAATTCCGCTACCGTCAGCCGGTGCTGGAAGAAGGCGGCGTCGCCCTCTTCATTTCCCAATCGGGCGAAACCGCCGACACGCTTGCCGCCCTTCGCCACGCCCGCGAACACGGCCAGCGCATCGCCGTCGTGGTCAACGTCCCCACCAGCTCGATGGCGCGCGAGGCGGATCTTCTTCTCCCCACCCGCGCGGGGCCGGAAATCGGCGTCGCCTCCACCAAGGCTTTCACCTGCCAGCTTGCCGTCTTGGCCGCGCTTGCCGCCAAGGTCGCCAGCGACAAGGGCCGCTTAAGCGCCGAGGAAGAGCGCGAAATCGTCGCCCACCTCTCCGAAGCCCCGGCAGCGATGAACGCCGCGCTCGCGCACGACGACGACATCCGCGAAATGGCGCCGCTGATCGCCAAGGCCCGCGACGTCCTCTATCTCGGCCGCGGCCCGGATTACCCGATGGCGCTGGAAGGCGCTCTGAAGCTCAAGGAAATCAGCTACATCCACGCCGAAGGCTATGCCGCCGGCGAGATGAAGCACGGCCCCATCGCGTTGATCGACGAGCACGTTCCCGTGATCGTCCTCGCGCCGTCAGGCCCGCTGTTCGAGAAGACCATCTCCAACATGCAGGAAGTGCAGGCCCGCGGCGGCAAGGTGGTGCTGATCTCCGACGCCGAAGGCCTCGCCGCCGCGGCCGACGACCGCCTGCTCGCCACCATCGAAATGCCCGCCGTCCACCCGCTGATCGTGCCGCTCACATACGCGATCCCGGTCCAGCTCCTCGCCTACCACGTCGCCGTCTGCAAAGGCACGGACGTCGACCAGCCCCGCAACCTGGCGAAGAGCGTTACGGTAGAGTGATAGGCGGGGGATTGCTCCCGCGCTGATCATCTTCGCAATGGAGCAGTCGGGAAGCTGCGCCTCGGTAAACAGGGCTTAGCCGAACTGCTGTTCAACCACCTTGCTTCATCTCGAAGTCGACAAACGCGGCGGTGCTGTAATCCGGTAAATAGCAAGCTTGAACGATTACACGCTTTGCAACGATCCCGCTCATGCTATTGTGCCGCAGCTTCGGGGGAAGCACCGACGGCTTCGGCTGTCGGTATGAGCAGGGGGGAATGTTCATGCATCGTGGAAGAATGTCGCGGTTGCTCAGCGCCGCTTTGATTGTTTCTGTTCCCGTGTCCGGCTTCGCAAAGCCGCCGCGCTGGGAAAAAAGCGCAAGCGTGAAATGGGCGGACGACGCGGGCTCCGTCACCGTTGCGCCGATCTCCGTCATTCCCTGGGAAGAAGCGGCGCCGCTGCTCCAGCCGAAGTTTACCATGACGCCGGACATGGCGCTCACGCAGGCTATCCCGACCAGCCAGTCGGAGGACGTTCGCCTCGCCTACATCCTCAACGCCGCGATGAAGCTCGCCTTGCCGACCACGGCAACGACGGTGACCGAGACTCAGAAGGGGAGCACCAACGACGACCTCTTCCCGATCGAGCGCCAGCGCACAAAGGTCACCAGCCGCGGCAGCATCGAGGGACTGGACGATCCGGAACTCGCCGGCCGCACCGCCGATGCTTTGGGCGGACTGACCACCGGCCCTTCCGCCTTCGACCGCGATCCGATGCTGCGCCACCTGGCGGCCATGGCGCTGTTCCAAGAGGTCCACCTCCTCAACCGCTACGTCACCGACGCCGTGCGCTATCGCGGCGCCCAAGCCTTTCTGGTGCGCTTGCAGCTCTCCGTGCTGCCGTCGCAGCGGGGGCTGCCCTACGACGTCACGACGGACGTCACGATCCACCCGCAGGACATGATGGCCCATGCGCGGCTTGCTCAAGAGGCGCCCGGCGACGCTGAGAAGCTCAAAGCTGCGGCGTGGGTCGGAAATGATGCAGCCTTGCAAGAAGACACGGCTCGCGCGGAAAAGGTAGCCACGGAGCTTACTGATAGAAAGAATGCTGCGCTGGGGCGTGCTTGGAAGAGCCTTGGGTTTGCTGGGGACTTTCCCGCGGGAGAGCCCGCGCAGGGAGCCGACGCCCGGTGGAAGGCGGCCTACAATCGGATCAAGACGATCTACGAGAAGCCGGCTGACACAGAATCTGCCCACCGCCGCTGCTCCGGCCGCTGGGACAGCGTCAACATCGTGCCCATGGTTGTCACGGACAATATGGAGGGGATCGCCGCGTCCCGCTCCACCGACAGTGCAACCCAGCTTGGCCTCGCTCTCATGGGCACCATCGCCAATATCGGCCTCGGCGGCAATTTCTCCGAAACCAAGGAGGCGATCCGCCGCGCCCAGGGCCGCGACACGAACAGCCTACTCACGGTCGCGCGGCTGACGGATGATACCGTTCGCATCCGCCTCGGCGCGGCGCAAAGCCCGAGCCTGGGTAACACCATGCTGCCGCGCACCCATAATATTTCACTGGTCGTGATCTATCGCCCCTGCGACAAGGATGCGATTTTGGAAAACGGCGAGGAGCGGATGCTCACGGCCGTCACCAAGGCGAATTTCACCGATGTATTCACCGGCAAGACCCTGCCGTACCAGCAGGGCGCCGACCGCCTGATCGCAATGACAAGCGCTCTTAATCGGAAGTATAACAATCGCTTTTCGTACCTGGAATATGCCCACCTTTTCCGGCTAGTCTCCCAGCAGGACCGCGAAAGTTATTGGGATTTCTTCAATAAGAAATTTCGCTTGTCCAAGCATAGCGCAGACCCTGCCAAGCCCAACAACCAATGCCCTGGCCTCTCCTATGATTTCGGTACCCGGAGAAAGCTCGGCTTCCGGCTCAAGCATGGTTCGCGCGTCAAGGATATCGAACCGCGGAAAGAGGACAACGACTTCCTGAACTACCTCTATGAAGAGGAAAAAGAGGGCGGCGAAAGCAACGATTGCCTGCGCGAGGTCCTTGCCTACGATGTCGCGCCCAACGCCTTGTGGACCGACCTCCAAAGCGTGCGGGCCTTTGGGGAATATTCCTACGCGAACATCCCCGTAGTGCTGCGCAAGATCGCGCCGGCGCTTCCCCCGCACGATCAGCGCGTGCTGATCACCTACGCCGAGAGCGGTGCCGCCGCTACCTTGGTGCAGGGCCGCGACCTTTCCCGCACGCGCGATCTCACCGCGGAACTTGTGCTCGCCAAGCGCGGCAGCACGGCCGACGGCACGGACGCGATCAAGGTACTCGCCACCGAAGTGAAGCCGAGCTCCGACGGCCGCAGCGTTTCGCTCAAATTCCCGTCCTACAAGGCGTTTTACGAGCAGCCGAAGGACAAAGACGCTCCGCAGCCGTACGAGCCTGCCCGAATACTGCTCAGCGGAAAGCGCCTCGACGATGGTCAAGCCCTCACCTGGAAGGTTTCCAAAGATGTCGTCAGTGAGGAGCCTATCCGGTATGAGAGCCTGTTCGTGACAGCAAAAGCGCCGGAGGCTGCGGCTGCCCTGAGCTATGCGCTTGCTGCGCCGGCGGCTGGGATATTGGTTGGGCCGGATGGCAAGGGTCAGCTTGCAGTGCATGTGCAGCTGCTTGACCCGACGAAGAAGGCGAAAAACCTGCGCCTGATGGTTAAGGGCGCGCAGGTTGTCTCCATGTCCGGCAGTGCGAGCGCCGAGGATTTCGGCTGGAAGATCAATTCCGCCGGCCGGTACACGTTGGCGCTTGAGAGCCTGCTGCCGGGACAGGAGGTTGAGCTGTCGCTGGTCGAATTCACGCCGCCGCAACTCATCGACGAGGACAATCCCGCCGCAGGCTTCAAACCGCATAAGGAAGCGCCCGTCGCGCAGTCCATCAAGAAATTGGTTTACGCGCGAATGGTGGCCGGCAAGGAGTGAGAGCGCGGCCGGTTGCAGGCCCGCCTGAAGGAAACGTGGGGCATCGGCAGCGCTGCTGCCCCACGCACCTGGCTTTTCCCGAAGCTGCGCCGCCTGCTGGTTACGAAGCCGAAGGCCGCACCGGCGCCGTTTAGTTCGAAGCGTCCAGCGCCTTGCGCAGTTCGCGGCGAATGGAGGGGCCGGAGAGGTGCGCTTCAACCGCGTCGTGGCGTTCGCGCTTCAGCGTCGCGACGATGTCGGAAAGGCCGCGGTGGCTTTCAAGTTTGGCGAGCTCGAAGGCGCGCTCAACGGTGCCCGGACGATCGCCGCTCATGCGAACAACACCCGGCGGCTGGAGGCTGCGTCGATTCTGAGGCGCGCATAGCGTTTGGCTGCACCGAGATGCTGATCGCGCTCGATAAAGGAGGCCGCTTTGCCGGCGAGCCAGCGGGCGCCGGCTTCAAGCCGCTCGTAATAAGCAACGCCCCCGAAGACGGCGTCCACGTCGGTTTCGGCGCCCGGCGCACGAAGGGAGAGTCGCGCCGGAGCGGCTTTGCGCGCGGCGCGCGGCGAGGCGACCGCCGCCTGGATGCTGTAGCGGCCGGTAAGCTCGAGATGCGCCATGCGGGCTTCCGAGCTCGCGGCGCGCTTCACCATCTGAGAGGAGGAGCGGATGCGGCCCAACCAATATGCCTGTTCCATGGGCGTCACCTTTATACTGGCAAGCGGGAGCACGCGGGGTCTCTCTGTCACAAGGTGCTTGCACGGCAAATCAGGTGATGACGGCTGTGTAACAGGTCGGTCCGTGAATAGCCAATCGTGCTTGCTCGGCTGAACGGCTAGGATGCACTTCATGGCCGACGATCCCGCTCCATCCACCTCGCAACTCGGCTCCTGGCTGATCGGCGCCTGCGCCCTTGCCGCCTGGTTCGCCATGCTGTGGTTCATGTTCGGCGATGTGCTTTGAAAAAGCGCTTTATCGGTTGCTACGTTTGTGGCATGCTACTTCTGTAGCAGCCTTGGAGGCGAAACGAATCGCATGATCGGGTCCTTGCCGCGCCGCGAGCGCGAAATCTTCGAAATTCTCCTCGCCGCGGGCGAAGCGACGGCGGCCGACGTCCGCCAGGCGATGACCGATGCGCCGAGCCATTCGGCGGTGCGCACCATGCTGTCGCGGCTCGAGGCCAAGGGGATGATCGCCCACCGGGTCGAGGATCAGGCCTATGTCTACCGCAGCGTTCCCCAGCCGGCCAAGGTTCGCGAAGGCGCGCTGCAGCAGTTCGTGAAGACGTTTTTCGACGGTTCGGCGGCAAGCGCCGCGACGGCGCTTCTGGGCCTGTCCCGGAAACTGAAGCCGGAAGAAATCGATGCCCTTCAGCATGCCATCGATCAGGCAAAGGAGCGGACGAAATGAGCTACGGCTTCTTGTTGGAAATGGCCTGGAAATCCGCCGCGATCAGCGCCGCCGCTCTGGCCGTCGTCACCTTGCTCCGCTCCCGCTCCGCCGCCGATCGCGGCGCGGTGCTCCGCATCGGCGTGCTGCTTCTCTTGTCGCTGCCGCTTATCGCCGTGCTGTTCCCCGCTCTGGTGATCGAAACCGCCGCGCCCGCCGCGGCCCCGCTCGATCCCGCCACCTTCGCCGCCCCCGCGGCGGCCCTGCCGGCGCTGGACACCGCGGCATCGAATAGCTTCGCCTCGGCCAGCTCCGCGCAGGCGTCCGGCGACTGGAACGATCCCGGCATCCTGTTCCTGCTCCTCTACCTCGGCGGGGTTGCCATGGTCGGCGGACGCCTGCTCGCCGGCCTCGTCACCCTGCGCCGCTGGACCCGCCACGCGCGCCCCGTCACCGACGCCCGCTGGCTCGACGCGCTTGCCCGCTTGGACACCGGCCGCCGCCCGATCCGTTTGCTGGTCTGCGACGACGGCACCTCGCCTTTAAGCTGGGGCTGGCTCCGCCCGGTGGTCCTACTCGACCGCGACGCCCTCCACCGCCCCGAAGACGCCGACGCGATCCTTGCCCACGAAGTCGCCCATGTCCTGCGCGGCGACTGGCCGGCCCTCATGCTCTCGCGCCTCACCGTTGCGCTCTTCTGGTTCAACCCGCTTGTCTGGCGCCTCGACCGCGAGATCGCCCAGCAGGCCGAGGAAGCCGCCGACGGTTTCGCCGCCGAGCGGGTCGAGCCCGCCCGCTACGCCCAGACCCTGCTCGACCTCGCCCGCCAGAGCGGCGGCTTCATGCCCGCCAACGCCATGGCCGGCACCGAGCCGGGCCTCAGCCGCCGCGTCAAGGCTTTGCTCGACGGGCGCTTCCGCCGCCGCTCCAGCGCTTTCTGGAGCGTCACCGCAATGGCCGCCGTCGCTGCAGTCGCTGCCCCCGTAGCCGCGCTCGAGTTCGTTCCCCGCGCCCCGGAGGCGCCCGAAGCTCCCGCCGCACCGGCAGCCGCTCCGGCCCCGCTCGCACCTCTCGCCGCCGCCGCGCCCCACGCCGCCGCCGCCCCGCTCGCACCCCCGGCGCCGCCGGCGCCCCTGGTGAAACTCGCCGCCCTCCACCCGCACGGTGCCGACATGCCCCACCCGCCGCAGCCGCCCCGCGCTCCGCGCCCGCTCGTCGACGCCGACGCAATCGCCGCCGAAGTGGAAGCCGCCGTCGCCGAAGCGCACCGCTCGGCCGACGTGGTCCGCGCCCACGCAGTCGCAGGGATCGACGCCAAGCAGATCGAGCGCGAGGTCAACCGCGCCGTCCGGGTCGGCCTAGGCGACGGCGCCATGGGCCTTCGCCACGGCGCGGTGGGCATGGAGCATGGCGCCGAGTCGATGGCCCGCCAAGCCGCGCGCCTGCGCGACCGCAACGTCCGCGAAGCCGAAATCGCAAAGGCCCATGCCCGCGGGCGCAAGCTCACCCACGAGCAGCTTCTGGAAACCGCCGAAGGCCTCGCCGAAGGCGCGCGCGAAATGCGCGAAGCCGCCAAGGAAATGCGCCGCGACGCGGACAAGATGGCGCGCGGCGACTGAACACGCGCCGCCTAGGCGCAACCTAAGGGAGCGAGGGGGGTTAGGCGAAGGGATCGCCGCTAAAGGAACCCCCTCGCCCATGCGCCCAATCGCCCGCGCCGCCGCCTTCGCGCTCTCCCTCCTCACCGCCGCGTGCGCCACCAACGGCGCCCAGCAGGCCCGCGAGCCTTTTTCCTCCGCCCCGATCGACCCCAATCGCCTGTCGATCATCACCAAGACGCTCGCGTCCGACGAATTCGAAGGCCGCGCGCCCGGCACTCCCGGCGACGCCAAGACGGTCGCTTACCTGGCCCAACAATTCCGCCAGCTCGGCCTCGAGCCAGCCGGTGACAATGGCACTTACCTCCAGCGCGTCCCCCTGATCCGCACCCAGCTCCAAAAGGGCGGCAGCGTCACGGTTCGCCGCGGCGCCGAGCGGATCCCCCTGCGCGTCCCCCAAGACATCTACCTCAGCACCGTGCGCGAAACCGACCGCGCCCGGATCGACAACGCGCCGATGGTGTTCGTCGGCTACGGCGTCACCGCGCCCGAACGCCAGTGGGACGACTTCAAGGGCGTCGACTTGACCGGCAAGATCGCCGTCTTCCTGGTCAACGATCCGGACTTCGAAGCCCCGCCCGGAGACCCCGTTGCCGGCACCTTCGGCGGCCAGGCGATGACCTATTACGGCCGCTGGACCTACAAGTTCGAGGAAGCCGCCCGCCGCGGCGCGATCGGCGCGCTCGTGGTCCACGAAACCGCCGGCGCCGGCTACGGCTGGAACACGGTGGAAGCGCCGGGCGGCGAGAATTACAACATCGTCCTTCCCGCCGGCGCCCGCCAGCCGGTGCTTCTCCAAGGCTGGATTCAGCGCTCGGTAACGGAAGACCTGTTCCGCCGCGCCGGCCAGGATTTCGAGGCGGTGAAGCGCCAGGCGCGCACCGCCGCGTTCAAGCCCATCGACCTCGGCGCCACCCTCTCCGCCGCATTCGACGTGCAGACCACCCGCGTCGAAAGCCACAACGTCCTCGCCAAGATCAGCGGCTCGAAGCGCCCGGACGAGACAATCTGGTTCGCCGGCCACTGGGACGCCTACGGCGTCGGCGCACCAGACGCGCGCGGCAAGCGCGTCCGCCCCGGCGCGCTCGACGACGCCCTCGGCATCGCCGGCCTTCTCGAGCTTGCCCGCGCCTTCAAGGCCGGCCCGCGCCCCGACCGCACCCTCGTCTTCGCCGCCTGGACCGCCGAGGAACGCGGCCTGCTCGGCGCCGAGCATTATGCCGCCAATCCCGTCTTTCCGTTCGAAAAGGCGGTCGCAAACCTCACCCTCGACACGCTCCAGCCCAACGGGCCGGCGCGCGACGTCATTTTGATCGGCAAGGGCCAGAGTGAGCTTGAGGCGATGATGGCCCGCGAAGCCGCCACCCAGAACCGCGTCCTCACCCCCGACACCAAGCCCGAACGCGGCCTTTTCTACCGCGCCGACCATTTCGCCTTCGCCAAGCGCGGCGTGCCGGTGTTCCTGATCATGGCGCTCGGCGGCGGAGTCGATCTGGTCAACGGCGGCCGCGAGGCGGGCGACCGCTGGGTCACCGAATTCACCGCCAATTGCTACCACCAGACCTGCGACGAATGGCGCCCCGATTTCGATCTGCGCGGCGCCGCCCAGGACGTTGCGCTCTACTACCAGCTCGGCCGGCGCCTGGGCTGGAGCAACGAATGGCCGGAATGGAGCGCGGGATCCGAATTTCGCGCCACCCGTGAAGAGAGCGCGGCGGAGCGCCGCCGCTAAGACCTAGCCGAGGAGCACGGCGCCGGCGGCCGCACCGGCGGCAAGCACCACCGGCGTCGCAAGCTTGCTCTTCCACCGGTAGGCAATTGCCAACGCGACCGCGAAGATCGCGAGGCTGACGATCAGCAGCGGCGTCCGCTCCACCGCCGCTCGCCCCAGGTCGATCACCGTCACCGCGATGACGCCCACCACGCCCGCCGCGACCCCGCCCAGGAACCTTTGCAGGCGCTTGTGCTCGGCAAGCGCCTCCAGCCGCTCGTATAGGATCATCGAGAACGCAAAGGCGGGCAGGAACATGCCCGCCGTAATCGCCAGCGCCCCCGCCGGTCCCCCGCTCACCCAGCCGACGAATGTGGCGAAGATTACCAGTGGCGCCGGCAGCACGCCGGACAAGGCGACGCCGTCGAGGAACTGCGCATCGCTCATCCAGCCCCGGCCGACGGTGTCGTTCCGCACGAACGGGATTGCCGTGTAGGCACCGCCGAAGGTGAGGAGGCCGCCCTTCAGCCCAGCCCAGAACAAGGCGGCCGGAGTCGGCGTCGCTTGCGCCGCTGCGCTAGGAGAGGCGGCCTCACTCCCCAGCGCGAAGGCCAGGGAAGCGGCGGCGATCACGGCCACCAGCGCGAGCCCGTAGCGATGGCTGGAAGCCAGCGCGTAAATCGCCCCCGCCGCCGGAAGCACGATCCAGAAGCTTACCCCGCCAAGCGACGCCGCCGCAGATCCGACCGCCACCGCCCATAGCCAGGGATCGAGCAGGATATGCTCCCCGATCCGGTGCACGGCGCGCACGATCACCGCCAGAACCGCTGCCTGCACGCCCAGGAACAAGGCGCCAAGCACCGTCCCGTCGATCCGCAGCCGCGTGTAGGCCCAGGCCACCGCCATCATCAGCAGGAAGCCCGGCAGCATGAAGCCGAGCCCGGCAAGCAGCCCGCCGATCCGCCCCTTGGCGCGAATGCCGAGATGTACGCACAGCTCATGCGCCTCGGGCCCGGGAAGCACCTGCATCACGGCAAGCAGCTTGTTGAAGCTTTCGCTCCCGATCCACTTCTCCTCATCGACCAGCTCCCGCCGGATCATCGCGATCTGCGCGACCGGCCCGCCGAAGGCGAGGAAGCCGAAGCGCAGAAAGCGGCCGAACAAGGCCAAGTGGCTGAGCTCCGGCGGCCGGGCTCCGGCCTCTGCTTCTTCAGCGGTCATAGGGCTCTACTCTAAGCGGCTTGCCGGCCCCCGCCAACCGCACGCGGCGCGGCGGCGCATTCAACTGGCCTCGCGGCACACACTGTGTCACTGTCCCGCCATCGCCGGAAAGCGGTGATCTGGTGTGGAGCTTCGCATGATTGCCATTTTGTTCAGTGTATTTGCGGCGCAGGCGACCGCGCAGGCGCCGACCTTGACCATCGCGCCCCCGCCCGCCGAGGAAAAGGTGATCTGCAAGCGCGAGCCGGTGACCGGCTGGCGGACCAAGTTCGTGAAAACCTGCCTCACCGACCGCGAATGGCGCGAACGCCGCGCGGAAAACGCCAAAACGCTTGGCGATGCGGTAAACCGCAGCGCCTTCAGCAACAGCCGCAATTGACGCGCGGCGGAAGTTCGACCGCGCGCCGAGAGGCACGTTCCCGCTTTAGCTGGAATAAAGCCTGGCCTCGCCGGTGTCGACGTGGCGCTGGCGATACAGCCGGCCGGCGACTAAACCGCACGGGCCGATCTTCGGAATGGGCAATTTGTGCTACATGTTCAAAGCCTTCGGAAGAATTGAAGGCCTCGGAGGTCTTGTGAACCGGTACGCCACTTCTACTTGCTTTCTGGCCGCGAGCGCTATGCTGGCGATCGTTCCCGCGCAATCTGCTCCTCTTCAGCCGGACAAGAAGTGGAACGTCGATTACGGAGAAACTCACTGTGTGGCCTCCCGCGCCTACGGGACTGACAAGGATCCGGTCACATTCGCCCTAAGGCCGTCGGCGTCCGGCAAGATCGTGCGGCTGATGATTATCCGTCGCGGGATGACGTTCGATCCGCACCATATCAAGGTCACCGTTTCTCACGCCGCCACCCCCACCAAAACCACAGCACTGGCGTTCGGGGCGCGAGACAAGAAGCTGGAGATCTTCTGGATCAATCTCGAGCGTGAGGCGCTGGACGGCATTGGTGCGTCTGAAAAGCTGGTCGTGCGCGGCTCCGGCCTGAACGAGGAATTCGCGCTTCCGCAGATCGGCGCGGTTCTTACCGCCCTGCAAACGTGCAACGATGATCTTCGCAAGTACTGGAACGCCGATGATGACGCCGGAACGTCCGCCATCGCGGCGCATGCGCGTTCGGTTAAGCCATTGGCTGCTTATCTCGACGATAAGGATTATCCCACCCAGGCGCTCGCGGAAGGTGCCAGCGGCAAATCCCGCATGACTCTGCTTGTGGATGAAACGGGCGCGCTCAAGGATTGCACGGTGGACGAAACCAGCGGCATTGCTTCGCTTGATGCGATGGGATGCCTCGTGTTCATGGAGCGGGCGAAGTTCACTCCCGCACGCGATGCCGCGGGCAAGCCGGTGCGCAGCGTGGTGAGCACGTCCATCACCTGGAAAACCTCGAGCTAGGCGCTCTCCGCGCCGCCACAGCCGCGGGGCCGGTGAGATCGGTTCAGATCACTTTGCCGCCGGCACCTGCGTACCCGCCGCCGACTGTTCCGAATCGCCGATCCAGCGCCCGGAATTGCGGAACTCCTCGCGCACGGTGGACACGGGCAGAGTGTCCTCCACCGGCCGCGCCGCCGGTAGATTATCCTGATAGGGCGCGGGCGTTTCGATCGGCAGGATCACCGGCGGCACGAACGGTGCGGTGGCATGCACCTGCGGAACGGCGGCCAGCGAAATCGGCAGCCGCTCGGCAATCACCGTCGAAGGCGAAGGCTCGCGCGCCGCATAAGCTTGCGAGAACGCACCCGGCGTGCCCCAGCGGTCGGGAATTCGGTAGAAATTGTGGCTCCCGATCACCGCCACCTTGGCGAGGCGGTAGGCCCAGGAGGGCAGTACCTGGTGCGTATGGTAATGCGTCGCGTGGCCGACCGGCGCGTAAACCTTGCCGGCAAGTGCTTCGGACGCGATGCGGCGGGCGCGCGCCCAGCCGAAGCCGTTCGGAAGTGCGCCCAGCGATCCGTCGCAGGTGAAGGTGAACTGGCAGCCGCCGCCCGCCCGCATCGGGCCCTGGTAGACGACACCGCAGACGCTCGACGGCCAGGAGGGGTGGCGCACCCGGTTCAGCACCACCTGGGCAACCGCGCGCTGGCCGTCCTCGCTCTCCGAACGCGCTTCGTAATAGATCGCCTGCGCCAGGCATTGCAGCGCCCGGTCCTGATCGAGCAGGCCCGCGGCACGGAACACCACCGAGCTTGCGCGCGGGTTGGATACGTCCGCAATCGGGATCGCGGCGTTGATGCTCACCGCAGCATCCGGCGCGACTTTCTCCAGCGCGGTCTCGAGGAAGCTTGGATCGGGCGCTTCGACATCCTTGGCAGGCGCCGCAACCGCACGCGCCTCGCTCCTCTGCGGTGCAGGCGTGGCGTTGACCGGTACGCACGACGCGCTGCCGAGCAGCATGAAGACGCAGGCAAGCTGGCGCCCGCCGCGCCGCCGCACCTCTTCAACCGCTTCGGAAATCAGGATTTTCAGCACCGTCACTTACGCTTACCGCCAGTTCTTCGAGTGCCCCCTAGACCCTATTTAGCTAAAAATGTTGCTACGAGACGCCCCCTGATTCCACCTGTCCCATAACGGCACGCGCCCGCACCGGCGGCTTAATTTCGCTTGGGCAACGGCGTCACGGATCGGTTCTCCACCGCCCGGCGTTTCCCGGTGAATGTTCAAGCGGAGTGTGTGTGGATGCGTAAGCTGTTGGTGTGCGTTTCGGCCGCGGCCTTGTTGGTTGCCGGTTGCGGTGAATCGGGTGGTTCGGGGGGAGGCGGCAACGCTTCCGCCGCCGCCGCCGGGATCAAGGTCGATCCCCAGCAGGTAACCGCCGAAGCGCTGAAGGCGGCGGTAAAGGATGAGCGCGTCAAGCGCTTCTACGAAGGCCGCGGCTGGGCCGCCGTTTGGAACGATCAGCTCGCGGGCGATCTCACAACCGCACTGAACGAGGCGCAGACCCACGCAATCAACCCCGAAACCTACCTCAAGACCGCGCAGGCCGGTGCGTCGGCCGCCGAGCGGGAGGCGGGGCTGACGCTCGCCGCACTCGATTATGCGCAGGCTTTGTCCACCGGCATGGTCGATCCGCGCAAGCTGTTCGAAGTCTACGAAGTGCCGATGCACAAGGCCGATGTCGTGGCCGGCCTTGGCCAGGCGGTGGAGCAAGGGGGCGTGCGCGACTGGCTCTCCGGCCTCGCGCCGCAGGATGCCGAATATAAGGCGCTTCAGCAGGCTTATGCCGGCTACGCCAAGCAGGCGGCGGGCGAACAGCGCCAGGCGATCCAGCCGGGCGACAAGATCGGCAAGGGGGACAGCGATCCGCGCGTGCCGATGATCGCCCAGGCGCTTCGCGCCAACGGCTATCTCGCCGCGCCCGCCCAGCAGCCGGCGCCGGTTGCCGAGGCGAAAGGGAAGGGGGGCGAAAAGGCGAAGGGTGCCACGCAGGCCGCCGCGTCCAACACCTTCACCGCCGAAATGGCCGAAGCGGTGAAAAAGGTGCAGGCGGATTACGGCATCAAGCCCGATGGCGTGATCGGCAACGCCACGGTGGAAGCGCTCAACACCGGCGCCAAGGAGCGCGCGCGCATCCTCGCGGTGAACCTCGAACGCCGCCGCTGGCTTGAGCGCACGCCGCCGCAGACGCGTATCGACGTCAACACCGCCGCGGCCGAGCTCAGTTACTTCCGCGACGGCTCCCTCGCCAACAAGCGCCGCGTCGTGGTCGGTCAGCCGGATTGGGAGACGCCGGAACTCGGCTCGCCAATGGTCCGCCTCGTCGCCAACCCGCCCTGGACGGTGCCGGAGTCGATCGCCACCGAGGAGATCCTGCCCAAGGGCGCGGCCTATATGGCCAAGGAGAATATCAAAACGGTGAACGGCCGCCTGGTTCAGCAGCCGGGGCCGAAGTCGGCGCTTGGCCTGGTCAAGTTCGACATGGTCAACAACCACGCCATCTACCTGCACGACACGCCGTCAAAGGCGCTGTTCGCCTCCACCGCCCGCCACGCAAGCCACGGCTGCGCCCGGGTGGAGGACGCGATCGGCTTCGCGCGCATGATCGCCGAGCATCAGGGCCAGCTCGACGCGTTCAACAAGGCGCTCGCCACCGGCAAGGAAACGCCCGTCTCCCTGCCCAACAAGATCCCGGTGAGGCTGCTCTACCACAGCGCCTATTTCGATGGCGGCAAGGTGCTGTTCCGAACCGATCCCTACGCCTGGGACGACAAGGTCGCGCAGGCGATGGGCTTGCCCGGCCAGATTCGGCCGCGGGTGAAAACCCACGTCGCGGACATCGGTCCGTGATCGGCGCCTAGCCGCCGATGCGCCGCCTGTTCGCCCTTCTGCCGCTGTTGCTCGGCGGCTGCTCGCCGCTGACCGCGTTCAACACGGTCATCCCGAAGGATCGCGGCGGCGTGCTGCTCGCCCGCGACGTCGCCTACGGCAGCCACCCCCGGCAGAAGCTCGACATTTACGGCCCGCGCAGGCGCGACGCGGGCGCGAAGCTGCCGCTCATCGTCTGGTTCTACGGCGGCTCATGGAACTCTGGCTCAAAGGACGACTACGCCTTCGCCGGCCGCGCGCTCGCCTCGCGCGGCTTCCTTGTAGCGGTACCCGATTACCGCTTGGTCCCCGAAGTCCGCTACCCCGCCTTCCTCCAGGACAGCGCCGCCGCGGTAACCTTCCTGCGCGGCACTTTTGGCAACATCGACCGCTATGGCGGCGACCCGAACCGCATCGTCCTCGCCGGCCACAGCGCCGGCGCGTATAACGCCGCCATGCTCGCCCTCGACCCCCGCTGGCTCGGCGAGGGGAGCGCGGCGGTGAAGGGCCTGGTCGGCCTCGCCGGCCCCTACCACTTCCTCCCGCTCGACATCGCCGCAACCCGGAACGCTTTCGGTCAGGAGCCCGATCTTCCCTCCACTCAGCCTTTGAACTTCGCCGGCGCCGGCGATCCACCGGCGCTCCTCCTCCACGGCGCCGACGACACCCTGGTCCGTTCCGCCAAAAGCACCGCCCTCGCCGAACGCCTCCGCCAGGCCGGCGTCTCGGCCGAAAGCCGCATCTACCCCGGAGTCGGCCACGTCGCGATCATGACCGCCATCGCCAAGCCCCTGCGCGGCAAAGCACCGGTGCTTGATGACGTCGCCGATTTCGCGCACCGGGTAACCGCGAACTGACTCCGACTCCGCGCGGCACCAAGCGGGCGCTTCATCAAGCCCCTTCAAGACATTTTTGTGGATAAAATATTACGGCTCCGTCATTCCCCAGCTTTTCCGCCATTCCCGCTCTGACGCTGTGGCGCGCGTGCGACACTTCCGGCGACTGACATAAAGGCCGGGAACTTTCCCGTTGCCGCCACTCGTGAATGGTGATTCATTTCTGAACGGGGAGCGGGGATTTGGTTAAGCGGTCGGTAACCGTTTGAATCGCATGATCTCCGCCGGGTAAAAGGAGTGAGGTCATGGCGACGCACACGAAGCCGGCTCATGGGGCGCTGACGCTGGTCGAGATCAAGGAATTCGGAAGCTTTCCGGCGGCAACCCAGCGCTACATCCGCCGTTCCCTCGATGTCGGCTTGGGCCGCCGGGACGCGATCCGCCGCTGGTCGCGCGACGTCGGCGAAGCCGCAAGCATCCGCGCGCAGGAGCGCATCTATCGCCGCCTCGAACAGATCCGCAACCACGTGCCGGACGACAGCGGTTTGGACGAAATGGAGCCGCTGCTCGGCCCGCTGGTCACCGTTACCGCCTTCGATCTCGGCCAGGACCGGCTGCCCGATTTCGCCTCCTACCGCTTTCTGTACGAGCGGCTGATCGGCGCTGCCGTGCGGCCGTGGCTCCCCGGCGCCTTCTGCGCCGCCGCCGCTTTGCCGCACCTCCATCCGGAGCGGCGCCGCACGCTTCTCCAGTCGATCAGCGAAGCCGCCGCAACCGCGCCCGGCTGGTCGAACCGGGAGCCGGTCTTCTACCCGGAATGGGTCGACAAGATCGACATGACGGTCGCCGGCTAAACCGCGCATCCGCGTCGAGAAGAGAGCGGCGGGCCTTCGGGTCCGCCGTTTTCGTTTAGAGGCTTTCCAGCAGCTCCCGCGCGAAGACCGACAAGGTATCGTCCCGCGCGCCCATGATAACGATCCGGTCTCCAGGCTTCGCAAGCTCGGCCAAACGCCGCCCGCATTCCTCCCGCGTCGGGTAGTGCTCAGCGGTGCGCCCCGCCGCCTGCACGCCGGCGACGATGTCCTCGCTGCCCACCGTGCGCTCCACCGTCCCGCCGAAGTAAACCGGATCGCGCAGGATCAGCACGTCCTCTTCGCCCATCTCATCGACGAAGGCCGAGATCAGCTCGTTCTTCATTACCTTGAGCGGCCCGTATCCGTGCGGCTGGAAGAACAGCAGCAAGCGGCCGGGAAAGCCGTGCAGCGTCTTCAAAGTCGCGCTGATCTTGTCCGGATTGTGCCCAAAATCGTCGATCACCGCGACGCCGTTCCGTGTGCCCACCATATCGAAGCGGCGGCGAAGCCCGGTAAAGCCGCCAAGCGCCTCCGCCGCCTGGGCAAGCGGCACCCCAGCCGCCCGCACCGCAGCCAGAGCCGCCAAAGCATTGGACGCATTGTGCCGCCCCGGCACTTGCAGGCGAAGCGGCACCGCTTCCTCCCCGGCGCGCACCGTCAGGCTGATAGCGAAGGGTTCTTCGCTGATGTCTTCCGCGCAAAGGTCAGCCGAGCCGTCGTAGAGGCTGAAGGTGATCGCCCCTTTGCCGCCAAGGGCCCGCGCCTCCTTGTCGTCGGCATTGACGATCGCCGTGCCCGCTCGGCCGAGAAACCCGCCGAACAGGTCGCGCAATTCCTCCATCGATTTATGATCGAGGCTGACATTGTTGAGCAGTGCAATTCGCGGGGCGTAGAGCGCGATCGATCCGTCGCTTTCGTCCACTTCGCTGACAAACGCACCGCCGCGCCCGGCAAGCGCGCTTGCGAACGGCGTCTCGTCCGTCACGAAATTCTTCATCACGGCGCCGTTCATCACTGTCGGGTCCAATCCCACTCGGTGCAGGACCCAGCCGATCATGCCGGTGACGGTCGATTTCCCGCTGGTTCCCGCGACCCCGACCGACAGAGCCGCGGCGTTGAACAATTGGGCAAGAAGCTGCGGCCGCGTCAGGTGCCGCGCGCCAAGCCGCCGAGCCGCCTGCACGTCGGGGATGGTCTCCTCCACCGCCGCCGATGTCACCAAGGTCTGGTCGGCGCTGGTTAGCCCGCTCCCGTCCTGCGGGAACAGCCTGATGCCCTGCCGCTCCAGGAACGCGAACTTGTCGCCGAGCCGCCCCTGGTCCAGCGACCGGTCGGAGCCTGCCACTTCCGCCCCTTGCGCGCGAACGATGGAGGCCAAAGGCAGCATGCCGCTGCCGCCGATGCCGCAAAAGAAATAGGATTTGGTCTCAGCCATTTCCCCGCCCTATTGCGGAGCGGCGGCCTTTTCAAACGATAGGGACAAAGAGAATGCGGATTGCAGTGGTGGCGCCGAGCACACCGCTCGACCCACAGCTTGCCGAAGGGGTGCAGGCCATCGCCGCCGAAGCCTTCCCGCAGGTTGAGATCGTCTTCAGCCCCCAATGCTTCGTCCGCCACGGCCACTTCGCCGGCGACGACGCCACCCGCGCCGCCGCGTTCGCCGAAGCCGCCAACGATCCCGCCTTCAACGCCATCTGGTGCGCGCGCGGCGGCTACGGCTCCAACCGGATGGCGGCGGCGGCGATCGACGCATTGGAGCCTGCCGCTCGTGAAAAGGCCTATCTCGGCTACAGCGACGCCGGCTTCCTGTTCGCCGGCCTCTACAAGGCTGGCTTCCCCCACCTCTTCCATGGCCCGATGCCGGGCGATCTGAAGCGCGAAGGCGGCGACCATGCCATCCGCCGCGCCCTCTCCTGGCTTGCCAACCGCGACCCCGCCGCGCTCGACACCAGCCTCGCCGAAGGCCTTCCGGCCGCGCCCTTCAACATCACCGTCCTCAGCCAGCTTCTCGGCACAACGCTTGAGCCCGATCTTTCCGGCCACGTGCTGATGCTCGAGGACGTGTCCGAATATCTCTACCGCACCGACCGGGCGCTGTTTCATATCACCGGCCAGCCCTCCATCCAGCGCGTCGCCGGCATCCGCTTCGGCCGCTGCACCGATATACTTGAGAACGATCCGGATTTTGGCGTGGATGCCGCCGATTTGGTGCGCCACTGGTGCACGGTGTCGGGCATCCCCTATCTCGGCCGCTGCGACATCGGCCACGATCCCGGCAACAAGATCGTGCCGTTCGGCGCGTCCTCTTACCTAGGTTAGTTTTCGCGCTGGAGCGGTGCAGGGCGGGGGTGTAACGAATTCCCCTCTAGAATCGCTTGCACTCCCCGCGCGTTTGGGGTGTATCAGGCCACGAACATACAGGGAGGCAAGAATGGCAAAGGGCACTACTGAAGGATCGGGTCGTGGCGGCGGGCTTCAGCGCCCGGTTCAGCCTTCCGACGAACTCGCGGTTGTAACGGGCAAGGACCCGCTTCCGCGCAGCCAGGTCGTCAGCAAGATGTGGGATTATATCCGCTCGAACAATCTCCAGAATCCGGAGAACAAGCGTGAAATCCTCGCCGACGACACGCTCCGCAAGGTCTTCGGCAAGGACAAGGTGACGATGTTCGAAATGAACAAGCACCTGTCCAACCACCTGAAATAAGCCGCGCCCGCCACACCGGCGGTGCCAGCAGGCGAAAAGGGCCGCTCCGACACATGTCGGGGCGGCCTTCTTTTTGTCATCGGCAGCCGCGCCAGCCGGCAACGCCGCGCGCCGCCTGATCAAGGTGGAAGTGGTCGCGGTGCGCTTCGTTGTAATCGGGCGAAAGCACGGTGGTGAAGAGGCCGCACGCGCCGTCGCGCGTGGCCCGCAGGAAGCGGCCCTTTGCTCCCTCGTCATCCCAATCGCCCACCACGCTGATTCGCCGCCCGTCCGCTAGGCGGAAGCCGGCAATATCGACCGCGTTGGCGGTGCTGTGTTCGCTCCACGCCCCTTCGGAGCGGCCGTAGATGCGGCGGCAGCTATAGCTTCCGAAATGGTCGATTGCCGCGACCTTGCTTCCGAAGTGGCGAAGCGCCGCCGGCTGAACGACGTGCCACTCCCAAAGCGCAAGCGCCGCGGCCACCGGGCAGCTCGTGCCGAGGCCTGCAGGCCGCCACGATATTTCCAGCGCGCCGCCGATCGCAAGCCGCACCGCATCGTCATAGCCGCATTGCCCTTCGCCGCGCCGGGCGGGGAGGGCCGTGAAGCGCACCCCTGCCTGCTTCAGCAAGGCACGGCATTGCGCACCTTGGTCGCCAAGGCTGGTCAGCTTGCGCCCGGTAAAGGCGCCGACCGGCTGGGTGAGGTCGAGCTCGGTCCACGGCAGGTCCTCGGGGTGATTTTGGGCATAGCCGTAGAGCAGCAGCGCAGCGAAGCCGATCAGCGCCAGCCACAGCAAGCGCTTCGCCCAGCGCAAGGGTGCGGGGCTAGCGCCGCCGCGCCGTCTCATAGGCCTCCGCCGTCACCGGATATCCGGCGTCTTCGGGGATCACCACGAAGCGGCGGCCGTCCCGCTCCTCCACCCAGGGCGTGATCTTGCGCACCGGGTGAAGCGCCGCATCGGCCCGCGCCTCCTCGACCGAGGCGAAAAGCGCCAGCCGCTCCAGGTTGCGGCGGGTGGGGAAGATGGCGTGGGCGCGTCCGGCCTCTATCTCGGCGATCACGTCGGCCGCGCTTGCCCAGAAGGCGCTCACTGCTTCCGTCCGGTCGGCGCTGGTCACGCCCGCGCCCGGCGGCGCTTCGGCAAGGTAGAAGAAGGTGTCGAACCGCCGTGCTTCGCGGAAGTTGGGGCACCAGCGCGCAAAGGGAGTGAGCGCCGCCAGATCGAGCTGGATGCCAAGATCGGAAAGGATGGCGGCAAACGGCTCACCTGCCGCGAGGCGTTTCCGGAGCGCACCCGGCTCGGCCGCCGCAGGTCTGAGGGCAGGGGCGATGCCGGTCTCCTCGATCGTCTCACGGATCGCCGCGACGCGCGCGGCGCCGTCCTCCAGCCCCGGCGCGAACAATGCGGCGGAGGCATGGTCGTCGGCCTCGATCCGCCCGCCCGGAAACACCAAGGCGCCGGCGGCAAAGGCCATATTCTGGGTGCGCTCGGTGAACAGGATCTCGGGAGCGCCCCCCGCAGGGGCAGGGCGCATCAGGATCAGAGTCGCCGCCGGGATCGGCTCGGGAAGCGGGTCTGGCATGCCCAGCCGTTAGGCTCGCGTGGCCCTCGGTGAAAGCCCCCACAAAGGCTCAGGCGTCGCCGGCGAAGGCCTTTTCCAGCGTGGCGATGTCAATCTTCACCATATTCATCATCGCCTGCATCGCCCGCCCGGCGGCGGCGCGATCGGGAGAGGCGATCATGTCGGTCAGCCTGCGCGGCGCGATCTGCCAGGAAAGGCCCCAGCGATCCGTGATCCAGCTGCACCCAACAGGCGTGCCGCCGTTCGCCACCATCGCGTCCCACAGACGGTCCACCTCCGCCTGGTCATCGCACTCCACCTGCAGCGACAGGGCCTGGGTGAAAGGCGAGCCGGCGCCGCCGTTCAAGCCGACATATTGGCGCCCGGCGAGGGTGAATTCGACGGTGAGCACGTCGCCCGCTTTGCCTGCCGGGTAGTCGGCGGGAGACCGGTTGACCGCGTCGATCCGGCTGTCGGGAAGGAGCGAGACGTAGAAGCGGGCGGCCTCCTCGGCATCGCCGTCGAACCACAAGCAGAGCTTCACCTTGTCGCTCATGCGCCTGCGCCTCCCGCGCGCCTGTCCAGGATGATCTCGAAGCCGCCCCAGAACATGCGCTTGCCGTCGAACGGCGGGTCGGCGGGGGGCTGATTGTCCGGATCGGCCATCATCTTCCCCCAGCCCGCGTCCCGCGTCGCCTTGTTTGGCCATTCGATGAACGAGAAGACGACATTCTCGCCCTCCTCGGCCAAGACCGCGCGGCGGAAGTCGGTGACTTTTCCCTCCTGCAAATCGTCGCCCCAGGCTTCCACCAGCCGGTTCGCGCCGTGCTTCCTGAAATCCGCGCCGGCCTTCTGTGCCAGAACCAGATAGGCATCGCGATTGGCGTGGGGCACGGGCAGGACGAGGCCGTCCACGAACGCGCCGCCCGCCGAGCCTTCGTCCAGCAGAGGCGCAAAGCCGCCATAGATCATGCGCTTGCCGTCGAACGGCATCGACTTGCCCATTTCCTCCATGCGCGGGTCGCTCATCATCTTTTTGCCGGCTTCGTCGCGCGCCTCGCGGGAGGCGTATTCGAACCAGGAGAAAACGACGTCCTCATCCTCCGTCGCCTGCACCGCTTTCCGAAAGCTGGTAAGCTTGCCCTCCGGGACGTCGCTTGCCCAGGCCTCGACGTGGCGGAGAATCCCAAACTCCTCGAACAGCGGAAACGCATTGGCCGCCTGGCGCAGATAGGCGTCGCGGTTCGCCTTGGGCACCGGGACGATGAAGCCGTCGACATAGGTCATCGCGTCTCTCCTTGTTCGAGTTCGATCAGGCGGCTTTCGCTTGCGCCTCCGCTTCCGCGAGTGCGGCGAGCTGCGCCGTCACCATGTTCCAGCCGGGCTCGAACCCCATCGCTTCGTGCGCCTTTACCGCTTCGGCGGTCCAGTGGCGAACGCGCGCGGTGTAGCGGGTGCCGCTTCCTTCCGGCTCGAAGGTGACGATGGTCACGCACGGAAAGTCGCAGTCGCTCTCCATGCGGCCCTTGGGGGTCCAGCCGGCGGTGAAGGCGTTGGTGTTCACGATCCGCGCGCCCGGCACCACTTCCAGATAGACGCTGTCGCTTGGGTGGCTTTCGCCCTCCGGCCCCTTCATGTCGAACGCGAAGCGGCCGCCGGCGCGCAGGTCCATTTCAATCACCTTGGTCGCCCAGGGGGCAGGGGCCCACCATTCCTCCAGCCGCTCGGTGTAGACGCGGTACACCGTCGCGGGCGGCGCATCGATGAAGCGGGTAACGGACAGTTCAAGGGCAGCGGCTTCGGTCATGGGTTAAACTCCAGTCTTATTGTTTTCGGGGGCCGACAGCGCCGAACACGGCGCCCTGCGGGTCGGTGCCGACGAGCATGAAATCGCCGCCGGGGATGGGCAGCGGGCCTTGGCGCACAATGCCGCCGGCGCTGGCCACCTTCGCGGCGGCCGCGTCGATGTCGGACACGACGAAGTAGAAGCGCCACGCCGGCAGCGGGCCGTCATCGCCGTGCGGCATCACCGCACCGATCATCTCGCCGCCGTGGTTGAGGAAGACGTAGTCGCCTGCCTCGCCCATCGGCATCTTTTCGCCTTGCTCCCAGCCGAAGTGGCGGGTGTAGAAGGACAAGGCGGCGCCTTGGTCGGCGGTGGAAAGTTCGTTCCAGCAGCAATGGCCTTGGTCCTGGCCGAACGAGTCGCTCGCCTGGTCGCTGGAGCCGCGCATGACATAGAAGGGGACGTGCTGGGGATCGGTGACCAAAGCCATCCGGCCGACGTCCGGAATGTCCATCGCCGGCATCAGCACGGTGCCGCCCTCGCCCTCAATCGCCGCCACGGCCGCGTCGACATCGTCCACGGCGATGAAGCCGTACCAGCCCGGCCGCATGCCGTGTTCGGCGCCTTCCTCCGGTATGTTCATGTGCCCGCCGATGCCCTTCTCGCCGGCATGGAAGAAGCGGTAGTCGTATCCGGGCACGCCCGCCGGCGTCGCCGTCCAGCCGATCACCTCGCCGTAAAAAGCCGCCGCGGCGTCGGCGTCGGTGGTCAGCAGCTCATACCAGATAAAGCTTCCGTGGCTGTCGCTGTTCGGCATGTCTCTGCTCCCCAATTGTCTGCGGCGAGAGTGCCGCATATTCAGCCTGATTGCGAGATCAGCAGGCGGCCATCGCCTGTGCGGCGGCGTCGGCATCCATCCAGAAGGGCCCCCAGCCGTGCCCGTCCGGATCCTCGAAGCTTCGGCCGTACATCCAGCCATGCTCGTCCACCGGGCTCGGCTCAATCGCGCCGGCCGCCAATGCCCGCTCCGTGATCGCCTCAACCTCCGCGCGGCTGCCGAGTTGGATCGCGAGCAGCACCGAACTGGCCGCATGCGCATCGGCGATCGGCTTGGACGTGAACTGCGCATATTTCTCGTGGGTGAGCAGCATCACGTTCACCGCGTCGGAAAAGCGCATCATCGCCGCCATGTCGTCGCTGAACTGCATATTCTGCTCCGCGCCGACCGCTTTGTAGAAAGCAACCGAGCGGGCGAGGTCCGCCACCGGCAGGTTCACGAAAATGGCGTGCGGCATGGTTCTGGTCCTCGGCGGCGAATCGCTGTTTGACCTTGATGCGCCCCTCAGTTATAAAAAACAACAATGAAGTTAGAAAAAGAGACCAAAGGTAAGCGCAGCTACGACGACGCCTGCGGGGCGGCGCACGCGCTCGACCTCGTCGGCGAGCGTTGGGCCTTGCTGGTGATGCGCGAGCTCCTGCTCGGCCCAAAGCGCTTCAGCGACCTCAAGGCCGACCTCCCCGGGATCAGCGCTAATGTCCTCACCCAGCGGCTGGAGGGCCTCGAAGCCGCCGGCGTCCTCGTCCGCCGCAAACTCGCCCCGCCTGCTTCCACCCAGGTCTACGAGCTCACCCCGTGGGGCTATGAAAGCGAGCCGATCTTCCAGACGCTCGGCCGCTGGGCCGCCCGCTCGCCGAGTCACGATCCGCGCCTGCCGCTCAGCGCCGTCTCCCTGCTCACCTCCTTTCGCACAATGGCGGATCCGGCCCGCATCAAAGGCGTGGAGGCAAGAATCGGCCTGCTTCTAGGCCGCGAGGATTACTCGCTGCGCATTGGGGATGGCGAGGTCGTCGCGGAAAGGGGCAGCTCGGAGGGCGCCGATCTGATCCTCACCGGTCCACCGCCCGCGATCGCAGGCGCGGTCTATGGCGGGGTGCCGGTCGAGGCGCTGGAGGCAGACGGCGCGCTGAAGGTGGAGGGGGACCGGGCGCTGCTCGCCCGCTTCGTCACCTGGTTCCCGCTTCCGCCAAAGGTTGGCGCTTAGTCGCGGACAACCACGCCGCCTTTCATCACCATCCGCACCCGCCGCACCGCACCGATGTCGCGCGTGGGGTCGCCTTCCACAGCCACCAGATCGGCAAGCAGGCCCGGCCGCACGCTGCCGAGGCGGCTGTCGATCCCGAAGATCCGCGCATTGCCGCCGGTTGCCGCGATCAGCACGGCGGACGGGCGCATGCCGTATTCCACCATCAACTCCATTTCGCGCGCATTCTCGCCATGGGCGTAGACGCCGACATCGCCGCCCATGCAGATGGTGACTCCCGCCGCTATCGCCGCCGCGAAGCTTTCCCGTTTCTCCCGCACCCCCTGCGGCTCCGGCGCCTGGCCGTTCCAGCCGCGGTAGCGCGAGATGGCGTCGGTTGCCGCAAGGGTGGGGCAGAGCGCGACCCCGTTCTTCTTCATCAGTGCGAATACCTCGCGGGTGCCGCCATTGCCGTGCTCAATCGTCGCCGCGCCCGCTTCCGCCGCGCGGCGCATCCCTTCGGGCGTGCTTGCGTGGATCGCCACCTGCCGTCCGGCGGAGTTCGCCGCCTCCACCACCGCCCGAAGCTCTCCCAACGTATAGGTCGGGCGGCTCTCCTCGCCGGGTCGCCAGCGATAATCGCCGTAGAGCTTCACCACGTCCGCGCCGCCGCCGATCTGGCGCCGCACCGCGGTAATCAAATCGCCGCCGTCCGCTTCCTCGGCGCCAAGCACGGCCGCACTCGCATCCGTGCCTTTCGGGCCGTAGCTGCCCGTTGCGACCAGAGCGCGGGTGGCGATCAGCATGCGCGGGCCGGGCACTACCCCGCCGTCGATCGCCTGCTTCAGCCCCACGTCCGCATAGCCCGCGCCCTCCGTTCCAAGATCGCGCACCGTGGTGAAGCCGGCGCGCAAGGTGGCCCGGGCATGGTTCACCGCCCGCGCGGTGCGCAGCGCCTCAGGCTCCTTCAGAACCTGATCGTCCCAACTCGTCTCGTTGTAAGGGTGGAGGAACAGGTGGGAGTGCCCTTCGATCATCCCCGGCATCAACGTCGTGCCGGGAAGCTCGATCACCCGCGCGCCCGGCGGCACCGCCAAATTGGCGCCCGCCGCCTCGATCCGATCCCCACGCACCAGCACCGACCATCCTTCGTGCGGGCGAGGATCGATGCCGTCGAACACCCGGGCCGGGCGAAGCAGGATAGCGGCGTCTTCCTGCGCGGCGGCAGGCGGGGCGGCGACAAGGAGCGAAAGCAGGAGGAGGATGCGCATCGCCGCAGCCTAGCTCAGCGCGCTCCGCTTTGGCACCTCCCGCGTTGCGAATACTGGCACGGCACCGCGCGTCGACCGGCCGAGAGCGGGAGGCTCATAGCAGCAACATGGCGCGGTTCGCCTGGTCGCCGCCGCTGGCAAGGCCCCGGTGCCAGCTGGTTATACCGTAAAGACACGGGGTGTGCTTTAACCGCCACATTTGGACAATTCCTTTTCGGAAAGCGCAACATCCAGCTTTCGCCCCCGGGCGGAAGCGGCGATAATTCGAAATAAATTCGGAAGGATCGTCGATGCTGCGCCCGTTCTCACCTGTTCTTCTTGCCACCGTTTCCCTTTCCGTCCTCACCGTCGCCACGCCCGCTTGGGCTGCGGTGCAGGATCAGCCGGCAAACACCGTGCCGCAGGACGACGAGAATATCGTCACCGATACGCTTCCCGAATCCGATGCCGACGCGACTCTTCCCGCCGATGAGGCCGGCTCGGAAGCCATTGTGGTGACGGGCACGCGCATCCGCACGCCGCAATACGATTTCGCCAACCCGGTCGTTTCGGTGGACAGCAGCGCGCTTCAAAATGCCGGCACCACCAACCTGACGAACTTCCTGTCGGACATTCCGTCGCTGGTCGGCTCGTTCGACGCGAATTCCGGATCCGGTTCCAACGCCGGCATCGGCTTCGTAGGTTTGAACCTTCTTAACCTGCGCAACCTCGGTACGCAGCGCACTCTGGTGCTGGTCGACGGCCGCCGCCACGTGTCGGCGGTGCCGGGCTCCTCGTCCGTGGACGTCAACACGATCCCGATCGACCTTATCGACCGGGTGGACGTTCTGACGGGCGGCGCGTCGGCGATTTACGGTGCCGACGCGGTGACCGGCGTCGTGAACTTCGTCACCAAGCGCGACTTCGAAGGCGTCAACATCCGCGCTCAGGCGGGCATTTCCGAAAAGGGTGATACGGCAAACCAGTTCGTGTCCTTTGTGGCCGGCAAGAATTTCTCCGGCGGCCGCGGCAACATCGCGATTGCCCTGGAATATGGCCACGACGATCCGCTGCACCCGAGTCAGCGCAAGTACCTGCGCAACTCGCCGGGCTTCGCGGAGAACCCGGACGACTTCAATGCGGACGGCAGCGCCGACGATCCGAACGTTCCTGATTTCGTCCCGGTCAACGACATCCGTTACTTCGACTCCGCGGCAAACAGCGGCATCGACGTCGACCTCGATCTTTATCCGGATTTCCTCGGCAACGGCCGGGTCTTTAACCCCGGCACCTATATCGGCAGCATCTTCTGCACCGGGTGCAGCGGTACGCCGGTTTCCACCTACCAGGGCGAGATCCTGCCGCGGTCCGACCGGTATGTCGCCAACCTGCTCTTGAACTATGATGTTACCGACAAGGTGAACGTCTTCGCGCAGGCGAAATATGCGCGGGTCGATTCCGCCTCGTTCGGCCAGCCCACCTATGATTTCACCATTCTGGTGACGCCGGAGAACCCGTTCCTGCCAGCCAATGTGCGGGATGCGATCGAGAACAATTTCGGCATCGGCATCGTCAACCGCGACAACCTCGACATCGGCGGACGCGGCGAGCGCAACCGGCGCGAAACCATCCGCGGCGTGATCGGTGCAACGGCGGAACTGACCGACCGCATCAACTTCGACGTGTCGTACGTGTACGGTCAGTCTGACTCCACGGTGCGTCAGACCAACACGCGCTTCAACGATCGCTTCCTCGCCGCAATCGACGTGATCACCGATCCGGCCACCGGCCAGCCGACCTGCCGCTCGAACCTCCAGCCGATCGGCAACAGCGACCAGCCTTACTATAACTTCTTCACCGGCTTCTCCTTCGGCGATTTCGACCAACTGTCGTTCACGCCGGGGCCGAACAGCGGGTGTATCCCGTTCAACCTGTTCAGCGAGCAGCAGGCGCCGGGTGCGATCGAGTGGCTGGTCACCGACGCCGTCGACAAGTCGCGGATCACGCAGCACGTCGCAACGGCGTCGCTGAGCGGCGATCTCGGTGAGAACATCGCGCTGTGGGGCGGCCCGATCGGTTTCGCGGTCGGCGCGGAATACCGCAAGGAGCGCAGCGAGAGCAATCCGGACCCGATCAACACCACCGGCCTGACCTTCGGCAATGCTTTGTTCCCCGAAACCGGTCAGTACAGCGTCAAGGAAGCCTTCGGCGAAGTCCGCGTTCCGATCGCGGCCGACCGGCCGTTTTTCCACGACCTGAGCGTCAACGGCGCCATCCGTATCTCGGATTATTCCACCGTTGGCACCACCACCACCTGGCAGGTCAGCGGCGTTTACGCGCCGGTGCGGGACGTCCGCTTCCGCGGCACCTACTCGCAGGCGGTGCGCGCGCCGAACATCGGTGAATTGTTCGGCCCGCAGAACCAGACGTTCGAGTTCATCGACGATCCCTGCGCAACCGACCGCCTGGACGACGGCTCGGAGTTCCGCGCCGCCAATTGTCAGGCCCTGCTCACCGGCCTTGGCCTTACCCCCGCGCAAATCGCCAACTTCGATGGTGACACGGGCGTCAGCATCGCCGGCACCTCCGGCGGCAACCCGAACCTGCGCGAGGAAACGGCGAAGACCATCACCGGTGGTGTCGTGCTTCGTCCGCGCTTCCTTCCCGGTTTCTCCGCGTCGGTCGATTATTACGACGTGAAGATCGAGAATGCTGTGTCGCAAGCAGCTGCCGAGGAAATCGCCAACCTGTGTGTCGACCAGCCGACGCTGGACAACGTCTTCTGCGAAGCCATCACCCGCAACCCGGGCAACAACGCCGGCTTCCCGGGCGCCATCAACGGCTTCCGCGTCCAACCGGAGAACGTCGCTCAATTCCGCACCAGCGGTTGGGATCTGGCCGCCAACTACCGCACCAGCCTGGGCCGCTTCGGTACGCTGAACCTGCGCGCGGTGGGCAACATCCTCGAGAAGCTTGAATTCATCGCCACGCCCGGCGGCGCGGTCGAGAATTCGCGCAACCGGGCCGGCGCACCCCGCCACCAGGTCAATACGGATGTGACCTGGGCCTATGACAAGTTCCAGCTCAACTGGGGCATGAACTACTTCAGCAAGACTCGCGTCCTGTCCTACGCTCTGGAAGAGTCCGAGCCGGATTACTATCCGGAGGAATTCTTGCGCTACAGCGCCCGCTTCACGCACGACTTCCAGCTGAACGTGAACGTTTCGAACCGGATGAGCTTCTATGGCGGCGTCAACAACGCCTTTAACCAGAAGCCGGATTTCCCGCAGTTCTTCTACCCGGTGGGTGCGCAGGGCCGGTACATGTATGCCGGCGCCCGCATGAACTTCTAAGGCGGTTTACCCAGGTGAAGAAATGGGGTGCTTCGGCACCCCATTTTTTTGTATGCTCGACCGAGGCCCGACCACCGGTGCGCTTCCGAGCCGGCGGCAGCCCACGGAGACACGCAGATGCTTCTGATGATTGCGATTGCCGCTTCTTCTCCCCTCCCGGCCGCTCAGACGCAGGAGCCGATCGTCTGCCGCAGCCAGTTGCGCCGCACGGAGCTGACCTTCTTCCGCTACCGCCGCGAAAAGGTCTGTGCGACGCAATCCGAATGGCGCGCGGCGGACTTCCGCCAGGCGCTCCACAACGATGCCGGGCAGCTTCAACGCGCAAGCAACCGGTAAGCGCGGGCCGGCCCTGGCCGGCGCCGCCCTTACCCCGCTGCCATGCTTTATTGCGGCGTTTCGCCGGCGCCCTGGAAGTCGAAGCCCGGCTCCAGACGCTTTTTGTTCGATTGGCCGCCGAGATTATAGGTGAGACCCAAGAGCACCACGCGGCCGGTGCCGTTCTGCACGAAACGGTCGCGGATGGTCGGGGTCTCGAACACGGAGACGTTGCGGGCGGTGTCCAGCACGTTCTGGCCGGTGACGAGCAGGCTCAACCGGTCGTTGACCTTGCGGCGGTAACCGAGATTCAGGATCGGCCCAGACTTGCGGTAGCCCTGCGGCACGAGCTGCTTGCCCGAATAAACCGCGTTGAGCTGGAAGAAGTCCTTCGGCGTCGGCTGCCAGCTCAAGTTGGTGCGCAGGGTGCCGGTGGTGCCGGAGCGCGGCGTCGAAATGTTGCCGATGCGCGGATCGATCTGGTTCCACAGGAAGGTGGCGGACGCATTGTAGGTCAGCGTCTTGCTGAAGCGGCCGTTGGCGATCGCCTCCACCCCGACCCGCTCGGCGGTGGCGAGGTTGGCGCGGGTGGTGAGGAAGACCCCGCCGCCGAGATCGCTTAGGATGTCGGTGACGCCGCCGCTCGAGCGCCGGTAGAAGCCGGTCAGCGAGTAAAAGGTGCCGGCCTTGCGGTGCTGCCAGCCGAGCTCGAACGAATCAGTGACTTCGGGAAGCAGGTTCGGGTTGCCGCGGCGCAGATTCTGCGGATCGATGTAGAAAGTGTAGGGATTGAGATCCTGCACGTTGGGCCGCTGAATGCGGCGGCTGTAGCTGCCGCGAAGCTGATCGGTCTTGGACAGATTGTAGCCGAGGTGCACCGTTGGATAAGCGCGGAAATAGTCGCGGTCGAAGCTGACCGCGTCCGTGATCTGGTCGATCGAGGTTTCCACCTGCTCGAGCCGGAGGCCGAGCTGCGTGTCGAGCTCGCCGAGCGAGAAGCGATAGGTGCCGAACACGGCGTGGATTACCTGATCGTACTCGAACTCGTTGGAGAGGCCCGGAATCGGCGACAGATTGGCCAAGCTTGGGCCGCGATCGCCCGAGGAGTCGAACTTGCTGTCCGAAAAATTGCCCTGGTAGCCGAGGTTGATCGAACCTTCGCCGACCGCCTTCTTGTAATCGAGCTTCGCGGTAATCTCGCTGCGGTCGCCCGCGTTGCGGATACGCTCGAACGAGTCGGGTGCACTGCCGACGAAATCGGTGACCGCTTCCACTTCGCGGCGGAGGCGGCCCTTCTCCACCTCCAGGTCCGCAACCAATTCGTGGTCCTTGCCCGGAAGGGTGTGGCGCCACGTCGCGCGGCCGCCGATGCCGCGCTGCGACAGATCGATTTCGGAATCGCGGTCGTAGGAGCCGGCGGCGTTCGAGCTTTCGAAAACATCCGCCCGCTCGATCGAATTGCTGCCTTCGCGGTAGTTGAACTCAGTGCTCAGCCGGTTCTTTTTGTTGAGATCATATTCGATGCCGACGCGGGCGTTGCGGCCGGTGTTCACCGTTTCCAATTCCGTGTCCTGGCGGCTGGTAACGGTGTTGCCGTTCGCATCGGTGCGCGAGCGGGTTTGAACGCCGTCGCCTTCGCCGGTCATGCGGCGATTGCCGATGTCCCCGGTCAGGGTAAGCGGGCCCGCAGAGTGGGCGCCGCTGAGGCTGAGCGCGCCGCGGCCTTCCAGGCCGACGGTGGCGCGAACGGTGCCGGAGGTCGTGTCCTTGCGTGCCTTCTTGGTGACGAGGTTGATCACGCCGCCCGAGCCTTCGGGGCTAAGCGCCGCGCCCGGATTGGTGATCACTTCGACGCGCTCGATCCCGCCGGCGGACATGGAGAGGAGGACGTCGCCGCGGGAATCTCCGCGAAGCAGGCCGGAGGGGCGGCCGTCGATCAGAATCTCGACTCCCGGATCGCCGCGCAGGCTGACCCGGCCCTGGAGATCGACTTCAACCCCGGGGACGACGCGCAGGGCGTCGGCAACACTGCCGGTCTGCACCTGGAGATCGTTGGCGACGCTGAAGCTTGTCCGATCGGGGGTGGAGATCACTTCGGAGCGGGTGCCGGTGACCACCAGCTCCTGCTCCTTCTGCGGAGCAGGCTTGGCCGTGCCATCGGCGGGCGGCGCGGCCGCTTGCGGCGCGGTCTGCGCAGCGGCTTGCGCCGCAGCCACCGAGGGCGCGGCGAGCGACAATGCCGCGATGGCCAGAGCCGAGCTGCGAAGGTGAAATTGCCCCATTTTCATCAATTTTCCGCCCCAAGTGTGTCGTTCAAAGTTCAGGTGAGCCCGTCTGCACAAGCCATGTGCAGAAAGGATGGAGACGCCGTGTTGTTGTGTCGCCGTCACCTGCTGTGTTAGCGATATGCTACACCAGCACGGCTTGTCAACGCTTTTGAAAACAAAGACGTAGAGGTTGTCGCCTTCGCGGAACGGTGCCGCGTTTAATCACGCCTCGCGAAATTCGCAGCACAGAAACGGAGTGGCGATGCCGGTGAACGCGATCGGATAAGCTGCACGTTCGTTTGCGCGCCGCCGATCCGGTTGCCCGTGGCGTAAGCGAATGGGAACGAAGGAGTTCTGGTCGAGGAGGAACTGCGGCCTCTTTGGCGCCCGGTCGCGAGGCTCCGTTCTTTCGTCAAGGTGACGATCGGAATGGTGGTGGAGCCGAGGGGGATCGAACCCCTGACCTCTGCAATGCCATTGCAGCGCTCTCCCAGCTGAGCTACGGCCCCAAACCCTTCGCGAAACCGCCCTGGGGGGCGGCGCGGTGCGGCCCCCTGAAGGGCCTGCGGACGCCGCCTTTAAGAGACGCGGCGTCCTTTAGCAAGCACGAGCTTTCGCCCGCTTAAACCTCTTCGTCGTCGTCGCCGGCGCCCGGAACGCCGATATCGTCGTCGCCGCCCAGATCGACTTCGTCGTCCGGATTCTCTTCGGCGTCTTCGTCGATCTCAAGCTCGTCGGCGGCCAGATCCGCATCTTCCTTCTCGTCGGCGACGGCCTCTTTCTTGGGCGCGTCGAACGGCAGGGGCTGCTTGGATTTCAATACGGGTTCCGGATCCCAGGCAACGCCGCATTCGATGCAGGTCACCGGATCTTCCTTGCCGAGATCGTAGAAGCGGGTCCCGCACTTCGGGCAGCTACGCTTCGTGCCCCATTCAGCCTTCACCATGGGTGAGAAAACTCCAGCATCTTGATTGATGAAAACGGCCGCGGGCGAGGTGCCGGACGGGCCTGATCGGCTGCGCCTTGCCACATGGGTTCCCCGCTGTCAAAGCCAAGCCCATGCACGCCGCCTTGCCGAGACCGGGCCGTTTCGCCCCCCGCGGCCCCTTGCGCGGGACCGGCGCCGTCCCCGGCGACAAGTCCATCTCCCACCGCGCCTTGATCTTCTGCGCTTTGGCCCGCGGCCGAAGCGAGATTGCCGGCCTTTCCGGGGGAGGGGACGTGCTTTCCACCGCCCGCGCGCTCCAGGCGCTTGGCGCAACAATCGAGCGGCGCGCCGAACGATGGACGGTGGACGGCGTAGGCACCGGCGCGCTTCTTCAGCCGAGAGAAGCGCTCGACATGGGCAATAGCGGCACCTCCGCCCGCCTCCTGATGGGTCTCCTCGCCACCCACCCGCTCACCGCCACCTTCACCGGCGACCGCTCTCTTTCCCGCCGACCGATGAACCGCGTCATCGCGCCGCTCAGCCGCCTCGGCGCCGTCTTCACCGCAGCCCCCGGCGGCCGCCTTCCGCTTACCCTCCAAGGCAACTATCCCGCCGCGCCGCTCTTCCACCGGATGAAGGTGGCGTCGGCGCAGGTGAAATCCGCGCTTCTCCTCGCCGCCCTCAACACGCCGGGCATCACCCGCATCCTGGAGCAGGTGCCGACCCGCGATCATAGCGAGCGAATGCTTCGCGCCGCCGGTGCCGATCTCCAGATCGAGGAGACGGGGGAGGGGCGCCGGCTCTCCTTGCGCGGCGAAGCGGAGCTCAAGCCGCAGCGCATCGTCGTGCCGGCCGATCCGTCCCAGGCCGCCTTCCTGCTCGTCGCTGCTTTGGTCGTTCCCGGCTCCGAGGTGCGGGTGGAAAGCGTCGGCATCAACCCGACGCGCGCCGGGCTGTTCGAGGTGCTCCAGGAGATGGGCGCCGATCTCACCGTCACGAACCGGCGCGAGGAAGGCGGCGAGCCGGTCGCCGACCTCACTGCCCGCCACTCGCCTCTGAGCGCCGTCGACATCCCGCCCGAACTCGCCCCCTCGATGATCGACGAGTTCCCAATCTTCTTCATCGCCGCCGCCTTTGCACAAGGCACCAGTCGCACCTCCGGCCTCGCCGAACTGCGCGTCAAGGAATCCGACCGGCTCGCCGCTATGGCGGCCGGGCTCGCCGCCATCGGCGTCGACGCGGTGGAAAGCGAAGACGGCCTCGCCGTCACCGGCACCGGCGGCGATCCGCTCCCGGGCGGCGAAAGGGTCGATCCCAACCACGACCACCGCATCGCGATGAGCTTCGCCGTTGCTGGCCTCCACGCCCGCGCCGCGATAGAAGTGGCGGACATGACCCCCGTCGACACCAGCTTCCCGGGCTTCGAAGCCCAGCTCGAAAGCCTTTCCTCATGATCATTGCGGTCGATGGGCCGGCGGCGAGCGGCAAGGGCACGATCGCCAAGGCGCTCGCCCGGCATTACGGCTTGCCCCACCTCGACACCGGCCTCCTTTACCGCGCCGTCGGGCTCAACCTGCTGCGCTGGGGCGGCGACCCGGACAGCGAGTTCGCCGCCGCCCGCGCCTGCGAATTCGAGCAGATGGATTTCGACGATCCCGAGCTGAAAAGCGAAACCGTCGGCGGCATCGCCTCCCGCGTCTCGGCTTACCCGCTGGTCCGCTCGGCCCTCGTCGAGCGGCAGCGGGATTTCGCCGGGCAGGAGGGCGGTGCCGTTCTCGACGGCCGCGACATCGGCACGGTGATCGCCCCCCACGCCACCGCCAAGCTCTTCGTCACCGCGACCCCTGAAGTGCGCGCCCGCCGCCGCTTCGACGAGCTCGTCCGGATGGGCCTCAACGTTCATTATGACGACGTCCTGCTCGATATTCAGGCGCGCGACGCCCGCGACAGCGGCCGTGCCGCCGCGCCGCTCGTCATGGCGCCCGACGCGCACCTGCTCGACACCAGCGCAGTGGGCGTGGAGCAAGCCGTCGCAGAAGCGATCACGGCCGTCGAAGAGGCACGCGCAAGAAAGTAGATGTTCACGTATTGTTCCAGTCCGGCTTTGCCTTATCTAAGGTGAAGCTGGTGGGGACGGGGAATGGCTCAAATGTTCGCGGGGGCGGGGGCTCCGATTTCTTCTGGGGGGTTCGAAGCGGCAAGCCGGAGGCTCGGCAACAGCCGCGCGGCGCTCTGGGCGCTGCTTGCCGTCGAGACCAAGGGATTCGGCTTCCTCCCCGACCGGCGGCCCAAGATCCTGTTCGAACGCCACATCTTCCATCGCCGCACGTCCGGCCGGTTCAGCATTGCGCACCCCGACATCAGCAACAGCCGCAGCGGCGGCTACTTGGGCGGCGCGGAGGAATATCGGCGGCTCGAGCGGGCAATGCGCCTCGACCGCGACGTCGCTCTTGAAAGCGCCTCCTGGGGCCTCGGCCAAATCATGGGCTTCAACGCCCCCATGCTCGGCTACGCGTCCGCCGCCGCGATGATCGACGCGTTCGGACAGGGTGAAGACGCGCAGCTCGACGGCTGCGTGCGCTTCATCCGCGCCGATCCCGCTCTCGCCGCCGCCTTCCGCAAGGGTGACTGGGCGCGCGTCGCCTCCCTCTACAACGGCCCCGCCTACGCAAAGAACCGGTACGACACGAAGCTCGCCGCCGCCCACGCCGCCTTCAAGGTCCGCCCGCCGAAGATCGACACGCGCGCAGCCCAGGCGCGGCTCGTCTACCTCGGCTACGATCCAAAGGGTGTCGACGGCTTCTTCGGCGAAGCCACGCGCGCCGCGGTCCGTGCCTTTCTGCGCGACCGCAAGCTCGCCGGCGACGGCAGCCTCACCGCCGCGCTCCACCAAGCGTTGAAGGCGGCGGCGGGCGTATGACACGAGCGGGAACATTGGGACCATTGAGGGTTCCGAAGCACCGTTCCGGGCTGGAGAAGCACCGCGAAATCAGGGCGTTGGCGAAGTCCTACTAGACGTTCCGCCGCCGTGAACATATATCGAACGCATGGCCCGGCTCGACACCCGCGAAAAGCTCGCAATCCTTGCCGATGCGGCCAAATATGACGCGTCCTGCGCCTCGTCCGGCACCGCCAAGCGCGACAGCAAGGACGGCAAGGGGATCGGCTCCACCGAAGGCATGGGCATCTGCCACGCCTATGCGCCGGACGGCCGCTGCATCTCCCTGCTCAAGATATTGCTGACCAACAGCTGCATCTTCGACTGCCATTATTGCATTAACCGCAAGAGCTCCAACGTCCGCCGCGCCCGCTTCACGCCGGAGGAAGTGGTCGAGCTCACCCTTTCTTTCTACCGCCGCAACTACATCGAGGGGCTGTTCCTTTCCTCCGGCATCATCGCCTCCTCCAACTACACGATGGAGCAGATTGTGGAGGTCGCGCGCTCGCTCCGCGAAGACCACCAGTTCCGCGGCTACATCCACCTGAAGACCATTCCCGATGCCGATCCCGAGCTGGTCCGCCAAGCCGGCCTTTATGCCGACCGAGTATCGATCAACGTCGAGCTCCCCACCGTCGGCGGCCTCAAGCGCCTGGCCCCGGAGAAGGACGGCACCCGCATCGAAAGTGCGATGAACGACATGAAGGGCGCGATCGAGGAAGGCGCGGATTCGAAGAAGCGCTTCAAGTCGGCGCCAAGCTTCGCCCCCGCCGGCCAGTCCACCCAGATGATCGTCGGTGCCGACGCGGCCACCGACAAGGACATCGTCGTCCGCGCAAGCACCCTCTACGACCGCTTCCGCCTCCGCCGCGTCTATTACTCGGCCTTCTCCCCGATCCCCGACGCAAGCGCGGTTCTGCCGCTCAACCGCCCGCCGCTGATGCGCGAGCACCGGCTCTACCAGTCGGATTGGCTGATGCGCTTCTACGGCTTCTCGCCGCAGGATGTGGTCGATGCCGCCGATCCTTCCGGCATGCTCCCCCTCGACATCGACCCAAAGCTTGCCTGGGCATTGAAGCACCGCGGCAACTTCCCGGTCGACGTCAACCGCGCCCCCCGCGAGTCGCTGCTCCGTGTGCCCGGCCTCGGCGTCAAGGCGGTGGACAAGCTCATCGCCTCGCGCCGCTGGCGACGCTTGACGCTGGCCGACGTCGGCCGCCTCACCGTCTCCATCGTCAAGATCCGCCCCTTTCTAATTGCGGAAGACTGGCGCCCAACCCTCCTCACCGACCGAGCGGATTTGCAGCAATGGCTGAAGCCCAAAACGGAACAGCTCGAACTGTTCGCCGCTTAGGCTTGCTCCTCCCGCCCCACCGCCGCCGTCACCGCCAAATCCGCCGTTACGTTGCCCACCGTGTAGAACATGTCCGGGATGGTATCGATCGCCAGGAACAAAGGCAGCAGCTCGATCGGCACGCCGGCGGCAAGGGCAGGGGGCGCATAGGCGGCGAAAAAGGTGATCTGGTTCGGCAGTCCGGCGATCACCAATGTGTTAAGCGTCGCCATGGCCACGACCAGCGCCATCGAACCCCACCCGATCTCCACCCCGTTGATCCGCGCCAAAGCAAGCACAACGATGACGATGGAAGACGGCGCGGCGATCCGGAACACGGCCACCGCAAGCGGAAGCACCACCGCCGGCACGCCGGGCTTGAGCCCGAGCTTCTCCGCTCCGGCAATCATCGGCGGCATCGAGGCGAGCGAGCTTTGGGTGGAGAAGGCTACCGCCTGGGCGGGCGCGGCGGCGCGGGCGAAGTCGCCGAGCTTCACCCCGCCGAGCGCCACCGCCACGCCGTACATCGCCAAACCGATCAGCGCGATCACCGCAATCTGCACCGCGACATAATGGGCAAGCACCGCCCCCGCACCGAGCCCCAGCTTGGCGCCGACGCCGAAGCCAAGCGCCGCGACGCCGAACGGTGCAAGCAGCAGCACCCAGCGGACGATCACCAGCAGGGTGTCGGCTACCGCCTGGAACAGGTCCAGCACCCGCGCCCGGCTCTCCTCGGGCAGGCGAGACGCGGCAATGCCGAACAGGAGCGCGAACAGCGTCAACGGCACGATCGCGCCTTCCGCTGCTGCGGAAACGACGTTGGCGGGGATCAGCGAGCGGATCCACTCGCCCGCCGGGGGAACCGGCGGCGCTTCGGCGGCGCCGAGTCCGGCTTGCAAAGCTTCAACCGCGCCGGCAGGCGGCGTCCAGGCGCCGAGCAGCAGCGGCCCGAGCAAGGCGGCGGTCACGGCCGAAGCGAAGAGCAAAACTGCGAACAGGGTGAAGGCGCGCCGGGTCAAGCCGCCCGCACCCGCCGTTGCGGCAGCGCCGGCAATGCCGGTGACGATCAGCGACACCACCAGCGGCACGATCGTCATCCGCAACGCGTCCAGCCACAGACCGCCGACGGTGCCCGCAATGGCGAGCGCACCCTCCATCGGCCAGCCGAGCCACGCCCCCAATGTTCCAAGCACGAGCCCGAGGGCAAGTCCGATCAGGATGCGGGCGGCGTTCGGCATCGACATGCTTCTCCAAAGCGCTGGGCCGCTATGCCTCCGCGCGCGTTAGGGCAAGTGGGATGCACACGGTAGAGCTTGAAGCCCCGGACGATTTTGAAGCCTGGCGCGACGCCGCCCGTGCCCTTGCGCTTGCCGGTGTGCCGGCCGAAGCCGTCGCTTGGCGTGCCGGCGCAAGCGGCGGCGACTTGTTCGGCGGCCGCGCCGCCGCGCCGCTTCCTGCCGCCGACGCACCCGCTTTCTCGGTGCCCAAGGCATTCGTCACCCTGGCGCGCTCGGCGATCTGCCATTCGGACCCTGAGCGTTTCGCCTTGCTCTACGCTTTGCTGCTGCGCCTGCGCGATCAGCCCAAGGCGATGGAGGACAGCGCCGCTCCCTTGCTCCGCCGGCTGGAGCGCATGGCCAAGGAAGTCCGCCGCGACATCCACAAGATGCACGCGTTCGTCCGCTTCCGCGAAGTGGCCGGCGACGACGGGGACGCGCGCTTCGTCGCCTGGTTCGAGCCCGATCACCACATCGTCCGCGCCGGCGCGCCTTTCTTCGCCCGCCGGTTCGCGTCCATGCGCTGGTCGATCCTGACGCCCGAGCTGTGCGTCCATTGGGACGGCGAGAAGATCACCGAAAGCCCCGGCGCCACCCGCGCGTCCGCCCCCGAAGGCGATCCGGTAGAGGAAGTCTGGAAGACCTATTACGCCTCCATCTTCAATCCCGCCCGTCTGAAGATCGGCGCGATGACCAAGGAGATGCCCAAGAAATATTGGAAAAACATGCCGGAAACGGCGTTGGTGGGCGAGCTCATTGCTGGGGCGCAGGCGCGCGAGGCGAAGATGGTCGAGGTTTCGAGAGAGTCGATCGGCGGCAACGTCCGCGTCGCCTGGGAGGGCGTCCGCGACGAGGCGATGGGCTGCACCCGATGCCCGCTTTACCGCACCGGCACCCAGACGGTGTTCGGCGAGGGCCCGCTCGACGCGCGCCTGATGTTCGTCGGCGAGCAGCCGGGCGACCAGGAGGACTTGGCCGGCCGCCCCTTCATCGGCCCCGCCGGCCAGCTGTTCGACCGCGCGCTCGGCGAAGCCGGCATCGACCGCTCCGCCGCTTACGTCACCAACGCGGTGAAGCATTTCAAATGGGAAGCGCGCGGCAAGCGCCGCCTCCACGCCAAACCGAACGGCGGTGAGATCGACGCCTGCCGCTGGTGGATCGAACAGGAGCGCAGCCTGATCCGCCCGGCGGTGACGGTCGCGCTAGGCGCCACCGCAGCGCGTTCGCTGTTCGGCAAGGCGGTGACGATCTCGTCGGTCCGTGGCCAGCCCCACCTGCTCCCGGGCGGCCGTGAAGCCTGGGTCACCGTTCACCCAAGCTTCCTCCTTCGCGTCCGCGACAACCGCGACGAAGAATATGCCCGCTTCGTGGAGGACCTGGTGCAGATCCGCGACCGCGTCGGCGCGCTCGCCTGATCCCACATTAGAGACGCATACCCAGCCAAATCACCGCCTCGGTAGATGCCGCCACAACAGGGTCGATGACTTTGGCCCAAAGGCCACCGCCGTTCGGAATACGCGCAGCCGACAGGTCATGATGCGACTGCTCGTCCGCGATCACGTCACGCAGCGCCGCAGCCGCTGCTTTATCCGTCGAAGCGAGCGTCTCCAGCTGCTCCTGCATGTGGCGCAGCACCACCCGCTCGATCGCCACCGTCGTCGCTGCGATCGCTCCCCGGCCTGCGATGCCGGTTGCCGAGCCGAGCATGAAGCCGCCCAGACCGCAGAAGAAATAGCTGCGGCATCGCCCTCTGCCGCGCCGGCTCAGCTCCGCGCCGAAGCGGTTGCGGTGACGGCGCTCATGGGTGAGGAACTCGTCCAGCTCCGCCACCATTTCGGGCGCAGTCCAACGTGCGAAAAAGCGTTGCGCGCGGTAGATGCAAATGGCGCCATGCTCTCCCGCATGATCGACCTTCATCACCCGATCGCCCATGGTCTCGCCCGGCTTGAGGCGCGCCGACAGGCTCATCCAACCGACCTTGGGATAGGTTACAGCCGTACCAGCATCTTGCCCATATTGCCGCCGCTGAACAGGTCGAGGAACGCCTGCGGAGTGGCTTCCAGCCCCTCGCGCACCGTCTCCCGGCTCTTCACCTGGCCGCTTGCGATCCATCCGCCCATGTCGCGGTAGAAGTCGCTCATTTCGGTCAGGTAGTCCGTGTAGATGAAGCCCTTCAGCATGATCCGCGCCGCGATCACCCGCATGATGTAGCGGAACGCCGCCGGCTCGCCGCCATTGTAGCCGTCGATCATGCCGCAGATCGCGAAGCGCGCATTGTTGCGCGCCGCGGCGAAGGCGGCGTCGAGATGATCGCCGCCGACATTGTCGAAATAGACGTCGATGCCCTTCGGCGCCGCCGCCATCAGCCCCTTCAGGATCGGCTCCGCCTTATAGTCCACCGCCGCGTCGGCGCCGAGTTCGCGCACCCACGCCACCTTGTCCGCGCCGCCGGCCGACCCGATCACCGTCATGCCCTTCGCCTTAGCGATCTGCACCACTGCCGATCCAACCGCGCCCGCCGCGGCGGAGACGAAGACGATATCGCCTTCCTTCGCCTGCCCCGCGCGCAGCAGCCCGAAATAGGCGGTCGCGCCGGTAAGGCCGAGATTGCCAAGCCACTGATGGTCCTCGACGGGGAGCGGCGGCACCTTGTTGAATGTCTCGGCGGGGCCCGTCGCGGCTTCGCGCCAGCCCTGCATGTGGAACACGGTGTCGCCGACGGCGTGGGTAGGCGAGCGGCTTTCCACCACCTTGCCGACGGCGCCACCCTGAAGCGGCGCGCCCACTTCGAACGGCGGGACGTAGCTCTTCACGTCGTTCATCCGCCCGCGCATGTAGGGGTCAACCGACAGCCATCTATTTTCCACCCGCACCCAGCCGTCTTCCAGCGGCGCAAGCGGCGCGTCGCCAAGCTCGAAATTCGCCATCGTCGGCATGGCGCCGGGCCGCGACTTGAGGTGCCAGGCGCGCGTCGTGTCGGTCATAGTCTCGGTTCCCTGATGCTGTTCGTCCGGCATGCCTTGGCCACCGCGCGGAGTCAAAACGGCCCGGCTGTATGCGTAAACAGCCGGGCCGCTTCTTCAGCCTTCCGCTCCCGAAGGAGCGGCGAGGCTATTCCTTGCGATCGTTGCCGTCGCCGCGCTCGCTATAGGTGCCGGAGAAGCTGCGGTTCAGCACGTGCGGCCCTTCGCTGCCCTGGCCCGGCTGCTCGAACAAAGCCCGGTTCCGATCCTCGTCGCGCCATTCGGCGATCGCCTGCTCGGCCGTGCGGTTGAGCATCACCTTGTCCGCGACATTCTCCACCCACGAGCAAGGCACCGAATGGTGGATGCCGCCAGCATTGGGGTCGCTTCGGGTGAGAATGATGCGGTCGCCGCGAACCTTGTCGACCGTGCCGACATGGGTCCCGTCCGATCCGACCACCTCCATATGCTCCTGCGCCTGGCCGACCATCTGGCGTTGGCCCTGCCGCTTGGAGCGCCAATTGCCGAAATCATTTTCGAACTTCGACTGGTGCTCGCGGCGATATTCCTCGTAATCGCGGTCGATCTGCTCGATCTGGCGCTGGCGCCATTCCGAATAATGCGGATCGTGGACCTGGCTTCCGCGGCCATAATCGCCGGTCATCGGCGAATAGCTTTGCGCTCCGCCGCCGCCGTGCGACTGGGCGAAGCCGCTTCCGCCGGGGCCGCCATGCTGCTCACGAAAGCCGCCGCCTTGCTCGGGGCGCTGCTGGCCGCGCGCGCCATAATGGTGGTCGCTTGCCCCGCCGCTTCCGCCGGGCCGATGGCCGCGCTCGCCGCCCACCGAGTCGGTGAACCAGCCGGGGCGTCCCGGACGATCCTGGTTCCAGCTTTCCGCCTGCTGGTTGCCCCAGCCGCCGCCAAAGCCGCCGCCGCCGAGATTGCCGGGGCCGCCGTCGTTGAAGCCGTTGTCGCGGTGCGAACCGCCGCTGCGCTCGCGATCGCCGCCATGGCCGCGTCCGCCGCTGCGGCCGTGGTCGTCATCGCCGCCGAACCATGAGCGTGCCGTTTCCGTTGCCCGTTCGAAGAAGTTGCGATCGCCGCCGCCGCCCCCGCCGTGGCCGCCGTGGCCGCCATCGCGTCCGCCGCTGCGATCCGATCCTGGGCCCCAGCCGGTCGCCTCGCGCCGGCCTTCGTTCCAGCCGCGTCCGCCATCGTCGTCGCGCCAGTTGCGCTCACGCTCGCGCCCGCCGTCATAGCCGCGCCCGTGTTCACGGCCTCCGCCGTAGCGATCGTCGTTGCCCATCTTACTCTCCTTGGCTGCTGCGCCCGCACTTACCCGCGCAACATCGTTGCGCCTGCGGTTCAGTGTAGAGAACGAGAGGGGGAGGGCGCGCGTTCCGCACGGCGGGCCGGAGCGTTCGCGCGTTTCGGCGAAATGAACCTAGGTTAGCCGCAGCGGCACCGGGGCCGCCGAAAAGCCGCATTGCGAAAGCCGCGCCGGGCCGCTATCGGAAGCGCCATCCCAGCTTCGCCCACAAGGCGAAGAAACCGGTTGCCGAATGGCGCGGGGCTGTAGCTCAGATGGGAGAGCGCTGCAATCGCACTGCAGAGGTCAGGGGTTCGATTCCCCTCAGCTCCACCACCGCCTCTTTCCCCTTCCGATGTGCTCCACTACCGTTCGGCGGACGCGGCAGTTTCGCCGCTGTTTGTGGAGTTGAGAGCGTGATGGACCCGATCAGCGTCTGGAGCCTCGGAGCCGAACTTGGCGAAGGCCCAGTCTGGTCGCCCCGCGACCGCACACTCTGGTTTGTTGATATCAAAGGCCCTGCCATCCACCGGCTGGAGCCCGAAACCGGCGCCCGCCGCTCCTGGAATGCGCCGGAGCTGATCGGTTTCCTGCTCCCCGCAAGCGACGGCGGCTTCGTGGCCGGCCTGCAAAGCGGCCTACACCGGTTCGATCCGGCTACCGGCACATTCTCGCTCCTCGCCGACGTGGAGCCCCACCTCCCCGGCAACCGCCTCAACGACGGTGTCGTCGACCCAGCCGGCCGCCTTTGGTTCGGCACCATGGACAATGACGAGCGGCAGAAAAGCGGCGCCTTCCACTGCTTCGAAGGCGGCGCGCTTCGCCCGACGGGCATCGGCGGCATCGCCATCACCAACGGACCCGCGGTCTCCCCCGACGGCCGCACCCTCTACTGGGTGGACACGCTGAAGGGCACCATCTCGGCCAGCGAAATCCGCAGCGATGGCAGTCTCGGCGAAGCGCGCACCTTTGTGCGGATTGACCCGAAGGAGGGGCACCCCGACGGCCCCACGGTGGACAGTGAAGGCTGCCTCTGGATCGGCCTCTACGCCGGCTGGGAAGCGCGCCGCTTTTCGCCGACCGGAGAGCTTCTCGCCCGGGTGCGCTTCCCCGTCGCCAATATCACCAAGCTTGCGTTCGGCGGCGACGATCTGCGCACCGTCTACGCCACCACCGCCCGCCAATTCCTGAAGCCGGAGGAGCTTGCGGCGCAGCCGCAAGCCGGCGACCTTTTCACCTTCCGCGCCGATGTTCCCGGTGTAGAGTCGCCGCTGGTCCGATTGTGAGCGGGAGGGGGTTGCATGGCGGCTGACGCGGCGGGAGCGCAGGGCAAGCAGAGCGAAAAGCTGGTCATCGCCGCTTCCTCGCTCGGCACCGTGTTCGAATGGTACGATTTCTACCTCTACGGCCTGCTCGCCACCATCATCTCCGCGCAATTCTTCTCCGGGGTCAACGAAACCACCGGCTTCATCTTCGCGCTCGCCGCCTTTGCCGCCGGCTTCGCGGTGCGGCCGTTCGGCGCCATCGTCTTCGGCCGCATCGGCGACTTGGTCGGGCGCAAGAACACCTTTCTGGTCACAATGGGCATCATGGGCCTCTCCACCTTCTTGGTCGGCGTGTTGCCGAGCTATGCCTCGGCAGGCGTCGCGGCGCCGGTGATCCTCGTCCTCCTGCGCCTGCTCCAGGGGCTGGCGCTGGGCGGCGAATATGGCGGCGCGGCCACCTATGTCGCCGAGCACGCGCCGGACTCCAGACGCGGCCTCTACACCAGCTTCATCCAGACCACCGCGACCCTTGGTCTGTTCGCGGCCCTCCTCGTAGTCATAGGCGTCCGCACCCTGGTCGGCGAGGAAGCCTTTGCCGAGTGGGGCTGGCGCGTGCCTTTCCTCATTTCGATCCTGCTCCTCGCGGTCTCCATGTGGATCCGTCTGCAGCTCGCCGAAAGCCCGGTGTTCCAGAAGATGAAGAACGAAGGCACCACGTCCAAGGCGCCGCTCACCGAGGCCTTCGGCCGCTGGCCCAATCTGCGCCTGGTGATCATCGCCTTGTTCGGTGCCGTCGCGGGGCAGGCGGTGGTCTGGTATACCGGCCAGTTCTACGCGCTCTTCTTCCTCGAAAAGACGCTCAAGGTCGATGGCGCGACCACCAACATCCTGATCGCCGTCGCGCTTGCGCTCGCCACGCCGTTCTTCATCTTCTTCGGCTGGCTGTCGGACAAGATTGGACGCAAGCCGATCATCCTCGCCGGCTGCATCCTCGCGGCGTTGACCTATTTCCCGCTGTTCCACGGCCTCTCCAAAGCCGCCAACCCGGTCCTCTACGCCGCGCAAGCCGCCGCGCCCGTCAGCGTCCGTGCCGATCCCGCCGATTGCTCCGTTCAGTTCGATCCTGTCGGCAAAAACAAGTTCGACGCCCGCTCCTGCGACATCGCCAAGTCCTTCCTTGCCAAAGCCGGGGTTAGCTACACCAACGTGGAGGGGCCCGCTGGAGCAGTGGCGCAGCTCCGCATTGGCGACCGGGTGATCTCCTCGGTCGATCCGAACGCCGTCTCCGGCCCCGCCCGCGCCGCGGCGATCAAGGCGTTCCAGGCCGAAGCCGCCGCCGCCCTGAAAAGCGTCGGCTACCCCGTCAAGGCGGACCCGGCGCGGATCAACAAGCCGCTGGTGGTCCTCATCCTCTTCATTCTCGTCCTCTACGTGACCATGGTCTACGGCCCCATCGCCGCCTTGCTGGTGGAGCTGTTCCCCGCCCGCATCCGCTACACGTCGATGTCGCTCCCGTACCACATCGGCAACGGCTGGTTCGGCGGCTTCCTGCCGACCACCGCCTTTGCCATGGTCGCGGCAACCGGCGACATCTATTACGGCCTGTGGTACCCGATCGTCGTCGCGGGCCTGACGGTGGTCGTCGGCCTCTTCTTTCTGCCGGAGACGCGAAGGCGCAAAATCGACAGCTAGCGCATGGTCTCGCCAAACCGATTGCGCCGCGATAAACAAGCAGTGTGACTGCCCCGTTCCAGCATAAAGACGAGGATTTCGACAGCGGGTTGTTCGCTTCGATCGCCTACACCCCGGTGGCGACGGTGATCACCGATGCGCGACTGCCCGATTACCCGCTGGTCGCGGTCAATGCCGCCTTCCTTGCCCTCACCCTCTACTCCGAACAGGAAGTGATCGGCCGCAATTGCCGCCTGCTCGGCGGGCCGGGCACGGAAGCCGAGCCGCGTCGAATCCTGCGCGAAGCGGTTCACAAACGGCAGCCGGCGCTCGCGGAGATGCTGAACTACCGGAAAGACGGCACCACCTTCCGCAACACGGTGATGATCGCGCCGGTGTTCGGCCCCGACGGAGAACCGCGCTACTTCATCGGCTCGCAGATCGCCTTGCCGGAGGATTCGGAAACGGCGGAGCCGGTGCGGCGCCAACGGGCGCGTAGCCTGGTCGACGGGCTTACCGTCCGCCAGCGCCAGGTGCTTCACGAAATGATGCTCGGCTACCGCAACAAGCAAATCGCGCCGCGGCTCGGCATCAACGAGAAAACGGTGAAAATGCACCGCGCTGCCTTGCTCCAGCGCCTCGGCGCGCCGACCTCCGCGGACGCAATCCGGATCGCGGTCGAAGCCGGTATCTAGCGCCTAATGGTCGCGCGCCACCGCGAAGCGCGCAATGGCTTCCAGGATCGCCGCTTGCTCGCCGAAGGGGCGAAGATGGTCCACCGCCTGCTCGGCTAGAAAATCCGCCTGCAAGCGCGCCCGCTCGATACCGAGCAAGGTCACGAAGCTGCGTTTGCCCTGTTCCGCATCCTTTGCCAGCCGCTTGCCGACCTTGGCCTCGTCGCCGCCTGCATCGAGCAGGTCGTCGGCAATCTGGAAGGCGAGGCCGAGGCATTGGGCATAGCCGCGCAGCCGCGTCCGCTCCTCGCGGCGCGCGCCTCCCATGATCGCGCCGGCTTCCACGCACCATCCGATAAGGGCACCGGTCTTGAGCCGCTGCAGCCGGGTTACCCCGGCGAGATCGAGCGCCGCTTCCGCCGCGCAAAGGTCGAGCATCTGCCCGCCCGCCATGCCCGCCGCGCCGACCGCTCGGGCAAGCTCGCAGACCAGCTCGGCGCGCACCGCTGGGTTCGGGTGAGTCTCCGGCGCGGCGAGGATTTCGAACGCAAGTGCCATCAGCGCGTCCCCGGCAAGAACCGCCGTGGCTTCGTCGAAGGCGTTGTGCACCGTCGGGCGGCCGCGGCGCAGGTCATCGTCGTCCATGCAGGGAAGATCGTCGTGGATCAGCGACTGGACGTGCAGGCATTCCACCGCGGCGCCGGCTCGTAGCGCCTGAAGGGCGGGAAGGCCGAACAGGCTGCCGGACGCGACCACCAGCAGCGGGCGCAGACGCTTGCCGCCCCCGATCGCCGCGTAGCGCATCGCTTCGTAGAGCCGCCCGCTTGCGTCGTCCGGAACAGGCATGAGCTGGTCCAGCAGCCGGTCGATCTCGGCCGCCACCCGCTTCATCGGCGCTTCAAGGGTAGGGGAGGGGCGAAGCGCCGTCGCCATCACGCCACCTTCAGCGGTTTGAAGTACACAGCCTCTTCGACCGCTGCTTCCGCCTCCCGCTCGGTGACTGCGAAGCGCTCGCCAAGCGCCTGGAGGATGTCGGAAACGACGCTCTCCGGCGTCGAGGCGGCGGCGGTGATCCCAATCCGGCTGCGCCCCCGAAGCAGGCCCCAGTCGAGATCCTCCGCTCCAGCCACCAACTGCACGGATGGGCAGCCTGACGCCCGCGCCACTTCGGCCAGCCGGCAGGCGTTGGACGAGAAGCGCTCCCCGGCGACGATCACCGCGTCCACCTGGTGCACGATCTCCTTCAGCGCCGCCTGGCGATTGCTGGTCGCGTAACAAATGTCGCTCGCCGGCGGAGCAGCGAGATCGGCGAAGCGCTTCTCCAGCGCACCGATCATTGCGGCGGCTTCGTCCACCGAAAAGGTCGTCTGCACCGCATAAGCCACCGGGCTCTCTCGCTCGATCGGCAAGGCGGAGACGTCGGCCTCTGTCTCCACCACCAGAGCGCTTCCGTCCGGCACCTGGCCGATCGTGCCGACGATCTCGGGGTGGCCGCGGTGGCCGATCAGGACCACCCGTCGCCCGCCGGCGTGGTGCCGCACCACCTCGCGATGCACCTTGGCGACCAGAGGGCAGACCGCGTCCACCGTCCGAAGCCGCCGCGCCTCCGCCTGCGCAAGCACGCTCGGCGCAACGCCGTGGGCGGAAAGCACCACCGCCGATCCGGGCGGCACTTCATCCAGCTCCCGGACGAACACCGCGCCCTTGGCCTCGAGGGAGCGAACCACCGTTGAATTGTGCACAATTGCCCGTCGCACGTAGACGGGGGCGCCGTGTACTCGAAGCGCGTCTTCCACCGCCTCGATCGCGCGCCGGACGCCGGCGCAAAAGCCGCGCGGCGCCGCAAGGACCACCTCGAGCGGGGCAAGCGCTTGCGCAGTCGGCTCAGCCTCTAGCTCATCGGGAACGGGGTAGTCGCAGCGCAGCATCGAACCTCTGCATTCTTCCCCAGCCCCTTTCAAAAACTACGGGCGGCGAAGGCAGTGGTCCACATGGACTAAAGAAGGTATTGCATTCGAACGGTTTGGCGCGCGATGCCCGCGCCGACTTCGAAGCGGACTTGAGCGAATTTCGGCGCGCCGAAACGCACCACAGGGTTGCGGGAAAAGCCGAACCCCTCTTTGGGAATTTTGAGGAAGGTGTCGAACTTCGTGTTCCCGTTCTCGTCGTGGAAAACCGAAAGGGCGTATGCGCCCGGCGCCACGTTCGCGATCGTCACATTTCCCACGCCCGCCGCCGGAACCGTTTTCTTCTTCGCCTTGGGATCCCCCGCGCAATCGGGAAAGTGCGCGGCGTCGGCGGTGAGGCAGAGATGAACCACGCCCTTTGCATTGCGCAGCTTCTCAATTTTCACTTCCACGTTGCCGCCCGGCGCCGCGGCGGGGAGCAGAAAAGCCAGAAAGGGCAGAGCGATAAGGCTGCGAATGGTCATGGCCGCAGTCTCTACCGCTTGCGCGCGCCCGCGCCAACCGCCGCGGTGATGGGGTGAACGAACGGCTCGATTTCGTCATCGCCGGCGGTGGCCTCTCCGGCTGCCTCGCCGCGCTTGCCCTTGCCGAAAAGCGCCCGGACTTGTCGTTCCTGATGGTCGAGGGCGGCACCCGGTTCGGCGGCAACCACATCTGGTCTTTCTTCGACAGCGACGTCGCGCCCGAAGCCCAGTGGCTCGCCGACCTCCTCCCCGCCCGCCGCTGGGCCGACCACGAAGTGCGCTTCCCGCTACGCAGCCGCACGATCGAGCTGGGCTATAACAGCCTGCGCTCCCACGATCTCGACGCGCTGCTCCGCCAGCGGCTGCGCCCGGAGCGATATCGCCTCGGCGCCCGCATTGCCGAAGTAGGGGAGGGGCATGTGCGCCTCGAAAGCGGTGAGAGGATCGAAGCGGCAGCGGTGATCGACGCGCGCGGCGCGGAGGCGGTGGGGGGTGTTGCCCTCGCCTGGCAGAAGTTCGTCGGCCACACCTACCGCTGCGCCACTCCGCACGGCCGCACCCGCCCGATCATCATGGACGCCCAGGTCGAGCAAACCGACGGCTACCGGTTCGTCTACACCTTGCCGTTCAGCGACACCGAGATCCTGATCGAGGACACCTATTACTCCACCGATTCTGCGCTGGACGTCGGGCGCCTGCGCGCCCGCATCGGCGACTATCTCGAAGCCGCCGGCTGGCAGCCCGCCTCGCTGGTGGGCGAGGAAACCGGAGTCCTCCCCGTGGCCCTCGCCGGCGACGCAGCCGCATTCTGGCCGAGCGACGAAGCCCCGGTCGCCCGTCTCGGCCTGCGCGGGGGTTTCTTTCACCCAACCACCGGCTATTCGCTCCCCGACGCACTCGCCAACGCGGCTTTGCTCACCAAGCAAAGCGATTTCACCAGCGTCGGCCTGCACGCGCTCTACCGCGCCCGCTCGGCCTCGCTGTGGCGGGAACGCCGCTTCTACCGGATGCTGAACCGGATGCTGTTCGGCGCAGCCCCGCCCGAGGAGCGCTACCGCGTGCTTCAACACTTCTACCGCCTGCCGCCCGCAACGATCGGCCGCTTCTACGCCGGCCGTTCGACCCTGCTCGACAAGGCACGGGTGCTGAGCGGCCGCCCGCCGGTGCCGGTCCGTCCGGCACTCGCCGCAGCCCTTGGGAAAGCCGCATGACCCGCACCGCCTGCATTATCGGCTCCGGCTTCGGCGGCCTCGCCCTCGCGATCCGCCTCCAGTCGGCTGGCATCGCCACGACGATTCTCGAAGCCCGCGACAAGCCCGGGGGGCGCGCTTATTATTGGGAGAAGGAGGGGCACGTCTTCGACGGCGGCCCGACCGTGATCACCGATCCCGATTGCCTGCGCGAACTTTGGGCGCTGAGCGGCGCCGACATGGCCGCGGACGTGGACCTGGTGCCGGTCGCGCCCTTCTACCGCCTGTCCTGGCCCGACGGCTCGTTCTTCGATTATTCCGACGACGACGAGCTTCTCGACCGCCAGATCGCGGCGCTCGATCCCGCCGACGTCGCCGGATACCGCAAATTCCTCAAATACTCGGCCGGCGTCTTTCACGAAGGTTATGAGAAGCTCGGTTCTGTTCCCTTTCTCGACTTCAAGTCGATGCTCAGCGCCGCGCCAGCGCTTGCCCGCTACCAGGCCTGGCGCTCGGTCTATTCGGTCGTGTCCGGCTTCGTGCGCAGCGAGAAATTGCGTCAGGCCCTGTCGTTCCACACGCTGCTGGTGGGCGGCAATCCGATGACCACCAGTTCGATCTACGCGCTGATCCACAAGCTGGAACGCGACGGCGGCGTCTGGTTCGCCAGGGGTGGCACAAACGCGCTGGTGCGCGGCATGGTCGATCACTTCCACCGGCTCGGCGGCACGCTGCGCCTCGACGATCCGGTGGAGGCGATCCGCGAGGTGGGGCAGGGCCAACTCGAAGTTGCCACCGCCAATGGCTTCACCGCCCGCTTCGACGCCGTCGCCTCCAACGGCGACGTCGTTCGCACCTACGACATGCTGGAAGGAGCACGCGGCAAGAAAGCCGCCGCCGCGCTTCGCCGCAAGCGCTTCTCGCCCTCACTCTTCGTCGTCCACTTCGGCACGGAAGGGGAGTGGCCGGATCTGCCGCACCACTCAATCCTGTTCGGCCCGCGCTACAAGGGCCTGCTCGGCGACATCTACAAGGGCTCGGCCCTCGCGGATGACCCGTCGATCTACCTCCACCACCCCACGATTACCGATCCCGCAATGGCGCCAGCCGGCTGCTCTACGCTTTACGCGCTCGCTCCCGTACCGCATCTTGGCCGCACGGACTTCGATTGGGAGACGGAAGGGCAGGCTTATGCGGATCGCATCCTCGAAATCGTCGAGCAGCGGGTGATGCCGGGCCTTCGCGGCCGCATCCGCACCTCCTTCCACTACAGCCCGAAGGATTTTGAAACGGACCTGCGCTCGCATCTGGGTTCGGCCTTCAGCCTTGAGCCTTTGCTGACCCAAAGCGCCTACTTCCGGGTTCACAATCGCGACGACAAAATCCCCAACCTTTACTTCACCGGCGCCGGCACCCATCCCGGCGCGGGCATCCCCGGCGTGGTCGGAAGCGCAAAGGCGACAGCCGGGCTGATGATTGCGGACCTGCTCGGCTGATGGCGGAGGCGGCACCACTCGACCGTGCGGCGTTGGTCGCCGCCGCCGGAGAGACGATCCGCCACGGCTCCAAAAGCTTCCACGCCGCAAGCCGCCTCTTCAACCGCCAGGCGCGGGAGCGGGCCTGGCTGCTCTACAGCTGGTGCCGCCACTGCGACGACGTCTGCGATGGCCAGGTGCTGGGCGGCCCAGGCACTTCGGGAGCTGCGGGCGCGGTGGAGGAACTCCACGCCAAGACACGCCGCGCGCTTGCGGGCGAACACACCGGCGAAGTCCCCTTTGACGCGCTTGCGATCGTCGCCACCGAATGTGCGATCCCGCACCGGTTCGTCTTCGACCACCTCGCCGGCTTCGCACTTGACGAAGACGGCTGGCGCCCGTCCGGCGAAGCCGAGCTGGTGACGTACTGCTACCACGTTGCCGGTGCCGTCGGCTGCATGATGGCGGTGGCTATGGGTGTGCCTGCCGAGGACGAGGAAACGCTCGCCTGCGCGTCCGATCTCGGCATTGCCTTTCAGCTCTCCAACATCGCCCGCGACATACGCGAGGATCAGGCGGCCGGCCGCTGCTACCTCCCAGCCGCCTGGCTGGAGGAAGCTGGCCTCGATCCCGCCGATCCGCTGCGACCGGAGGGGCGGGACGGGCTGGTCCGCATCGTCGCCCGCCTCGTGGAACTCGGCAACCGCTACGAGCAATCGGCGCTCGCCGGGGTGCGCAAGCTTCCCTTCCGCTCGCGCTGGGCGGTGCTCGCCGCGGCCGGCATCTATGGCGGCATCGGCCGCCGCGTGGCGGCGCTCGGGCCAAGCGCCTGGGACGAGCGCGTCGTAATCCGCCGCCGCCGCAAGCTCCTCACCATCGTCTCCGCCTTGCGGGGCGCGCTCGCCGCCTGACGTGGCGCATTTCGCCGTCATCGCGCCGCCGCTCACCGGCCACTACAAGCCGCTGGCCGCGCTTGCCCAAACGCTCAAAGCGCGCGGCCACCGAGCCACCTTCGTCCACCATGCCGGTGCCGCGCCGCTTGCCGCTTCGCTGGGCGTCGAGTTTGCGGCTCTTCCCGAAGGGGCGGGCAGCAAGCTCGGCCTCTCAGGCGTCGGCGGTACGGTGGCCGAGATGGCGCGGCTCACCCATCTCCTCTGCCGCCACGGCCCGGACGTGCTCCGCTACATCCGCGCCGACGCGATTCTCGCCGATCAGCTCGAGCCGGCGGGCGGCCTCCTTGCCGAGTATCTTCGGCTGCCCTTCGCCTCAATTGCCTGCGCGCTGCCGATCAACCGCGAACCCGGCGTTCCGCCGCCTTACGTGGATTGGCATTTCGACCGCTCCGAGAAGGGGCTCAAGCGCAATCAGGGCGGCTATCGCGTGTCCGACCTCCTGATGCGCCGCATCGGCTCCACGATCCGCCATGAAGCCCTGAACCTCGGCCTGCGCCCGCGCCGCCTGCTCGAAGACTGCTTCTCGCCCACCCTGCAGCTCGCCCAGGCGGTGGCGGGCATCGACTTTCCGCGCACGGAGCTACCCTCCAGCTTCCACTATCTCGGCCCGTTCCGCACGCCCTTCAACGAGGCCTTCCAGCTGCCCGACGAGGGGGACACCCGCCCCCTTGCCTATTGCTCCTTCGGCACCCTCCAGGGCTCCCGCATCCGCCTGTTCGAGCACGTAGCCGCCGCTTGTCAGCGGCTCGACCTCCGCCTCGTCCTCACCCACTGCGGCCGCCTCACACCCGCCCAGGCCGCAAGCCTGCCCGGCAACCCGCTGGTCCGCGACTTCCTGCCGCAGGAAGCGGTGCTCCGCCGCGCCGACCTGGTGGTGACTCATGCGGGCTTCAATACGGTGATTGAGACGCTGACGGAGGGCTTGCCGATGGTCGCCCTGCCGCTCGCTTTCGATCAGCCCGCAGTCGCGGCGCGGATCGCCCGTGCCGGCGTCGGCATTGCGATCAAGCCCCATAAGGCCAGCCGCAGGACACTCGAGGAAGCGATCGAAGCCGTGCTTACCGAGCCAAGCTACCGCGCCCGATCAGCCATTCTCGCCAACGAAATCGCCCATGCCGGCGGCGCAATCCGTGCCGCCGATCTTATCGAGGCGCACCTGCTCTAGAGCCGCCGCGCCGCGCCTCCGGCAGTTTCCACCAAGGCACGTGCGGCGCGCGGTGATGCTCGTGGTGGTAGCCGAAGTGGAAGCAGGTCAGCAGCGACAGCAGCCAGCCATAACCGTTGCTTCGCGCCCGGTGGCGGTCGGCGAAATCCCCATCGTCGAGCCGGTGGGGCAGGAAGGTGCCGAACAGGAACAGCTGCAACGACGACAGGATCGCCGGCAGCGCCCAGAACAGCAGCAGGTTGGGGTAAGACGCGCCGAGCACCCACACATACACCGCGACCAGCGCGGTCAGCACCAGCAGCTCCCGCCACCCGAAATATTGTCGAAAGAAGGCAAGGTACCAGCGGCCGAACGAGCGCGGGTGTGGCTCATGGTAATCCGGATCGTCGCCGGTTCCCGGCGCCTTGTGGTGCGCGAAATGCTTGGGCAGCAGCCGGTCGAACGAGAAGCCGGCATAAAGCGCCAGCGCCACCCGCCCGACCCAGCGGTTCACCGCCGCCCGCCCGGGCGCAAGGCTGCCATGCATGCAATCGTGCGCGACGATGAACAGGCCGACATCGAGCCAGCACAAAACCGCCACCAGCACAGGCGCCGCCGCAAGGCCCCAGCCCTCCAACGGATGAAAGAACACCGCGTAAACGTGCAGACCGACGAACGCCGCCGCCACCGCTGCGGCCAGTGCCAGCCCGATCGCTGCCTGCCGCCCCCGCTCCATCATTTCCGCTGCCCAGCGCGCAGTTGCTTGCGCAGCTTCACAACGGGCGGTGCGTACAGGAAGCCGAACGACACCGCCCCTTCCCGCTCGCGCACGGCATGGTGAAGCCGGTGCGCCTGCACCAGCCGCTTCAAGTACCCGCTCCTGGGCGGCTTCACGAAAGGGATACGGCGGTGGACCAGCCCGTCGTGCACCAGCATGTAGAGCAGGCCATAGAGCGCAATCCCGGCGCCAACCCACCACAGCATAGGCCAACGCGCCGCCAGCAAGGTGAAGAAGGCAAGGCTCAGCCCGGCGAAAACAACGGCGTAGAGGTCGTTCTTCTCGAACCATCCGCTCCGCGGGCTGTGGTGCGAGCGGTGCCAGCCCCAGCCCCAGCCGTGCATCACATAACGGTGCACGAAGATGGCAAGCCCCTCCATCGCCGCGACGGAGAGGAGAACCAACAGAAGCGGAAGAAGCCAGGCAGTGCCCATGCCGCCGCTTTACCCGCCTCCGCAGCGCTCACCAACCGGGCATTTGTCCCGTAAGCTCAACAGCCTCCGCCGCGACACACCGCTTTCACATCACTGTCATCGAACCTAAGCAGTTTCACGGCCAATAACCGGGATACCGCGAAAGGTCCTACCACGTGCCGACCACCCGCCTTCTTCTTGTGGAAGACGATCCCGCGCTGGCCCAGCTCTTGCGCTACAGCTTCGAGCGCCAGGGCTTCGAGGTCGCGCACACGCCCAGTGGCGAGGAAGCGCTCTTGCTCGCCAACGAGATCGGGCCCGACATCATCCTGCTCGATTGGATGCTGGAGGAACTGTCGGGAATCGAAGTCTGCCGGCGGCTGCGGCGAATGCCGGACACCGCCAACGTCCCCATCATCATCCTCAGCGCCCGCGCGGAGGAGAGCGACCGCGTCCGCGGCCTGGAAACCGGCGCCGACGATTACATCACCAAGCCGTTCAGTCCCCCGGAACTCATCGCCCGGGTAAAGGCGGTGCTCCGCCGCGTCCGCCCCGCGCTTGCCGGCCTCACCTTGAGCTACGACGATGTCGAGCTCGACATGGCGAGCCACAAAGTTCGTCGCGCCGGAACGCCCGTCGCCATCGGCCCGACCGAATTCAAGCTTCTCCGCTATTTCCTGGAACATCCCGGCCGCGTCTTTTCCCGCGAACGGCTGCTCGACGCCGTCTGGGGCCGCGACAGCGTCATCGAAGCGCGCACCATCGACGTCCACATCCGCCGCTTGCGCAAGGCGATCAACGTCAACGGCAGCAAGGACATCATCCGCACAGTCCGCTCCGCCGGCTACGCTCTGGACGCAGAGGCCTAGGTCCGGTTCTGGCGGTCCAGCGTGTCGGCAAGCCGCCGAAGCGCTTCGCCGATCTCACGTGCCTGTGGGGCGCTGAAGTGAAGCTGCAGCCCGGACGGCGTCTTCTTGTCGATCTGTTCCAGCGTTTCGGCGAATTCGAACCGTACCAGGCCGCCTTCCGGCATGGTCGCCATGGAATAGCCCATCAGCGCCGCGAACTTCACTTGTCCCTGTTCGTTTAATTCCCAGCTCTCATCCAAAGCCATCTTCGATCCTTTTCTAGATTGGCCTTTCCTAGCCGAAGCGAGTACGGCGGGAAACATGGCGGCTCGCTGCCCGCCGGCAGTGCTCCTTATGACAAGATCGTGACAAATGGTTTACAAAACAAAGTACTCGTTTCACTTCGGCCAGAAAAACGTGCGGGTGGTGTAACATAAGCGCCACCGAAACAATCTAGCTCCCGAATCGAACGGAGCGACTCGGCATCAAAGCCGCAGCGCTTCACCGGTTCATCTTCAAAGGGGGCTTTCATGGCCAAGCTGCGCAACATTCTCCTGCTTACCTCCTGCGTCTTCGTGCTTGCCGCGTGCGGTCCGGATGGGGTCGCTTCGCCGGGCGAGGGCGGCTTCGGCGATGGCGGCACCGGCAACACGCCGCCGCCGCCCCCTCCGCCCCCGCCGCCGCCCAACACCCCCGCCGCCTCCTGCCCGAACGGCACCGCCGACCGCGGCGTGGTTGCCAATCGCCGCAACTGCGAAATCAGCGGCACCATCACCGGCCAGCGCCTGATCCAGAACCTGCCGGGCGTGATCTATTCGCTCGCCGGCCGGGTCCAGGTCGGCACGGACGCCGGCGGCGATCCCGCCAACCCGATTCCCGGCGCGCAGACCGGCCAGCTCACCATTGATCCGGGCGTCACCCTGTTCGGCTCCGGCGGCCTCGATTTCCTGATCGTCAACCGCGGCTCGCAAATTTTCGCCGAAGGCACGGCCAACAACCCGATCGTCTTCACCAGCCGCCAGAATGTCGAAGGCACCGCCACCGACAATTCGATCGGCCAGTTCGGCGGCTTGGTCGTCCTCGGCCGCGCGCCGATCCAGCGCTGCAACCAGCCCAACGTGCCGGGCGGAAGCGTCAACTGCCAGTCGCAGGTCGAAGGCACCACCGGCCTCTACGGCGGCGCTTCGGCGGCCGACAATAGCGGCCGGATTCGGTACCTTCAGGTTCGCTACCCGGGCTTCGAAGTGTCGGCCGGCAACGAACTCAACGGCATCACGCTCGCCGGTGTCGGCTCGGGGACCACCTTCGATCACATCCAGGTCCACAACAGCTCGGACGATGGTATCGAATGGTTCGGCGGAACGGTGAACGGCCGCTACATCGTGATCACCGGCGCCGACGACGACAGCCTCGACACCGATTTCGGGTACAAGGGCGCCAACCAGTTCCTGATCGTGAACCAGCGCGCGTCGGGCGGTGACCGCATCGTTGAGGCCGACACGCCCGGCAACGGCAATTCGACGCCGCGTTCCTACCCCAAGTTCGCCAACCTGACGGCGATCAGCCGCCGCTCGCCCGACGCTTTGCTGCTGCGCGGCGGCACCGACTTCGCGGTTCTGAACAGCGTCGTCACCGGCTCCCCCACCTGCCTCGACATCGACGAAGCGGTGACCATGCAGGGCGCCAACGCCGCACTCGACGAGAATGGCGCGCCGGTGTTCCGCTCCACCTTCTTCTCCTGCACCAATCCGTTCCGCGACGAAGCCGACATCACCGCTGCCGAGATCGCGGCGATCTTCAACGGCAACAACAATGTCGCAAACGGCCAGTCGACGCTCACCGACATCTTCGTCAACGGATCGAACGAGAATGCGGTGACCGCGTCGAGCATCACCAGCTTCTCCGCCTTCTTCCAGAATGCCGGTTATGTCGGCGCGGTGCGCAGCAGCGATCTGTGGTTCCAGGGCTGGACCTGCGGCCTGGGCTTCGGAACGCCGGCCTGCACGGCGCTCCCCGCCAGCTGAGCTTCACGCGTCTCCAACCGCACATCAGAGGCGGCGGGCGTGTCCCGCCGCCTCCCTTTGAACAGCCACATCGGGGGCCGACATGAACCGCCGCATCGCCTTGGGAAGTCTTCTCCTTCTCCATTCCGGACTAATCCCCGCCGCAGCGCTCGCCCAGGATCAGGGTTCCTCGCCCGCCGTTGCCGATGCCGTTGCAGCAGATGGCGACACCGGGGAGCAACCCGCCGCAGAGGCCGTCACGGCTGAAGGGGAAGCGGGCGCGCAGCCTGTGGAAATTTCGGGCCCCGGGGCAAACGACGATGACGATCAAGGCGAGATCGTCGTCACCGGGCGGGCGATTCCTAACGCGCTTCGCGCCACCGCCGAAGTGATCTCGGTCCTGTCGAGCGAAGACATCGCCCGCACCGGCGAAGGCGATATCGCAGGCGCGTTAAGCCGCGTCACCGGCCTCTCGGTCGTCGGGGGCCGCTTCGTCTACGTTCGCGGCCTTGGTGAGCGTTACTCGCTTGCCCTGCTGAACGGTTCGCCTCTGCCATCCCCCGAGCCGCTGCGCCGCGTAGTGCCGCTCGACATCTTCCCGACCAGCATCATCGCCTCGTCGGTGGTTCAGAAGAGCTATTCGGTCGCTTATCCCGGCGAGTTCGGCGGCGGCGTCATCAACCTCACCACCAAGTCGGAGGTGGAGGAGCCGTTCCTGACGGTCGGCCTCAGCACCGGCGGCGACACGGAAACCACTTTCCAGAACTCGATCGGCTATTATGGCAGCGGCACCGATTGGACGGGTTTCGATGACGGCACCCGCACGCTCCCTGCCGGCTTTCGCGACGCGCTGAACAGCGGCAAGCTGATTGCGGTGGGTCCGAACTTCACCCGCAGCCAGCTTCAGGACCTGACGGCAAGCCTCAGCAATGCGCCGACCACCCTGATCCAGACATTCGACGCGCCGGCCAACGCCGCGATCAGCGTCACCGGCGGCACCAATTTCGATCTCGCCGGCGGCGCCCACCAGCTCAGCGTGCTGTTCGCCGCTTCCTGGTCGAACAGCTGGGAAACCCGCGGCGGCATCCAGCAGGTCGCGGCCGGGATCACGCCGGTGGGCGGCGAGGACACGCTCCAGCCCGACGTCGATTACCGCTTCTTCTCCACGGAAAACCGCATCCTGGTGAACGGCCTCGTTGGGCTCAACTACAAGTTCGGCGAGCACCAGCTGAAGTGGACCAACCTCTACATCCGCGACACGTTGAAGGAGGCGCGGATCCAGGAGGGCACCAACCAGATCAACGTCGGCTCCGACCTGGTAAACATCTCCAACACCGCCTGGTTCGAGCGTCAGTTGATCGACACGCAGCTGGTCGGCGAATTCGATTTCGGCCGGGTCGATGCCGACATCCGCGCCACGTATGCCCAGTCGCAGCGCGAGTCGCCGTATGAGCGCACGATCGGCTACCGCTATGACGATCAGGCGCAGGATTTCGTCAACGACCTGCGCTCCAACGGCCAGTTCGCCCGCGTCTCGTTCAGCAACCTGGTCGACAACGTCTACTCCGCCGCCGGCGATCTGTCCTACCGCTTCCCCGGCTTCGACTTCACCATTTCGGGCGGCGCCGCTTATCTCAAGAACGACCGCGCAGCGACCCGCCGCGACTTCCGCTACACGCCGATCGACATTCTGCCCGGCCAAGTGCCGCAGGAGCGGCCTGACTACCTGCTCTCCGATTACAACATCTACACCTACAACATCGTCCTCACCGACATCTCCGGCACCGCCGGCGCGGCCCGCTACGAAGCAGATCTGGAGGTCAGGGCCGCCTATCTGCAGGGCGAATCCGAGTTCCTGCCCGGGCTCCGCCTCCAGGCGGGCGTCCGCTTCGAAAGCGGTCGCCAGCGGGTTACGCCCATGGACATTTTCGGGACCGGTGGCGCGGACATCAGCGCGTCCTTGATCGAGGAGAGCTACCTCCTCCCGGCCGCTACCTTCACCTGGACGTTGGCGGACGACATGCAGCTTCGCCTGCACGGCTCCAAGACAATCGCGCGCCCCCAATTCCGGGAACTGGCGCCGCAGCAATATTCCGATCCGGAAACGGACCGCACCTTCTTCGGCAACCAGTTCCTCACCGACAGCACCCTCCTCAACGCCGAAGCGCGCTTTGAATGGTATTTCGCCAAGGATCAGCGCCTCAGCGTCGCCGGCTTTTGGAAAAAGATCGACCGGCCGATCGAAACCGTCGCCTTTCAGCAGGGCGGCACCTTCTTCACCACCTTCGCCAACGCCCCGTCGGCGACTTTGAAGGGCATTGAGCTGGACGTGCAGAAATACGTGCCCCTCGCCTCCATGGGCAGCTTCTTCACCCCCCGCCGCCTGGTGCTGATCGGCAACTACACTTACTCGGAATCCGGCATCAGCGTAGGCGAGGGCGACACCACCATTCCCGTCGGCACGGGCGGCGTTCCCGTGCCCGCCGCCAATGTGTTCGACGACGGCACACCGCTGATCGGCCAGTCGAAGCACCTCGCCAACCTCCAGGTCGGTTTGGAAAACACCGACCGCCTGTCGCAGCAGACGTTGCTGCTCACTTACTCCAGCCGCCGGGTCACCAACCGCGGCGCCGGCGATCAGCCGGACGTGGTGGAGGAGCCGGGCCTCCGCCTCGACTTCGTAATGCGCGAAGGCATTCAATTGTTCGGCCTGGAAGGCGAATTGAAGTTCGAAGCCCGCAACCTGACGGGCGAGGATTATGAGGAGTTCCAGCAGCTCGGCAAGTCACGCGTCGACACCAACAGCTACAAGCTTGGCCGCAGCTTCAGTCTCGGCGTCGAAGTGAAATTCTAACCACTCAAAGCCCCTCCCCTGAAGGGGAGGGGCTTAGCCCTCGACGCTCACGTCCAGCATGTAGCCTGCCGAGCGCACCGCCGTGATCAGATCCGCCCGCCCGCCGGCGTTGAGCGCTTCGCGGAGCCGGCGGATGGAGACGTTGATCGTCTTTTCTTGGATCTCGCTTTCGTTGCCCCAGATATTCTGGATGAGCCGTTCCCGGCTGAAGACGCGGCCGGGATGCTCCATCAGGAAGCGCAGCAGCCGGTATTCGGTGGGGCCGAGGTGGATCGCCTCGCCGCCCCGCCGCACCTTGTGGCTGGTGAGGTCCATCTCGAGCTCGCCCACCTTGAGTCTCGACTCGGGCAAAGGCGGCCGCATTCGGCGAAGCACCGCGGCGACGCGCGCCACCAGCTCCTTGGGCGAGAAGGGCTTGGTGACATAATCGTCGGCACCGGTGTCCAGCCCGCGAAGCCGGTCCGCTTCCTCGCCGCGCGCGGTCAGCATGATGATCGGAAGCGCCTCCGTCTCGGGCTTCCCGCGCAGCATGCGGCAGACGTCGATGCCCGCCATGCCTTCGATCATCCAGTCGAGGAGAACGAGATCGGGCGCGTGCGAACGCGCGAGGTTGAGGGCGTCATGGCCATCGCCGGTATGCACGACCTCGTAACCGGCGCGTCTCAGATGAAAGGTGAGGAGCTCAGCCAGCGGTCGGTCGTCCTCCACAAGCAGGATGGTCTGCGCGCCCATCAAGCTTGCGGCGCCAGGCTGTCCTCTCCGCGCTCCCGCTCGCCAAGGTGCGTTCCGGTGGCGGCGAAATAGACCATCTCCGCGACGTTGGTCGCGTGGTCGCCGATCCGCTCGAGGTTCTTGGCGATGAACAGCAAGTGCGTCGCCGGCGTGATGTTGTGCGGATCCTCCATCATGAAGGTGAGGAGGGTGCGGAAGATCGAATTGTAGAAATCGTCCACCGCCTTGTCGCGCTCGCACACTTCAGCCGCGCCTTTCGCGTCGCGCGCCACAAAGGCGTCGAGCACCGAATGCACCATCTCGCCGGTCAGCCGCGCCATTTCCGGCAGCAGCGACAGCGGCTTCAGGTTGCGGCTTTCCTCGATCAGGTGGACGCGCTTTGCGATGTTCTTGGCATAATCGCCTATCCGCTCCACCACGCCGGCGATCTTCAGTGCGGCCACCACTTCGCGAAGGTCGTCCGCCATCGGCGCGCGCAGCGCGATGATCTGCACCGCCTGCCGCTCGACCTCCGTCTCAAGCGCATCGAGCTTCTTGTCGTTGGCGATCACCGCCTTCGCCGCTTCGCTGTCGCGGTTGACCAATGCGCGCATCGCCTCGGCGATCGCCGCTTCGGCAAGGCCACCCATCTGGGCGATGCTTGCGCGCAGCTGGTCGAGGTCCTGGTCGAAGGCTTTGAGCGTGTGTCCGGTCGCCATGTTTGAACTCCTCAGCCGTAGCGGCCGGTGATGTAATCCTTGGTCCGGTCAATCCGGGGATTGGTGAAGATTTCGCTGGTTTCGCCATATTCCACCAGGGTGCCGAGGTGGAAAAAGGCCGTGCGCTGCGACACACGCGCCGCCTGCTGCATATTGTGCGTCACGATCACGATCGCATAACGGCCGCGAAGCTCGTGGATCAGCTCTTCGATCTTCGCCGTCGCGATCGGATCGAGCGCCGAGCAGGGCTCGTCCATCAGGATAACTTCGGGATCAACCGCGATCGCCCTGGCAATGCAAAGCCGCTGCTGCTGGCCGCCTGAAAGGGCCGTGCCGCTTTCCTGCAGCCGGTCCTTCACTTCCTCCCAAAGTCCGGCACGCTTTAGGGACTTTTCGACAATGCCGTCGAGGTCCGCCTTGGCATTGGCCAGCCCGTGAATGCGCGGCCCGTACGCCACATTCTCATAGATCGACTTGGGGAACGGGTTCGGCTTCTGGAACACCATGCCTACCCGGGCGCGGAGCTGCACCACGTCCATGCCGGAGGAATAGATGTCCTCGCCGTCGAGCGCGATCTGCCCCTCCACCCGCGCATTGGCGATGGTGTCGTTCATCCGGTTCAGCGTGCGCAGAAAGGTCGATTTGCCGCAGCCGGACGGACCGATGAACGCGGTCACATGCTCCTGGCTGACGTCAATGGAGACGGCGTCAATCGCCTTTTTGGCGCCGTAGAAGACGCTGACATCGCGGGCCGTCATCTTTGGCGCGGCGTCGTTGGGAATGTGGTTCATTGGGGTCACCAGCGCCGTTCGAATTTGTTGCGGAGATAGATTGCCAGCCCGTTCATCGCGAGCAGGAAGAGCAGGAGCACGATGATCGCGGCGGAGGTCTTTTCGACGAAGCCTTTGCTCACCTCATCTGACCACAGGAAGACCTGCACCGGAAGCACCGTCGCGGGCTCGGTGAAGCCGCCCGGCGGGGTGGAGATGAAGGCCCGCATGCCGATCATCAGCAGCGGCGCCGTTTCGCCAAGCGCGCGCGCCATGCCGATGATCGTGCCGGTCAGAATGCCGGGGAGGGCCAGCGGCAAAACGTGGTGGAACACCACCTGCACCCGGCTCGCGCCGATGCCCAAAGCCGCGTCCCGGATCGAGGGCGGTACCGATTTGATCGCGTTGCGCCCGGCGATCACGATCACCGGCATGGTCATCAGCGCCAGCGTCAACCCGCCCACCAGGGGCGCCGAACGTGGCAGGTGCATGGTGTTGAGGAACACGGCGAGCCCCAATAAACCGAAGATGATAGAAGGCACTGCGGCGAGGTTGTTGATCGACACCTCGATCAAGTCGGTCCACCGGTTCCGCGCCGCGTATTCCTCAAGGTAGACGGCCGAAAGCACACCGACCGGAAAGGCAAGGGCAAGCGTCACCAGCATGGTGAGCAGCGACCCCTTGAACGCCCCCCAGATGCCGGCGGCGGCAGGATCGGTCGCGTCCGCGCCGGTCAGGAACTCGGCGTTGAACCCGGTCTTGAGCGCATCGCCTTGCTCCAGCCGCGCCACCACAGCTTCCGCTTCCGCCGCGGAGTCGCCCTTGGCGGCCTGGTCGATCTCCGACGAGGCCGGAAGCCACAGGCTTTCCTTGCGCATCAAGATATCCGGATCGCTCTCGATTGCCCGCTGCACCCGGATCCACGCCGTGTCCGAAAGCATCCGCGCGCCCTGCGGCCCGTATTGCGCCTCGGCCGCCGCCGCGACGGCGCCTTCGATGTCGGCGCCCGCCAGCGCCGCCCCGCCACTGCTGTTCTTCAACGCGGCGGGATCGATCATCAGCGCGCTTTTGGCGAAGTCCATTTCCAGCCGGATCTCCGTCTGGGTGAAACCCTTCAGCCCGTTAGACAGCATCGAGATCAGCAGAAACGCAAGAAATCCCGCCGACAGAAGAACGGCGAACATGCCGATCAGCCGGAAACGCCGCTCGGCCGCATAACGCCGCCGGATGCGCTGCTGCATCGCGCCTGCTTTCCAGTCGGTGGGGATGCGCTTGGGCGCGGTGGCGGCGGCGTCACTCATAAGCTTCGCGATACTTTTTAACGACGCGCAGGGCGACGATGTTGAGCAGCAAGGTGACGATGAACAGCACCAGCCCGAGCGCGAAGGCGGCAAGCGTCTTGGCGCTGTCGAACTCCTGATCGCCGGTCAGCAATTGCACGATCTGGGTAGTCACGGTGGTGACGCTGGCGAACGGATTGGCGGTGAGGTTCGCGGCAAGCCCCGCGGCCATCACGACGATCATCGTCTCGCCGATTGCGCGGCTGACGGCGAGCAGTACGCCGCCGACGATGCCGGGAAGCGCGGCGGGCACCAGCACCTTCTGGATCGTCTCGGACGTCGTCGCGCCCATGGCAAGCGAACCGTCGCGCATCGCCTGCGGAACCGCCGTGATCGAATCGTCGGCCATCGAGGAGACGAACGGGATGATCATGATCCCCATCACCAGGCCCGCCGCCAGCGCGCTCTCCGACGAGGCGGAGGTGATGCCGATCCCTTGGCCGAAGTCGCGCACCGCCGGCGCCACCGTCAAAGCAGCGAAATAGCCGTAGACCACCGTCGGAACGCCCGCGAGCATCTCCAGCGTCGGCTTCATCCACTTGCGCACCTGCGGCCGCGCATATTGCGTCAGGTAGATGGCGCTCATCAGCCCGAGCGGGATCGCGACAATCATGGCAATGATCGCGCCGATGAAGATCGTGCCCCAGAAGAGAGGGATCGCTCCGAACGCGCCGGACGATCCGGCCTGGTCGGCGCGCATTGCCGTCTGCGGGCTCCAATTGGTGCCGAACAGGAATTCGATCGGGTTCACCATGGAGAAGAAGCGCAGCGATTCGAACAGCAAGGACGCGACAATGCCGGCGGTGGTGAGGATCGCGATCAGCGACGCGATCAAGAGCAGCCCCATCACCAGCCGCTCCACCCGGGTCCGCGCCCGGAAGTGCGGCGACACCCGGCTGAAGGCAAAGGCGCCGCCCGCAAAGGCAAGCAGAAGCGCGACCACGGCACCGATCAGCCGGTACCGCCCCTGCGTTTGTGCCCACACGGGGGCAAGCTGATTGGCTTCGGGATAGAAGCTCGCTGCCTTGGCGCCGGCGGCGATGTCGCGCGCATCGCGCAGGATCGCGGCTTTCTGCATTTCGAACGGCGGCAGGCTGGCGGCGGCGGGATGGCCCATCACCGCGTCCATCACCAGGCTGTCGGACACCGGCGTCCACACCGCGATAAAGAGGAGAGCAGGGATCGCCGCCCATAACGCGACGTACCAGCCATGATATGCAGGAAGCGAATGCGGGCGATCCCCGGCCGCGCCGCCGCGGGCAACACTTGCAAAGGCAAGGCCGCGCGCACGCGCCGCCACCCAGCCGAGTGCGGCAAGGCCGAGCACCGTTAGAACGAGCGCGAGTGGCGACACTTTGTTTTTCTACCCGTTGCAGCCGTGCCGGGGCCGCTTAGCGGCACCCGGCACAAAAAACATCACTTCAGTTCGGACGCGTTGAGCGGCGTAAGCTGCGTTGCCGCCTGCGTCGCCTTGGCCTGCACGTCGGCGGGCGAAGGGATCAGGCCGCGGCGCTCGAGGTAGCCGCCCTTGCTCCAGGCGCGGGCATATTCGGCGAGGAACTCCTTCATCCCCGGGATCACGTTCACATGCTCGCCCTTGGCATAAACATAGACCTGGCGTGCGCCCGGATAGGAAAGGTTGCCGATGGTTTCCGCCGTCGGCGCAACCCCGCCGAGCGGGATTCCTTTCACCGACGCCTTGTTTTCCTCCAGGAAGGAGTAACCGAGGATACCGATGGCGCCGGCATTCTGGCTGACCTTCTGGACGAGGAGGTTGTCGTTTTCGCCCGCTTCAACATAGGCCCGGTCTTCGCGGATCTTGGTGCACAAATCCTTGTGCTTGTCCTTGTCGCTGTCCTTCAGCGCCTTCATCGCCGGATCGCTGTCGCAGCCTTTTTCCAGGATCAGCTCGGCGAAGCTGTCGCGCGTGCCGGACGTCGGCGGCGGGCCGAACACCTGGATCGCGATCGCGGGAAGCGACGGGTTCACGTCCTTCCACGTCTTGGCGGTGTTCGGACCCTTGCCGAACGGATTGGCGGCGAGCGCCGCGTACACGTCGCGCGCGGTGAGCGAGAAATCGGCGCCGTTGGCGGCTTCGATCAGCGCCAGACCGTCGATGCCGACCGGAACCTCGATGATCTGCTTGACGCCGTTCTTGGCGCAATCGGCGGCTTCGCTTGCCTTCATCCGGCGCGACGCATTGGTCATGTCCGGGAAATTGTCGCCCACGCCCGAACAGAACAGCTTCATGCCGGCGCCGGTGCCCGTCGATTCGACGATTGCGCTCATGCCCGGATTGGTGCGCTGGAATTGTTCGGCGACTGCGGTGGTGAACGGGTAAACGGTGGACGATCCGACGATCTGGATCTGCTGGCCCGCGGCGCCTCCGGAGCCTTCGCCGCCGCAGCCGGCGAGCGCGAGAACGGCGAACGGCGCCATGCACAGGAACTTCTTCAACTTTCCCTCCATCCGCCCCCCCGCGGGGCCTGTTGCCTGATCCTAAGCAGGATCGAAGTGCCTTTTGTGACGCGTTGATGACAGTGATGTTACACGGCTGGGATCGGCCTCCCGTCGGGGAGGCGGGGCAGGGTGATCTGCACGCTGGTGCCTTCGCCGACTCGGCTTGCAATCTCCATCCGCCCCCGGTGCCGCCCGACGATATGCTTGCAGATGGCGAGGCCCAGGCCCGTCCCGCCCACAGCCCGGCTGCGGCCGGCATCCACCCGGTAGAAGCGCTCGGTGAGCCGGGGAAGGTGCTCGGGAGCGATCCCGTCGCCCTTGTCGATAACGGACAGGCCCACCGTCTCCCCCGCGCCATCCGCGATCGCGACCCGGATCTCCGTTCCCGGCCGGCCATATTTCACGGCGTTGACCACAAGGTTGCGGACCAGCTGGAGCAATTGGCCGCGATCGCCAGGAACCACCGCGCCGCTGCTGCTGTCCTCAATCATCAGGCTGTTCTCCCGCTCCGCAAGCAGGTGCGCGCATCCACCGCGCACTTCCTCCACCAACGGCACCAGGTCCACCGCGTCGCGCGGCGGCCGGAAGCGGTCCGCCTCGACTCGCGACAACGACATCAGATCGTCGATCAACTGCTGCATCCGCCGCGCTTCGTCGTTCATGATGCCGAGGAAACGCCCGCGCAATTCCTTGTCTTCCGCCGCTTCGTCGTCCCGGAGCGTTTCGATAAACCCCAACAGAGTCGCGAGCGGCGTGCGCAGTTCGTGGCTTGCGTTGGCGACGAAATCGACCCGCATCTGCTCGGCCGCCGCCGCTTCGCTTCGGTCGGCGAGGTGTACGAGGCGGAGGCCGCTTCCCAGCGGCGCCACCGTCATCAGCCAGCGCCGCTCCGCCTCGGCGCCGATGCCGATGACCTCCACTTGCTCGCCGCCCGGCACTGCGTCGCGGGCGAGCTGCTCCACGATCGCCGGGTGGCGCAGAGCAAGGCGCACGTCCTGCCCCTCGATCCATCCGCCAAGCAGCGTCCGCGCCGCTTTGTTGGCGGCAGCGATTCGCCCGCCGTCGAGCAGCAGCATCGGCTCACCCAGCGCATCCATGATCTCACGCGCCAATGCGGCACCATCGTCCTCCGCCGGCTCCGCGTTCACTGCCGCCACCGGGTTAAGGAAAGCGCCGCCCAGGATCGAAATGGCGACAGCACCCGCGACCAGCCCGGCAATGGCCGCAAACATCGGCACGTCGATCGCCGCCGCCGTCGCGACACCGGTGAGCGCAACAAACAACGCAAGGAAGATGCGGCCGCGCCCGATGCCAGTCATGGCCGCCCACTAGCGACTTTGCGTGACCGGCGGAATAAGCAGCGGCTTCGTCATCAAAGTGTCACCATCTTGACGCTGAAGTGCAACGGCGGCGTCATGCAGGGGCGCTCGAGCTCGACGGGAGGAACAGATGATCGGCAAGGCTTTCACCGCGGCACTGCTCGCCAGCGCACTTGCCGCGCCGGCGTTCGCGCAGGATCGCACCGACGCGCTTGCCGCCGAGCTCGCCCAGATGCGCGCCAAGATCGCGCAATTGGAAGCGGAAGTGGCGCTACTCAAGGCCACGCCTGCTGCGCCTGCTGCGCCTGCACCGGCACCGGCACCGGCACCGGCACCGGTCGCCGTTGCCGCGGTGGCGTCTGCCTCCGCTGCCGCAGCGCCTGCCCAAGCCAAGAAGGAAAACAGCAGCCCGACGATGAAGGTCTTCGGCCGCCTCCAGTATGACGCCGGCTATGTCGGCCGTCCGGAACGCTTCATCGACCGCGGCCTCGGCTTCAGCCACGAGCTTCGCCGCGCCCGGATCGGCGTCGAAGGCGCGATCTCCGGCGGCTTGGGTTACAAGGTCGAGCTGGATTTCGCCGACAACGAGGTCGAAATCACGGACGCGTTCCTGAGCTACAAGGCGTCCAAGGCGCTGGGTCTGACGCTTGGCCAGCACAACAATTTCCAGTCGCTGGAGGAGCTCACCAGCTCGCGCTTCCTGTCCTTCATGGAGCGCGCCGCCTTCACCGACGCCTTCGGCTTCGAACGCCGCGTCGGCCTTTCCGCAGCCTACTCGGCGGGCAACCTCATCGCCCAGGCCGGCATCTTCACTGACAATGTCAACGATCTGTCAGGCGTCAGCGGCGCCGCCGGCCTCGGCGACGAAAACAACGCCGTCGGCGCGGACGGGCGCCTCGTCTTCGCGCCCAAGCTCGGCGATGCGCAACTTCACCTCGGCGCCTCCGCGCACTGGCGCGACAACAACGATCTCGCCGCCTTCGGCCCCGCCACCCGCTTCCGCCAGCGGCCCTTCATCCACACCAGCGACACCCGCTTCATCTCGACTCCAGCCTTGCGCGTCGGCGAGGAGACCAGCTTCGGCCTGGAAGCCGCCCTGATCCGCGGCCCCTTCCACGCCACCGGCGAGCTGCACTGGCTTCGCGCCGACACCCTCACCGCCGGCACGAGCCCGACCTTCTTCGGCGGCTATGCCGAAGCCGGCTTCTTTTTCACCGGCGAAACCCGCGGCTACAAAGGCGGCCGCTGGGACCGCACAAATGTCCGCAATCCGGTGGGCAAGGGCGGCTGGGGCGCGCTGCAGCTCAACCTGCGCTACGACCATCTCGATCTCACTGACGACGGGGTCGTCGGCGGCACCCAGCGCGGCTACGAAGCCTCGCTCGTCTGGATCCCGCAGGACCATGTCCGCTTTCTCCTGAACTACGGCTACCTGCGCTACAAGGACGCGCTGCCGACGCCCACCGGCGACACCAGCTACGGCGTCAACGTGCTCGGAGCCCGCGCCCAGGTCGATTTCTAAGCCTCGGCAAGCACCGCGACGTGCAGCGGCGAGCAGCGCCGCATCCAGTCCGCCTCCAGCTGCGCCGATGGCCTTCGCTGCCAGCCTGCGCGCTCCATGTGCAGCGCGCACAGCTTGAGGTGGATCGCCGCCTCCCGCCCGCCCGCCGCGCGGTAGCCCGCGTCGAGCTCGGCCCGCGCCCGTTCGATATGCCAGCTCCGGTCGGGCGCCGCCGCTTCGCCGCTTGCGGGATCAGCGGGCCGCATTGCGCGTCGCCCACAGCAAGAGCCGTCCGAACAAGGCCCAGCCGCCTCGGCTTTCCGCGCTTCCCCGTCCACTTCGATATGCCTGCATGATGCGCCTCCTTGCTTGCCCGTCCCGTTCTAGAAGCGGGCGGTTGCACGCGTGTGACGCCGATGCGCGGTGGAACTGCCCTAGTCAGGCCGCATTGATCTGCGTATAGGCGCGGCGAAATCCCTTATACCGACAGGACCTACCAATGAGCCTCCGCAACGTGGCCATCATCGCCCACGTCGATCACGGCAAGACGACTCTCGTCGACCAGCTGTTCCGCCAGTCCGGCACCTTCCGCGACAACCAGCGCGTGGAAGAAAGAGCCATGGATTCCAATGACTTGGAAAAAGAGCGCGGAATCACGATCCTTGCCAAGTGCACGTCGGTTGAGTGGCACGGCACCCACATCAACATCGTCGACACGCCCGGCCACGCCGATTTCGGCGCGGAGGTGGAGCGCATCCTGTCGATGGTGGACGGTGTGATCCTGCTCGTCGACGCGGCCGAAGGCCCGATGCCGCAGACCAAGTTCGTGACCGGCAAGGCGCTCGCCCTCGGCCTGAAGCCGATCGTCGTCGTCAACAAGATCGACCGCCCGGACGCCCGCGCCGCCGAAGTGCTCGACGAATGTTTCGAACTGTTCCTCAGCCTCGAAGCCAATGACGAGCAGCTCGATTTCCCCGTCCTCTACGCGTCGGGCCGCAACGGCTATGCCGGCCTCAGCGACGACGTCCGCGAAGGCACGCTCGACCCGATGTTCGAAACCATCGTCAAGCACGTTCCGGCGCCCGACGCCGACCCGGACGGCCCCTTCAAGATGCTCGCCACCCTGCTCGACCGCGACAATTTCGTCGGCCGCGTCCTCACCGGCCGCATCGCAAGCGGCAAGCTCAAGCTCAACATGCCCATCAAGGCGCTCGACGCCGACGGCAACGACGTCGAAGCCGGCCGCGCCACCAAGATCTTCGTCTTCCGAGGCATCGAGCGCGTCGCCGTCGAGGAAGCGGGCGCGGGCGACATCGTCGCCATCGCCGGCCTCACCAAGGCGACCGTCTCCAACTCGATCGTCGAGCCGAGCGTCACCGAGCCGCTTCACGCCCAGAAGATCGATCCGCCGACGCTTGCCATGACCTTCACCGTCAACGATTCGCCGATGGCGGGCCGCGAAGGCACCAAGGTCACCAGCCGCATGATCCGCGACCGCCTGGAGCGCGAAGCGGAAGGCAACGTGTCCTTCAAGATCACCGAAAGCGCCGACAAGGACAGCTTCGAAGTCGCCGGCCGCGGCGAGCTTCAGCTCGGCGTACTCATCGAAACCATGCGCCGCGAGGGCTTCGAACTCACCATCAGCCGCCCCCGCGTGCTGCTCCGCGACGGCCCCGACGGCCGCGAGGAGCCTTATGAGCAGGTCGTCATCGACGTCGACGACGAGCATTCGGGCACCGTTGTCGAGAAAATGGCCCAGCGCAAAGCCGAGCTCACCGACATGCGCCCGTCCGGCGGCGGCAAGACGCGCATCACCTTCTCCGGCCCCTCGCGCGGCCTGATCGGCTACCATGGCGAGTTCCTGTCGGACACCCGCGGCACCGGCATCATGAACCGCATGTTCGAGCGTTACGGCCCCTATAAGGGCCGGATCGAGGGCCGCCAGAACGGCGTTCTTATCTCCAACGGTTCGGGCGAAACGGTGACCTACGCCCTCGGGCCCTTGGAAGAGCGGGGCATCCTCATGGTCGGCCCGCAGGAGCCGGTCTACGAAGGCATGATCATCGGCGAAAACGCCAAACCGGAAGACTTGGAAGTCAACCCGATGAAGACCAAACAGCTCACCAACTTCCGCGCCTCGGGCGGCAAGGACGACGCCATCCGCCTGACTCCGCCGAAGCGGATGACGCTGGAACAGGCGATCGCCTACATCCAGGACGACGAGCTGGTTGAGGTGACGCCGAAGAGCATCCGGTTGAGGAAGCGGCACCTCGACCCGCACGAGCGGAAGAAGGCGTCGAGGCGGAGCGAGGCGGCTTAAGCCGCCGAAGCGGGCCGCCGAGCGCAGCGACGCCGACGCGTCAGTGTCGCCGGAGCAGCGCGTAGAGACGGCAAAGGCCGGCCGGCGGGTCGCGTAGCGAACCCGTTCGACGTCACGGGATTAACTCTCGTGACGGCCCACCCGCTGTAGAGCAGGTTGGTTCGCGCAGAGGCGCAGAGGCGCGGAGGGAAAGGTGCATGGCGTACGACCCGCCACTCGGGGCGCTTTGAACCCCCACATAGAAAAGAGGCGACCCTTTCGGGCCGCCTCATAGTTGACGCTTTTCGCCTCAGACTAGGTTGAAGTAGACCCGTAACGAGCGATGCGTGGTCGGTGTAACGGCGTACTGGCCGACCCCGTCGGGTGCTTCCGACCAGTCGTCCCAGGCGAAGAGGTAGACGCCCTTCTGGCCTGTCACGGTGCGGGTTCGCTTTGTGACCCGGCTCTGGAAATGGGAGAAGTTCTCGATCCCCGCGTCCTCAAGTTTGCTCGCATGGATGGCGGGGCCATGCTCAGCGATGACCCTCAAACCCGCAATCGTCTCGTTCGCGCATCCCTTCATAAACTCTTCGATTTGGCCGGGGGTGAGGTCGACTACATCCTCGAAATCGTCGGCATCAAAACCCGGGGGCATCTGGCCGACATTAGCCTGAGGCTTCGGGAAAATGGTTGCCATCAATTCGGCTCGCGTGGCGGCCGAGAGTTTGCTAATGTCTTCTTTGGTAAGCGTGATCATAGGTTGGTCCTTTGGTCGAAGTTTACTAACCGAGGGAGCCAAATAGCCGTTTGGCTCCCTCAACCAAGCTTTTGGCCCCTATTATCGGTTGCGTCAAGCGGCGTGTTGGCTTGGCCCAAACCTTTTTTTGGGTGGACCGGGTCTGAGCTTGGCTGTTTTGGCGGTTGGGCAGGCACCTTCGCAGGAGCCGCGCCCGCGCTGCGTCCGAAGTTGACGCCGCCTCACATCAGCCGCGCCACATCGTCGTCCAGCAATTCCAGCATCGGCCGGGGCATCGCCTCCAGTTCGTCCAGTTCGTGCGCGCGCATGACGGCGATCTTCGAGCATATCGCCGCCAAATTCGGGGCCGGCGTAAGCGCCAACGTTACGGCGGCGTCCTGCATCGGGACGGTGCAGCGCCGCCAATAAATATCCTCGGCGCGATCCACCCGGCGAAAGGCGGCTTTCCGCAAGGCGCTCGCCTCCTCGGACTGCGCAGCGGCGTCCTTGCCGCTGAAGCGCGCTTCAATTTCGGCACACTCGCGGTAGAAGCGATCGTTGGCGGCCCTGAACCACCCGCTCTCCGCCGCCTCCGCCGCCCGCGCGGCGAGGCGCCGGTACGCGGCCAGGCGGCGCTCCCACAGAGCCGGATCGGCGGCAGGCGGATGCGCGGAAGCAGGTGGCGTCAAAGCGGCCACGGGCAAAAGAGCCGCGGCGCCTAGGACGCGCCGCCGGCTGATGCTAGGCTTGTCGCCAGCCATCATCACCTCCTCAGACAGGTGGTTGTGGTCAGAGCCGGGGGGAAGTTGGCGCTTCCTCTCGGCTCGAATTTTGATATCAAAAGCATTGGGCGGTGGCAACAGTGGATTTCGAGAACCCGAGGAAAAGGCGTCCAGGGCAATCCGGTCAATTAATCGCTACCCGCCTTCAGCCTGAGCAATTGGCTCTGCTCGACGCTTGGCGGGAGGAGCAGCCCGATCGGCCCAGCCGCCCCGAGGCGCTCCGGCGGCTGATGATGTCTTCCTTAGGCAGAGCCGATAATCTATCGGGAAAATCTCAAGCTTGTTCCTGATTCAACGCAAACAGGCGGGCGAGTATCTCGTCGTTCGCCACCGAGGTAGGTTGCTGCCCAACCTTATTTTCTGTTTGGTTTCTCGGCTGCCGGCCACTCCGGCCGCTTTAGCTCCACTCCGGCCAGCATATCTCTTATAAGCTGCAGGCGTCCGCCAACAAACGCGCGGATAGTCTCTTGGTCATCTTTTGTGGCTTCTCGTCCTTCCAGATCATTGGCGACCTGATCGAGGAAAAGCCTCAAGCCTTTTAGTGTTGAGGCCGAAGCTAAAAGATGGCGGGCGACCGAGCGCGATCCTTGATCATCCAGCTCGTAGACAGGAAATCGGTCAATTTCTTCCGCTACTGTCATCATTGTCATCGCGGCAACCCGAACGGAGAGAGGAAATGGGAGGAAATGCGCAGAGGTGCGATGATAGCTTTCGATGGCTTCGTAGCCGTTCATGAGCAGACGGAAAGCTGCCCTGCGGAGCTGCCGCTTTCTACGCCACAGAGGAGCAAATGCGGTGAGATAGGTGAGCAACAACGCTATGATAGCGCCAAAGAATTGAGCCCATCCCGCCAACTTATCGTGAGCTTCCAGCCAGTGAATGAGCTGATTCATGGTTTCCCTCAATTGCGGGAGCCTGGCTACGATGAAACGAAGGGATCGCGATAGGCCGGGTGGCGGATGGTCAGCCTGCGCGAATAGCCGTTCCGCTCGCCCACAGACCAATCATCCCGCATTAGCCGGATAGTCACGCTCCCTGCGGTCATAGCGACCCTGACATCAGTGGGAATTGCGTGGGCAAATCGCTCGGCCGCCTCATCTCCTAGCGCTTTGGTGACCAGTGCTACCGCTGCGGTCCAGAAGCGTTCGTCACTATTAGATAACAGATCGCTCCAGCGCGCATCCAACTCGAGTTCGAGTTCTGTCACCGCCGTCTCGGTGCCCTCCGTTCGGTAAACCATCGTGTCCGTGAGCACTTCGGTACTCAGCTTCAGGTACGGCGACTCCGCCGCCCAATTCACAAGGAGCGGATGATAGGGGTTCGTCACGAGGCCGTGAGCCTTAAGGAAAGCCCCTGCCTCGTAAGGTGACCAGCCCTCGCTCCAGTCTACCGCAGGCCGCGTCCGCTCGCGCTGCCTCGCACCGCGCAGTGTAGCCACGAGCTTCGCCACGCCGGCGGAGTCCGACACGTCCGACATCTGCACGGCCTTGATGAAGCGGGCAAAGGCCCGCGGGTGTAACCCAAAAGCCAGAGCCCCGCGCCACCAGATTGATCGGCGCAGTGCACTATCCTGAATTTTGAAGCGCAGCCGGATAGCCGCGTTCTCGAACCCCATGTAGATCATGAGGCCGTAGAGGTAGGGCAAGAACATCACCGTGAGGGCAATCGGAACAGCAAACTCGCGCGCCTGAAACGCCGGGTCGAGCTTTTGCCAGTCCGTCAGGATTCGGTAGGCACTGTATCCTAGAATGTAGAGGCCGGAGATCGCCAACATCGTGTTCAGCGGCCCAAGAACAATTTTATGTTCAGGCCTATGCTCCGCTACCGCGACCATCGCCGCAAGGAGCATCAGGAAGGGCAGCATCAGAAGCTCTGCCCATAGCGGTAGCGTGTTGATGCCGCTGATAAAGACAACGACGGAGGTGATCGCCAACGCCTCGCGGATGAGAGAAGGGAACATCGCCGGCCCGCTTTCAAGGTCCTTGGTATTTGCCATGGCGACGAAGGCCGTTGTTATGAACCAAAGCACAACGGTTTTTAGGTTGGACAAGCCCCAGAGCCCGACCTTCCAGAGCACCCAGACGCAGCCCGCAGAATAAAGGGCCGCCAATCCCACGACATCAACGATCTTCCGCTGAAGAAGGGCGCGTAATACGTTGAGGGCTGCGGAGCGGACGCTCTTAGCAAGCAAGACTCCGAGGAGGAAGACGGCTAGCCAAATGAGTAGAGCAAGCTCGCGAGTATTTAGGTCCATAGGCTAAGCAGGATACGCCAGCGGCCTTGGAGTGCAATCCTAACCTTTGAGAAATCATAAGATACAATAACCTGCATGGTTCAACCTCAAGTTCGCCTTTGCATTTCTCGCATAGAGCAGAACACCGGAGCCTGCATTGCTAGTGGCAGCTTTCGAGGTCCGACGTGCTGGCAGCAAGGGTGTTTGACCGGCCCCTTCCGGACCCTCGCCATGCAGCCCTCACGGGAGTGAATCCCGTGACGTCAGTCCTGACGCCTCCGCTTCGCTCCGGCGCAGGCTGGCCGACGCGCAATGTCTCCTCGCGCTGCTTCGGCGGCCTTGCAGGCCGGCGGCGCTACGCTCGGCATTTTGCGTTTTCCTACACTCACCTCTCTCCCGCATATCCCGTCCGATTGGCGGCGACTCGGCCAAAGGAGAGGAGAAAACGCAATGCAGAACCGTACGCCCGTGCCGCGCTCGGAGAGGGCGCCGTTGCCGGACTTCGCGCCGGTGCCGCGCAAGTATCGGCATGATGGGTGGACGCCCGAGCGGCAGAAGGCATTTATCGAGGCGCTGGCGGATACCGGGTCGGTTCGCCGGGCGGCGCGGATGGTGAATATTGCGCAGACCAATGCTTATGCGCTTCGCCGGGCGCCGGGGGCGGAGGGGTTTCGGCGGGCGTGGGATGCGGCGCTCGATTTCGGGCTGAAGCGCCTCAAGGACATCGCCTTCGAGCGGGCGACCGAGGGCTATCTGGTGCCGGTGTTCGTGGGCGGCAAGCTGATGGGCTTTCGCCGCAAGCATAATGACGCGCTGCTGATGTTCTGCCTGCGCCACTACGGCCAGGACGCGAACGGCAAGCGGACCACCGTGAACTATTTCTCGTCGCGGGCGAGCGCGGGAGCCGGGGCTTCGGCGGGTCTCTCGACCCTTCGGCAAGGCTCAGGACAGGCTTCGCTCGAGACGAGCGGAGCGGGCGGGCAGGCGGGGGCGGAGGCGCATGCTTCGGCGACCACGGTTCGAACGGTGATCTCCGGCTCGGGCGGCGGCGGCGCGGAAGATAAGGCGCGGCGGGACGACGAGGCGGCGGCGGTGCTGGAGGGCTTTGAAGGGGTGGAACTCGACGCCCGCGCCGCGGCCGACATCGCGGCGGCGCTGGAGGCGTGCGCTGCGCGCGCGCGGGAGGCGCAGGCGGCGTTCGAAGCGGACGGCGAGGCGGCGATCGAGGCGGGGCTCGACAATCCGGACACCGGCTTCGTTCGGGTGCGGGAGCGTAACCACCCGTTCCGCGGCACGCTTGAGCCGCCGCCATGCGGGGAGGCGGTGGAGCCCTTTGCCGAAGGCGAGGACGATTGGCGGTTCGCCGGGGCGGAGATGTCGGCGGAGGCGGCTTATTGGCGCGACAAAGCTGACCAAGCGGACGCGGAGCGGGCGGAGGCGGAGCGGGCGCGCGAGGAGGAGGCGCAGGCCGGCGGGGCGGAAGCTGACGCGGCCTGCACATTCTCTCCACAGGCTGCGGACGAGGGGTGCAAGGAGATCGGCGATAAGGGACGCTGACGGATCGAACAAATGGGGAGCGAAGAACATGGCGGCAGGAACCTTGAACAGCGGCGGGCGCGGCGGGAGCTGGCTTCGGGTGGCGCTTTGGAGCGCGGCGGCGGGGCTGCTGGCGCTGCCGGCGGTGGCGATGCAGTTTACGGCGGAAGTGAACTGGACCGCGTCCGACTTCGGGTTCGCGGCGGTGATGATCGGCGGCGTCGGGCTGCTTGCCGAAGCGGCGGTGCGGCGGAGCGGGAATTGGGCGTGGCGGGGCGGCGCGGCCTTTGCGCTCGCCGCGGCGTTCATGACGATCTGGGCGAACGGCGCCGTCGGCATGATCGGCGATGAGGACAACGCGTACAATCTGCTGTTCCTGGGCGTGGTGGCGCTCGCGCTGCTGGGGGCTGTGGTGGCGCGGTTCCGGGCGGGGGGAATGGCGGCGGCGATGCTGGTCGCCGGGCTCGTCCATGCCGGCGTGGCGCTTGGCGGTTATGGCGTGGATCCGCGCGGGGCGACCTTCTCGCTCGCTTTCGCTTTGCTGTGGCTGCTTTCCGCCGCCTTGTTCCGCACCGCGGCGGGGGACGCGCGCGGGGCCTGAGCGCCTGGAGGGGAGGGCGCAGCGGGGCGTGTTTCCGTAGATTTTTCGGCGCGGGCAGGCCACAAGGCTCGCCATGCGCCCTATTCTCCTCCTCGCCCCGCTCGTTCTTGTCGCCTGCGGCAATCCGGTGCGGGACGACCATTATGCCAACCAGGCGGCGCCGACGGCGGACGCGCCGCCGACGGTTCCGGTAACTCAGGACGTGCCGGTGCGGGTGGGCGAGCTTGGCCCGAACTTCGCCGCCTGCGCCACCGCCGGGACGACCCGGCACCTCAAGCCTGGCCAAAATCTCCCTGTCCGCGCGGCGCCCTTCGAGACCGCCGGCGAGGCGGGTGCGATCCCGGCGGGCGCGCGCTTCTACGTCTGCGCGCGCAGCCACGATCAGAAATGGCTTGGCGTGGTGTATGACGAAAGCGGGCAGCTCGGCGAACGCTGCGGCGTCTCTACCCCCGTCACCCGCCGGAGCAATTATGCGGGTCCGTGCCGCTCGGGCTGGGTGGCAAGCGCCTTCGTGCGGTTCATCGCCGGGATCGAGCAGCCGCCGGAGGCGAATCAACCGGCTGCCGAGGGAAACACGGCCGGCTGAAAAGCTGGAGCGGACGAAAAGTTCCGCTTCCGCCCGCAATTTTCTTCGCCGCATCCCCGGACTCACACGGTTCACCGTGATAACGGTCGCTCCGTGTTGAGTTATCCCGCCGCTTAAGTCATTGCACTTTCAACGGAAACGAGAGCGGCGGCGCCCTGTGCGATGGGGCGGCGGATGCGAGACGGGGCCGCGATCGGGGATGCCAATCGAGCATCCGGGGGATCGCACACCGCACAGATTTGGAAACACATGCACCGGATTTTTCGGGCCGCGGGCTTTGCCGTGGCCGCGGTCGCGCTCAGCGCGGCGGCTTCCATCGCCGCACCGTCGCAGGCCGAAGGGCCGGTGACCGCGCCGATCGTTGCAGCCCCGCTTGAACCCGCAAGCCCCGCGTCTCTCGACGCGGCGCTGGACGGAGCGGAGGCCCAGGTCGCCGCGCCCGCCAAGGCCGAAGAAAAACCGGGCGTGGTTTCCCGCCTCTGGTCCACCGCCACCAATTGGGTCGGCCTCGGCCAGGCCTCCAGCGCTCCCGCCGCCACCGCCGGCAAGGAACGCCGCAACCTTGACGAGCTGGTTCAGGAATTTGCCGGCAACACCACAGAGGGCCGCGACCAGGATTGCCTCGCCAAGGCGGTCTATTTCGAAGCGCGCGGCGAGCCGCTCGAAGGCCAGCTCGCCGTCGCCCAGGTGGTGATCAACCGCGCCGGTTCCGGCCGTTACCCGGCAGACATCTGCTCGGTGATCACCCAGCCCTGGCAATTCTCCTTCATCCGCAAGGGCCGCTTCCCGACGCCGGACTTCGGCTCGGATGCGTGGCGCAAAGCCGTCGCCGTCGCCAAGATCGCGCAAGGCAAGCTGTCGAACACGCTGCCGTCGAGTGTTCTCTGGTACCACGCCGATTACGTCGCGCCGAGCTGGGGCAAGCGCCTCACCCGCCAGGCCAAGATCGGCCTGCACATCTTTTATTCGTAGCGCCGGGCCTAGCCCGCGTCGCTGAGGTTCCCCGGGCCGAAGCCGAAAGGCAGAAGCTCGGAAATGCGGACGGAGCTGATCTCCGTCCCGTCGCCGTTCGCTGACACAATCTCGATGTCGCGGCCGCCCAGGTGCGCGGCTTCGAGGATCGCCTGGCGGCATCCTCCGCAGGGCGTGCAAACGCCGCCGCCTTGCAGCGAGCCGCTCGACGCATCGCCTCCCGCCACGGCGATCCGCGCCACCTTCGCCAGCCCGAACGCCTGATGCGCGGCGGAGAGGCCGGACTGTTCGGCGCACATGCCAAGCCGGTAGCAGGCATTCTCGATATTCACGCCGACCACGACTTCTCCATCCACCGATTCGATCGCGCAGCCGACGCTGAAGCGGGAATAAGGGGCGTAAGCGCCAAGCGCGGCCTGGCGGGCGCGCTGGACGAGCGAATGGGGATCGGTGCTGGTCATGCCCCATCTCTTAAGCCGGGAGCAGAGCGGGCGCGAGACGCAAAAAGCGGCTGACTCCGCCGCGCCGACATGGCACCTCACCCGCACGGATTTTTGCAAATACGGGGGCGGGATCATGCGGTTGAAACTGGTGACGATGGCAGCGGCGGTTGCGCTTGGCGGCTGCACCGCGCGGACGGGTCAGCAGGGTGTTGGCACGGACGTAGCGGGCGCACCGGTGGAGGTGAAGATCATCGCCTTTAACGACTTTCACGGCAATCTGATGCCGCCCAAGCGCTCGATCGACCTGCCGCTCGCCGGTGGGGGATCGGCGGCGGTGCCGGCGGGTGGCGCGGCGTATTTCGCGTCGGCGGTGGCGCAGCTCAAAGCGGAGAACCCGAACAACGTTGTGGTTTCTGCCGGCGACATGATCGGCGCATCCCCGCTCGTCTCCTCCTTGTTCCTGGACGAGCCGACCATCCTTGCGATGAACCTGATCGGCGTCGACTTCAACGCGGTCGGCAACCACGAATTCGACCGCGGCAGCGGCGAACTCTTGCGCATGCGCCATGGCGGCTGCGAGAAGTTCACCGTCCGTCAGCCTTGCCGGGTGGACCCCGGCTTCAACGGCGCCAAGTTCGACTTCCTTGCCGCCAACACCGTCCGCGACAGCGGCGGGACCTTGTTCCCGGCCTACGGCATCAAGACGTTCGGAAGCGGCCGTAACCAGGTGAAGGTCGCCTTCATCGGCATGACACTGGAAGCGACGCCTTCCGTGGTGACGCCGGCCGGAGTCGCCGGCCTCAGCTTCCGCGACGAAGCCGATACCGCGAATGCGCTGATCCCCAAGCTCAAGGCCGAGGGCGCGGATGCGATCGTGATCGTGATCCACGAAGGCGCGGTCAGCAAGAAGAGCTATAACGACAAGGATTGTTCAGGGCTGAGCGGCGATCTCTTGCCGATCCTCGACCGGCTGGACGCGGAGGTGGACGTGGTCGTCTCCGGCCACACCCACAATGCCTATGTCTGCGATTATGCGCAGATCAACCCGGCCAAGCCGTTCCTTGTGACCAGCGCGGGCCAGTACGGCACCATGCTGACGGACATCCGCCTGACGATCGGCGGCGGCGAGGTGCGCGCCAAGCTTGCCGACAACGTCATCGTTCAGGGCGAAGGCTATACGGGCTCGCGCGGCGAGGTGGCGCCGGTTGCTTCGGTACAGCGTTTCGAACCGAACCCGGCGGTGGCGCAGCTCGTGCACCGCTACCAGCAGGCAGCGGCGCCGGTGGAAGCGGAGCCGGTCGGCAAGCTCTCCGGCTCGGCTTTGCGTGAGCGGAACGAAGCGGGCGAAAGCGTGCTCGGCAACCTTATCGCCGACGCACAGCTTGCCGCGACCGCGTCGCCGGCGGGCGGTGGCGCCCAGATCGCCTTCATGAACACGGGCGGCATCCGCGCCGATCTGCTGCCGGGGGCAGGGGGCGTCGTTACCTTCGGCCAGGCTTATGCGGTGCAGCCGTTCGGCAATTCAATGACGGTAAAGACAATGACCGGCCGGCAATTGAAGGCCCTGCTCGAGCAGCAGTTCAACAGCGGCTCCAACAGCGTCGAGAGCCCAAACATCCTGCAGGTGTCGAACGGCTTCAGCTATGCCTATGACCTGTCCAAACCCGCGGGCGAGCGTATCCGGGAGATGACGTTGAACGGGTCGCCCGTGCGCGACGAGGCGAGCTACCGGGTGGCGATGAGCAACTTCCTGTCCAGCGGCGGCGACAATTTCACCGTCTTTCGCGACGGCACTGACGCGGTTGGCGGATTGCAGGACATCGAAGTGCTGGCGGCGTACCTCTCCGGCGCGGAGACCAGGGCGGTGCCGACGTTAGGCCGCATCCGCAACGTTACGCCGAAGCCTTAAGCGGGGCACCTAAGCCCCTCCCCTTCAGGGGAGGGGTGGGGGAGGGGCCTGTTTCGAGGGTGCTTCCGCACGTCGGTAGCCGCTTCGATCTTCCCCTTCCCCAACCCCTCCCCTGAAGGGGAGGGGCTTTTTTTGTTTACCGGAACGGGGGTTCGTCGAAGCTTCTGAGCTTGCGCGAGTGGAGCTTGGCGCCTTCACGGTTGAGGATGCGCAGGGTTTCGATGCCGATCCTGAGGTGCTGGCTGATGGCGCGCTCGTAGAACGCATTGGCCTGGCCGGGCAACTTGATCTCGCCGTGGAGCGGCTTGTCGGAGACGCACAGCAAGGTGCCGTATGGGACGCGGAAGCGGTAGCCCTGCGCCGCCACCGTCGCCGATTCCATGTCGATCGCCACCGCGCGCGACTGGTTGAAGCGCCGCGCGGACGACGTGTAGCGAAGCTCCCAATTGCGGTCGTCGGTGGTCACCACCGTACCCGTGCGCAGACGGTGCTTGAGCTGCTGCGGCTCTTCTCCCGTCACAGATGCCGCCGCGTCGTACAATGCCTGCTGGATCTCGGCGATCGGCGGGATTGGAATTTCGATGGGAAGCACGTCGTCCAACACATGGTCGTCGCGCAGGTATGCGTGGGCCAGGACATAGTCGCCGATCGTCTGGCTTGGGCGCAGGCCTCCGCAATGGCCGATCATAAGCCAAACTTCCGGGCGAAGCACCGCGAGGTGGTCGCAGATCGTCTTCGCGTTGGACGGGCCGACGCCGATATTGACCAGGCTGATTCCCGTGCCGTTCTTGGCGATCAGATGGTAGGCCGGCATCTGGAACTTGCGCCACGCACTTGCCTCGATCTGGGCGAGCGGATCGGGCGTTTCGGGCTCGATAAAGATGCCGCCAGGTGCGGAAAGCGCCTCATACTGCGTGTCCGGCTTTTGAAGCTCCTCCACCGCCCAGCGGACGAACTCGTCGACGTAGCGGACATAGTTGGTGAACAAGAGGTAGCGCTGCGTGTGCTCGGACGGCGTGCCGGTGTAGTGGCGAAGCCGGGCCAGGCTGAAATCCACCCGCGGACCGTCGAACAAGGCAAGCGGCCGGGTGGAGCGGAGCGAATGGTTCCAGGAGCCGTCGGCAATTTCGTCGCCGATATGGGCAAGCTCCGTAGTCGGGAACCAGCGGCCGAGATCGGCGGCGCTTGCGCCGTCGAGCCGCAGGTCGTCCGTGCCGTCGAGCACATAGGGGTAAGGGATTTCGCTTGCCGAGCGGCCGACCGAAACATCGACGGCGTAATCGCGGATCAGGAAGCCGAGCTGTTCGGTCAGGTATTTGCGGAAGAGCTTCGGCCGAGCGACGCTGATCGCATATTCGCCCGGCTGGTTGAGCCGGCCGAAGGCGCGCCCCGGAAATTTGGACGGCGTGTCGTAGCGGTAATGGATGCGCAATTCGGGATAAGCGAAGTCGCCGCGGGTGCGCGCCTCCGGGTCCGGCCGCTCGCCGCGCGCAAGGTAGCCGGCAAGCGCGCTGCGCAGGGCCGCGGACGAACTTTCCGAAATAGCGATCAACTCGTCGATGATTGCCGGGATATCGTCGATTCCGGTCATGACGCGGCGGTTTCGTTAAAGGGCGCGGCACGTCTTTGGCCACGCATATCAAAGGGAAAAACTGTCATGGCGGGGGCATAAGCCATGCCGGGCCCGGCGAAAAGCGGCATTGGCAGAAATCGTGGCCGAAATGCCACGGTCGTCACCTTTCGAGCCCCGCGCGGCAGCGGAATGGGCCCCCGGTCTTGGGTTAATCGGCCGCCTCGGCTATTCGGCGCGTGAAGCGATTCTTGCGGGGGAATCGCAAGCCAAATTGGGTCATATCGGACGGAGGTCGCCATTGGGGCGGGGTCTCCGGGCGATGTCACAAAGCGGCAATCTTGCAGTGACAAACGCGCTCCCGTTGCACTGATTCAAGGAACTGACGACATGAGAATGATTTCGATGCTGTGCGCCACGACGGCGCTGATGATGCCTGCTTTGGCGTTCGCGCAGTCGACCGGCTCCCAGGAAGTCGAAGAAACCGGCGAAGAAATCGTCGTCACCGGTTCGCGCACCGACCGCGGCGTCGGCGGCGTTGTCGTTCCCGACGTGCCCAAGACCCGTTCGGTTCTCACGCAGGAGCTCATCGCTCGTCAGCCGGAAGGCCAATCGATCCTTCAGACGATCAACCTGGTTCCGGGCGTCAACTACACCAACACCGATCCGTACGGCTCCGCCGGCGGCAACCTTCGTATCCGCGGCTTCCCGGGCAACCGTATCGCCCTCCTGTGGGATGGTCTGCCGCTGAACGACACCGGCAACTATGCCATCTTCGGCAACCAGCAGATGGATCCCGAAACCATTGATCAGGTTTCGGTGAACCTCGGCACCACCGATGTCGACAGCCCGACGCCGTCGGCGGCGGGCGGCGTGGTCTCCTACCGCACCTCAATGCCGGACGATGAATTCGGGGTGATCCTCAAGGGCTCGGTCGGCGACTTCAACTATTTCCGCGTGTTCGGCATGATCGACACCGGCGTGCTGACCTCGTTCGGCACCAAGGCGTTCATTGCCGCCTCCGACACCGATTATGAGAAGTTCCGCGGCCCGGGCAACATCCACAAGACGCAGTTCAACGCCCGCATCTATCAGCCGATCGGCACCAACGGCGACTTCGTCTCCATCGCGGCGCACTACAACCGCAACCGCAACAACAGCTACAACAGCGGCACCGCGGCGGATTATTTCGCCGACCGCAACTTCGACAACATCGCGACCTGCGTTCGCGACACGCCGAATTCGGGCGGGATCGACAACGAAGGCACCGGCGCGGCCGCGACCTGCACCAACTATTACAACCTGCGCATCAACCCGTCGAACACGGGCAACGTGCGCGGATCCATGCGCTTCACGCTTGCCGACGGCCTGATCCTCACCATGGATCCGGGCTATCAGTACACGCTGGCCAATGGCGGCGGCACCGGCACGATTGCCGAAAACTCGTCCACCCTGCGCGGCAACACCACCGCCGCGGGCGTCGACCTGAACAACGACGGCGACTTCCGCGACACGATCCGTCTCTACCAGCCGAGCAACACGCGCACGAACCGCTACACGTTCCTCAGCTCGCTGATCTACGAGATGTCGAAGCAGCACCGCTTCCGCCTCGCTTACACGTTCGACCGCGGCCAGCATCGCCAGACCGGCGAATTCGGCCGCTTGTTCGAAAACGGCGATCCGATCAGCGTGTTCGGCGGCAAGTATAACGAGCAGGCACGCGTGCTCACCGCCGACGGCAACGTTCTCCAGAACCGCGACCGTTATTCCATCGCGCAGCTCCAGCAGCTGTCCGCCGAATATTTCGGCCGCTTCATGGACGATCGCCTGACGGTGACCCTGGGTATCCGCGCGCCGTTCTTCCGCCGCGAACTCAACCAATATTGCTTCACCACCATCAGCACCGGCAACCCGCTGTGCACGTCCGAAACGATTGCGCCGTCGCGCATCATCGCTCCGGGCACGCCGCGGCCGGCCAACGGCTTCGCTTCCAACGCGGTGTTCGCGCCCTTTGAGCGGACGGTGAAGTACAGCCCGATCCTGCCCTCGGCCGGCGTCTCCTTCGACGTCACGGACCAGACCAGCGTTTACGTGTCCTACGGCAAGAACTTCTCGTCGCCGTCCACCGACAACCTCTACCGTTCGGTCGACATCGACGTGGAGCCGGAAAGCACCGACGCATTCGAAGGCGGCGTCCGCTACCGTTCGCGCATGGTCCAGGCGCAGCTTGCGACCTACTTGGTGAACTACAAGAACCGCATCGTGTCGGCTCAGGATCTCGATCAGAGCAGCCCGACGTTCAACCAAACGCTTGACCGCAACGTCGGCGATGCGCGTGCCTACGGCTTCGACGGCCAGGTGTCCGTCCGCCCGGTTCGCGAGCTCTCGCTTTACGCTTACGGTTCGTACATCAACTCGGAGATCAAAGAGGACATTCCGGGCACGGTTACCGCGCCGAACCCGATCTGCCCGACCGGCACCGCTCCCGGAACGCTGTGCCCGAACCCGATCCTGACCGGTGGCGCGCAGTTCGTCGAAACCCCGAAGTGGAGCTTCGGCGGCCGCGCGCAGGGCAATTTCGGTCCGCTCACCGTTGGCGCCCAATTCAAGTGGGTCGATAAGCGCTTCACCACCGACGACAACGGCCGTTCCTACGCCGCCCGCGTTGTTACCCCGGCGAACACCGTGCCGATCCTCGACGAGCGTGGCCGCACCCCGGCTTACACCACCGTCGATCTCGACGCGTCGCTCGACTTCGGTGAACTGGGCTTCAAGCTGGATCGCACCCGTCTGAAGGTCAGCGTCATCAACGTGTTCGACAAGTACTACTTCGGCAACATCTCGACCCAGTCGACCAACGTTGCAGCGACCCGCTTCTCGATCGGCGCCCCGCGTACGTTCCAGGCGACCCTGCAGGTCGGGTTCTAAGACACGAAAAAAGGGAGAGTGCCCCAAACGGCGCTCTCCCCGCTTTCCGCCTTCATGGGGCCTCCCGCGCGAGCGGGGGGCCCTTCTCTTTACCGGCGCTTGGGGTCCTGCGGCGGTTCGCCTTCGATCCGGGTGACGCTTTCAACCGGGCAGATATCCCGCTCGACGATGATCGTGCTGAACCGGTCGAGCCGCCCCCCGCGGGTGTCGAACTGCAGGGGCAATTCGCTGCGCAAGCCGGGGCAGGGGCCGGTCAGCCGCACGAGGTACCAGCCGCCGGTCAGCGCACGGGTGTAGATGGCCTCGTCGCTTGCGCGCCGCCATTCGGTGATCCCATCGCGGTTGGCATACGGAATGTACGTCTCCTCGCCCACCGCGGCAGGGGCTGGTTCGGAAACGGTGGCGCAGGCGGAGAGGAAAGCAAGAGCGGGAAGAAGAATGGCTGCGGGCGGCGTGAAGCGCATCGGAAGAAGGACCTTTCGCAAGGAAAAGGCGAACGCACCTTTCCTGTTCAAACGCATGTAGGAAGCGCCCGATCCGACGGCAAATCCGGGGGCTCTTTACGTGATCGGCTGTTCCGCCGGCTTTTGGCGGCCGAAGCGGGAAAGGAGCAGCATCGCCTCGCTCTCCGCGCCTTCCGGGCGCCCCGCTGCAAGCCACAGGCCGACAAGCGTGATCGCGTACACTGCGCCCCCCAAACACACGCCGATCACTAGGTCGGCAAGGTGGGAGCCGGTGTCGATCAGCCCCGGCGTCGCCACCACCGCCGCCATCGCTCCGGCGGCAAGCACCGGGCGGACAAGCGCGCCCGCAACCCGCAGCAACGGCGCGGCGGCGTTGGCGGCGAGCAGGCCGATACCGGCCGTCAGCATCGCCGAATTCACCGCCAGCGCGGCAAGCGCTACCGCCTGCGGCGACCGCCACCAAAAGCCCGCACCGGCGACGGCCAGTGCGGAAAGGGCCGCCCCCGTCAGGTTCATCAAGGCCGCCCGCCGCGCGAAGCCGGAGGCCTGCAGCACCGATCCGGTCATCAGGTACACCGACTGGATGCCGGTGTAGATCGCAACGATCTGGAGCAGCGGCGCTGCGGCAAGCCACTTGTCGCCAAGCAGCACCGCGACCGAGTCGGGCGCGGTTGCGACCAATCCAGCCGCGAGCGGGGCGACGATCAGCGCATAGCCGCCGATCACCCGGGCGATGTGGCGTCCCTCCGCCGCGCTGGCTTGGCCGCTGGCGACGGTGACAAAGGTTACGCGGTTAAGCGCGGTGGTGATCTCCTGGGTGAAGATGGTCGATAGGTCCTTGGACACCGAATACAGCCCAACCGTGGCCGGCACCGCGATCCGGCCGAGCACCAGCCGCTCGATCTGGGTCTGCACCCATTCGGCCAGCGAGCTGACGAACATCCAAAGCGAGACGCCAAGAATTTCGCGCCGCCGGCTTAAGTCCAGCCGCGGCCGGTACGGATGGGCGATATAGGACGCCGCCGTATAGAAAGCGGTGTAGGAGACGAGGCCGATCACCAGCGCCCAATAATTGCGCAGCCAAATCGCGGCGACGATCGTCGCGACGAGGGAGAGCAGCCGCACCGAAAGCCGCATCTTCATGTCGCGCCCGAAGCGCATCTCCCGCTCGAAATCGACGATGCCGATGTTGACGACGGCGAGGAACACCATGCGGCCGGCAAGCACCCACAAAATCGGAACCACCTCCGGCACGCCGTAGAAGCGCCCGGCGAGAGGCGCGCAGGCGGCAAGCAGCGCGCCCAGGCACAAGAACAGGCACAACTGAATGGTGAAGGCGGTGTCGTAATGCGACCGCTCCGGTGCCTCGATGCGCAGCAGCGCCTGGCGAAGGCCGATCCAGCCGAACAATTCCACAAAGGCGGCGGCGGCAAGCGCCAGCGCCATGATCCCGAAATCCTCCGGCTTGAGCAGCCGGGCCATGATCACGACGGAGACGAGCCCGATCGCCCGCACGCCCCATTGCATCGCCACCGCCAGGAAAGCGGAGCGAAAGATGGTCGCCCGGTCGAAGCCGCCGCTCATGCGTGGTCGCTTCCGAGCAAAGCGGAGCGGTAGCGGGTCAGCGTGGTGAAAGCGCCGCCAAGCTCGTCGCGAAAGGCGCGCAGCACCGTCTCGATCCGCGCGAGAAAGGCGCGGAGCTCGGCCTCGCTGCGCACATAGGGCGTGTTGCCCGGCACCAGGCTCGGACTGTGATAGGTCATGGTGAAGAAGCTGTGCCCGCGCCGCATCAGCGACTTGATCAGCCGCACCTGCTCCTCGGCCGATACGCCTTCGGGGGTGAGGGCGGAGCGCGCAACCAGTCCGCTACGCGCAAGCAGCCCCGGCACTCGCCAGCGCTGCGCCAGCGCGCTGTTGAACAAACCGGGCAGCTTGCCGCCCGCCGCGGCGAAGGCGCCGATGAAGCCGCTGGTCATCGGCACTTCCAGCAGCCGCCGCTCGGCGTCGAGCCAGAAAGGCCGGTCGGGCGTGTTGTGATAGCTCGGGCCGCCGTCTGCGGCGAAGCTGGCATGGGGCACGAAGCTGCAATCGATCTGGTAGCCGAAGTCGGCGATTGCTTCGGCCGTGCTCCGCCCGAAGCCGTAGCGGCCCGCCTTGAACACCGTCGGCGCGGCGCCGAAGCCTTCGGCAATGGCCTGCGTCAGCACCGCGATCTTGGCACGCTCAAGCGCAGGCTCAAGATTGCACTGGTAGGAGTTGAAGGCGGTCACCTCCTCCTCGTGCGGCGGGCAGACCCAGGGGTGGAGGTGCGCGCCGATCTCCGCCCGCCCCTCCGCCCGCAACCGCCCAAGCAGCGTCCGCGCGGCGGGATCGACGGCAATCGGATAATCCACCACATATGTCGGGACGATTTCGAGGCGGTCGTAGATTTCGTGGGCAAGCGCCTGTGCGGTAATGCTTCGTGTGGCGACGTTGTCGCGCGAAAAAGGTCCGCGCCAGTCGAATTCCTCCTCCGTGTCGACGACGATCGCCAGCTGCGGCTGCCGCCTTTGCGGCCACGATGCAGCGCCCGGCGCGCGCGCAAGGCTGCGCGGCGAGTCGGGCGCGCGGCGGCAAGCTCGCGGAAGGTCTGCGCTCCAAGCGTTCGGCATCGTGCCCCGCTCTAGCAGGGCAGGGGTATATAGAGCCTAAAGATCGGGCACCTCGGCGCGCGGCGGCACAACTGCCTTCCCAGGCTCTGAGCAACGTACGCGCGCAGCTCCCACCCTGATGCCGCTCCCACCGAAATGGAGACGGTTCACGCCAAGCGGCGACTCGACATGTTGCGCGGATGCGGTAGACTTGGCGCTGGCGACCGTCCCTTCGCGCCTCATCGCCCGCATGCTTCTGACCACGGGATGTATGCGGGAGCCCCTTTGGGCGTTGAAGGGCTCAGGCCTCACCATGCCCACCATGGCGGCCCGAGTCAGTTGAGGATTCAGTTACCCTGCTGGTCTTTGAAAAGAGGCGGTCGCCACCTCTTCCTGCTTGATTAGTCGCGGGTTGGGCCGATTTCAGTCGCGCTTTCCGGCCATTCGCGAAAATAATTCCCGGCGCGCGGGCGGCGCGCTAGGCAGGGGCTATGAACAGCCGCGTCTACCTTCGCCCAACCGCCTTCGTCGATGCCCCCTTTCACCTCGACGGCAAGGTCGCGCGCCTCGCCGGCGGGCTGATCTTCTTCTCGGCCGTCGAAGCGGTTCATATTGAAGGCGGCCGCCGGAGCGTTGAGCTGATCCCGGTGGAGGCCATTGAGAATGCGCTCCCCGCTTTGGGCGATGCGGCGCAGGCCGCCTGGCGTCACCTCACCATGCAGCGCCCGCCGCTTCGGCTGGGCGAGCGGGTTATCCGCCTCGATCAGCCGCAGGTGATGGGCATCGTCAACGTCACCCCCGACAGCTTCTCCGACGCGGGCCTGCGCAGCGATCCGGACGCGGCGTCGGCGGCGGGCTTCGCCATGGCCGAGGAAGGCGCGGCGATCGTCGATGTCGGCGGCGAATCCACGCGACCTGGCGCAAAGCCGGTGTGGGAAGGTGATGAGGTCGCACGGGTCGAGCCAGTGGTCCGCCGCTTGGCCGCCGCGGGAACCGCCGTGTCGATCGACACGCGCAAGGCCGCCGTCATGGAGGCCGCGCTGGGCGCGGGGGCCGGGCTGGTCAACGATGTTTCCGCCCTCACCTGGGATGAGCGCTCCGCCGCCGCCGTAGCCCAGGCCGGCTGTCCGGTTGTCCTGATGCATCACCAGGGCACGCCCGAGACGATGCAGAAGGCGCCGCACTACGACCGGCCGGTGGCGCTCGAAGTTTACGACTGGCTGGAAGAGCGGATCGCCTTTGCCGTGGGCGCGGGCATCAAGCGCGAGAACATCCTGGTCGATCCCGGCATCGGCTTTGGCAAAACGGTGCAGCACAATCTCCAGCTGCTGAACCAGCTCACCCTCTTCCACGGCCTTGGCTGCCCCCTCGTGCTCGGCGCAAGCCGCAAGCGGATGATCGGCGCCTTGTCCAACGAAGCGCCGGCGGACCGGCGGCTGGCGGGTTCGCTCGCGCTTGCGCTCAAGGCGGCGGAACAGGGCGTCCAAATCCTGCGCGTGCACGACGTGGCGGAGACGGTGCAGGCCTTGCGCGTCTGGCGCGGCCTTCGCGACGCGGCGCTTACCCCTTCCTGAAGATTGCGATCAGCGGGCCAAGGCCGGAATAGGGATCCTGCCGCCCCTCGGCGGGATGCCAAAGGCTTGAGACGGTGCCGTCGAGATAGAGCGCGTTCCGGCAGCCGAGCGCGTCGCGAAAGAAGCGGGCGAAGCGCCCGAACGACACGCCTTCTTCGCTGATCACGAAGAAAGCGGCGGCCGTATCCGTCACGCCGACGCCATTGCGGATCAGACGGGAGGGCCCGTCCTCATCGAACTTGGGGTGGAGCTGTCCGTCGATCAGCAACATCGGGCCGGACTGGGTCGCCCAAACGATGTCACGCGCCTTGAACTTTTCCGTCACGGCAACCGAGGCCCGCCCCTGCCGGTCTACCGCGAAGACGCCGTTGGGCAGCAGGTGGAAATTGCCCGGCCCCGAGTTGCGGTTGAGCGTCTTCACCGTCTTGCCGCCCTGCACGAAGAGGCCGATCGGCAAGCCATCCTCGTCATACATGCCGCCGTTCATCGCGAACCGCACCTCGCCTGCGCGCGCGCCGAGGCTCTCCTCCAGCGCCGCCAGACTGCGCAGCGGCTTTCCGTCCGCGCCGTTCAGCACCAGCCGCAGTTCGTCCTTCCGCGCGTCGAATGTGCAGACGGTGAAGGTGCTTCCCTCGAAGCTTTGCGGCTCGCACGCCGCCGCCGGCTGCAGGCTTGCCGGATCGAAAGCGTTGCCGCCCTCGTTCTCCTTGTCGCGGCACCCGCCCGCCAGCAGCAGTCCGGCGAGCAAGGCGGTTCGCGCCGCGTTTGAAATCCAGTGGAGCATGTTCAACGATGGTGACCAACAATCGCGCCGATAGCCAGTATGAGCTCATCGTCGACGGCCACAAAGCGCTCGCCGCCTATCGGCTGGACGGCCAGCAGATCGCCTTCACCCACACCGAAGTGCCTACGGTACTGGAAGGGCAGGGGATCGGCAGCCGCTTGGTCGCCGGGGCGCTCGATCAGGTGCGGGAGGAGGGGCTCAAAGTGGTGCCGCTCTGCTCCTTCGTGCGCCATCATATCGAGACCCACCCCGACGTGCAGGATCTACTCGCCTGAAGACGGGGTCTCGGGCGGCTCCCAGCTGTAGCGCAGGCCGATCACCACCCCTTTGGTGACGATCTCCTCGCCCTCCTGGCGCGCCCAACGCGCGGTGCGGCCGAAGCTGCTCTCCCAGCTGAGGCCGAGATAAGGCGCAAAGCGGCCGATCTCATAACGCAGGCGAAGGCCCGCTTCGGCGTAGGAAAGGCCGCGTCCGAGGCCAAGCGCCGGCACGTCCTCGCTCGATGCGTTCAGTTCGAAGCTCGGCTGGATGAAGAGCGCGTCGGTGAGCTTGTGGTTGTAGATGCCGCCGAGCCGGGCGCTGAGCTCGCCTTTGTGCGAGACGTAGGTAAAGGCGCCGATCCAGGCGTCGTTATCGCCCCACTCGTCCGACCATTGGCCACCTGCGGTGAGGTAGACTCGCTGCGGCGTCGGCCGCGCGTCCCAGCGGGGGCCGACATTCGCTTGAAAGCCCCTGCCGATGTCGCGTGCGTAGAGCGCCTGAAATTCTAGATAATCCGGCGAACCCCACAGGCTGCCTTCACCGACGCTGCTCAGCCAGATGCCGTTGGTGGCGCCATATTGCGCTGAAAAGTCCCACGCATAGCCACCCGCGCCGCCCTTTGGCGCCCATTCCAGCCGGTCGAGGAGAACATATTGGAGCCTCGGCTCAACCGCTTCTTCTTTGCCCCCATCGAGCTCGGCAGCGGAGGCGTAGCCGAGCTTCTGCGCAGCCGCGGGTGCGGCGGGCAAGGCAAGAACAGCAGCGGCAAGAACGAGGCGCATTGCGCCATCTTAAGCCCCGGCGGTTGAGAAGCGCTTAAAGCGAGTAGCCGCCATCGCTGACCAGGCAGGTGCCGGTGATGTAGCGCGCTTTGTCCGACAGCAGGAACACGATCTGCCCCGCAATCTCTTCCGCTTTGGCGAAGCGACCGGCGGGGGAGGCCTGCGAGCCGACCGCTTTATAGGCGGCGTCCTCGCTGCCCATGGTTTCGACCAGGTTCTGGAAGAACGGCACGCTCGACCAGATCGGCGTTTCCACGCCGCCCGGTGCGATGGCGTTGACCCGGATGCCGCTCGGCCCGCCTTCCTTGGCGGCGATGCGGGCGAGGTGGATCACCGCCGCCTTGGACGCGCCATAGGCCGCAATCGCCGGCTCGGCCTTGATCCCCGCGGCCGACGCGGTGAGCACGATAGAGCCGCCATTGCCTTTCATCGCGCGCATCGCCGCCTGCAGCGTCAGAAAGGCGCCGTCCAGGTTTACCGACAGGATCCGCCGCCATTCGGCGAACGGCATCTCGTCGATTGGCTGGCCGGCGCCGACGCCGGCATTCACCACCGCATGGGTGAGGCCGGTCAAGTCCGCCTTGGTCCACACTTCTTCGTCGGTGACATCGCCGACGATTACCTGCCGCTCGCACGGCAATGAGAAAGCGAAGTCGCGGAGGCGGTCTTCGTCGACATCGAGCAGGATCAGCTTGCGGGCGCCGGCGGCGGCGAGCTCGGTGGCCGTGGCCGCGCCGATGCCGGACGCGGCGCCGGTGATCAGCACGCTGGCTTGGGAAAAATCAGTCATTCGGCCTGTGTAACGAGGCCTCGCCGCCGCGCAACCCGCGCGTCAGGCGGCGTCGCTGATGCCGAGTTCGCCCAATTTGCGGTACAAGGTCGAGCGACCGATGCCCAAGCGGCGGGCGACTTCGGTCATTCGACCGCGATAGTGGCCGATGGCGAGGCGGATTACGTCGGCTTCGATCTCTTCCAAGGAGCGCATGTTGCCGTCGTCGCCGTAGAGGGTGATTCCCGGACCGCTGTGCAACGCCGCGCTCTGGGCGCCGCCCTGAAGGGCGCGGCCATGATGGTCGCTGGAGCGGCGGGACAGCGTCGATTCCTGCGCGATCTGCGGGAAATCCAAGGCGGTCAGCGCATTGCCTTCGCACAGAACCGCGGCGCGGAAGAGGGCGTTTTGGAGCTGGCGGACATTGCCGGGCCAGCCGTAGCGCATCAGCACGGCCAACGCGTCGTCGGTGATCGACAGGCGCCGCATCCCCGGCTGCTCGGCGATGCGGCCGAGCAGGTGACGGGCCAGCGCCGGAATGTCGCTGGACCGCGCCCGGAGCGGCGGAATGCCGACATGAACGACGTTCAAGCGGTAATACAGGTCTTCGCGGAACCGCCCTGCGGCGACTTCTTCCGCGAGGCGCCGGTTGGTTGCGGCAATGATGCGCACGTCCACCATCTGGATCGCGCGGCCGCCGATGCGCTGCACTTCGCCGGTTTCCAGCACGCGCAGCAGCTTCACCTGCGTTTCCAGCGGAAGCTCGCCGATCTCGTCCAGGAACAGGGTCGAACCGTCGGCATCTTCGAAGCGGCCGATGTGGCGGTCGAACGCACCGGTGAAGGCGCCTTTCTCATGCCCGAACAGCACCGATTCGACCAGGTTTGCCGGGATAGCGCCGCAGTTTACGGTGATCATCGGCTTGCGGCCGCGTGGGGAGGCGGTGTGGATCGCCTGCGCGATCACTTCCTTGCCCGATCCGCTTTCGCCCTCGATCAGCACCGACACCCGCGCCCGCGCCGCCTTGGCCGCAACCGCCATCGCCGCGCGGAAGAGAGGCGCCGAACCGACGATCTCGTCGAAGGCGAGCGGCGTCGAGATCTTCTCGGACAAGGGCCGAAGCTCGCCGTTGCGCTGCCGCCGGTCGGTGGCGGCATTAAGCGCGCTGAGCATCCGGTCCGGCGCGATCGGCTTCACCAGGAAATCGTTCGCGCCCGCGCGCATTGCTTCCACCGCCACCGCGACGCTGGTCTGCGCCGTCATGACAAGCAGCGGCAGATCGGGCCGGATCGCGCGGATCTGCTGGATGATCTGGGTGCCCTCATTGCCCGGCATCCAATGGTCGAGCAGGATCGCGTCCACCGGCGGACCTTCGGTTTCCGCAAGAATCGCCGCCGCCGCATCGACGTCCGATGCGCCGCGCACCGACCAGCCGGCGCGCGCGCCGATGGCGGTGACCAGGCGGCGCTGGGCCGGCTCGTCGTCGATCAGCAACAGGCAGCGGGTGGGCTCCGGCCGCATGGCATCCCCTTTTATATCCATGCACCCGCTCTAGCGCGCTTGGGTAAAGGCGCTCTTAATTGGGGGCTTGGGCCGGTGCGTCTTCGTTGATAAGGGTGGCGCAACTTCACAACATGCACAGAGGATGCACATGGCCGCCGATCTGGACCTGGAAAAAGAAACCGCCGTCCACCGGAAGGGTTATGTCGGCTTCGTCACCATGATGAAGTGGGGCACGATCATCAGCGTGATCGTTGCCGCGATCGTCGTCCTGATCATCCGGGCCTGACGCACACATGAAAATCGCCGTCCTGAAAGAAACCTCGGACGGCGAACGGCGGGTCGCCGCGACGCCTGAAACCGCCAAGAAATTTATCGCATTGGGCGCCACCGTCGCGGTTGAAGCCGGGGCGGGGCAGTCCGCCTCCATCGCCGACGCCGATTATCAGGCTGCCGGCGCGACCGTGGGCGCGCGCGCGGAGGTGCTTGCGGGCGCGGACGCGGTGCTCGGCGTCCAGGGCGCCGATCCCGCCACGCTTCAAGGGATCACCCCCGGCGCGCTGGTCGTCGCTGCCCTCAACCCCTTCGGCCAGCGCGAGCGCGTCGATGCTTATGCCGCCGCCGGCGTCGAAGCGCTGGCGATGGAGCTGATGCCGCGCATCACCCGCGCCCAGTCGATGGACATCCTGTCCTCCCAATCGAACCTTTCCGGTTACAAGGCCGTGCTCGATGCGACGCAGGAATATGGCCGCGCTCTGCCGATGATGATGACCGCCGCCGGTACCATCTCGGCCGCGCGCGTCTTCATCATGGGCGTCGGAGTGGCGGGCCTGCAGGCTATCGCCACCGCCCGCCGCCTGGGCGCGATCGTCTCCGCCACCGACGTGCGCGCCGCGACCAGGGAACAGATTGAAAGCCTCGGCGCCAAGGCGGTGTTCGTTGAGAACGTGAAGGGCATCGAAGGCGAAGGCACCGGCGGCTACGCCACGGAGATGAGCGACGAGTACAAGGCCGCGCAGGCCGAGCTGGTCTCTTCGCACATCGCCAAGCAGGACATCGTCATCACCACCGCCTTGATCCCCGGCCGCCCGGCGCCGCGGCTGATCAGCGACGCCCAACTCGCCACCATGCGGCCGGGCAGCGTGGTCGTCGATCTGGCGGTGGAGCAAGGCGGCAACGTCGAAGGCGCGGTGTTGGGAGCGGTGGTCGAGCGCCACGGCGTCCGCATCGTCGGCCACCGCAACGTGCCAAGCCGCCTCGCCGCCGACTCGTCCGCCCTCTTCTCGCGAAACCTCTACAACTTCCTCAGCGCCTTTTGGGACGGGGAGGCGGGAAGGGTGGTCCTCCCCGACGATGACGAAATCGTGAAGGGCGTGCGGCTCACGCAGGGGGGCAAAGTGGTCCACGAAAGGCTGCTCGCCGGATGATAGAGCAAAGCGCCGCCCCTTTTCCTCCCCGGGACGGGGAGGGGGACCGCGCAAAGCGCGGTGGAGGGGGCTCAACGCCGCTTAGGCGCCAGGCCGTCTACACCGCCCGCACGCTCCGACGGGCCATGTCGCCCCCCGAAGCGCTTCTTTGGCAGCAGCTTCGCCAGCGCCCGGCAGGATTGAAGTTTCGCCGACAGCATCCGGTCGACCCGTATGTGGTCGACTTCTACTGTCGCGAGGCTTCCTTGGTGATCGAGATCGATGGCGACGTGCACGATAGGACCGAAACTCGGGCGCGCGACCACAACCGCGATGAGCAACTGAAGCAGAAAGGTCTGGCTGTACTCCGCATCCCAGCCGATGAGGTCATGCGCGATTGCGGCGGCGCCGTTTCGGCAATTCTGGCGCGGGCGGGGAGCCCCCTCCACCAGCCTTCGGCTGGTCCCCCTCCCCGTACCGGGGAGGACATTTAAGTGGACTTCATCTCGATCCTGTCGATCTTCGTGCTGGCCTGCTTCATCGGCTATTATGTCGTGTGGGCGGTGACGCCGGCGCTGCACACGCCGTTGATGGCGGTTACGAACGCCATTTCCTCGGTGATCATCGTCGGTGCGCTTGTTGCGGCGGCGGCGGCCGGTTTCCCTGGGGCGAAGTGGCTCGGCCTCCTCGCGGTAGTGCTTGCCAGCATCAACATCTTCGGCGGCTTCGCGGTCACGGCGCGGATGCTGGCCATGTACAAGAAGAAGGAGCGCTAGAGCATGGGCTTCCCACCCCCGCCCGCGCCCCCGCCGCCCGCCCCGGTTCCGGCCGTTGGCGACTCGCTCGGCCACCTGACGCAGCCCTCCTGGGTCCTGCTCGCTTATCTCGTGGCCGGCATCTGCTTCATTCTCGCGCTCCGCGGCCTGTCCAGCCCGCAAAGCAGCCAGCGCGGCAACCGCTTCGGCATGATCGGCATGGCCATTGCGGTGATCACCACGCTTGCGACGCACGAGCTGGCGAACATGATCGAGATCCTCGTCGCCATCGCCATCGGCGGCGCCATCGGCCTGGTCACCGCCCGCCGCATCGCGATGACGGCCATGCCGCAGCTCGTTGCCGCCTTCCACAGCCTTGTCGGCCTTGCTGCCGTGCTGGTGGGCGCCGCCGCCTACATGAACCCAACGGCCTTCGGGATCGCCGAAGTCGCGCGCGTGACCACCGATCACGACGTCACCAATGTCCTGATCGGCATCAATCCGATCAGCCGCATCGAGCTCGGCCTCGGAGTCGCCATTGGCGCAATCACCTTTTCAGGCTCCGTGATCGCCTTCCTGAAATTGAACGGCAACATGTCCGGCAAGCCGATCCTCTTGCCGATGCGGCACGTGCTTAACCTCGGGCTGCTCGCGCTCATCCTCGGCCTGATCGGCTATTTCACAGTTGATCAAAGCGCGTGGGTCTTCTGGACCATCACAGCGCTCTCGTTCCTGATCGGCTTCCTGCTCATCGTCCCCATCGGCGGGGCCGACATGCCGGTCGTAGTCTCGATGCTGAACAGCTATTCGGGCTGGGCGGCGGCGGCGATGGGCTTCACGCTCGGCAACACCGCGATGATCATCACCGGGGCGCTGGTCGGCTCGTCCGGTGCGATCCTTTCCTACATCATGTGCCGGGCAATGAACCGCAGCTTCCTCTCGGTGATCGCCGGCGGCTTCGGCGGCGATGCGGCGGCGGGCGGCGCAGGGGGCGGCGCAATCGACCGCCCCTATAAGCGCGGTTCGGCCGAAGACGCGGCGTTTCTGATGAGCCAGGCGGAGCAGGTAATCATCGTTCCCGGCTACGGCATGGCGGTTGCCCAGGCCCAGCACGCGCTGCGCGAAATGGGCGACCTGCTCAAGAAAGAGGGCGTCTCGGTTAAATATGCTATCCACCCGGTCGCGGGCCGGATGCCGGGCCACATGAACGTGCTGCTGGCCGAAGCAAACGTGCCTTATGACGAGGTGTTCGAGCTCGAGGACATCAACTCGGAATTCGCCCGCACCGACGTCGCCTTCGTGATCGGCGCCAACGACGTCACCAACCCGGCGGCGAAGACGGACAAGACCTCACCGATCTACGGCATGCCGGTGCTGGACGTGGAGAAAGCGAAAACCGTGCTCTTCATCAAGCGCTCGATGGGGGGCGCGGGCTATGCGGGCGTCGACAACGAACTCTTCTACCGCGACAACACCATGATGCTGCTCGCCGACGCCAAGAAGATGGTGGAAGAGATCGTGAAGTCGCTGGGCTGAGGGCGCCGCAACGTCTGGATTAACCTCGAAGTTCGTCTAAGCGTCACCCCAGCGAAGGCTGGGGTCCATGGAGACTCTGTATGGGCTCCAGCCTTCGCTGGAGCGACGAAGAGGTGATCGAAAAAATGCGTAAGCTAGGTCTGGTCGGCGGGTTGAGCTGGGTTTCGACCGCAATGTATTATGAGCAGATCAACAAGGGCGTGGCGCGCCAGCTCGGCGGCCTGTCGTCCGCGCCCCTGCTCCTCGAAAGCCTCGACTTCGCGCCGGTCGCAGAACTTCAGGCCGCGGGAGAGTGGGACAAGCTCGGCGCGATCATGGCCGACACTGCCCGCCGTTTGCAGGATGGCGGGGCGCAAGGCCTGCTTCTGTGCAGCAACACCATGCACAAGGTCTACGACGCGGTCGCCGACGCCGTGTCGCTGCCGATCCTCCACATCGGCGAGGTGACCGCGGACAAGCTTACCGCCGACGGCGTGAAGCGCGCCGGTCTGATCGGTACCCGCTACACGATGGGCGAGAATTTCTACCGCGACCGGCTGGAAGCCAAGGGCATCGCCGTCACCATCCCCGATCCCGCCACCGCGCAGGAGATCGACCGGATCATTTTCGAAGAACTCGCCAAGGGCAATGTGCTTCGCCAGTCGGAACGGCGCCTCAAGACCTGCCTTACCGAAATGGGCAAGGCGCGGCAGCAGGCGGTGATCCTGGGCTGTACCGAATTGGTGATGCTGGTCGATCCCGGCGCGAACGTGCTTCCCGTGTACGACACCACCGCGTTGCACGCCAAAGCGGCGGTGGACTGGATTCTCGCCGACGCCGCCGCTTAGTTCAGCATCTGGCGTATCTTCGGGCAATTCACGGTTTTCGCGGAAAATACCCCTTCGATTGCTCCAATTCGGATCATGTGGAGCGACAGGAATCCCTCCAATTCGCGACTAACAGCTGATTGCCGACACATCCGATGGCCTGCTGGGGAAAGGCGGTTGCCGGAGCCTTCGGCGGTGTGAAGTTAGCGGCTCCAGCGTAGCTGCGGCAGCAGGAGATGGTGCCGTTTCGGAGCAAGGCGCGCCTGCTATTCCTCCGGAATGGCGGCAGTGTCGGTAAGGGGCAATCGGGGCAAAGAACATGAACGGGGCGGCGACAACAAGCGATGAGGCCTATGAGGCCGGGCCGAGGCTGCTGCTGATCGACGAAGGGCCGCAAGGTCGCGACGCCGCGGCGGGAGCGATCGCCGCGCTTGGCCTGCGCGCGCACCCTCCGGTGCCGCTGTCCGCCGCGGAGATGCGCTTGAACAAGCAGGTCGCGGCCGGCGGCGTGGTCTTGCGCGCGGGATCCAGCGCCGCACCGGTGCTGGCGATCTGGCCGATGCTGCGCGAAGCCGCCGAACATGGACGCCACAACAGCATCGTCGCCGCGCCCGCGGCGCTGAAGCCGGTGCTTGGCGTTTTGCCGCGGACACACGGCATCACCTTGATGTTCGATCCCTCGCCGCTTGATTGGCTGACCGCCTGTTCGACCGGCTTCGAACGCGCGCCGCACCGCTTCCACGACAGCAAGGATCCCGGCACGCCGCGCCTTCAGCAGCTTAGCGAAGAGGTCGGGCGGATCGCCACCGCCCTTGCCGCTTTGTCCGAAGAGGATATCGCCGCCTCCGAAGCGGCCAAGGGCAAGATCCGCATCGATGCGGGATTGGTGCGCGCCATGATCCGCGCCCGGCGTTTGCGCGATCAGTTCTTTCGCAGCGAGTTGTTCGCCGATCCGGCCTGGGACATGCTGCTCGATCTGTTCGCCGCCCGTCTGGAGAAGCGCAAGGTGGCGGTCTCCAGCCTCTGCATCGCCGCCGCCGTGCCGCCGACAACTGCTCTGCGCTGGATCAAGAGCCTGTCCGATCAGGGTTTGCTGGTGCGCCTCGCGGACGCCGAAGACGGCCGCCGCGTCTTTATCGAGCTTTCTGACCAAACCGCCGCGGCGCTGGAAAACTACCTGCGCGCCGCCCAGCGCATCTCCCCGCTCGTCGTCTAGGGCTTGCCCGCGCCGCCGGGCGGTGGCAGTGGGCGGGGCGGGGGCGCTTAGCTCAGTTGGTAGAGCATCTCGTTTACACCGAGAGGGTCGGCGGTTCGAGCCCGTCAGCGCCCACCATGATCAGGCAAACCGTCGTTCCGACGATCTAGTCCTGTCCGGGGGGGGACAGGGCGGCCTGATCATCCACGAAGCTAGATTCACGGCTTCCGCTCAAAACCGCAGCCACCCCATCATCCAGAGCAGGATCAGCGATCCCAAGGCGGTGATCAGCAGCGAAGAACCGCACCCCATTCGGTTGGAAAAGAACAGAAACACGCAGGGCCTCCGGATACTAAGTGTCGGCCGCTCAACGCCGCCGCACGAACTTCCGATCCCCTGCGCACGCGCAGGGAGCCTCGCCGAGCCCCGTGGGTTTCGCAACCATGGTCGAATCCGACGAGAAACTGATCAAGGCGGAGGTGATCGCCCTTCAGGCGGTTCTGATCGCCGTGTTCCGCCGGATGGCGACCGACAAGCCGGACCTCGCGCCGCTCTTCTGCCGCGCGTTCGACGATGCCGAGACGATCTTGGCTGGCGTGGCCGTGAAAATGGGGATGGAAGCGCCGCTGGAAAGCACGGTGGGGGCGCTCAAGGTGATCGAGGAGATGCGCGGCGCGGTGATCCGCGACGAAAGCATCTGCAGCGGCGACTGAGCAGCCGCCGGCAAGGGCGCGCGCGTCAGTCAGGCCGGTCCTGCCGCCCGCGCGGCTTCTTCGGCTTCCAGACGATCTTCTTGCCGGCCGGCACGTGCCAGCGCCCGGCGGCGGTCCGGACCAGATCGGCGCCGCAGCGGCCGCAGGTGGTGAACCAGTAACCGCGGTTCCACACCTCGCCGGGTTCCGGGCGGTGCAGGCCGAGACGGCACAGGAGCGGATTGACGGCCACGGCCCGTCATAGCTCTGGCAGCGCGCGGAGAGAAGCCGTGAGGAGCCCCGCATCGGGACGCCACCTGTCCCGTTTTCAACCTTGGCGGGACCGGCCGTGCCGTGCCGGGACAGACGGTAAAAAGACCCGTGGGCGGCTGGAACTCATGGTGAAGAAAACGTTAAGCCTTCTTCATGAGCCGCATCGCACTCGTTCGCCCCTCGCTCCAGCCGCACCCGCTCCGCGCCGCCCTGGCCGGCGCCGGAACGGCGTTCGCGGAGCAGGGCCGCAGCAGCGCAACATCAGGCAGCGACGTCCGCCTCTTCCTCACCGCCTGGCTCGGCGGCCTGGTCTTCTTCGGCACCTATTTGGCCTGACCCGACCGGATCAAAGTACCACTTTGATCCGGTCGGTTAGTCGCACGCCTTGTGCAGCCGCCAGGCGAGGTAGGCGGCGATCACGCTCGCCACCGCCACCATCAGCAGTGTTTCCTCCACCGACACGCCGATCTGCACCAGCGCGGTGAGGATCAGCGCCGCAAGCACCATGCCGCCCGAATTGACGATGTTGTTGGCCGCCACGGTTCGCGCGGTCTCCGACTTCGGCACGGTGGTGGTGAGGAAGGCGTAAAGCGGCACCACGAACATGCCGCCGGAAACGGCGACGCCGAACAGGTCGAACAAGATCCACTCGGCACGCGGCATGACGATGAACGTCTTGAGGTCCATCAGCGCCTCGCCCGGCGCCGGCCATTGCAGCACGTTCCAGTACAAGTGGCAGATGAACGCTCCCATCGCCAGCGCCGAGGCCGGCGAATAGACCGCAAGCACGCGGCCCTTGAGCAGCCGGTTGATCAGCACCGATCCAAGGCCGACGCCGACCGAAAAAACGGCAAGAAAGATCGTCGCCACCTGCTCGTCCGCGTGGAGCACGTTCTTCACCAGCGGGGGAAATTGCGCGGCAAGGATCGCGCCCATCATCCAGAAGAAGCTGATCGCAACGATCGCCAGAAACAGCCGCGGGATATGCAGGGTCGCGTTCACCAGGGTGATGGACGCGCGCACGATGTGCCAGTCCATCTTGGCGGTCGGCGCGTCGGCTTCGGGCGGGGCAGGGGGCACTTGCCGCCCGGCGAACCAGCCAAGCGCCGCCACGAACAACACGCCGCCCGCCGCGATCTGCGGCCAGTCGGCGCCCAGCAGCCCGCCTGCGATGGTGCCGAGCAAAATGGCGATATAGGTCCCCGCCTCCACCAGCCCGGTGCCGGCAAGCACTTCGTCATGCTCCAGATGCTGCGGCAGGATCGCGTATTTGATCGGGCCGAAGAAGCTCGAATGGACGCCCATGGCGAAGAGGCCGGCAAGCAGGATCGGGATGTTGTGGAGGATGAGACCGATGGCTCCCCCGATCATGATGAAGATTTCGGCGGTCTTTACGATGCGGATGATCCGCGCCTTGTCGCCGCTGTCGGCAAGCTGTCCGGCAAGCGCGGAGAACAGGAAGAACGGCAGAATGAACAGCCCGCCGGCAATGGCGTTGAACGTCGCTTCCTTGGTTGGATCGGAATAAATCGCGTAGGTGACCAGGATCACCATCGCCGATTTGTAGAGGTTGTCGTTGAACGCCCCCAGGAACTGGGTGACGAACAAGGGCAGGAATCGGCGCTTGCCGAGCAGGCTGAGCGAAGGCGTCATGGAATTGCGGCTTTCGCTGGCGATCAGTCGGCGGCGTTCTGGGCGACGGCGGTGGCGGGCGCCCTGAAATCGCGAACGAAGCGATCGAGAAGCCGCACGCCATAGCCCGCCGCGCCCTTGGGCACCGTCGGCTGGCTGTCGCTGCGCCAGGCGGTGCCGGCGATGTCGAGATGCGCCCACGGCGTCGCTTCGGTGACGAAATAGCCGATGAAGTGCCCGCCGAGCCCCGCGCCCGGGCCGCCGCCTTCCACCACATTCTTGATGTCGGCGATGTCGGACTTCATGTCCTTGGCGTAGTTGGAATGAAGCGGCAGCCGCCACAATTCCTCGCCCGTCGCCTGACCCGCGCTGAGCAGCTGGCTGGCAAGCGCGTCGTTGCGGGTGAGCAGCCCGGCATATTCGTCGCCAAGCGCGCCCACCACCGCTCCGGTCAACGTCGCGACGTCGACGATCGCCGCCGGCTTGAAGCGCTTTTCGCCATAAGCGACCGCGTCGGCGAGCACGAGCCGCCCTTCCGCGTCCGTGTTCAGGATCTCGATGGTCTTGCCGTTGCTCGCCCGGACCACGTCGCCGGGCCGGGTCGCGCTTCCACCCGGCATGTTCTCGGCCAGGGCCGCGATCGCCACCGCGTGCACCGGCGCGCGCGATTTGGCGAGCGACAGCACGGTGCCGACCACCGCCGCCGCGCCCGACATGTCGTCCTTCATCAGCCACATGCCCGCTCCGGGCTTCAAGGAGATGCCGCCGCTGTCGAAAGTGATGCCCTTGCCGGCAAGCACCACCGGCGCGGCATTGCTTCCAGCATAGCGCACCACCAGCATGCGCGGCGGCCGTGCCGAGCCTTTGCCGACGCTGAGAATAGCGCCCATGCCGAGCTTCTCCATCTGCGGCACGTCGAGCACCTCGATCGTCACCCCGCCGACGCCGCGAAAGGCCTCGCGGGTCCGTTCAACGAAGCTTTCCGGGTAGATGACGTTGGCCGGTTCGGTGATCAGGTCGCGCGTGAAAGCAACCGCGTCGACCATCGCGCGCCCCTCGCCCGCGTAGAGCCGCTCAGCCCCGCGCGGATCGGCGGCAACCACCGTGAGCGGCGCGCTACGCCCCGCCGGCTTCGGCTTCGCCGGGTCCCCGCTTTTGTAGCGGTCGAAAGAATAAGTGCCGAGCTCCGCGCCGACGGCAAGGTGCGCAAGCGCGCCGCTGCTCCGCAGGCCGGTCGCGACCAATGTCACCGGCCCGTCATTGTCGATCGTTTCGCTCGCCGCCTTGCCGCCAAGGTCCTGAAGCGCCGAGACGCCCAGCGGCTCCGTGCCCGTGCCGATCACCACGATCTGCGACCAGGGGCCGATGCCGCGCAGGCGAAGCGTTGCGCCTTTCGAAAAATCGAATTCCGCGGACGCCAGCGCCCGTTCCACCGCCGACCGGCTGGCGCCGTCGAGCGCCGATCCCACAATTGCCAGATCGCCCGCGGCGCTCAGCGGCAGCACCAGGGCGCCAATTGGCTGCGCCGTGTCGGCAAAGCGCACCGGCCGCGCCGCATCGGCGGCGGCAAGGGGCGTGGAAGCAAGAAGCAATCCGGCAAGGAGAGCGCGCATTCGAAACCTTTCGTCGAGCAAAAGAGCGCGCTCGTCATTGCCCAGCTTTGGGTGAGGCACAAGCCTGTGCGGCCCCCGGCCCGCGCGCCCTCCCATTTCCCGATCAACCGCGCTAAGGCGGACAGCGCAGATGCTGACCTTGCCGAACCTCCTCACCTTGTCGCGCATCCTTGCGGTGCCGCTGCTCGTCTTTCTCCTCTGGAAACCGAGCTGGTGGGATTATGCACTCACCTGGCTGCTTTATTGCCTGGTTGGCATTACCGATTATTTCGACGGCTACCTTGCCCGCGCGCAAAAGACGGTGTCGAAGCTCGGCATTTTTCTCGATCCCATCGCCGACAAGATCATGGTCGCCGCCGTGATCGTGATGCTGTGCGCAAGCCGCCGCGCCAATGGCGACGAGCCGATCATCTCCGATTGGCACATCATTCCGGCGCTGGTGATCCTGCTGCGCGAAATCGCCGTCTCCGGCCTTCGCGAATTCCTTGCCGGCCTGCAGGTTTCGCTCCCGGTCAGCCGCCTCGCCAAGTTCAAGACCACGCTTCAGATCCTGGCGCTCGGCGCCCTGATCCTCGGCGGCGCCTTCAGCGCCCAGGGGGCGGCGCTTCCGTACTGGCCATGGGTCCATCAGGTCGGCCTCGCCTCGCTCTGGGCGGCGGCGGCGCTGACCCTGATCACCGGCTGGGATTATCTGCGCACCGGCCTCAAGCACATGGATTGAGCGGCCGCGCGTCGCCGTCTACGGTTGCGAAACGAAACTGATCTAAGGGGGAGTTCTCATGATCCTGTACGGCTCTTCGATGTCGCCATTTGTCCGCAAGGTCCTCGCCTTCGCCGCTGAAAAGGGCCTGGAGCTCGAGCACAAGCCGCTCGGCCTGGGCTCGGACGATCCGGACTTCCTGGCCGCAAGCCCGTTTCGAAAGATCCCGGCGTTGCGCGACGGCGATTTCGGGATCAGCGACAGTTCGGCGATCATCGCCTACCTTGAGGCCAAGCACCCCGAACCCGCCATGATCCCCGCCGAACCGCGGGCGCGCGCCCGCACCATCTGGTTTGAGGAATTCTCCGACACGCTGCTCTTCGCCTGCGGCGGCAAGATGTTCTTCAACCGGGTCGTCGCGCCCCGTTTCCTCGGCCGCCCCGGCGACACCGACATTGCCGACAAAGCCGAATGCGAGGAGCTCCCGCCGATCCTCGATTATCTCGAAGGGGTCGTGCCGGAACCGGGCAACTTTCTTGTCGGGGACACGGTCACCCTGGCCGACATCGCGGTCGCCGGCCCGTTCGCCAATTTCCGGCTGATGGACATGGACGTTTCCGGCACGCACCCGCGCACCCAGGCGTGGGTGAACTCGATCCTCGCGCGCCCGAGCTACGCCCCCTGGGTTGAGCGCGAGCGCGCCTTTCTGCAGCGCACGGCCGCGGCCTAACCGCCATGGCCGAGCACCGCGCCACGGTGGAATGGGCAGGCGAGGGGGACTTCGCCGCGAACCGCTACAGCCGCGCCCACCGCTGGCGCTTCGACGGCGGCGCGGAGGTGTTTGCCTCCTCGTCGCCGCAGGTGGTGCCGGTGCCGCTCTCAGATTCGGCCGGCGTCGACCCCGAAGAAGCGCTCGTCGCCTCGGCATCGTCCTGCCACATGCTCTGGTTCCTCCACCTCGCCCGCGATGCCGGCTTAGTGGTCACCCGCTACGTCGATGAAGCGGTCGGCACGATGGCCAAGGACGAGAACGGCCGAACCGCCTTTACCCGCATCGCCCTGCGCCCGAGCATCGACTTCGCAGGCGAAGACCCGGCCGCCGAGCAACTCGCCCACCTTCACCACGCCGCCCACGAATCCTGCTTCATCGCCAACACGCTGCGCTGCGAGATCGTGGTCGAAGCGCCCTAACCCCCTCCGTCATTCCCGCGAAAGCGGGAATCCCGCTTCTTGTTCTTACCTACGCACGCACTGCCCAAACGGGACCCCCGCTTTCGCGGGGGCGGCGGGAAGGAGCAGGAGTCGAGCCGGCGCTACCCGTTCAGCCGGTGCTCCAGCGTAATCTCCGCATTGAGCAGCTTGGAGACCGGGCACCCGGCCTTAGCCGCCTGCGCAAGTTCCTCGAACTTCGCAGCCTCGATCCCCGGCACATTCGCGTCCAGCACCAGGTCCGACCGGCTCACCTTGAAGCCGTCGCCATCCTTCTCGAGCTTCACCTTCGCAGTCGTCTCCAACGTCCCGTCGGCAAACCCCGTCCCGGCCAGCTGAAACGACAAGGCCATCGTGAAGCAGGACGCATGCGCCGCCGCGATCAGCTCCTCCGGATTGGTCCCCGGCTCCTCACCGAAGCGCGTGCCGAAGCTGTACGGCTGCTCCTTGAGCACCCCCGACTGCAAAGAAACGCTCCCGCGCCCCTCCTTGCCAAGGCCTTCGTAACGGGCGGAAGCGGTTCGGGTGGTCATGACGTGGTACTCCTGAAAGTGTCGGAAGGACAGGTGGGGCAGCAGCAGGCGGATGCCAACCCTGACGCGACGAAACACCGTCGACGATCCGTGCACCTGAGCCTCCGGCCAGCCCCGAGTTCTCCTTCGCCTGGTCCAGCCTTTCGTGTAGAGACGGCAGGATATGGAAGAAACGCCCAAGCTTTACCGCGCTATCATGGTCTCCAGCACTTTCACGGATTTAGAGGAGCACCGTGCCCAAGCAATTGAGGCGATTAGCCGCTTCGGCTTCTACCCTAACGTGATGGAATATAGCGGCGCGCGCAGTGAGGCCGATGTGATCGACACCAGCATCAGGATGGTTCGAGAATCATTTGCCTATCTCTGCGTCATTGGCCACAAATACGGCCAGACCCCGGTTGATGCGGATCGAAATCCGAAGGGGCTCTCGATCACTGAACTCGAATTCAACGAGGCACGCCGCCTTGGCAGGCCGATCCTGCTGTTCCTGATGACCGAAGACCACCCGGTAACGAAGATGGACGTGGAGTCGGACCCACAGAAGCAGAAGAAGCTTGAAACGTTCCGCAAGCAGGCGAAGCACGTAGATTCCGGAGCGACGGCGGAACGCGTGTACGAGACCTTCGCGAGCAAGGAGGGCTTCGCTAAGAAGGTTGCAACAGCCGTCGGCCTGGAGGCGGTCCGCGCGGTTGGCAAGTCGAACATACCCGACCGCGCAATCCGCGATGCCGTGGCCCGATTCATCGACGTCAGGCCGGAAGCGGACCAAGCTGAGCTTGCAGCTGCAATACACCGGTTCGAGGCCGGCTACCGTGAGCTTGAACGGCAAGTCGCGGCGATCGCGTCCATCGACAATCGTGTTACTGCGCTCAAGGCGGACGCTGAGGCCGCGCTCGCCGACGGCGACCTCGACAAGGCGCGGACCGCCTATCGCGAAGCCGCGGACGCGGCCCGCGACAAGGCAGCCGAGCCGGTCCGCACCGCCGCGGAACTCAAGGTCGCCGAAGCCGGCGCTCACCTCCTCGCACTCGACTGGCAAGCCGCCGACGCCGCCTGGACCGAGGCCACATCGATGCTCCAGCCGTTTGATGAACAGCTTGCCAGAAAGATTATGGAGAACGCTGCTGAACGTTTGCAGTCCCATGCGCAAGCATTCGCCAGGGCCGGAGCGCTTGGCGCAGCGACAATCCATTTACGGCAGCTCGTTTGCGCTCTTCAGGCACCAGGCGACCGACGGGAACTTGCTCGTATCCATAACAATATTGGAAATGTTCAAGCTCTTCAAGGGGAGTGGATTGGAGGACCGGAAGGACTGGATCTGCTCACCGAGGGGATTGAAGCTTTATATCAAGCTCTGGAAGTCGTATCACGTGACGATCCTGCGTGGTCGATGATCCAAAGTAACTTAGGTGATGCTCTTCGTGTAAAAGGTGAGCTTGTTGGGGGGGCGGTCGGTGCCGATTTACTGTCGCAAGCTGTGGATGCTTTCAACTCGGCCCTGTCTGGCTGTGGTTTGCACTCGTCCCCGTTCGATTGGGCTATGCTGCAAAACAACTTGGGAATAGCCCTGATCGCAAAGAGTGGAGTTGCTAAAGGGGTTGACGAAAAAAAGGCCGTCGATGAAGCGATAGGGGCGTTCAGATTATCCTTATCAGTGAGTTGTGCCACTGTTCCCTCACACGAATGGGCGAGGATGCAGGTTAATTTAGGTAACGCTCTTCAAACCCGGAGCTTGCTTGAGCCGGCTTCAAGAGGCTTACATTTTCTGGCAGAGGCAACCGCTAACTATCAGGATGCGTTCGAAACCTACACCGCGGCAGATTTCCCTTCTGGGCAGGCATGGGTACAGAACTGCCTAGGCAGTGCGCTCTTACTCCACGGACGGCATGCCGATGGCGTCTCAAAACGGCAGTTTCTAACCAAGGCAGCTCAAGCGTTCTTGAAGGCACTCGAACTTTACACTCCGACAGAGTCGCCGCTTGACTGGGCAGCAGCCCAATTCAATCTGGGGTTGGCGCACAAAGCAATTGCGAGCGTGGCTGCGGATCAAGATCTTGTCCACCTCGCGGGTGCGGAAAAGGCGTTTCGCACTGCGCTTGAGGTCTACACACGTAATGGCATGGTTTCGAAGGTTGAAGAAATCAACACGTTGCTGGGCACCGTCCGGGCTAAGCTCGCTTCAGCCGAAGCTTGAATCGGTGTGCGACGCTCGGCGGCTTTAACTATCGGCGCGCCGGTTGAGCCCTGAAGCTGTCGCCTGCCTAGCTTGCTTTCGGTGCCTTCAGAACCCATCTGGAATTGATCCGCGTTGACCTGTCGCGCGCGCTTCTTTAGCCTTGGAACAAATCTGGAACATCATCGGCTATGCTGACTCATCTTTCCGTACGCGGCGCGCGCGAGCACAATCTGAAAGGCGTCGATGTCGATATCCCGCGCGAAACGCTGACGGTGATCACCGGCCTGTCGGGCTCGGGCAAATCCTCCCTCGCTTTCGACACCATCTACGCCGAGGGGCAGCGCCGCTACGTCGAGAGCCTGAGCGCTTATGCGCGCCAGTTCCTGGAAATGATGCAGAAGCCGGATGTCGACCACATCGAAGGCCTCTCGCCGGCCATTTCGATCGAGCAGAAGACCACATCGCGCAACCCGCGCTCCACCGTCGCCACCGTGACCGAAATCTACGATTATATGCGCTTGCTCTGGGCGCGCGTCGGCGTGCCTTACTCGCCCGAGACGGGCCTGCCGATCTCTGCGCAGACCGTCAGCCAAATGGTGGACCGGGTCATGGCGCTCCCGGAAGGCAGCCGCCACTACCTCCTCGCCCCCGTGGTCCGCGGCCGCAAGGGCGAGTATCGCAAGGAGATGGCGGAGTGGCAGAAAGCCGGCTTCACCCGCGTCCGCATCGACGGCACGATCTACGAAATCGAAGACGCGCCGGCGCTCGACAAGAAGTACAAGCACGACATCGAGGTCGTCGTCGACCGCTTGGCCGTCCGCGAAGGCATCGAGACGCGTCTCGCGGAGTCGCTGGAACAAGCGCTGAAGCTCGCCGAAGGCCTCGTTTACCTCGACCCCGCCGATCCTCCCCGGGACGGGGAGGGGGACCGCGCGGAGCGCGGTGGAGGGGGTTCCGAGACCAAGGTCGTGCTTGGAGATAACGCGCCAGAGGGACGCATCGTCTTTTCCGAAAAATTCGCCTGCCCGGTTTCCGGCTTCACCATCGCCGAGATCGAGCCGCGGCTCTTCTCCTTCAACGCCCCGCAAGGCGCCTGCCCAGCCTGCGACGGCCTCGGCGAAAAGCTCCTGTTCGATCCCGAGCTCGTCGTTCCGAACCAGAACCTTTCCATCAAAAAGGGCGCGGTCGTGCCCTGGGCCAAGTCCAACCCGCCCAGCCCTTATTACATGCAGGTCCTGGGCTCCCTCGCCCGCGCCTACGATTTCGCGCTGGAAACGCCGTGGAACGAGCTTCCCCTGGAGGTGCAGGACGTCATCCTCCACGGCACCAAGGGCAAGCCCGTCACCTTGACCTTCATCGACGGCCGCAAGAGCTACGACGTCAAGAAGCCCTTTGAAGGCGTGATCGGCAACTTGAACCGCCGCATGCTGCAGACCGAATCCGCCTGGATGCGCGAGGAGCTCTCCAAATACCAATCGGCCGCCCCCTGCGAGACCTGCGGCGGCGCCCGCCTTCGCCCGGAGCCGCTCGCCGTAAAGATCGCCGGCGAGGACATCTCCATGTCCACCCGCCGCTCCGTCCGCCACGCCCTCGACTGGTTCTCCACGCTCGAGGACAAGCTTTCCGGCCAGCAAAAGGAAATCGCCCGCGCCATCCTCAAGGAAATCAACGAGCGCCTCGGCTTCCTCAACAATGTCGGCCTTGATTATCTCAACCTCGACCGCACCTCCGGCACCCTCAGCGGCGGCGAAAGTCAGCGCATCCGCCTGGCCTCCCAGATCGGCTCCGGCCTGTCGGGCGTCCTCTACGTCCTCGACGAGCCCTCGATCGGCCTCCACCAG
>DASWNT010000006.1:0-195018 GCA_036399095.1 Allosphingosinicella sp.
TCGGGTCGATCACGCCGGCGGTGACGAGGTTCTCGTACACGTCGGTCTGCGCGTTGAAGCCAACATCGGCGTCGTTGCCGTCGAGCAGCTTGCCCGAGATCACCGCACCGTCATGACCGGCGTTCTGCGCGATCTGGCGGACCGGCGCGTACAGCGCCTTGCGGATGATATCGATGCCGCGGGTCTGGTCGTCATTGGCACCCTTCATGCCTTCGAGAACCTTCGTCGCGTACAGCAGCGCGGTGCCGCCACCGGGGACGATGCCCTCTTCGACGGCTGCGCGGGTCGCGTGCAGCGCGTCGTCGACGCGATCCTTGCGCTCCTTCACCTCGACCTCGGTCGACCCACCGACCTTGATCACGGCAACGCCACCGGCGAGCTTGGCGAGGCGCTCCTGGAGCTTCTCGCGGTCGTAATCGCTCGACGTGTTCTCGATCTGCTGGCGGATCGCTTCGGTACGGCCCTTGATCGCGTCATGGTCGCCAGCACCATCGACGATGGTGGTGTTGTCCTTGTCGATCGTGACGCGCTTGGCGGTGCCGAGCATGCCGAGCGTGACGGTCTCGAGCTTGATGCCGAGGTCTTCCGAGATCATCTCGCCCTTGGTCAGGATCGCGATGTCCTCGAGCATCGCCTTGCGACGATCGCCGAAGCCCGGCGCCTTGACCGCTGCGACCTTCAGGCCGCCGCGCAGCTTGTTGACGACGAGCGTGGCCAGAGCCTCACCCTCGATGTCCTCGGCGATGATGAGCAGCGGGCGACCAGACTGGACGACGGCTTCCAGGATCGGGAGCATCGCCTGCAGGTTGCTGAGCTTCTTCTCGTGGATCAGGATGTACGGGTCGTTGAGTTCGACCGTCATCTTCTCCGGGTTGGTGATGAAGTACGGCGACAGATAGCCGCGATCGAACTGCATGCCCTCGACGACGTCGAGCTCGAATTCGAGACCTTTCGCTTCCTCGACGGTGATCACGCCTTCCTTGCCGACCTTCTCCATCGCTTCGGCGATCTTCTCGCCGACGACGGTGTCGCCATTGGCCGAGATGATGCCGACCTGGGCAATCTCGTTCGAGCCGGAAACAGGCTTCGAACGGGACTTCAGATCCTCGACGACCTTCACGACGGCGAGATCGATGCCGCGCTTCAGGTCCATCGGGTTCATGCCCGCTGCAACCGACTTCATGCCCTCGCGGACGATCGCCTGAGCGAGGACCGTTGCAGTGGTAGTGCCATCGCCAGCGATGTCGTTGGTCTTCGAGGCCACTTCGCGCAGCATCTGCGCACCCATGTTCTCGAACTTGTCCTTGAGCTCGATCTCCTTGGCGACGGTGACGCCGTCCTTGGTGATGCGCGGTGCGCCGAAGCTCTTGTCGATCACCACGTTGCGGCCCTTGGGGCCGAGGGTGACCTTTACCGCGTCGGCGAGGATGTCGACGCCGCGAAGAATGCGCTCACGCGCGTCGCGGGAAAAGCGTACGTCTTTGGCTGCCATCTTGGCTTACCTTTCAGTTTGAATGTTCCGAATGTTCGCGGTGACCACGTGGGTCAGCGCGGCGTAGGTCAGCCGACGATCCCGAGGATGTCGCTTTCCTTCATGATCAGCAGGTCTTCGCCGTTGAGGCGGACCTCCGTGCCCGACCATTTGCCGAACAGGATACGGTCGCCGGCCTTGACGTCGAGCGGGGTCACCGTGCCGTCTTCGGCCTTGGTGCCGGAGCCGACGGAGATCACTTCGCCTTCCTGCGGCTTTTCCTTGGCGGTGTCGGGGATGATGATCCCGCCGGCCGTTTTGGCTTCAGCCTCGATGCGGCGGACCAGCACCCGGTCGTGGAGCGGACGAAAACTCATGCACGTCACCTCTTCTTGTATTGCGGCTGCCGGCACCTCGGGAGGAGGTGCGGTTTGGCCACGTGGATTGAACCCTTGTTAGCACTCACCCCCAGTGAGTGCCAGAGCGCCTGATTTAGGACCGGTTCATCTTCGGTCAAGGTACCGCCCACTGAATTTTTACACGCCGTTGCGCCCCGCGGCAGGAGGGGCTAGCCCCTTCCCGCGCAACATAGTCACAAGGGAGCGGCCATGCGGTTCGCGGGCAAGGTTTGGAAGCTTCTGGTCGGCGTCAAGGACGGCCTTGTCCTGATCCTGATGCTGCTGTTCTTCGGCCTGTTGTTCAGCGCCATGACCGCGCGGCCGACCGTGGGTTCCGGCGACACGGGCGTCCTCCACCTGAAGCTCAACGGCCCGATCGTGGAGCAACCGTCGCAGGCCAGCGCAACCGACGTGCTGGCGGGCTCCTCCGGCCCCAAGCAGTACCGGTTGCGCGACATCGTTCATTCGCTGCGCCTTGCCGCGACCGATGAGCGGGTGAAGGCGGTTGCGCTCGACCTCGATATTTTCGCGGGCGGCGGACAGGCGTCGATCGCGGCGGCAAGCGACGCGCTTGGCGAAGTGAAGCGGGCGGGCAAGCCGGTGCTGGCCTACGCCACCGCCTATGACGACGACGCTTACCTGCTTGCAAGCCAAGCCAACGAAATCTGGCTGAACCCAATGGGCGGCGTGCTGGTCACCGGGCCGGGCGGCGCAAACCTCTACTTCAAGGGCCTGCTCGACAAGCTAGGCGTCACCGCCAACGTCTACCGCGTCGGCACCCACAAGGCGGCGGTGGAGCCGTTCATTCTCACCGAAATGTCGCCGGAAGCTCGCGAGAACCTTCAGTCGGTCTACGGCACCATGTGGGCGTCGTGGCAGGACGAAGTGCGCAAGGCGCGGCCAAAGGCGCAGGTTCAGGCCTATGTCGCGGACCCCGCGGGCAGAATCGAAGCGGCGGGCGGCGACATGGCCAAGGCGGCGCTTGCGCTCGGTCTGGTCGACAAGGTCGGCGACCGCGAGGCTTTCGGGCGGCGGCTGGCCGACATCGGCGGCAAGCGCTTCGACGAAGTGCCGGGCAGCTTCCGCGCCATCGACTACAACAAGTGGATCGCGGCCTACCCGGCGACCGAGGAGCCCGGCTCCGTCGGCATCCTGACCGTTGCAGGCGAGATCGTCGACGGCGAGGCAGGCCCGGGTACGGCGGGCGCCGAGACCATCGTGCGCGCGCTGGAGAAGGGCGTCCGCGAGAATAATCTCAAGGCGCTGGTGCTTCGGGTTGATTCGCCGGGCGGCTCGGCTCTGGCGTCCGAGCGAATCCGCCAGGCGGTGCTTGCCGTGAAGCAACGGGGAATTCCCGTCGTCGTCTCGATGGGCAACCTCGCCGCGTCGGGCGGCTATTGGGTGGCGATGGCAAGCGACAAGATCTACGCCGAGCCGTCCACCATCACCGGCTCCATCGGCGTGTTTGGAATCCTGCCGAGCTTCGAAGGCAGCCTCGCCAAGCTGGGCGTCGGCGCCGACGGCGTGAAGACGACGCCGCTCTCGGGCGAGCCCGATCTGCTGCGCGGACCTTCGCCGGAAGCGGACCGCTTGCTCCAGTCCGGCGTGGAGAACACCTACCGGCGCTTCCTCACTTTGGTCTCGCAGCAGCGCAAGATGCCGGTGGCGCAGGTCGACCAGATCGCCCAGGGGCGGATTTGGGCCGGCGGCACGGCGCGGCAGTTGAAGCTGGTCGATGCCTTTGGGGGGCTGGACGAAGCGATTGCCGAAGCGGCGCGACTTGCCAAGTTGGACGGCGACGCCGCCAAGCCGGTGTGGCTGGAGCAGGGGCCGAGCTTCTTTGACGAGTTCCTGGCTACGATGGCGAGCGAGGAAGAGGAGCAGGTCTCCGCCGATGCCTTTGGCCGCGTCGCCATGGCGCAGCGGCAGATGATGCTTCGTGCCGCCGCCGACGCAGAGCGGCTGCTGTCCAGCGGATCCGTTCAGGCGCGCTGCCTGGAGTGCCCGGGCGCCGCGACGGAACCGTCGCGGGGGCCAAGCGGCGGCTTTGCGGCAATGCTGCTGAAGCTGCTCCGCGCCTAGAGCTTGCGGTAGGCGGGGAGCGACCAGCCCCGCGCAATCGCGCCGCCGCGAAGAACGAAGCCGGCGGCAGCCGCGACGGCACCGGCCGCGAAGTCCGGCAGGCCGATCACCAGCAGCGCGACGGCGAGTGCCGAGGACAGCGCTGCGGCGGTGACGTAGAGCTCCGAGCGCATCAGGATCGACGGTTCGCCGGCAAGCACGTCGCGAATGATGCCGCCGAGGCAGGCGGTGAGGACGCCCATGCCGACCGCGGGGATGGGCGCGACGCCGTAACCCAGGCCCTTGGCTGCGCCGTAGGTGGCGTAAGCGGCAAGCCCTGCGGCGTCGAGCCAGAGCAAGGCGCGCGCGGGCCAGACCCGCACCGGCACCAGCCAGACGATCAAAGCGGCGGCGACGCAGATCAGAACCGTTGCGTTTTCGTGGATCCAGAAGACGGGCGCTCCGATCAGCAGATCGCGCGCGGTGCCGCCGCCGATGCCGGTGACCACGGCGAAGAAGATGAAGGTAACAAGCGTCTGGCGCTTGGCGGCGGCGACCAGCGCTCCCGAAAGCGCGAACACGGCGACCCCGGCCCAGTCGAGGTAGCCGAGCAGCGGGTCGAGAACTGGGACAAGGGCGGCGGGAGCCATGGCTCCGCCCCCTATCACCGTTCGCCGGGGGCCGCCGCGCCTTTCTTGCGCCGTCGCCTAAGGGTCATCGGCAGAAGCGCGACCGCCAGGATGGTGGTGAGGAAGGAGACGATTGCGAAGCCGATCAGAAGCGGGTTGTGCGCGTCCTCGCGGGTCTCCAGATCCATGATGTGGAGGCCCCACATGAAGTCGTAGACCCGCCACCAGCCGGTGCGCCTGGCGAGGATCTCACCGGTGGCGGCGTGAACGTAGAAGCGGGTGCCGTCGCTCATCGTCACCCGCCACGCGTCGAGCGGGCGGCGGAAGTCGATTGGGGGATTCGCGGCTTCGATCCGGTCGACGCCGCCGAGCTTTGCCTTACCGACGTAGCGGGCCTCCACCGCCCTCGCCGCATCGGCCGCGGTGAGCGGTGGCAATAAGCGGCCGGTGGCGGCATCGGCCAAGCGGGATGCGCCGTCACCATAGGTAACGATCCAGCGCGGCCCTTCGGCCCGGGCCTCCAGCTTCAGCCCCGCGATGGCGCGTGGACCGATGGCGGGCGGAACGGGAACCAGACCGGACGGGAGGCCCGGCACTTCCCCGAGCAAATCCTCGCCGCGCACTTCCTCGATCGGTTTGGCGACCATGACGAGGCCGCTCACCGTCCAAAGCAGGAATGGGATCGCGACGATCCAGCCGAGCCAGATATGCCAGCGGCGCAAGTTGTGACGGATGTTCAATCGTGTCTCCCCTACCGTCTTAGAGCAAAGGGGCCGGGCACCGCGCAAGGGCTGAGCCCGCCGAATTGCCGAGCCGCCGCTAGAGGCGTAACCTATGCCTCATGCGTCCCTGGATCGCGATCCTTGCTTTCACTCTGGCCCTGCCGATCGGCGGCGAGGCGGAGGCATGCTTCTATACGGCGGTTGCCAACGTCGGCGGAGACGCGCCGTACCGGACGAAGCGGCAGCGCGCGGAAGCCGAGCGCAAGGCGCTGGAGGTGGGCTGGAAAATGCGCATTGGGCAGCGCAGCGCGGCCGCCCAGGCGGAGCTCGCCGCGGGCATCGATGCTCCCGAGCGGCTCGCCGACATGCTAGTCCCGAATGTGCGGCCGGTGCCGATGCGGCACAGCGATTGCGGACCAATGGGAGACGAGGTCGACGTAGCGGAAGGCGACGAAAGCTTCGCCGACATTCTCGCCGGCACGCCCGTTGCGGCACACCATGACGATTTCGCCGCGATCACCCGGCAGTGGCACGGGGAGATCAGCTTCGGCATTGGCTGCAACGACGAGTTTCGGGAGCTGTTCGCGGCGCATCTGCGGCGGCGGCTGACGGCGGAGCAGCTGCGCTCGGCATACCTGTTCCTGCGGGCGCGGAGCCGGATCGGGGAGCGGGTGGAGATGAGCATCCCCCTCCGCCGCCTTACGGCTTTCGAAGGCGCCACCCGCCGCCCGCCGGTGCGCTGGTTCACCGAGGACCCGCTGCAGGAGAAGCAGATCAAGCGCTGGGTCGCGGCGGATCCTGCCGGGCAGGCACTGCAGACAGCGGCGGATGATTTCTGGCGCGAGCACGGCAACATGCTCGATGACGCAAACCAACTCTGCCCGCGCGCGCTGGCACAATGGCCGGCAGTGCGGGCGCCGCTGGTGGCGGAGGTGGAGGGGGCGCTTGCCGCCCGGCGGGCGCGACAGGCGAAGCGGCCCTAGACCCTCTTAGATGTGGATCGCCTGGCCGGTCACCGCCATGGCCGCTTCCTTGACCGCTTCCGAATGGGTCGGGTGGGCGTGGCAGGTGTAGGCGATGTCTTCGGAGGTGGCGCCGAACTCCATCGCCTGGGCGGCCTGGGCGATCATGGTGCCGGCCAGGCTCGCGATGATGTGGACGCCGAGGACCCGGTCGGTGCGGGCGTCGGCGATGATCTTCACGAAGCCGTCCGTGTCGCGGTTCGTTTTTGCCCGGCTGTTCGCCATCATCGGGAACTTGCCGACCTTGACCTCGCCGCGGGCGCGGGCGTCCTCTTCGGTGAGACCGACCGAAGCGATTTCCGGGTGGGTGTAGACCACGCCGGGGATCACGTCATGGTTGATGATGCCGACCTGGCCGGCGAGAATCTCAGCCACCGCGACGCCTTCATCCTCCGCCTTGTGGGCGAGCATCGGGCCGGGGCAGACGTCGCCGATCGCGTAGATGCCGGCGACGTTGGTGCGGAAATCGTGGTCGATCTCGATCTGGCCGCGGTTGTTGAGCTGAACCCCCGCGACGTCGAGCCCGAGACCGTCCGTGTTCGGGCGGCGGCCGATGGCAACGAGCACCACGTCCGCTTCGATCGCCTTTGCCTCGCCGCCCTTGGCGGGCTCGACGGTGACGATGACGCCTTCGCCTTCGTTGCGGACGCCGGTAACTTTGGTGCCGGTCATCAGCTCGAAGCCCTGCTTCTTGAAGATCTTGGCGGATTCCTTGCGGACCTCGCCGTCCATGCCGGGCAGGATCTGGTCGAGATACTCGACCACTGTGACGCGGGCACCGAGGCGCTTCCAGACGGAGCCGAGCTCCAGGCCGATGACGCCGCCGCCGATAACGACGAGGTGCTTGGGCACCTGCGGAAGCTCAAGCGCGCCGGTGGAATCGACGACGCGGCGCTGGTCGATCTCGACGCCCGGGAGCGGAGTGACCGACGAACCCGTAGCGATGACGATGTTCTTGGCGGTGTAGCTTGTTCCCGCGACATCGAGGCTGCCCGCGCCGGTGAACTTGGCGTGGCCCTTGAGCCAGGTGACCTTGTTCTTCTTGAACAGGAATTCGATGCCCTTGGTGAGCCCGCCGACGGCCTCGCGGCGGCCTGCGTGCATGGCGTCGAGATCGAGTTCGACCGCGCCGACCTTGACGCCCCACTTGGCGAGGGTGCCGTGCGCGGCTTCCTCGAACAGCTCGGAGGCGTGGAGCAGCGCCTTGGACGGGATGCAGCCGACGTTGAGGCAGGTGCCGCCAAGCGTTTCACGGCTTTCGACGCAAGCCGTCTTGAGCCCAAGCTGCGCCGCGCGAATTGCCGCAACATAGCCGCCGGGGCCGGCGCCGATCACGATTACGTCGAAATTGGTCTCAGCCATTCTTTTCCCTTTCGCGTCATGCCGGCAAAGGCTGGCATCCATGCTGATTCAGTATGGACCCCAGCCTTCGCTGGGGTGACGGTTGTTCAAGTCACAGATCGATGAGCAAACGTGTCGGGTCTTCAAGCGCTTCCTTCATCCGCACAAGGAAGGTGACGGCTTCGCGGCCGTCGACCAGGCGGTGGTCGTAGGAAAGGGCGAGGTACATCATCGGGCGGGCGACGATCTGGCCGTTTCGCACCACCGGCCGCTCCTCGATGCGGTGCATGCCGAGCACCGCCGACTGGGGCGGGTTGATGATAGGGGTGGAGAGAAGCGAACCGAACACGCCGCCGTTGGAGACGGTAAAGGTGCCGCCGGCCATGTCCGCCATGCTCAAGCTGCCTTCCTTGGCGCGCTTGCCGAAGTCGGCGATGGTTTTCTCGATCTCGGCAAAGCTCATCGCATGGGCATTGCGGATGACGGGGACCACCAAGCCATTGGGCGCGGAGACGGCGACGGAGACGTCGACATAATCGTGGAACACGATTTCGTCGCCTTCGATGTAGGCGTTAACCGCGGGGATGTCGCGCAGCGCCAGGCAGGCGGCCTTCACGAAGAAGCCCATGAAGCCCAAGCGGATGCCGTGCTTCTTTTCGAACAAGTCCTTGTAGCGGCTGCGCGCTTCCATCACCGCCGTCATATCGACGTCGTTGAACGTGGTGAGCAAAGCCGCGGTGTTCTGCGCTTCCTTAAGGCGGCGGGCGACGGTTTGGCGCAGCCGGGTCATGCGGACGCGCTCCTCGCGACGCTCGCCGGCAACGGCAGGAGCCGCGGCGGGTGTGGACGGCGGCGGGGGCGGAGCGGGTTGCGCCGCGACCTGAGCAGGCGCGGGCGCGGGCTGGTTGCGGGCGGCGTTGAGGACATCGTCCTTGGTCAGGCGGCCGTCCTTGCCGGTGCCTTTGATCTTGGACGGATCGAGGCCGAATTCCAGAACCAGGCGGCGCACGGAGGGGGACAAAGTCAGGCTGCCGCCGTCGGCTTCGTCGCCGGCATCGTCCGCACGGACTTCGACATTCTCGCCGGGACCGATGGGGTTAACCGGAGTAATCTCAGGCGTCGGCGCGACGCCGGCGGGCGCGGGCTGAATTGCAGCAGCTGGCGCCGCCGCAGCGGCGCCTGAACCGCTTTCAATGCGGGCAATCAGCGCGCCGACAGCCACCGTGTCACCCTCAGCCACAATCTGCTCGCCCATTGTTCCTGCAATCGGCGAGGGCACTTCCACCGCAACCTTGTCGGTTTCCAGGCTGGCGATCGGCTCATCGGCGGCGACCGGGTCGCCCGGCTGCTTCAGCCATTGGCCAAGCGTCGCTTCGGTGATCGATTCCCCGAGCGTCGGGACGGTAACTTCGGTCGCCATTCTGTGTCCTTTATCCCGCTTTGCGCTGCTGCGCCCCGGTATCGCTATGGCCGAGCGCGTCGGCGATCAAGGCCGCCTGCTCCGCCGCGTGCCGCTTGGCAAGGCCGGTGGCCGGCGAAGCGGAGGCCACTCGGCCCGCGTAGGTGGGCCGCTGCGGCCGGACCCCGGCTTGTGCCAGGCACTGCTCGATCCGCGCTTCGACGAAGCTCCAATAGCCTTGGTTCTTCGGCTCTTCCTGCGCCCAGACGACCTCTTCCAAATTGGTCATGCGCTTGAGGCGGACCACCAAAGGCTCGTCGGGGAAGGGATATAGCTGCTCGACGCGGACCACGGCGGTGTTGCGGTCGCCTGCCTTGTCGCGCGCTTCGAGGAGTTCGTAGGCGACCTTGCCGGTGCACAGGACGAGGCGCTTCACGTCCTCGTCGCGCGGTGCGGCGGGATCGGAGACGATGCGCTGGAAGTGGCTGTCGCCGGTGAAATCGGCGAGGCTCGACACGGCGGCTTTGTGCCGGAGCAGCGACTTCGGCGTCATGATGATCAGCGGCTTGCGGAACTCGCGGTGCATCTGGCGGCGCAGGATGTGGAAATAATTGGCCGGGGTGGTGACGTTCGCCACTTGCATATTGTCTTCGGCGCACAGCTGAAGGTAGCGCTCCGGCCGCGCCGAGCTGTGCTCCGGCCCCTGCCCTTCATAGCCGTGCGGCAGAAGCATGACGAGGCCGTTGGCGCGCAGCCATTTGGATTCGCCGGACGAAATGAACTGATCGATGATCACCTGCGCGCCGTTGGCGAAATCGCCGAACTGCGCTTCCCACAGCACAAGCGTGTGCGGATCGGAGAGGGCGTAACCGTACTCGAAGCCGAGGACGCCGAACTCGGAAAGCGGGCTGTCGCGGACTTCAAAGGTTCCGGGGCCGACTTCGGCGAGCGGGATGTACTTGCGGCCGTCGGTCTGATCGACCCAGACGCTGTGGCGGTGCGAAAAGGTGCCGCGGCCGCTGTCCTGACCGGAGAGGCGGACGTTGTATTTCTCGCGCACCAGGCCGGCGAAGGCGAGCGCTTCGGCCGTCGCCCAGTCGAAGCCAACGCCCGTATCGAACATCGCGCGGCGGGCGTCGACGATGCGCTGCAGCGTCTTGTGGACGGTGAGGCCTTCGGGAACGGTGGTAAGGATCCGGCCGAAATCGGCGACCTCCGCCTCGTCCAGACCCGTGTCGGCGTTGCGGCGGCCGGTTTCCGGCGTGTCGGGGCGGCCGAGACCCTGCCAGCGGCCTTCGAACCAGTCCGCCTTGTTGGGCAGGTAGGTCTTCGCCGCTTCGAACTCGTTTTCGAGGATGCCGGTGAAGTCGGCGATGCGCGCGTCGATCCACGCACGGTCGACCACGCCTTCGGCCACCAGCCGCGCGCCGTAGATGTCGCTGACCGGCGGGTGGTTGCGGATCTTTGCGTACATCTGCGGCTGGGTGAAGCTCGGCTCGTCCCCTTCATTGTGGCCGAAGCGGCGGTAGCACCACATGTCGATGACAATGTCGCGCTTATGCTCCTGCCGGTATTCGATGGCGAGCTTGCAGGCGAAAGTCACCGCCTCCGGATCGTCGCCGTTGACGTGCAGGATCGGCGCCTGGACCATCTTGGCGATGTCCGACGGGTAAGGCGAGGAGCGGGCGAATTGCGGCGAGGTGGTGAAGCCCACCTGATTGTTGATGATGAAGTGGATGGTGCCGCCGGTGCCGTAGCCGGGGAGATCGGAAAAGCCGAGGATTTCGGCCACCACGCCCTGCCCCGCAAACGCCGCGTCGCCGTGGAGGAGGACGGGGAGGACCTGACCGCCGGCCTTGTCGCCGCGCGCCGTTTGGCTCGCCCGCGCCTTGCCGAGTACCACCGGGTTCACCGCTTCGAGGTGCGACGGATTGGGGAGGAGGGAAAGGTGGACCTTTACGCCCTCGAATTCACGGTCAGAGGAGGTGCCGAGATGGTATTTGACGTCGCCGGAGCCGCCGACATCCTCCGGATTGGCCGAACCGCCGGCGAATTCGGAGAAGATCGCGCGGTACGGCTTGGCCATGACGTTGGCGAGGACGTTCAGCCGGCCGCGGTGGGCCATTCCGAAGACGATCTCCTGAACGCCGTACTGGCCGCCATATTTGATCACCGCTTCCAGCGCGGGAATCATCGATTCGCCGCCGTCCAGGCCGAAGCGCTTGGTGCCGACATATTTGCGGGCGAGGAATTTCTCCCACTGCTCGCCCTCGATCACCTTGGACAGGATCGCCTGCTTGCCTTCGGGCGTGAACTTGATCTCGGCGCCGCGCCCTTCCATCCGATCCTGAAGGAAGCGGCGCTCCTCCAGGTCGTTGATGTGCATGTATTCGAGGCCAATCTTGCCGCAGTAGTTTGCGCGGAGCACGTCGACCAGCTCCCGCACGGTGGCGGATTGCAGGCCGAGCGTTCCTCCGAGGAACACCTTGCGATCCAACGAGTCGGGGCCGAAGCCGTGAAATTCGGGCGTGAGGTCAGCGGGCAGGTCGCGTTGGCTGAGCCCCAGGGGATCGAGATCGGCGGCAAGATGCCCGCGCACCCGGTAGGTGCGGATCAGCATCATTGCCCGGATCGAATCCTGCGCCGCCTGCTCTACTTCAGCGTCGGACTTGCCCGCCGCCTTCGCCTCGGCCTTGGCGGCCTTAGCGACCGGCGCGGCGAGCTGCATCAGCGTCGGATCGAGGCCGGCATTGACCGGGTCGAGCTCGACCACGGGCCAATTGCCCCGCGCCCAGCTTGGGCCCTGCTCCCGCTCGCCGTCGAAGATGTCCACTTGCCTCGCCTCGTTGATCTGCGTCGCTCTCGTCAGCCGTTCAGCAGCTCGACAAGGGTCTTGCCGAGCTCAGATGGGCTCGGGGAGACGCGAATTCCAGCCTCTTCCATGGCGGCGATCTTGTCTTCGGCCCCGCCCTTGCCGCCCGACACGATCGCGCCAGCGTGGCCCATGCGCCGGCCCGGAGGCGCGGTACGGCCGGCAATGAAGCCCACGGTGGGCTTGGAGCGGCCCTTTTTGGCCTCGTCGGCAAGGAACTGGGCAGCGTCTTCTTCGGCCGAGCCGCCGATTTCGCCGATCATGATGATCGAGGTGGTTTCGTCGTCCGACAGGAATAGCTCGAGCACGTCGATGAAGTTGGTGCCGTTCACCGGATCGCCGCCGATGCCGACCGCGGTGGTCTGGCCGAGGCCCGCATTGGTGGTTTGAAACACCGCTTCGTAGGTGAGCGTGCCGGAGCGGCTGACGACGCCGACCGAGCCTTTCTTGAAGATGCTGCCGGGCATGATGCCGATCTTGCACTCGTTCGGCGTCAGCACGCCGGGGCAATTCGGGCCGATCAGCCGCGACTTCGAGCCTTCAAGCGCCCGCTTGACCTTCACCATGTCGAGCACCGGAATGCCTTCGGTGATCGCAACGATCAGCGGCACTTCGGCATCGATCGCTTCCAGAATGGAGGCGGCGGCGAATTTCGGCGGAACGTAGATCACCGACGCGTCGGCGCCGGTCTTCTCCACCGCTTCGTGGACCGAGTTGAACACCGGCAGCCCGATGTGGGTGGTGCCGCCTTTGCCGGGCGTCACGCCGCCGACCATCTTGGTGCCGTAGGCAAGCGCCTGTTCGGTGTGAAAGGTGCCGGTGTTGCCGGTCATCCCCTGGGTGATGACCTTGGTGTTGGCGTTGACGAGAATGGACATGGTTTCGCCTCTCAGGAAGCTGAAGTCGTGGAGCCGAGCGACGGGTCGATGGCCTTGCAGGCCTCGAGCAGCTCCTTCACCGCGTCTACCGACACGGTGAAGTTGGCCTGCGCCTGTTCGTTGAGCTCGATTTCGACGATGCGCTCGACGCCGCCGGCGCCGATCACGACGGGGACGCCGACGTAGAGGTCGTTCTGCCCGTACTGGCCGGTGAGGTTGGCAGCGGCGGGGAGGACCCGCTTCTTGTCCTTGAGGAAGCTCTCGGCCATCTCAAGCGCGCTGGTCGCGGGGGCGTAGAAAGCCGAGCCGGTCTTGAGCAGGGCGACGATCTCGCCGCCGCCGGAGCGGGTACGCTGAACGACGGCGTCGATCTTCTCCTGGGTGGACCAGCCCATCTTGATGAGGTCGGGGATCGGAATGCCGGCGACGGTGGAATATTCCACGATCGGCACCATCGTATCGCCGTGGCCGCCGAGCACAAAGGCGGTGACGTCTTCAACCGAGACGTTGAACTCCTCGGCAAGAAAGTGGCGGAAGCGGGCCGAGTCCAGGACACCGGCCATGCCGACGACGCGCTGGTGGGGAAGGCCAGAAAATTCGCGAAGGGCCCAGACCATCGCGTCGAGCGGGTTGGTGACGCAGATCACGAAGCTGTCCGGCGCGTGGGCCTTGATGCCCTCGCCGACCGCCTTCATCACCTTCAGGTTGATGCCGAGCAGGTCGTCGCGGCTCATGCCCGGCTTGCGGGCGACGCCGGCGGTGACGATGCAAACGTCCGCGCCGGCAATGTCGGCATAATCATTGGTGCCGGTGAGCTTGGCGTCATAGCCTTCGACCGGGCCGGCCTGGGCGAGATCGAGCGCCTTGCCCTGCGGAATGCCTTCGGCGACGTCGACGAGGACGATGTCGCCCATTTCGCGAATGGCCGCGAGGTGGGCCAGGGTTCCGCCGATCATGCCGGCGCCGATCAGCGCGATTTTCTTACGAGCCATGCGACTCCCAATCCTTTCAATCCAAAAGTCGGGAAACCGGCCGCAGGAAGCGGCCTATTCAACGTGGCGCCCGCTTAGACCCGGAGGGCGCGAGGGGCAACCGGCAGGCTCCGGAAATTTCCAAAAGCAGGAGGCTCAGTCTTCGCCGTGGCCGGCGGCGAGATAGTCCCGAGACTGCATTTCGGTGAGGCGGGACGCGGTGCGTTCGAACTCGAAGGCGCCGTCGCCCGCCTGATAAAGCTGGTTCGGCTCCGCGTCCGCGGCCGCGAGGAGCTTGACCTTGTGCTCGTAAAGAGCGTCGACAAGCGTAACAAAGCGCGCCGCCTCGTTGCGGTTCTCCGGGCCCATGCGCGGGATTCCGACGATGATGATCGTATGGAATCGCCGGGCGATCGCCAGGTAGTCGGCCGCGCCGCGCGGCTCGCCGCAGAGGCGCTTGAAGGAGAAGACTGCAACGCCCTTCAGTGCCTTCGGCACATGGAGGTGTCGTCCGCCGGCGAGTTCGATCTCTTCGGACGGGACGTTCTTGCGATCTTCCGGTGGGTAGTCGGTGAGGCGGAAGAAGGCAGCGGACAGGGCGGCGGTGGCCTCCAGCCCGTTCGGCACGTGCCAGGTCGGGTAGCCGCCAAGGCGCTGGAGGCGGTAGTCGGTCGGGCCGTTCAAGGGCACCACGTCCAGCTCCCGCTCGATCAGGTCAATGAACGGCAGGAACAGTTCGCGGTTGAGACCGCCCAGATAAAGGTCGCGCGGAGGGCGGTTGGAGGTGGTGATCACCGTCACACCGTTCTCCAGCAGTTGGGCGAACAGCCGGGACAGGATCATGGCGTCGGCGCTGTTGTTGATCACCATCTCGTCAAAGGCGAGCAAGCGCGCTTCGGCGGCGATGGCGCGGGCAACCGGCGGGATCGGATCGCCCTGTTCCTTGGAGCGTTCGGCGCGGAGGCGTTGGTGGACCTCGAGCATGAATTCGTGGAAGTGGACTCGGCGCTTGGGCGCGACGTCGACCGCTGAAAAAGCGAGGTCCATCAGCATGGATTTGCCGCGGCCGACGCCGCCCCACATGTAGATCCCGGGCGTGTTGAAATTCGAGGACCTGCCCGAAAGACGGGCAAAGAAGCCGCGCTTGCGCTTCGCGGAAAGCTCAGCCGCGAGCCGATCAAGCGCCGCAACCGCCTTTTCCTGATCGGCATCGGGGCGGAGTTCTCCGGCGGCGAGAAGCTCCCGGTAACGCTCGGCGACTGCCGTCACTTGGCGCTCAGCTTGCGAAGCGTCCCCGTCCAGGAGGCGACGATATCCCCGTCCTGTTCGCACAGGCCGCGAAGCGACACGAGGCGCTTGCTTTCGCGAAGCACCTCAACAGCGCAATCGAGCGGTGCACCGAGCTTGGCGGCGGAGAGGAACTGGCAAGACAGGTCCTGAGTCACGGCGGGGCCGATGTCGCAGCCCGCCGCGTAGCCGCCGGCGAACATCGCCATGTCGATAAAGGTGAGGATCGCGCCGCCGTGCGTGACGTCCCCCAGGTTGCTTTGCAGCACGTCCGGGAACATGCGGCAGCGGGCGCGGCCGTCGCCATCTCCCCGGACGAGGAGCTTGCCGAGGGTGGCGTTGTAGCGTTCCGCGCCCGGCGGCCGCTCGCCCACGTCCCACGTCCACCAGCCGGGGTGGTCGGGATCGGGTTCGTGGGAGATGAGCGGGTGAAGGCGGCGTTCGGTCATGTTTCCACCGTCATGCCAGCGAAGGCTGGCATCCATACCGAGTCAGCATGGGCTCCAGCCTTCGCTGGAGCGACGATGATTTAAACTGCACGTTCGACGAGCAGTTTCTTGGTTTCCGCGATCGCCTTGGCGGGGTTCAGGCCCTTGGGGCAGACGTTGGCGCAGTTCATGATGGTGTGGCAGCGATAGAGGCGGAACGGATCTTCCAGCTCGTCGAGGCGCTCGCCGGTAAATTCGTCGCGGCTGTCGGCGAGCCAGCGGAAGGCCTGGAGCAGAATGGCCGGGCCGAGGAAGCGATCGGAATTCCACCAATAGCTCGGGCAGGAGGACGAGCAGCAGGCGCACAGGATGCACTCGTAGAGGCCGTCGAGCTTGGCGCGGTCTTCCGGCGACTGCAGGCGCTCCTTGCCCGAAGGATCGGGCGTCTTGGTCTTCAGCCACGGCTCGATCGAGGCATATTGCGCGAAGAAGTGGGTGAAATCGGGCACCAGGTCCTTGACCACGTCCATGTGCGGCAGCGGCGTTAGGCGGACTTCGCCTTTATAATCCTCGATCGCAGTGGTGCAGGCCAGGCCGTTGCGGCCGTTGATGTTCATCGAACAGGACCCGCAAATGCCCTCCCGGCAGGAGCGGCGGAAGGTCAGGGTCGGATCGACCTCGCTCTTGATCTTGAGGAGCGCGTCCAGAACCATCGGGCCGGTATCGTCGAGGTCGAGCTCGAACGTGTCGTAGCGGGGATTCTCACCGGTTTCCGGATCGTAGCGGTAGATCTTGAAGCGTTTCACGCGGCCCGCGCCGGCGGGGGCCCGGTGATCCTGGCCGCGGCCTTTGATCTTGCTGTTCTGGGGAAGCGCGAATTCGGCCATGGTGTTTGTCTATCCTCGTCTGCCTGGGCAGATAGTCGCTGATGCCGCGCTTCGAAAGAGCAAATGCTTTCGTGAGGGCGGATCGGCGCTTACACGGTACGCGATGGAGACGAACCCGATCCGTGTTCTGGCACGCTGGCTTGCCGAAGCGCCGGGCAACTGGCGGGTTGAGGCGCTGGACATCGCGCACCGGCAGTTCGTCGATACCGTCGCCGTAGCGGTTCGCGGCGCAAGCGAGGAGGCGCCCCAGCGCGCCTTGAAGGCGGTGCGCACGTGGGGCGGAGGCGGGTGCGCCGTTATCGGCTCGGGCGAGCGGCTGAGCGCGCCCTGGGCGGCCTTGGTCAACGGCACGGCGGCGCACGCGCTCGATTATGACGACAATTTCGATCCGGCGCGGGCGCATGCCAGCGCGGTGCTTGTGCCGGCGATCCTTGCCCTTGCCGAAGAGGAAGGCGCCTCGGGCGCGGCGTGCCTGGACGCATACATTGCCGGGCTGGAGGTGATGGGGCGAATCGGGCTGGCGATGAACCCGGCGCATCGCCAGCGCGGCTGGCACGCGACGTCCACCCTGGGCGCGATTGGCGCGGCGGCGGCCTGCGCGCGGCTGCTTGGGCTGAGCGCGCAGCAAGCTGCGCATGCCCTGTCGATCTCGACCAGCATGGCCGGCGGTTCAACCGCGCAGTTCGGGACCATGACCAAGCCGCTCCACGCCGGCCTTGCCGCCAAGGCAGGCGTGATGGCGGCGGGCCTCGGGCGGAGCGGGATCGAAGCAAGCATGGCAGCGCTGGACGGCTTGAAAGGGATCAACCGCTTGATGGGCGAAGGGAGAGATTTCGAACTCCGAAGCATCGCCGATCCGCTGCTCATCCTCAGCCACGGCCTGCGGGTGAAACGCTTCCCCAATTGCGCAAGCGCGCACCGCTCGATGGACGGCCTCCTTGAACTGATGAGCGAGCATGGCTTCGGTGGCGGCGAGGTTAAGGACGTGACGGTGCGCGCCGCCTGGAGCCAGTTCGACAACCTGATGTACGCAAATCCGCAGGACCCGCTGCAGGCGAAGTTCTCGCTGGAGTTCCCGCTCGCGGCGATCCTGGCCGACGGGCAGTGCGGCTTGCAGCACTTCACGCCCCAGGCAGTGATGCGCTCGGACATCCGCGCGTTCTACCCGCGCATCCACCGCGTGGCGGAGGAGCCGCCAAAGGGCACTTTCCTCACCCACGTCGAGGTGCGGTTGAAGGACGGGCGCTCCGTTGCCGGATCGACGCTGAACCCGGTGGGCAGCATCGCGGCCCCTTTCACCTGGGCGCAGCATTGGGAGAAGTTCGAGACCTGCCTTGCGGGGGTCGCCGCAGGCGGCACCATTCGCGGAGCGCTGGCAGGTTTCCCCGAAGCGGCGACCGTGAACCCGCTGACGGCCTCGCTTATTGGCCCGTTCGAAGGCGAATGATCGCTTCGGCGGCCTTGTAGGCGTTGGGATTGTCGACATCGACGGCTTGGGCGCCGTCCTCAAGCACGACCGCTTCCAGGTGCATGCCGAAGCGCCGCCCCAGCCGCCTTATCGCCTGGTGGATGGTAAGCACCCGCGCCAGGAAGAGCAGGATGTTGAAGTAGCCGACGACCTTGATCATCCGCTTGCGCTTCTTCGAGAATTGCCCGCCTTCGCGAAACGCTTCGGCCAGAGCCATGACGTGGCGGCCGGCGAAGAAGTAGAGGTTGCAGTTGGAGAAGCGGCCGTCGCGAAGCGCGTAGGGGCCGACCTTCGCCGTCGCCGGCCCGTCCTCCTGCATCCGCGCCGCGATCACCGACTTGCGCTCGGCGACGCCCAGAGACGCGTCGGCGCCGGCAACCACCGGCTGCATCACCTTGACGATCGCGTCCGGCGTCATGTTCACATTGTCGGCGGTGGTGATCAGGATCGCGCCCTCCAATCCTTCGGAGGCGAGATAGGCGCTGTCGGCGAGGTTATCGCCCGAAGCGACGAATTCCACCGGCACGCCAAACTCGCCCGAAGCGCCGGGGACGCCGCGCAGCAGGTCCATCGCCTCCGGCTCCATGCATATGCGGATGGCGGAGATGCCGGGCGTGTCGGCGAGTGCGCGCAGCACATATTCGATCAGCGGCTTGCCGACGATCGGCACAAGCGCCTTGTGGCTGACGCCCGCTTCGGCGGCCAAGGGATCAAGATTGCCGCCGCGCCGGGCGGCCATGACGATGGCGGTGAAGGGGATCGTCTGGGCCTCAGCCGGCACGAAGGGCATCCCGGTCGATCAAGCCGTTGCGCACCAGGCTTTCGCACAGGATCGTTTCGATAAGCTGTTCCTGCGTCCAACCCGCCAGGCGGGCGGAGCGGCCATAGACCTTTTGCGACCAGAGGTTGGCGTTGAGGTTGACCTCGAGGAACTGAACGGTGCCGCCTTCGCGGTCGAGCCGGAATTCGAAGCGGCCGTAATCGAACGGGTGGAATTCCGCCGCCATGCGCTGGGTATAATCCTCGATGATCGGCACCCATTGGGCATCGTCGAACGTGACCAGCTCATATTTCTGCGAGCGGTCCACCAGGTCGCGCTTCTCGTAATAGGTGCGAAGGTGCGAGGGATCGGCCTGCTCGAACATCACCATGGGGAGAATGGTCGGCTTGCCGTCGATCGTCACCACCGGCACTTCGACGTCGCTGCCGTTCAGGAAGGGCTCGACGATGGCGTCATGGCCCTGGCTGTGGATGTCGGCGACCGCGGCCTCGACGCCTGCCCAGTCGCGCGCGTCCTGGACGCCCCAGCTCGCCGAGGAGGCGTTGGGCTTGATCACCAGCCGTTCGCCTTGCGGGCAGCGGTCCTGCTCCACCGGCGCGCCGCGGCGGTAGATCGTCCAGGGCGCGGTGGGTACGCCGCGCGCGGCGGCGGCCATTTTGGTGAAATGCTTGTCGTCGGACACGCCGCGCAGGATCGGGCTTGCGCCAAGAAACGGCAGGCCCAGGCGCGTGCACAGCAAAGGCAGCATCATTTCGCTGTTCAGAAAGCCGCCGCGATTGAGCAGCGGGAACACGAAATCCACGTCCGGCTTTTCGAACAACGCCTCGTATCTGTTGGCGAGCTGGACGTTGAGGCCGAGGCCCTTCAAGATTTCCCGCACCTCGACGTGGTAAAGCGCGTGGTTGCCGTCTTCCGGGTGAAGGCCGCCTTCCCACAGCGCGTGCTTGGCGATGAACAGGATTCGCAGACGCTCCTTGGCTTCGGCGGGAATGGCGATCGGAGTCATCGGTTCTGGCAACTTGGGCAGCCTTAAGGAGGAAGCGCGCGAGTATGGCGCCGGCGGGGCGTCATAATCCCGCCTTGGTCCCCCGCCAAGTGCTGGTTACACGAGGACGCCGTTGAAGGGGATGCAGGTGCCGGAACTTGGACGCGATGCGGGCGCGGTAATGACGACGGGCGGCGACGCGCGGATCGTGCTGGACAAGGCAACGGGGCTCAACCGCTACCTTTCCGCGCCTCGGCCGAGCGAGGTGCTGGCTTATGCGTCTTCCACCGCAAACGACGTGTCGGCCGCCGCTTTCGCTTATGCCGAAGGGCTGCTGGAGGACATCGGGCCGGAGCTGAGCGGCGCGGACTATGAGGCGCGCCTGGAAGGCCTGCGCGCGCGCATCCGAAGCGCCTACGCCCTCCCCGCCGATGCCCAGATCGTCTTCGCGCCGTCCGGCACCGATCTCGAATATGTCGCGCTTGCCTGCGTGCAGGGCCGGGGGCCCGGCGGCACCCACAATATCCTGCTCGGCGCGGACGAAGTGGGCAGCGGCTGCATCCATTCCGCCTTCGGCCGCTTCTTTGCGAACGAAACGGCGCTGGATGTGGCAGTGGCGCCGGGGCAGCCGGTGCCGGGCCTTGGCGACACCCATGTGGAGATGATCGACATCCCGGTGCGCGACGCCGAGGGCCGCGCCCGCCCGTCCAGAGACATTGCGCAGGCGATGGACGAAGCGGCGGAAGCGGCGGCGGCGCAGGGGCGGCACGTCCTGGTGCATGCCGTGCATGGATCCAAGACCGGCCTCATCCTCCCGTCGCTGGGTGACATCGACCGGCTGCGGGCGCGGCATGGGGAAGCGATCACCTTCGTGGTCGATGCCTGCCAGGCGCGGATCACTTCGCCGGCCATCGCGGACTATCTGGCGCGCGACGCGATCGTGTTCGTTACCGGCTCAAAATTCATGGGCGGGCCGCCGTTTAGCGGCTTCGCCATCGTGCCGGCGGGCCAGATGCGCGGCATGGCGCCGCTCGCGCCGGGCTTGGCCTCGGTATTTCGGCGGGCCGAGTGGCCGGAGGGCTGCTCCGGGCGCGAGGCGCTCGAAGACAGCGCCAATCTAGGCCTGCTGCTTCGCCTGGAAGCGTCGTTGTTCGAGCTCGAGCGGTTCCAGCAGCTCAGCCTGGCTGAGGTCACCCGCGTCATCCTCGCATTCCACCAGGCGGTGCGCGACAACATTATCGAGAAAACGGCGGCGCGGAGGGTTGCCCCCTACCCGCTCGGCCAGAAGGAAACCGCCGACACCCACCCGGTGGAGATGAGGACGCTCTCCACGCTCGACCTCTCCGGCATGGGCGGCGGCGCGACGTTCGAGGATGCGGCCCGCTGGCACAAGGAGCTGCTTGGCTATGGGGTGCGGCTCGGCCAACCGGTGAAATGCGTCAAGCGCGCCGACGGCGTCTGGGGCGCGACTCTGCGCATCGGCCTCTCCATGCCGATGGTGACGGAGCGCGCGGCGCTGGACGACAGCGCCCTCCACCGCAGCTTCGCCGCCGACATGGGCCGCGTCAGAGAGGCGCTGGAGGCGGTGGCGCACTAAGCGCCGTCTCTCGCTTAGTACACCCGCGCCTTGGGCTGGATGTAGTCGATTTCGTCCGTCAGCGTATATTCGTGAACCGGGCGGTAGTCGATCTTGACGCCGCCGCCCTTGCCGCCCCAGCCGTCGAACCAGCTGATCGTGTGCTTGAGCCAGTTGACGTCGTCGCGGTTCGGGAAGTCCTCGTGCATGTGGGCGCCGCGGCTTTCCTTGCGGTTGGCGGCCGAGTGCATGGTGACGACGGCCTGGCCGATGAGGTTGTCGAGCTCCATGGTCTCGACGAGATCGGTGTTCCAGATCAGGCTGCGGTCGGTGACGTCGATGTCGGCCATCTGCCGGTAGACCTCGTCGATCCGCTTCACGCCTTCGTTCAGCGTTTCCTGCGCGCGGAACACGGCGCAATCGGCTTGCATGGTGCGCTGCATGCGGTTGCGGATCACGCTCGTTGGGCTGCCGCCCTTGGCGAAGCGGAAATGATCGAGCCGGCCGACCGCCATTTCCTCCGAACCCTTGGGCAGCGGCGGATGGGCGGTGCCGGGCTTGATCGTGTCGCCGACGCGGTGGCCGACGGCGCGGCCGAAGACGACGAGATCGATCAGGCTGTTGGAGCCCAGGCGGTTGGCGCCGTGGACCGAGACGCAGGCCGCTTCGCCGACCGCGAACAGGCCGGGGACGACGCTGTCCGGGTTGCCGTCTCGAAGGGTGACGACCTCGCCGTGGAAGTTGGTCGGGATGCCGCCCATATTGTAGTGCACGGTCGGCACCACCGGGAGCGGCTGTCGGGTGAGGTCGACGCCGGCGAAGACCTTCCCCGTTTCGGTGATGCCCGGAAGGCGCTCGGCGAGGATGTTGGCGTCGATATGGTCGAGGTGAAGGTAGATGTGGTCCTTTTCCTTGCCGACGCCGCGGCCTTCGCGAATTTCCATCGCCATGGAGCGGGCGACGACGTCGCGTGAGGCGAGATCCTTGGCCGACGGGGCGTAGCGCTCCATGAAGCGCTCGCCTTCGGAGTTGGTGAGGTAGCCGCCCTCGCCGCGCGCGCCTTCGGTGATCAGCACGCCGGCGCCGTAGATGCCGGTCGGGTGGAACTGGACGAATTCCATGTCCTGCAAGGGCAGGCCTGCGCGGAGCACCATGGCGTTGCCGTCGCCGGTGCAGGTGTGGGCGGAGGTGGCGGTGAAGTAAGCCCGGCCGTAACCGCCGGTGGCGAGCACCACCGCGTGGGCGCGGAAGCGGTGGATGGTACCGTCCTCGAGGCAGAGCGCGATCACGCCCCGGCACTCGCCGCCTTCCATGATCAGGTCGAGGGCGAAATATTCGATGTAGAAGTCGGCGTCATACTTCAGGCTCTGCTGGTAGAGCGCGTGAAGCATTGCGTGGCCGGTGCGGTCGGCGGCGGCGCAGGTGCGCTGGGCGGGCGGGCCGGCGCCCATATTCTGCATCATGCCGCCGAACGCGCGCTGGTAGATGCGCCCTTCGGCGGTGCGGCTGAACGGAACGCCGAAATGCTCGAGCTCGTAAACGGCGGCCGGCGCTTCGCGGCAGAGATATTCGATCGCGTCCTGATCGCCGAGCCAGTCCGAGCCCTTGACGGTGTCGTACATGTGCCAGGTCCAGTGATCCGCGCCCATGTTGCCCAGCGACGCGGCGATGCCGCCCTGCGCGGCGACGGTGTGGGAGCGGGTCGGGAAAACCTTGGTGATGCAGGCGGTTTTCAGCCCTTTTTCCGCCGAACCCATGGTTGCGCGAAGGCCGGAGCCGCCGGCGCCGACGACGACGACGTCGTACATATGGTCGATGATCTTATAGGCGGAAGGCGTGGTAGCCATGAACTTATCCCCACAAAGTGGTAGTTTGCGGGGGCCCCAAGAGGTGAAGCGCGCCCGCGCGACGGTTGGCCGGGCTTTTAGGCCCTGGGCAGGGGGATGCAAGACTCGCTGGCGCGCGCAGGCGTATGGGATCGGCCTGCGCGGAAGGGTGGCCGGCGCCCCTTGGAGAGCGCCGGCCGGTTGGTCAGGCGGGAAGGCCCCGGCGCATCAGGGCGGCGAGGCGGTCCTTTACGGCGAGGCGCAGCTTCTTGAGGCGAAGCAACTTCAGGCTGTCCGGCAGGCGCCGGGTCAGTTCGTGGGAGATTGCGTCGTCGAGGCGGCGGTGGGTTTGCGTGAGTCTGTAGGTTGCAGAGGACATAACGGTCTCCAGCTAATGTCTGCCTGTTGAACAGGTAGAGGTCCGATCGGGCCGCGCGGTGGCGGCGAGTCAGGCAGCTGGCGGCGCGCGGGCTTGGTAGGAGGCCGGGGCGAGACGCGGGAGATCGGCGGTCGAAGCTGAAGACGCTCCGGCGGCGGGCGTGACGTACGGACCGGCGGTGACGATGCCAGCGCCCGGCGGCAGGAGGGGCGGCCACTCGCCCGTGGCTTCGGCTGCCTCGTCTTCGCTCGGGCGGACGGAGGATTGCAGGATCGCGGCGGTGGCACCCTGCCGCCCGGCGCTGAGCCGCGCCGAAGACTGAAGATTGCCGTTGCCGGCGGCGGCGGTGCCGGAGCTCAGGAAAAGGCTGAACAGGATCAACAGGGCCGCGAATGGCCCTTTCGTCACACTGTCCTGCGCCGGTTTCGGCACCCCCGCATCCTCCCTTGTTCCGCACCCGATATGGGGCGGCCTCAAGCCCGCGCAAGCGGTGGGAGCCGGAGGGATCCGCTAGGCCGCGAAGCCCTTCACGAACTCGGCCGTGGAGGCCTTGAAGCGGGCCATTTGCTCATCGACGAGGCCGAAGTTGCGGGTCAGGCCGTCGATTTCGCTGGCGACGTTCTCCGTTTCCTCGCGGATCGCGGCAATGGTGGATGACATGGAATCGGCGGCCATCGCCGTTTCGTCCACGGCGGCGGTGATCATGGTCACGGTTTGCGCCTGCGTTTCCATGGCTTCCCGGATGCGCGCGGCTGAGCTTTGCACTTCCTCCACGGTGCGGCGGATCGAGCCGTTGGCGTCGAGGGTGGAGCGAGTCGCCTGCTGGATCGCCGAGATCTTGCCCGCGATGTCGTCCGTCGCCCGCGCCGTCTGATTGGCGAGCGATTTTACTTCCTGCGCAACAACCGCGAAGCCGCGCCCTGCATCGCCGGCACGCGCCGCTTCGATTGTGGCGTTGAGGGCGAGGAGGTTGGTCTGTCCGGCGATGTCTCGGATCAGGCCAAGGATCGATTCGATGGCTCGCACCTGGGCGGAGAGCGCTTCGCTGACGCCGACCGCATCCGCGGCCTGCTCGCCCGCCTTGGTCGCAACGCCGGCCGCGACTTCCACTTCTCCGCGCGCATCCTCGATGGCGCGGATCAGGCCGGCGGCGGTGAGCGCCGCTTCGCGCATGGCAAGAGCGGATTGTTCGGCCGCCGCGGCGACTTCGCTTGTTTTGCCAAGCACCCCGCGCGCCGCCGCCGAGGCGTCGGACGCCTGGGCGCGGAGCAGGCGGCTGTCGGACGCGGTGCGTTCGGCCGAGGTGACGATATCGGAATTGAACTGGGCACCACGCGCCGCGCGGCGGTCCCGCTCCGCCTGAATGCGCAGATCGTCATGGTGGGCGGCGAAAACGTCCGTTTCAAGCATGGCGGAGCGGAGCAGCGCCTTGGAAAGCCGCGCCGCGCGCGCGGCATCGTCGGGCACGCATTCGGTAATGATGTCGTGCGCTTCCTCGGCCGCGGCGGAGGCGGCGGCAAGAATCGCGCTCAAGGGCACGTCCGCCGCCATGGCGGCCGCGACATAGTCGCGGGCAAGGGCGATCCAGCGGGGGCTGCGCGCTTCGTCATACCGGACGCGGAGGTAGGGAAGAACGCGCTGGGCGAGTTCCTCCAGCTTCGCGCCTTCAATCGGGCGGGACCCGGGTGCCAATACGGAATATTGCGTCCAGAAGCGCCGGGCGATTCGCAAACCTTGGCTGTTGGCCAAAGCCCAGAATTCGCGGCAATCCTCGGCCAGAGCATCGTCGATGCCGAACATGGCCAGCTTCTTCTCAGAATCCACGCCGCCGCTCTTGCCCGTCATACCCGCTCCCATGTGCTCGTCGCCCTTCGCCTAGCGCGCCAATGGTTAAGAAGCTGTTAGGGATGGCCAGTGCGGACCCGTTCGCCCGGCCTTGCAACCTTGCCCGCAGGGCCTAAAAGCGCGGCCAACAGGAGCCCCTATGCACCGCAACCCGTCCCGCCCCTTGTCGCCCCACCTGACCATCTGGAAATGGGGGCCGCACATGCTGGTTTCGATCCTCCACCGGGTGACGGGCGGCGGACTGACGGTGGTGGGTTCGATCGCGCTCGTCTGGTGGCTGGTCGCCGCGGCAAGCGGCGCCGAGGCTTACCAAAGCTTCCAGAGCTGGGCGACGAGCTGGATCGGCATCGTGATCGGCGTCGGCCTTTCCTGGGCCTTTTTCCAGCACACCGTGTCGGGGCTTCGCCACCTGGTGATGGATATCGGCGCCGGCTTTGAGCTTCGCACCAACAAATTCTGGGCGAACATGACGATCGTCATCTCGCTGCTGCTCACCGCCTTGTTCTGGTTCCTGATCGTGGTTGCAAAGGGATGACCATGGAAACGCCAATTGCCCGAGTCCGCGGCCTCGGCTCCGCCCGTTCGGGCGCCCACCATTGGTGGCTTGAGCGGCTGACCTCCGTCGCCCTCCTGGTGCTGTTCATCTGGTTCATCGCCTCGGTGCTTCGCCTGCCGGACCTGAGCTACGGCACGGTGCGCGAGTGGCTCGCCGATCCCCTGGCCGCGGTGCCGATGCTTCTGCTCGTCGCCGTCACCTTCTGGCACGGCAAGATGGGCATGCAGGTGATCATCGAGGATTATGTCCACGAAGCGGGCAGCAAGGCCTTCGCGATCACCTTGCTCAACTTCTTCACGATCGCCGGCGCGGGCCTTGCCCTGTTCGCTGTCCTGAAGATCGCCTTCACCGCAACCACGGGCAGCCCGCCGCCCGCCGCGTAACGGTTCACGCCCGCTTCGGCACCAGCACCAGGGTTCGGCCTTCCACGCGCCAGCTTTCGAGCTTGGAGAGGAAGTTCATGCCGATCACGTCCACCTCGCCGATGGCGGGGGCGACGACGATCTTGAGATCGCGTGCGGTGATCGGGCCGAGGCGCATCTCGTCCAATGTTCCGGTCTCCGCTCTGGTGACGCCGTTGGCGGTGCGCAGAATGATGGGGGCCAAGCCAGCGCTTGCGTCCACGCCCGCGGCTTCGGCGGTGCGGTCGGAAATCGTGGTCATTGTCGCGCCGCTGTCGATCAGCATGCGCCGCTCGACGCCGTTCAACTCGGCGCGGGCCCAGAAATGGCCATCGGCGGACATGCGGATGCGCACTTCACGGCCGACCACTTCCTGGCTGTCGAGGCCGAGCCTCGTCATCAGGGACGCGAGCTGCGGCTGGTAGGGCGCCTGCTGCATCAGGATGAAGAGAAAGAAGCCGAGCAAGGCCAGGGACACGGCAAAGCGTACCACCCGACCGACATAGGGAATGCGCGAGATCAGCATCAGCAAAAGCGCCCCACCCAGCGCGTAAAGCGCCATTTGCTGCCATTCGGGGCTGATCGTCGTCGGCATCCGGGAACCCGCTCGCTGTTGCTACCAACAGATGGGGGAGACGTGGCAGCGTTCCAAGGGCGCTCTGCCGTGACTGCCCTGCAACACAGACCTGAAAACTGAACCGCTCGTCAAGTTGAACCTTGACTCATGTTTCATTGCGGATGATGCTGCCGCCTTGCCGTTGATCCTGAACACAGGACCGGCTGGGGAGGATCTGAAGTTGCCGCACATCACCGCCCGCGACGGGACGCGCATCGCGTTCCGCGACCGGGGCGCCGGGCGCCCGATCGTGCTTCTGCACGGGATGATGGCGCACGGCGGCTTCTTTCCGAAACAAGACGCGCTTAGCCAAGAGTTTCGGCTGATCAACATCGACTTGCGCGGCCATGGCGGCTCTCCGGCCGGTACGGACACTCTCACCGTGGAAACGCTCGCCGCGGACGTAGCGGAACTTGTCGAGCAACTCGACTTGCACGGCGCGATCGGCATCGGCTGGTCGCTTGGCGCGTCCGTGCTGTGGCGCCTGCTTTCCGGTGCAACCAGGCGCCGCTTCGCCGGCGCGGTGATCGTTGACATGACTCCCAAGGTTCTGAACGGCGAAGGCTGGACGCTCGGCCTGTCCCCCGAAATGTGCGACGCCCGCCGCGAGGCGATGGCAGAGGATTTCGACGCCTTCGCCACCGCGGCAGGTTCGGCGATCTTCGCTCAGCCGGTGCGCGACGAGCTCCTCCCCCTCGCCGCCTGGGCGGGCGCCGAATTCGCCAGCAATGACGGGGCGGCGATTCAGGCGATCTGGGCGTCGCTTGTGGGGGAAGATGCGCGCGCCGCCTTGCCGGGCATCAAGCAGCCGACCCTGGTCGTCCACGGCCTGCACAGTCAGCTCTACAGCCCGGCCACCGCCGAGCACATCGTCCGCGCGCTTCCCAACGCCAAAGCGGTGCCGTTCGCCCGCTCCGGCCACGCCCCGCACCTTGAAGAGCCGGACCGCTTCAACACCCTCGTTCACGACTTCGCGGCAAGCCTGCCGCCGGTTTTCCAACATCAAAACGCCTGACCCAGGAGTAGCAACCATGCGACGCACCCAGATCATCACCGCCTTCCGGATCGGCACCGCGCTCGCCGCGCTCGCCGCCACCCCCGCTTTCGCCCAGTCCGCGGAGCAGCTGAACGAGGAATCGGCGCAGCAGCCGGCGGACGACGCCGCCACCACCGCGCTCGACGACGAAGGCCAGGACACCGGCACCGGCGAGATCATCGTCACCGCGCGGCGCACCGAGGAATCGCTGCAGCGCGTTCCCGCCGCCGTTTCCGCCTTCAACGAGCGCACGCTCGACCGCCTCCAGGCGCAGGACACGACCGGCCTCCAGGGCGCGGTTCCCAACCTCAACATCGTTCAGGGCCGCGGCTCGTCCAACGCCACCAACATCTACATCCGCGGCATCGGCCAGCCGGACGCGCTGCAGACCTTCGATCCGGCCGTCGGCGTCTATGTCGATGACGTCTACATCAGCCGAATCCGCGGCACCCAGCTCGACCTGCTCGATCTCGAGCGGATCGAAGTGCTTCGCGGGCCCCAGGGCACGCTTTACGGCAAGAACACGATCGGCGGCGCCTTCAAGGTCGTGACCCGCAAGCCCGGGCAGGAATTCCGCGCCAATGCGAGCCTCGCTTACGGCTCCTACGACCAGCTCGAGCTCAAGGCCTCCGCCTCCGGCCCGGTTACCGACACGCTTGCCGCGGGCTTTGCCGTAATGCGCTCGCGCCGCGACGGTTATGTCGAGGATCGGGTGCTCGACCGCGAGTATAACGACAAGAACACGATCGCCGCGCGCGGCGCCCTCGCCTTCACGCCGTCCAGCCGCTTCCGCTTCGACGTGTCGGTGGATTACTCCCGTGACGATGCGGCGCTGAGCGTCGGCGCGCCGGTGAACGAGCTTCGTTACCTGCTTGCGCCCACCGTGGTGTCGCTGCCGCTGGAGCGTCCCCTTGAGGACTATGATTTCACCGCGCGCATCTCGCCGACGCTGCCGAACGAAACCAAGCTTCGCCACTGGGGCGTGTCGGGCATCGCAACCTACGATCTGACGGACGCGCTGACCTTCAAGTCGATCACCGCCTACCGCGATCTCGTCACCCGCGATTATATCGACATCGACGCCACCCAGCTTCAGGTCGGCGACGTCCAGGTCAATGTCGATCAGCACCAGATCAGCCAGGAGTTGCAGCTCGCTTATTCAAGCGACCGCCTTTCGGGCGTTGCCGGGCTTTATTACCTGAAGGAAGACATCACCTCCCACCAGGAAGCTTATGGCGACAACGTGCTGTTCCCGGGTGTAACCTTCTTCCGTTCGATCGACGACGATCTGGAAACCACCAGCATGGCGGCCTACGCCAATGGCAGCTTCTCGATCACCGACGCGCTGCGGATCTCCGCCGGCCTTCGCTACACCCGCGAGGAAAAGGATTATTTCCGCACCACCTCGACGCAGTCGAACTTCACGGTCGGCGGTGTGCCGATCCTGAACGCCACTTACGTCTTCTCGCCGGATGAGGGCGTGTGGGAGGACCTCTCCCCCACCGTATCGCTCGATTACCAGTTCGGCCCGAGGACCATGGCCTATGCGCGCTATTCGAAGGGCTTCAAGTCGGGCGGCTTCAACGGCCGCGCCAACTCGGTCGCCGAATCCACCGCCTACGATCCGGAGGAAGTCGATTCCTACGAAGTCGGTCTCAAGACCACCATCGCCAACCAGCTGCGCCTGAACTTCGCGGCTTTCCACAACGATTACACGAACTTCCAGGCCCGCGTTTCGGGAACCGACGAGGTGAACGGCATCCCGACGGCTGTCTTGAGCGTGATCAACGCCGGCAAGCTGCGCATCCGCGGGGCCGAGCTGGAAGCGAACTGGACGCCGATCGACAATCTGCTGCTCGACGCCCAGATCGGCTATCTCGACGCCGAATATCGCGAGTTCAACGATGTGCGCTTCACCGCCACCGGCGGAAGCCGCGCCTTCCAGACGCCGGCATTCGCGCCGGATTGGACGATGCGCTTCGGTGCCCAGTATACGGCGCAGCTCGGCAATAGCGGCACGCTGACGATTGGCGGCCAGACGCGCTACCGTTCGGAGACCGCGCTTGCCGTGGACAACACCTTCATCAACACCACCACGCGGATCGAAGGGCTGTACCAGGACGGCTATTGGCTGCATGACGCGCGGCTGGTGTGGGAAGATGCCAGCCGCAAGTTCAGCGTCGGAATCTACGGCCAGAACCTAGCGGACAAGACCTACAAGACCGAAGGGCAGGAATTCTCCAGCGTCGGCAACATCCGCACCGTTTACTTCGGCGCACCGCGCACCTTCACCCTCCGCCTCACCGCGCGCTACTAAAGGCAGAATATGACACAGGCGAGGAGCATGAACGCAAACGGCACGGCCGGCGGAGGCCGCGTTCTGGCGATCCTGCTCCTCGCCTACATCTTCAACTTCATCGACCGGCAGATCATCGGCGTCCTCGCCGTTCCGATCAAAGCCGAGCTTGCACTAAGCGACACGCAGCTCAGCCTGATGGGCGGCATCGCCTTCGCCTTGTTCTATTCGGGCATCGCCATTCCGGTGGCGTGGCTTGCCGACCGGAAGAGCCGGGTCAACATCATCGCTTTCTCCGTCGCCTTGTGGAGCGCGTTCACCGCGGTGTGCGGGCTTGCGCAGAATTTCTGGCACCTGTTCCTGGCGCGCATGGGCGTCGGCATCGGCGAGGCGGGCGGAGTTGCCCCGTCCTACGCGCTGATCTCCGATTATTTCCCCAAGGAGCGGCGGGCCCGGGCGCTTGCCTTGTTCTCGCTCGGCATTCCCATCGGATCCGCGCTTGGCGTGTTTTTCGGCGGCTGGATCGCCTCCAACCTCGATTGGCGCTCCGCCTTCATCATCGTCGGCCTTGCCGGGCTGCCCGCGGCCTTGCTGGTCAAGCTGTTCATCAAGGAACCGGTGCGCGGCGGCTTCGACAGCCAGGACGGATCGGCAAGCGAACCGGCGCCGCCGCTCGGCACGGTTGCCGCGACGCTGGCGCGGACGCCGAGCTTCTGGCTGCTCTCCTTTGGCGCCGCTTCCGGCTCGATCCTCGGCTACGGCCTGATCTTCTGGCTGCCGAGCTTCTTTTCGCGAAGCTTCGATCTCGAGCTGATCGAAGTGTCTTATTATTACGGTTCGATCGTGCTGGTCGGCGGGGTCGCCGGCACCTGGCTCGGCGGCTGGATCGGCGACCGCACCGGGCAGGGCAATCCGGCGGCGTACGCGCTGGTGCCGGCAATATGCTTCCTGATCGCCGCGCCCTGCTTCGCCTTTGGGCTGTTCGCGTCGCTGGAAGTCGCGTGGGTGCTATTCACGGTGGGCCAGATGCTTGCCCTCGCGTGGCTTGGTCCGGTGATCGCCGCTGTCCAGCACATCGTGCCGCCCAACATGCGCGCCACCGCCTCGGCAAGCTTCCTGTTCATCAACAACCTGATCGGCATCGGCTTCGGCATCTTCTTCCTGGGCTTCATGTCCGACACGATGAAGGAAGCGCATGGCGAGGACGCGCTGCAATATTCGATCCTCTACGGCCTCGGCTTCTACGTGCTGAGCGCCCTCCTCTATTTCATCGCCTCGACCCGGCTGAAGAAGGACTGGTACAGAGGCTGATACCCTCTCCTTCAGGGGGAACGCAGGAGACAGCTCATGCTCGCGCTCTACGGCCACCCATTCTCTTCCTACACGCAAAAGGTGTTGATCGCGCTTTTCGAGAACGGAACGCCATTCGAGTTTCGCTGCGTGTGGCCGGACCCGGAGCACCGCGCGGAGTGGCTTCGGCGCTGGCCCATCGCCAAGTTCCCGGTGCTTGCCGACGGTGCGCGCACCGTCGCGGAGACCAGCATCATTATCGAATATCTCCAGCTCAACCACCCGGGCCCGGTGCGGCTGCTGCCCGCCGATCCGGCCGCGGCGCTGGAGGTGCGCTTCCTGGACCGCTTCTTCGACCTCCACGTCATGAACGCGATGCAGCATGCGGTTGACGGCGCACTGACCGGTGATCCGGTCAAACGTGCGGACGGAATGACGGCGGCGGTGGCGAAGCTGGAGCGGTCCTACGCCTGGCTGGAGACGGAACTCGCCGGGCGCCAATGGGCGGCCGGGGCGGATTTCACCATGGCCGACTGCGCCGCCGCCCCGTCCTTGTTCTACGCCGACTGGACCCATCCGATCGGCGAGGCCTACCCGGTGCTGACGGCATATCGCGCGCGGCTGCTGGCAAGGCCGAGCTTTGCCCGTGCGGTGGATGAAGCGCGAGAGTTCCGGCCCCTCTTCCCTCTCGGGGCGCCCGACAGGGACTGACCTCTCCCCTGGAGGGAGGGTAAAGCTTACGTCGCGAAGCTTGGATCTAGGCGGTACGCTTTGCGGAGGAGCGCCGGCCAGGCAAGGGCGCCGGCGGCGAGTTTGAGGCCCATCTTGCCCTGCTGGGCGGTGACTTCCGGCGAGCCTTGCGGCGGATTGTTGAGGTTCCCCTCGCCCGCCGAAAGCGCAAGAATTTGCGCTTGGCAGGCGCGTTCCAGGAAGTAGATCTTGAGAAACGCCTCGCCCACCGTTTCGCCAACGGCAAGCGTGCCGTGGTTGCGGAGCAGCATCGCGCCTTTGTCGCCGAGATCGGCAACGATCCGCTCGCGCTCGTCAAGGTCGACAGCGACACCTTCATAATCGTGGTAGGCGACGTCCTCGCGCACCAGCATCGCCGTCTGGGTCAGCGGCAGCAGGCCTTCGCCATGGGCGGACACCGCCTGGCCGTGCGGGGTGTGGAGGTGGATCACCGCCTGCGCGTCGGCGCGCGCCATGTGGACGGCCGAATGGATGGTGAAGCCGGCCGGGTTGGTGATGAATGGCGACGGTTCAACTGGCACGCCGCTGGTGTCGACCTTGACCAGGCTGGACGCGGTCACTTCTTCGAACATCAAATTGTAGGGGTTGAGCAGGAAATGGTGCTCCGGACCGGGAATGCGGGCGGAGAGGTGGGTGAAGATCAGGTCATCCCAACCGTAATATGCGATCAGCCGGTAGGCGGCGGCGAGATCGACGCGGACCTTCCATTCCTCCTCCGACACCTTGCCCGCGAGCGACGGGATGTCCACGGACGCGAGCGGCGACAGGTCCGCCATCTTGCCTTCAATCGCATCCAACCTGCCCATCGCGTCTACTCCGTTCAAGCCGATGCGGCCGCTATAGCGTCCGGATGCGCCGCGGCGAAGGCCGGATGCGCGGCGGCGGCGGCATCGCAGCGTGAAAGCACCGGATAATCGTCCAGCGGCACGCCGAAGCGCCGGGCGTTATACATCTGGGGTACCAGGCAGACGTCCGCCAGGGTCGGCGCATCGCCGAACAGGAAGCGGCCGGCGCGCGGCGCCGCAAGTGCCTCCAGCGCAGCGAAGCCGTCGCCGATCCACCGCGCGATCCACGCTTCCTTGGCTGCTTCGTCCTGGCCGAGCGGGCCGGTCAGCTGCTTGAGCACCCGCAGGTTGTTGAGCGGATGAATGTCGCAGGCGATTGTCAGCGCCATCGCCTGGACGTGCGCGGCATCGGCAGCTCCGGCGGGCAACAGCCGCGGATCGGGATGGGTCGCGTCGAGCCAGCCGATGATGGCAAGGCTTTGGGTCAGGCGCAGATCGCCCACCTCCAGCATCGGCACGAAGCCCTGCGGGTTGCGGGCGCGATACGCCTCTTCCCGCTGCGCGCCACCCGCCAAATCAATGCGCACCTGCTGGTAGGCGATGCCCTTCAGGTTGAGCGCTATTCTGACCCGGTAGCTGGCCGAGGAGCGCCAATAATCGAACAAGATGGGGACCGGCATAGCCCCCACGCTAGAGCGGGGGGCGGCGGCGTCAATCGCCCCGCCTGATAAAAAAGGGTCCGGCGGCTCAGTGGGGGTGAGACGCCGGACCCGGAGTGGTATTCGGAACCAGAGAAGGCCACTCTGCGTCCAGGATCGTGAAAGGTGCTTTGCGGCGCCATACCGTGCGGACACGGTAATCGCGTAAAAACGCGCCCGATCAGCGTCTTTCCGTCGGCATTCCAAGCTCAACGGCCAGCCGGACGAGGTCGACCAGGGTCGCCGCGCCAAGTTTGCGCATCATGTTGGCGCGGTGCATTTCCACGGTGCGGTGGCTCAGGTCGAGCTGCAAGGCCACCGTCTTGCTCGCATTGCCTTGAACAACCAGCCGGAACACCTCCTGCTCGCGCGGGGTAAGCGACTGGTAGGTGTCGCGCGCCTGCTGCCGAATCCCACTTTGCCGCGCCGACGCAGACAAGGTCTGGAAGCCGCGGTCCAGCGCCGCCTGGAGCGCTTCGGGACCGAACGGTTTCTCGAGGAACTCGACGGCGCCGAGCTTCATCGCCTGAACGGCCGTGGCGACTTCGCCGTGCGCCGTCATCATCACCGCGGGCCAGCGGATTTCCCGGCGCGCGAGTTCGTCCAGAAGGTCGATGCCGCCCTGCCCCGGCATCCGCACGTCGAGCAACAGGCAGCCGGGCGCGAGGTGCGCCACTTCGTCCAGAAAATCGGCGGCCGACGCAAAGGGCCGGGCCGCGAAGCCGGACGCGCGAAGCTCCAGGCTGAGCGCCACCCGGACGTCCTTTTCGTCGTCGATAATATATACGGACGGAGGAGCGGCCTCGGTCACAGCGCGGCTCCCATCGGCATTAGCGGTGCCTCCGTGGCGGGCACGCGCTGAAGGGTGAAGCTGAAACGAGCGCCCTCGCCGGGCGTGTTCTCCAGCCAGATTTTGCCGCCATGGGCCTCGATAATCGTTCGGCAGATGGACAGGCCGATCCCGAGACCGGACGCCTTGGTGCTGCTGAACGCTTCAAATAAGCGCGGCTGCACTTCCAGCGGAACGCCTCCGCCATTGTCCTGCAACGATACCCGCACCATTGCTTCGCCATCCGGAGCCGCATTGATGGAGATGCGCCGGTCTTGCTGCCCCTCGGTCGCGTCGAGCGCGTTGCGAATCAGGTTCAGCAGCACCTGCTGAACCTGGATGGAATCCGCCCGCACCAGCAAATCGGCGCCCACCGAACAACTCAGCCGCACCCCCGCTCGGGTGGCGTCGATGAGGCCTATGGAGCAGGCTTCGTTGACGATGTCGCCCAAAGTGACGGGGATTAGCGAGGAGCCTTCGGGGGCGACGAGTTGGCGCAGGTGGCGGATGATTTCGCCGGCGCGCAGCGATTGGCCGGCGGCGCTGCGCAGGACTTCCTCGATTTCTTCCGGAGGCGAGCCGCCTTGCAGCATGGCGAGGGCAGCGCGGGTGTAGCTGCCCACCGCCATCAGCGGCTGGTTCACCTCGTGCGCGATCGACGACGCCATCGCCCCCATCGCATTGACCCGCGACATGTGGATCACGGACGCCTGAAGCGCGCGCAGCCGCTGGCGCTCGGTGATCCGTTCGATGCCTTCGCGAAGCTGCTGCGCGGCCTCGACGGCGGCAACCGACCAGGGCAGCGAGCGCCCGCGCACCGTTTCCTGCCACACGGCAAAGGAATTGCGCGGCGTCAGCGCCCCCGTTTGGGCATCGACGGCGGAATGGGCGTGCGGATTGCCCGCCCATTCGATCACCTTGGCATATTCCTGTCGAAGCCAGAGGACTTCGATCGGATCCTCCTGATAAGCGGTAATCGCGAGCAAACCGCTCGGCGCGCCGTCAAAGCCGGCAGCTTCGGGAAACTTGGCCGGGAGAGCAGTGGTGGAGAATGGAAGCGCCGCGTCCCTTCGCCGCACCCATTCGGCGAGGCGAAGGCACTGATCCTCCGACGGCGCATCACCCCAACGGGTGACCCGGCCGTTGTAGCAAAGCGCGACCGCGTCGCAGGGGATGAGATCGCCCAATTCTTCCAGGCGGAGCCGCAGATCGGCCTCGACGCTTTGCGATCCGGCGAGCGCGGCCAGGATCGTGTCGCGCCGATTGGCGAGGCGCGCGGCCTCCGCCGCGGCGGACAAGGCGGTAAGGATTTCCACCTGCTGCGCCAGACCGGTGGCGATCTGCTTGCAGGCTTCGCGTATTTCATAGGGAACAAGCACCGGCTCCGGGCTGTGGCAGGCGATCAAGCCCCACAATTGCCCCTCGCGAACGACCGACACCGACATCGAGGAGCTGACGTCCATGTTCTTCAAATATTGGATGTGAATCGGCGAGACGCTGCGCAAGGAGCAGTCGCTCATGTCGAGCAGCCGTGCCGGCCTGGAGTCGAGCAGGGGCGCGGGACGATAATATACGTCAGGGATCACCCTTACCAGATTGCGGGTGTAAAGGCTGCGCGCCTGCGCCGGAATGTCGGAGGCGGGGAAATGCTGGCCGAGCAAGGACGGCAAGCGGCCGTCGCCCGATTCCGCAACAACCCGGCCGGCGCCGTCTTCCAGGAACTGGTAAGCAAGCGCCCGGTCGTGGCCGGTGAAGCTGCGCACTTCCGCCGCCGCGACCCGGCACGCGCCCTGAATCGTATCCTGCTGCTTGATCCGGGCCATGGAGGCGCGGAGGCGGGCAAGCAGCCGCGCCGCCGACGGGCGGTCCGCTAAGGTCGGCTCAAGCTCGATCAGCACCGCGCCGTCGCGTTCGTGGGCAAGAATATCGAGTTCGCCGCCGCCGCCTGCCGGCATCAGCGAGGCGAGAAACAACGGCTCCTGGTGCGGGCGGAAGCCCGATGCGTGGGCGAGATCGGCAAGGGAGCGGCCTAGAAGGTCCTGAAGCGGGCGGCCAATCGGCGGATCGTTGAAGCCGAGAACGCCCTGGATATCGCCGGCGACCGCCTCCACCCGTTCGTCTTCGCCGTTGATGACGATCAAAAGGCCGTGGGGCTGTGCGGCGCCCGGCACATGAATCGGCTCTGCCTCGCAGCCGGAGAGGTCCACTGCCTCTCCAAGCGCCCGATCCTGGCGTAGAAGGAGAGGATCGGCGGCCGGCGGAACAAACATGAGGCGCTAGATCTTGCGGAGCTCGCTTGCCGCGCAGCGACCTTCCCGGTCCGCTTTCGGCGTGTATCTTATTCTGTCGCCGCACCGAAGATCGGCGAGGCCCGCATCTTCGATCGCGCTGACGTGAACAAACACTTCCGATCCTCCCCCATCAGGAGAAATAAAGCCGAATCCCTTTTCGGAATTGTAAAATCTGACTGTGCCGCCCACCACCAGGCATACCCTCCCCAAATGCGCGCGTGTTTCGGCGCGAGCGGCATAAAAAAACACCAGTGGTCCCCCCGGACATGACTGATTCTTCTAGCTAAATTGCAGCATGAACCTCCTTCGCTAATGCAGCAAGGAAAATGTCAATCCAGGTGAAACCACCCTTTTGGCGTGTTGCAGACAGCAAAAAGGGCGCTCCGGCACAGAGCCGAAGCGCCCCAGTCACCTTCGCAGTTCTTTAAAGGGCCGAGGCCATCTTCTGACGCGAAGCGCTGTGACCACCGGCGCGGGAGAGAATCTCCTGCGCCGCTTCACCGGTAATGCCGGAAGTTGTGGTATCAACCGACAGGAAGACGCCGCCGTCATTGATCCGGCCTTCATAATAGCCTGCGTCTTCATCGCTGACTCCGTGCTTCTTGAGAAGTCCGCTCAAGCCCCCGGCGAGGGCACCCGCGCCGGCGCCGATGGCGACCGCTTCCGGAACAGCCGAAGCGGCGATCGCGCCGGCCGCGGCAAGCGGCCCGACCCCGGGAATGGCAAGCGCCGCAATGCCGAGCAGGGCGCCGACGCCGCCGCCCGCAAGCGCGCCCTTGATCAGGCCTTCGCCTTTTTCCTTGGCTTCGTGGGTGTTGGCATCGCCGTAATCGCCGCCGCTTCCGCCGCCGTCATGGCGCGCGATCACCGAGAGCGAGCTGTCGCTGACGCCTGCTGCGCGCAGTTCGCGGACGGCATTTTCCGCTTCGGAATGGCTGTCGAAAACGGCCGATACGATGTTCTGATTCATGTACGCACTCCACTGAAGAAGGTGATCCCCGCTCGGGCCGTTCAACAGAGTACGAGTCCCGCCGTTCCGCCCGGCACGGCAGCAAGCGCCAGACTGTGGCGTTTCGAGGACGGGCCCGGGCGAGGCCGGAAGGCATCAGCGGCGCTAGGGCAGATCGACCTTTTGAAACAAACGGCCGTTTGCCGCGGGGTCGTCCGCCTCGATCACCCGGGCGCGGCTGCCCGGCACGATCCTGGCCGCGTCGGCCCGCGCCACCGTTCGCGCAATGGCCGAACCATTGGCCGCGGACGTAACGTCGTAGCGCAGAGCGGTTGAACCGTCCGGGCTGGTTGCCTCGACGACCGTGCCGAGGGTGAGCAAGGGATCGCCGTAGTTCAAGGTGATCTGGCGGCCGTCTCCGCCGGTGACCTGCAGCGGCCGGAAGTGGAACGCCACGGCCCGCGCCACGGCAAGCGAAACCTGGTGCTGCAGCTGACCGTAGAGCGACTCTCCGGAATCGTTGGCGCGGGTGCGGAAATCGCCCACCCGGATCTCGTGGCCGGTTTCAATGGTTTTTGTAAGCAGCTTGCCGAAGACGACCCGCCCGGACCGGTCGCGCACGGTGACGTCGGCGTTGACCCGCATGCCCACCGTTGCGATCGAGTAGCCATCGGGGCCCATGTCCGGTGCATAAGGCGCGCCGCCGCCGGGACCGCCGCTGACGGCGGACAGCTTCACCGACATGACGTAATTCCCGCGCCCGCCGCGCACGTCCATGCCGCCGGAGGCCAAGGCCGCCTGGAGGCTGGTGCGCAAGGTGGCGAAATTGTCGACGCAGTCCTTGACCCACCAGGTCCGCCATTCGGCGTAAGCGGCCGCCGCATAAGGCGTCACCGCCACGCCGGCGCGGCCGGCGGATTCGGGAAGGTAGGTGCAGGATTGGACGCTGCCGACTTCCCCGATGGAAATGCTCGCACCGGCGCCCGACTGGGCAACCGCCGGCGCGGCGGCGGCCAGCGAGAAAACCGCCGCCGCGGCGCAAAAGCGGGTCCTCACTTCTTTTTCTTCGGATTGGCGAGGATCTTGAGATCGGCGGCGCTCGCCGGGCGGACAATCGCGCCCACCGGGGGGCTGGCCGAAAGCGGCGCCTGGGCAACCGCCTTGGAGATGCGGCCGTTTACGTCCGTGACCCGGATGAAGCCCAATTTCTGTTCGTCGTGGCCGATCGGTTCGCCGGTGGCCGGATCCATGATCGCGACGCCCTTGGTGTAGATGCCGAACACCTGGCCCGGCTGCACCGTGCCTTCGCCGTAGTTCAGCACGAACACGCCGTCGCCTTGAACGGCGGCAACCTGGATCGGGTAAATGGCCGTAACCAATTCGGTTGCTACCTTTTCCGCCGCCGAGCGAAGCAGTGCGCCGGCATCGACCTGGGCATTGCCCTGGCAGCTGGCTTCCGATTTCTTCTTTTCGCTGATCCGCGACACATATTTCACCTCGCCGGAATCGGCATCGGTGATCTTGATATCGACGCCGAGCGTGACGATCGAATTGCTGCACGACACGTTCGAGTTGCGATCGCCGGAAAGCACATTGCCCAGAAACGACGCGCCGAGATTCTCCTTGTTGGTGACGGAGACGGTGGTGATGCTTCCGTAGATCAGATAGTCCGCGCCTTCGAAGCCGCCGACCTTGCCCGGCTTGTTGGACCGCACCAGCCCACTCTTCGCGCGCGCCTGTTCGCCGACCAAAGTCTTCAGGCGCTCGCGCTCAACCACGCGAAACTTGCTGGTGGAGGCAATGGCCGTTTCTATCATGGCCGAAAATGCCTGCGCCTGGCCGCTGTTTGCGACATCGTCCATCTGGTAGATGGCGACAACGGGCTTGCCCGCCCCTTGCGCCAGCGCAGCAGCCGGCAAAGCAGCAAGCATCGCCGCACATAAACGAATGAATTTCATGATCTTACCCCCGATCGTTGTAGAGAAACGCCCTTAGCACCGGTGAAAACGGCACGCCCTGTTTCGTGACCGTGTTCATGCTGTGTCGGCGTTTCGATTGGTTAAGCCTGTACCATCCCTTTCAGCGCGGCAGCTTCGGCCGCAGCATGACTGCCCGGACGCGCACCAGCGGCCCAGAAGGCGCAACAGTGGACGATCTCGTGGCTAAACATTGATGATTCCCCCTGAATCAGGCGGCGAGTGTTCGATGATTCGCTTCCTAAAGCAAGAAACTTTCGTCATCCTTTCTCCAAAACCGTGGCTGCCGAGTTGTTGCCATTGCACAACGGCGGCGATGTTGCGGGTCTTGCCGCCGGACCAGGTCGCCTCGCCGATTTCGCACCGCTTCGGTGGCGGGACTTCCTCAAGCAAATGTTAACCAAAGCCTGGTCTACCTGAAGCTTGGGTGGAGGCACCCATTGCAACCTTTGTGAAGGGCTCGTCGTGGTTCAGGCTGCTCAGTCCGCAAGCATCTTCCAATTGCCCGGCTTGGGCGCTCCGCCGGAGCAAGGCGCCGCCGATGCCCCGGCGCAGGCGAGCCGCGACCCGCGCACCAAGGTATTGCTGACCGCAACCATTCGCGGCGACCGCTTCGAACGAACCGTGCGAATCCGCAACATGTCTTCGTCCGGCGCAATGGTGGAAGGCACCGTGCTTCCCGCCGTCGGCGTGCAGCTCACGCTTGTTCGCAACGAACTGGAGGTCGGCGGCGAGGTGGTCTGGGCGACGCCGGGGAAATGCGGCATTCGCTTCGTTGAAGCGGTGGCGGTTGCCGACTGGATCGCGGGCACCAGCGCCTTGTCCGCGCCGCGGAGCCAGGCGCGGGTCGATGCGCTGCAGGCGGGGATTCGCTCGGGCGCGCTGATTGCTCCCGCGGCGGAAGAAGCGGCGCCGGACACGGCCGAGATCAAGAATCTCGAGCAACGGCTGGCGGAGGAAGTCGCTTATCTACGGCGGCTGGTGCAGGCGATGGGCGAGGAGCTTTCGGACGAGCCGGTGGTCCTCCACCGCCATGGCCGGACGCTTCAACAGTTCGACATCGTGTCGCAGGCGCTGGGGCACGTTGCCGCCATCCTTGCTTCGGACAACCGGGTGGCGGCGGTGCAGGCGGTCGGCATGGAGGACATGCGCGCGCGCCTGCTTCGCAAGGCGCTGGTTCCGGGTTCTGGTCCGGCCTAAGCGGCCAGACGCTCGGCAAAGGCGCCGAACGGCGCGAAGTTCGACAGCAGCCTGACCGCGAGATGCGCGGCAAGCACGATGCCGAGCAGACTGACGGTGACCGGGTGGACCTTGCCCAGCAGCTTGCGGTCGTGACGGGCGAGAAGCAGCAGAGCGAGAAGCTGCAGCGCGACGATCGTCCATTCGCCCCAGCCGTTCATCAGCGGCATCGGCAGCACCCGCCCGAGCGCCGGTTCCAGCAGGACGACGAGCGAGCCCAGCATTGCGCGGCGGTGATATTCGGTCTTGCGGCGAAGCGAGATGCCCCAGGCAACCATCGCGGCGAAGACGATCGGCTCGATCGTGGTCAGCGCGAGAAAATAAGGTTCGGAGAAGAAAGGCGGGCCGCGGTGGCCGATCAGTGCGCTGAAGCCGACGGAGACGCCGGCAACCGCGATGGCTGCAACCAGAACCACGCCGGCCCAGCCGAGCGCGCGATGGAGGCGAAGCTCGCCGCGGTGGACCAAGAGGTTCTGAGCGACGGCCAAGGCAAGCCAGGCGACCATCAGCACGCCGTGCACATGGGTGAGCAGCGGCGCCCGGCGCACGTCGACAAAGCCTCTGAGCGAAAATTGCGCGAAGCCGAACAGGATGAACAGTGCCAGCGCCACCGTGTAGCGCGTGAAGAAATCCTGATCGGCCATGAAGCCGCGCCGGACGGCGGCTTTGCCGGCGCTGTCTGCCTTTGTACCCATATCGGCTCCCCCCGAAGCTGTGGCGGGAGGAGCCTAACATAGGTTTGGCGGGGCCGGAACGGCCTTAGTCGGAGAGGCCGTGGTCACCTTTGTTAGGCAAAGCGGCTCCGACATGGGCTTGGCCGCGCGCGGCGGCGAGGCCTTCCTGGCGGTGGCGTTCGCGGTAGGAGGCGCGTTGATCGTCCGTGCGCTCGCCATGGCAAGCGGCGCAGCTTACGCCTTCTTCATAAAGGGGCGCCGCGAGGTTTCCGGGGCGGAGCGGCCGGCGGCAGGCGCGGCACAGGCTGTGGGTTCCGGGGGCGAGACCATGGCCGACCGCCACCCGCTCGTCGAATACGAAGCATTCGCCCTGCCACAGGCTTTCGTCTTCCGGTACCGATTCGAGATATTTGAGAATGCCGCCTTTGAGGTGGTGGACGTCCTCTACCCCTTCCGCCTTGAGGAAGGCGGTGGATTTTTCGCAGCGGATGCCGCCGGTGCAGAACATGGCGACGCGGGGCTGCTTGCCGGTGCCGAGCAATCGCTCGCGCTCGCGGCGGAACCAGGCGGGGAAGTCTCGGAAGCTGGTCGTCTGGGGGTCGATCGCACCGGCGAAGGTGCCGGCCGCCACTTCGTAATCGTTGCGGGTGTCGATGACGATCGTGTTCGGGTCGGTGATGAGGGCGTTCCAGTCGCCCGGCTCGACATAGGTGCCGGCGCCGGCGAGCGGGTCAATGCCGGGTTCGCCCATGGTGACGATTTCGCGCTTTAGGCGCACCTTGGTGCGGTGGAACGGCATCGTTTGCGCGGTGGAGAGCTTCACGTCGAGGTCGGCGCAGCCGGGGAGCGCGCGGATGTGTTCCACCACCGCCGCGACGCCCGCCGCGCTTCCGGCGATCGTGCCGTTGATCCCCTCCGGCGCGAGCAAAAGGGTGCCGCGCACCCGCTGCGCCCGGCAGAGCGCCTCGAGCGGGGCTCGCAAGCTCGCGGGATCGGCAAAGCGCGTGAAGCGGTACAAGGCGGCGACGGTGACCGGCTCGGATGGGGGCAGTTGGATCATGGGAAACAGCGGCTGGGAATAGCGCAACGGCGGCAGCGCGGCCAGACCGGCGAAGGGGAATATTGCCGGCTGCGCGCCCGGACTCTCCGTCGCCGTCAGCGTTGCGCGGGGAGCGCGGCACCCGCATAGGGATCGAGCACTGCCGGCGGCGGCTCCACCGATGTGCTTCGAACCGCCGGGCTGAACGCCGGAATGGCTGCCGGGCTTGTGCCGGCGCCGGCCGCCGCCCGTTGAAGACCGCCCGCGATCGCCGACGCCCCGAACAGGATGAAGCAGCCGGCAATGACCTCGGCCGCGCGCCGGAAGCTGACCTGCCCCCGCAACATCATGAAGCCGATGGAGGCCACCGCGATCACCGCCACGGCGGTGGCAAGACTGCCCAGCAACGTGCCTTGCAGCCAAAGCACCGCGGCATGGAGCACCGAGCCGGAGGCGCCGGGATCGGAAGGGAAGGCGGGGATTGTCATCGGCCTGATCCTGAACAGTTTTGCGCGGGGTAAAGTGGGCCGCGGTCACGCCCCAGCCGCGTCCGGAACCATGCTTGCGGCCGCGTATGTCGACCCACCAGCGTCACCTTCGCGGAACCCACGTTCAATGCACACATATCTCGCGCCGGCACCACAATGTTGTTACGAAGCCGGGATCTCGTTACAAGCCGCGAACATCGAACTGCTTGCGTTGACAGCGGCCAGCTCTCCACCTGCGAACTGCGACTTCATAGTGCACCGGCCATTCACGTTACCCATCTCGCAGGTGCTGAGCGCTCCGAACGAGATGGTTCGACCGTCCGAATCCCTCAGCATATGTGGCGTCCACTACAATGAAGGCATGCCCCGTTCTGGCGAAGGCGACACCATGGCGACTAAATTGGCATTTCTGCCGATCGTTCATGGTCCCCCATTCGCTCGGCGTCGCAGGCAACGTCTACGATCACGTAAGCGCGACCGCCACTTTCCTGGGTTTCAACCCTTGCCCAGCGCACGATGTTCAAAGGCGAATTCTGACCCTGCCGCTCTCCAGCCGGGAGAGCCAGTATGATCCTGCTCTGATGCTGAAACACGCGTCGGAACCCTTATACTCCTTCGGAAGAAGTATGGATCCCTGCAATATGAAATTAGCTTTGGAACTGCTGGCGAACGGAAAGCTCTCCACCGGGGCGTCGCCGATTGACAGCGTGAACGGGCGCTTCGGTGAACTTTGATCACAAAGAGATACATAACCCGCGGGGTAGTACTCACCCTCCTCAATTTTCAGAGCCTCCCTGCGGGACAGCAGAAACGAAACTGAGAAGTGTAGTTCATTTGCGTGAGGCTCGGCGATCAGTTCAACCTCGGTCTCATCTATCTCCAGTTGACGGTGACAAGCTCCTAGGCTGAGCGGCATGGCCAACAAAGCGCATAAGACGATCTGGCTTTCTACTGTTCGCGGCATGTAACACCTGCACTACAAATCATTGGGCGTCGATTTCTCCACAGATTGTTCGTTTGTGGGACAAGGTAGCGCAGCCAGGCGACGCTTGCGAAGATAAACATGCAATGCCGGGCCTACCAGAGCCTAATCCGGCTGCAATATATACCTTTTGTCCAAGGCTTGCGGGTCGAACGATGAGATTGCAAGATCAACAAACTGGAACCTAACTGTGCCATTTTTAAAAACAAACTGGACGTCATAAATATCCCGTTGTTCCACAAATTCACCTAATCGGTCCGTGCTGCCTGTAGATCCCGCTTTCTGCAGCGTAAACAACTCTTCATCGAAGTAGAACAGATCAGCCGCAGAAAGCTCGCCGTCCTCTAGGTAGGGGGCGCGTACGTAGACTTGCTCAAGTGAACCTCAAGGTTCTCAACAATACGGAACTCTAGACATAGATCCGCACCTCCCTCCTCGAAGCCCAGCTTCGCTAGCCCCGAGGATTGTCTAGCGCTTAGAAACAACCTTAACTTAAAGATGTCGATGCTTAGGCCGAACAGGGCGCTGTCGATATAGTTGATCGACCTAAGCAGCTCGAGAGCACTGGCGTTTTGCAATTTGATATCCATGCTCACTCCTTATCAAGGTCCGCGACGGGGGCGGTACGGCCGATGACCAGGACCCAGAAGGGATGGCCCCCTCTTCAGAGTCGATCCGTGGTAGGATCAACAGGCGTCCCATGCATATTTCGAAACGAGACGCGAGCCCTCTCGCTATGCGGACCGGCAGGATCCTGTGCGGCGTGTGGCTTTAGGACCAGCCTGTCGACCGTTGGCCTGTCAGGATTGGCCGAGCGCGAGGTATAAGAGATTACGCCGTTGGGGTTTGGCCCTGTCTTGAGGGAAGAAACAGCCGAATTGGCATCGGGAGCTGGGCATCAATTCCGCAATCGCATGGAGGCTGCGGAAGATGAAGCGACTACTGCTCCGCCCGATTTCGCGGCGGACCATAGCTGATCATTCGTCATGATCAATATCTTCATCTGCCATTCTTATACCCTCCTGGACGATCTTTTCAAATAACGCCCACGAAACTACCCAATTACTCGCTCCTTCATGAAATGCTATCTCAAGAACATGGTCTTGATTGTACCCCAAATCGAACATGGTATTTCCAGAAATAATCAATTCAAAAAGAGAAAATCTCCGGTTTACGTCGCTGAACTTTCTCCATTTTGCATCCATGATGTTTACCTAGCGGTGCTAAGGGTTTATGAAGCCAATGAAGTCGCCATTCTTATACCATCAAGCTCCAAACCCATTCGGGATTTGCTTGGTTATAACCTCTCCGTAGCGAGGTAATGAGGAAGTTGTGGTATTCCCATTTCGGATTATGCTCTTCAACACTGAACTCGCTGCTTCATTGATAGCGTGATCAGTTCGAAAGCTCAAGCGCAGCGTATCCTTTGTCGCGCCAACGACTTCAGGATGCTTAGTAAGGGCCCGGCCGACTTCCGTCAGCGCGGAATTACCGTACGGTCGAAGTGCGGCTCTGAACAGGGTCGTTGCGGAAGGCCCGCTACTGAACACACGTGCCGTCAGGCTCTGCAGGGCCGAAACTCCTCCCCGAACCCCACCGAAGGTAGGAGGTGTCCCGCGCAAGGCCCAGTCGATCTTTCCTTTCGCTAAGCCTCTACCGAGTTCCCGAACATCCCCCGGTATGCGCTTAACTTCGTCCCAGCCACTCCAAAACCAGTCTGCAACGTCCTCCTTTATCGTCCGTTCACCTGAGGAATCATGCGCATTGGCCGGATCATTTCCGACGTAGGCATACAGATTAATCTGGTCCTCGTACCCGATCGGATCAGTCTGCAGGAACCGCCCCAGCGTGGGCGAGTAGATGCGGGCCTTGTAGTGGTAGAGGCCGATTTCATGCAGCCAAGCTTGGCCGGTATACCCAAAGCGCGTCGCCGGCTTCTGGTTTGGAATTCCCCACGAGTCATAGGCGTTGATCTGGGTAGCGACACCGTATGCATCCGCCACCGCGATAATCGAGCCTTGGCGGTCGGCATGAAGGCTGCTGCGCGTCGACAGGCCAGCTCCCTGGTACCAGGCGATGGGATCGTCGGAGGCGCCGCCGTGCACGTAGCGGTCGGCCAGCGCGCCGTTGCTGTCGTATTCCGCGATCAGCTCGTCGCCGTCGTAGAGGAACTGTTTGGCGGACGCGCCGGTGGAGACTTCCAGCAGGCGGCCGAGCGGATCGTAGCGCAGGGTCGCGCCTCGCGCGCCGGCGACGGAGACCAGCCGGTTTTCGGCATCGTACAGGTAGGAGGTGTTGCCGTCCCCGGTGAGGTTGCCGTTCAGATCGTAGCCATAAGGCAAGGGGCCGACCTGCACATATGGTTGAGGCCGTTCACAGCATGATGCGAGAGCCTTGGCTGCTCGGCAATTCTCCCTGCCCCGGTGGACCTGCGGCTCCGCCGTCCCGGGGTCACGGCTCTTGGCGAGCCGGTGCCGAATTTGGCGTTGCCTTATGCTCCCTTGGTGATTGCGGTCGCCATTCGATTTCGCAAGCGGGGAAGAGGCGGGCGCTCATGACCCGATCGCGCGCCGGGCCGTGGATGACGACGGTGATGTTGTTCATCTGATTGCCCTCGCCGTAGCTTTCACGGTTCACCTGCATGGCCGTCATCCGTTCGGCGAAATAGGCCCTTAGCACGTCATGGCGCCGGCCGGCTTCGAACGTGTCCCGGAGCCGTTCGGTAGGAAGGGCCTTTGCGTTCGCGTGGGCAAGGCGTCGCAGCGGGCGCTCCCGGCTGAGCACCCGGCGGTGAGAAGGCCAAAAGCGAGCATCGTTCAGCGCCTGTTGATCAGATGTTTGGAACTACCTTTGTGGTTCGGCGCGCCGCAGAAGCAGACGTCAAGATTACCCCCCTCGGGCCGCAGCTGCGACAATAGTCAGTAGGGAGGCGATGGTAAACAGAATGACTGCCGCGACTAGAGGCCACTTTGATGAAGGGGATCGAAGCGCCCAGGCAAGGCACAGGATCGAGACTAACGCACCAAGGATGTTAATTACACTCGGCGTGTACAGAAACGCTTTGTCAGTTACCCCAGCTTGCAAGAGCGTTTCAGCCGTTGCCTGACTACGATACGCATTGCTGCCCCATATAACAGCTGAACCAGCAGAAATAACTATCGCCGGTATCTGTCGAACGCTGGTTTTTATACTCTTCATCTTATCCCCCGAAGAATTTCGCTCTGGACGCCCTGCCAAGCTTTAGTCACTTCAGGACCCCAGTACCAGCTTATCGAGGGAGCCATTTCCGCTGCGTTACCTTCGCCGTAATGATGCATTTTGATTGTACCATCGGCCATCTTCTCGCCGTACCCCATGACGAAACCCTCATCCATCACGTGCTTACCGGTTATGGTATAGTTCACGATGATATCCGTGTATCTGTTCGTATCGGGACTCGGAATGGAAAAGGATCGGACGTAATTCGTGTTCCCATCGAGTCCGTATAAATGGCCGATGTTATTGACTGTTCCTTGCGGCGACGCCGGACGGTCAGCGCCTGGTGTTGGATTGACTCGAAAACCTCTTCCCATAGCCGCACCGTCGGTGATGCGGGTACCCATAGATATTTGATAAACGTGGGTAATGGGATTTCGCCGGGTGAACCCCTTCGCACCCATGTAGTTTGGCAGAGACACACGAGGAACGCCCTTGAGCTCCGGGGTAATGTATATTCGCCCGTTGGCCACAACGGCTTTATCGCCTCCTGGGTCTACCATACTCACTGGATCGTTCCCGACATAGGCGTACAGGTTCACTTGGTCCTTATACCCGATTGGATCCGTCTGCAGGAACCGTCCTAGAGTAGGCGAGTAGATGCGGGCCTTGTAGTGGTAGAGGCCGATCTCATGCAGCCAGGCTTGGCCGGTATAGCCGAAGCGGGTCGCCGGCTTGCTGTTCGGTATACCCCACGCATCATAAGCGTTGATCTGGGTGGCGAGACCATAGGTATCCGCCACTGCGATAATCGAGCCTTGTTGATCGGCATGGAGGCTGCTGCGCGTCGACAGGCCAGCTCCCTGGTACCAGACGATGGGATCGTCGGAGGCGCCGCCGTGCACGTAGCGGTCCGTCAGCAGTCCGCTGTTGTCATATTCCGCGATCAGCTCGTCGCCGTCGTAGAGGAACTGCCTGGCGGACGCGCCGGTGGAGACTTCCCGCAGGCGGCCGAGCGGATCGTAGCGCAGGGTCGCGCTCTGTGCGCCGGCGACGGAGACTAGCCGGTTTTCCGCATCGTACAGGTACGACGTGTTGCCGTCTCCGGTAAGATTGCCGTTCAGATCGTAGGCATAAGGCAGGGGTCCGACCTGCACATATTGGTTGAGGCCGTTCACCGCATAACCGCGCGAGACGTTGTAGGCGGTGTTGCTCGCATAGGCGTCGTTGGCGCTGCTCTTGCGGTTGATCTGGCTCGCGGGATTGTAGCCGAATTCGAGCGCTTGATCCGCGGCGGTTCCCGCGAAATCCAGGTTCAAGCCGGCAAGCCGCCCGGCCGCGTCATAGCCGTAGCCGGTGAGCGTTGCGCCGCGGGCTTCGGCCGCCGGCCGCCCTCCCGCGTCGTACTGAAAGGCGGCAATCTGCGTTGCCCCGTTCTCGCGCACGCCAACCAGGCGGCCGAGGCCGTCATGGTCGTAGGTGAAATAGGTCCCGTCGGGATGGATGACGCGGGTCCGGTTGCCGTTCGCGTCATAGGCGTAGGCGATCGTGCGGCTGCCGGAGCCGCTGGTGTCGGTGGAGGACAGCAGCCGGCCATGGCCGTCATAGTTGAAGGTTACACCTTGCCCCGACGGGCTGTTGAAGAGCGCAAAGGTCTGAAGGCCGCGCAAATCGTAGCCATAGTGCACGGCGTAGCCGGGGGCGCCGCTGGCGGAGGCCGGGGCGGTCTTGACGCTCATCCTGTTCAGGGCGTCGTAGCTGAAGCCGAGGCTGACGCCGTCGCGCTTCCGGAGCGCAATCCTGTTGCCGCCATTGTCGTAGGAATATTGTTCATAGTCGCTCAGATCGGCGACGCCCGCCACGGTCTTCGACGGAAAGATCCAGTGGGTCTGCCGGTCGTGCCCGTCGTAGCGCAGTTCGGCGCGATTGCCGTTGGCGTCGGTGACGGACAGCTGCTTGCCGTTGCCCGAATAGGAATAACGGGCATAATCCTGGACGATGCCCGTTCCATAGGCTTGCTGTATCCTGACGACCTGCCCGGCCGCGTCATAGTGGTTGCGGGAAATGCGGTCCGCTCCGTGCGCTCCGGCCTGCCCGAGGAAGCAGGCGTTGGCGGGCAGGCTGTAAAAGGCAGCGGGGTTCATGCGTACCGCCGTGCAGGCGGGGCGCCCGGCGCGATCATGATTGGTATCGGTGACCGCGGCCGCCTGGCCGTCCGCTCCCATTGTCCTGGTTCTCACCAGCCGGCCCATCACGTCGTAGGCGAAATCCTGCGATTGAAAGACGCTGAAGCCCGGCCAGCTCGCCGGCGCGACGCTCGTCGGCTGCCAGTTCGCGAGCTCTCCCGTCTCCACCTTCACCCGCTGCCCCACGGCGTTGTAGCTGGTTCGGGTGGCCGCAAAGCGAAGCGGGCCGGCACCGTCGGGATCGGGCGCGATCGTGCCCACAACCCGGCCGACGCCGTCGTAGCGCATCGCGCTCGAGAAAGGTGTCGGCTGCGCTTCCTGCGCCCAGGACGCGCCGAGCGGCACAGCCAACGCAAGCGCGCAAGCACTGGCCATCAAAGTTCGCCGCACGGCGCCCGGCCGCGAAATCTTGAAACGCATTCTTTCCCCCTGAATCATTGTACCCGCCGTGCCCTGCTCGATTACGGGCATATGACGCCGCCCCATCCGCATTCGGGCTCAAGCGGTTCAACCGGGCCGGGAGTGCCGCCGCCGCTTCCGGTGCTTCCATCGGGAAAGGTCGGAGCCACGGCGTAGGTGCCCTGGACCGGCATGGAGGCCGTCACGGGCGGGGGCGGCGTGTAGCCGAGCGGGCAGCTGGCGAGGCCGGCAATGGGCGGCGTCTCGCTGATCACCCGGCCATAGGTGTCGTAGCCGTAGCATGTTCGGAGCGTCTGCCCCTGCGCGGTTACGGCTTTGCCGAAGAGGTGGCGGTAGGATCCCTCGCTGCCGCCCCATTCAAAGGTGGTTACCACCTCGTCGGACGTGCCCGCGCAGCTTGCTTGGGTGATGCAGCTGGAGGTTCTGAGCGGCATGCCCGAGGAGTAAGTGGTGCGCACCTGCGGACGAACGCCGCCTACCGCCGGAGACGTTACGGTGATCGGCTTGTTGGTGCCCGAACGCATCGGCCAGCTTTGGTTCGGATCCGAATATTGAGGCAGGGTCGTCGCGGTCGATGGCGCATAATCGTAGTCGGTGCGGGCGCCGCGCGCGTCCTCGCTCCAGCGCGGCTGGTTGCAGATGACGATGTCGGTGCAGGTCAGGTCGAACCCGGCGCGTTCCACGAGGATCGGCCCTCCGGCCGACGGCTTCGGAACGGTTGTTCTGCTGGTGACATTGCCGCGCGGGTCGTAGGCGAACTCGACGTAGTTGCCCTCCGGATAGGTGATCCTGGTCGGGCGATGCCCGGCATCGTAGCTGTAAAAGGTCCAGCGATTGAGCGGGTCCCGCGCTTCCGTCACATAGCCGCGCTCACGGTGGTACTTGACGTAGGTTTCCTCGCCGAGCGGGTTGCCGGCGGTCGTGGTTCCGTAGTCGCCGGGGCTTGTGTAGCTGTAGGTCCAGGTGCCGCTTGCGTTGGTGACGCTCGCCACCTTGCCGTCATTGTAGGTGATGGAAACTGATGCCCCGTCCGGCGACACCACCCGCGTGAGACGGCGATTGTCATTCACCGTGTAGCGCCAGATCGATCCGAAGCTATCGGTCACCGTTTGGGTCGTGTTGCGGGGCCTGAGATAATGCTTATCCGCATCGTCATTGTTCGGCGTCGTGACGGTAAGCGTCTGGTCGCCGAGCGTCAGCACGAACTGCACATTGTAGTAACCGGATTCGGGGCTCAGGAATTGCGGCGAGGCATAACCGAACCGTTTGATGCCGCGATCCACCGAATAGATGACGGCCTCTGCTATGCCGATGTTTCCGAACCCCGCGGATGCCGCTCCGTAGTGGAAGGGGGCCGGATTCAGAGGTGAATGGATGCCCTTGAAGTGTACAACGTCGCCATTACGATCGGTATAGACGCACTCGGACGTCAGTCCGGTGCTCCACGCCACGCAGTTCAATGAGGAGCCGTTGACCGGCTTACGCTGCGTGTATTTTTTCTCCCAGTTGTTGAATTCCTCCGACCTTCCGGCGTGATTGACGATATATTTGTCGCCGTCGCGCCAAATCGTCGGCCTGCCGATCACGGTCCAGCCTTTGCCGGTCCATTGCAGCCCCAGATAATGTTTATTGTTTTCCGAGCCAATCTCCATGACCGGCGTGGTGATCCTTAGCGAGCCGGTGATGAGATCCACACCGTTCTGATCGACGGATTCGAAGACGGGCACTGAAAAGGCCTCGCCATATGTCGTGGAATCCTGGGCGTTGGCCGCGTTGTGGCCGGCAAAAGCTGTAAGAACCAGCAAAAGACGTGGAATCAAGCGCGGCAACGTTCCGCTCCTTTTGAGAATTTGTATATGGAACCGGGGCGGCGAAACTGCCGGCCCGTGATGAGCGCGGCCGGACTTAGACGCAGGTCGCCGCGGTAACGGTCACGGTCAGTTTACCTGTCGCGGACGCGCCGAGACTGTCCTGAACGGTATAGTTGACTACCGCTGTTCCTGTTCCGGATCCCGCCTCGAAGCTGATGCTCGTGCTGCTGGCAACCGTGGCATAGCCATCGCCCGAGTAAGACACACCCGTCAGCGCCAGCGGGTAATTGCCTTCCGGATCGGTATCGTTGGCGATCACATTTTTGAGAATGACCCGACAGGCACGCACCGTTGCCGTATCGCTCACCGCAACCGGCGGCTGGTTGCTTGATGGTGGTGGTGGCGGTGGTGGGGGCGGAGGCGGCGGCGGTGGCGGCGGCGGAGGTGGCGGCGGCGGCGGCGGCGGCGGAGGTGGCGGCGGCGGTGGAGTGCCAACGCCGCCGACGCCTGTTACCGTGTAAGCCGACCGGTTGCCCACGGCGTCGTAAGCAATGCTTGTCGCAACGCCGTTGTTAACGGTACCGCTGCTGCTGACGGCAACCAGACGCCCCAGCGCATCGTATTGATACGCCACGGTTTCCGATGCTTGTGTTGTTGTCGCCAAGGCGCAGGCCGACGTCGCCAGGAGTAACCTGGCGGCCTTATTATTCGCCTGCATTCGTGTGGCTCCCCCTTCAATCGAGCATCAAGTGGCGAGTTTGTGAAACTGTTGTCAATAACATTGTTTCTTGTGCAGTCTCTTACAGCCACTTGACATTTCTTTGCTCCCTTGCAGCTTGCGAAATTGGCAGCGCGCATCGAGTCATGTTTAAAGATGCAGACGAAGTTCCCTTACTGCTACTTCTTCGCCAAGAGGCGTGCACGCGCCGTCAGAGCTGCACCGCGGCGCGCGAACGGAAGGGGAGGCGCAGGAACCCGGATGCCGCTGGCGAGGCACGCTTTGCCGTCCGTCCGCCCCCGGTATCGGCGCGGCCCGGCTAGCGTCCGAGCGCCGGTTCTACCAACCGCCAGATTCGTTCGCCCTCCGCCTTGGTGATCGCTTCCACATTGGCGGCGGTGACGTCGCTTCGCCGGCTCCCGGGGACAATGACAGTGACGATCGGGCTCGACAGGCTGCGCAGCGGCCGCTTGACGTCGCGGCACCGGCCTTGCGGGTCCTTTGAACTGCAGAGCTCCTGGCCAAGCCGCCGGTGAAGTTCGATCGAACCTTCGCCGAGTTTCGAGAAGGGCCCTCCGTCCGCAACAATGATCGGAATCGCCCCCGCGGGCGTTACCACCACGCCGAAATCGCCCTGCCGCACACCCGTTAGCGTGGAAAATTCCCGGGACAGCGCTCTGGTTGGCCCCCGTACGGGAATGGCGACGTACGCGACCTTGTCCGAGCTTACCGGCACCATCGTTCCGCCCGGTCCCTTGAGGGACAAGGACGTCGGGCATTGATCGGTTTTGCCGGGCGTGTTGCACGCATACCAGGAGCCATCCAGATCGACGCTCAGCTTGGAGGTGTACGCAATCGCCCCCTTCGGGAGCCCGGCGGTCGGCGCGAGTTTTCGAAGCATCGTCACCCCGTTGGGATCGGATGAGCAGCCGTAATAATATTTTCCGCCGTGCTTCCGGTTCAGCGGCAATCCCCGGAAGACGTTTTTGGAATCGCAGCTGGCGAACTGCGCCCGATAGTTTTCGTCGATGTCCGTCCAGCGGTTGAAGCCGGCCCATTCCGGCCAATTCGGCGCCGCTGCCGCAACCGTGGCCGCCAAGGCAAGCGGAAGGCATGCCGCAAGCACCCGCAGCCGCTTCATCGGCTTCCCCCCCGGAGAATGGCGGCTTCGAGCAAAGCGAGCTGCGCCACCCAGGCGGCAAGGTCCGCATGCTGGGGATCGTCGTGGCTTTCGCCGACCCCCTCATCGATGTTGAAATGGTAAGCGGGGATGAGCCAGCGGCCGGCGCGCATGCTTGCTACGATGTAGGCGAGGGCAAGCCGCCGTTCCTGCGCGGGCCCGAAGCCAGGCGTCGGTGCCCGCCAGGCCCATTTGTTCGGTGGCTTGATGCGCGGCTGAATGTTTTCGACGTGGACGAAAACCGGCCTTGCGGCGGGGACCTTGTTTGTCTGCTCCAGCTTTGTCGCGGGTTCTGGCCGCCGGGCGCCCCATTCAACAAGGCGCCGCGACCGTCCGTCCCGGCTGATGATCAGGTTCACCTTGCGCGCAACATCTGCCCACCCGCCGAGCCGATTGCCGGACCAGCCTGCTTCGTTGATGTTCGCCGGGAACGTCGTACCCGTCGACTTGATCTCGGGCGAGCTGGTGTCGTGAATGACGAAGTAGCGGATCGCCGGCTTGTCGCCGATGGCGAGCCGATCGGTGAGTTGGTCCACCGCAATGCCTTCGCGGGCCAGATAGCTTTGTATCTGATTGGCGGTGAACGGCACCGGCCTGCCAATCCGCTCAAGAAGCCACCTGGGTACCGGCTGCGCCTCCGCGCCAGCCCCCTGCTCCTTTACCCGGCGCAACAGGCAGCCGGCGGTGTCGGCAACGCTTCCCGCGAAGCGGAGCGTGTTCGAATCGAATTTACAGGTTCCGTGAATTGCCCCGGCGGCGGGGGCTGCGGCAAACGAGACAAGCACGAACAGCGCGGCAGTGCGATACATCGTCATCGGTACCTCCTGTGTGGGAGATCGCGAGCGATTGTGGGCCTAGGCGAAGATTGGAGGCAAGCTGTTTTGCCACCGAAACGGTTTGTTTGAAAATCGGTGCCTGGGCGGGCGGGAAATGGTGCCGCTTAGGTGACTCGAACACCTGACCCCATCATTACGAATGATGTGCTCTACCAGCTGAGCTAAAGCGGCCTTCCCGTGGGAAGGGGCGCGTCTATCAGCGCGGCGGGGCGATGACAAGCGGCGCGCGCCCGCGTTTCGGCCTTCATCAAGCTTAACCGATTCTCAACCACGACCGGTGCAAGGTCCGCTCAGATTAGTGGGCAAAAGGGCATCGGCTCGATGGACAGCGTGCGCGGATTTGACGAGGAGCTGGATTACAGCTCCGCCGACGGGGAGGACGCCATCGAAGCGCCGCCCGAAATCGGCGTGGACGAGCGCCGCATGCACGTGCGCGCATACAATTATTGGGTCTCGCTGCTCGACGGCCGGCCCTACCCTTCCATCCGCGACTTGAACCCGCAGACCATGGTCGATTTCGGACCGCACAGCGTGCTGCTCGATTTCACCGAAGGCAGCGACGATCCGCAGGTGGCGTGGCTCGGCCGTTCGCTTCGCGAGGAATGCGACCTGATCGGCGACATCCGCCGGATCAGCGACGTTCCGAAACGCTCGCTCCTGTCGCGGCTCACCGACCATTATCTGCAGATCATCGCCAACCGCGCGCCGATCGGTTTCGAGGCCGAATTCGTCGGCCAGCGCGGCAAGAACACGATGTATCGCGGTATTTTGATGCCGTTCTCGTCGTCGGGCGAGAAGATCGATTTCATCTACGGCGTGATCAATTGGAAGGAGATCGCCGAAAGCCAGGTCACCGCCGACATCACCCGGGACGCGCAGCGGGCCTTGGCGTCATCGCCGGCGCCGGCCGAGGCCTGCCCGGTGTGGGCGGACGGGCCCAATGCCGAGCCGCTGGAGCTGGACGCAAGCGCGATCCTGCCGGCGGAAGACGATTGGGATGCGCCGGAACTGCCGCTTGGCGAGGATGCCGAGCTTGCCGATCGCCTCTGCGCCGCGCGCGAATGCGCGGACGCGGCACGGGGGGCGGACGGCCGAAGCCGCGCCGCTTTGTACCGGGCGCTTGGCTTGGCTTACGATTTCGCGCGGGTCGCGGAAGCGCGGCCGGACGATTATCGCGAGCTGCTCGACGATGCCGGCGTCAGGGCGCAGGCGCGGGCGCCGATGACGGCGGTGGCCAAGCTGATCTTCGGCGTCGATTACGACAAAGCGCGGCTGACCGAATTCTCCTCCGCCCTGAGCTGGGCGCGGCGGCAGGAACTGGCTGTCGGCGCATTCCGGCAGTATCTGGAAAGCTTCGACGGCGGCCTGAAGGGCGTCGTCCAGGCGGAGCGGCAGGCCCGCAAGCCCGCACCGAAGCCCGATGCCGGCGAGGCCGCCCGCGCGGCCCTGCGCCGGGTGCCGGGCTTTGCAAGCATCGCCTTCGACGGCGGCAGCGACGCGGAGTTCGTGCTCCTGCTCGGCCGCCGGGAGGAAGGCGGCAGCCTCGCCCTGCTCGGCGCGCTGGACGACGCGGCGCTCACCGACAAAGCCATTCGCAAGATCGGCAAAGCCGCCTAGGCCGCGCCCGCGACGAGGGCGTTCCAGGCGGCTTCGTCGATCACTTCGACGCCGAGGTCCTGCGCCTTTTTGAGCTTCGAACCCGCGCCGGGGCCGGCGATCAGCAGGTCGGTCTTGGCCGACACGGAGCCTGCCACCTTGGCGCCGAGCTTTTCCGCCTGCGCCTTCGCTTCGTCCCGCGAGAGAGTTTCGAGGCTGCCGGTGAAGACCAGGGTCTTTCCGGTGACCGGCGATTCGCGGGTTTTCCAAACCACGTCGGCCGGTGCCACGCCTGCCGCTGCCAGATCGTCGAGGACCTGGCGGTTGTGGGGTTCTTCGAAGAAATCGAGGAGGGCGTTTGCGACTTCGGGGCCGATGCCGGGGGTTTCGATGGCGGCGACGACGGCTTTGTCACGGCGTTGGAGGAACTTGCGCTCTTCCTCGCCAAGGGCCGGCACGACGCTGCGGCGGGTTTCCAGGGCAGCTTCGATCCTGGAACGCAGGTTCGTCCAGCTGGTGTAGCGGCGGGCGAGATCGCGGGCGGTGACTTCGCCGACGTGGCGGATTCCGAGCGCGAACAGGAAACGGTCGAGCGGGGGCTGCCGCTTGGCGTCTATCGCGGCGATGAGGTTGGCAGCGGAAATGTCGGCCCAGCGTTCGCGGGCGAGCAAAGCATCCTTGGTGAGGGTGAAGATGTCGGCGGGCGACTGGACTAGGCCGTCGCGGAAGAAGCTTTCGATGTTGGTGATGCCGAGGCCTTCGATGTCGAGGGCGTGGCGGGAGACGAAGTGGCGGAGGCGCTCGACGCGCTGGGCGGGGCAGATCAGGCCGCCGGTGCAGCGCACGTCCACTTCGCCCTCCTCGCGCACCGCTTCCGAACCGCATTGCGGGCAGGTTGTGGGAAAGGCGTAGGGGGGGAGGTCCACCTCGGGCGTCAGGTTTTCCAGCACCTGCGGGATGACGTCGCCGGCGCGCTGGATTCGGACCCGGTCGCCGGGGCGGACGCCGAGCCGGGCGATTTCGTCGGCATTGTGGAGGGTGGCGTTGGTAACGGTGACTCCGCCCACGCTGACCGGGGTGAGGCGGGCAACGGGGGTCAGCTTGCCGGTGCGGCCGACCTGGATGTCGATCGCCTCAAGCAGCGTTTCGGCTTTTTCGGCGGGAAATTTGTGGGCAAGTGCCCAGCGGGGCGCGCGGGAGACGAAGCCGAGCCGCGCCTGGAGGTCGAGCCGGTCGACCTTGTAGACGACGCCGTCGATGTCGAAGCCCAAGTCCGCGCGCTTCTTCTCGATGCTTCGGTAGTGGGCGAGGATTTCGGAAGGGTCTGCGCTGCGCAGGAGATCGTCCGCGATAGGAATGCCCCAGGAGGCGATGGCCTGCATCACGTCATATTGCGTGTCGCCGGGGAGCGACGAGGCTTCGCCCCAGCCGTGGGCGTAGAAGCGCAGCGGGCGGGCGGCGGTGACGGCGGGGTCCTTCTGGCGAAGCGAGCCGGCGGCGGCGTTGCGCGGATTGGCGAACTGGCGCGCCTTCGCGGGATCGGGCGCTTCGGCGAGCAGGCGCTCGTTCAGCGCCGCGAAGTCGGCCTTGGACATGTAGACTTCGCCGCGGATTTCGAAGGTGTCGGGTACCCTATCCCCCTCCCCCGGCCCCTCCCCTGAAGGGGAGGGGGGAAGGTGGTGCGGGATGTCCTGGATGGTGCGGGCGTTGAGGGTGACGTCTTCGCCGGTGGCGCCGTCGCCGCGGGTGGCGGCGAGGACGAGGACGCCTTTTTCGTAACGCAAGGAGCAGGACAGGCCGTCGATCTTGGGCTCGGCGGTGAGCGCCACTTCGGCGTCGTCAGCGAGGCTCAGGAAGCGGCGGATGCGGGCAAGGAAGTCGGCGACTTCCTCATCGCTGAACGCATTTTCGAGGCTGAGCATCGGCAGCGCGTGGCGGACCTTTGAAAGGTGCGCTGCGGGGGCGGCGCCGACGAGGCGGGAGGGGGAGTCCTCGCGGACAAGGTGGGGGAATTGCCGCTCAAGCTCCGCATTGCGGCGGACGAGGGCGTCATAATCGGCGTCCGAAATCTCCGGCGCGTCGTCCGTGTGGTAGAGCCGGTTGTGGTGGGCGATCTCGGCGGCGAGCGTCTCGAGTTCGGCGGCGGCTTCGGCTTCGGTCATGGGCAAGCGGTAACAACAAGCCGCCCGCCACCCAAGCCCCCTATGCGCCCTTGCCTCCCGCCCTTGCCTCCCCGGGCGCGGCAGCGCGTGGGGAGGGGGACCAGCGAAGCTGGTGGAGGGGTGATCAGGCGCTGGGTTAGTGGTTCTGGCGGGACGGCTGCATATCTGCGCTAGGTCACCCCTCCACCACCCTGCGGGTGGTCCCCCTCCCCATCTGGCGATGGGGAGGCTTAGGCTGCTTCCAGGAGGCGAACCGCCTGCGCTCTTGCTTCGTCGGTGACTTGGGCGCCGCTTAGCATTCGGGCGATTTCCTCGCGCCTCCGGCTCTCGTCGAGGGCTTGGACCCCGGTGCGGGTTACAGTGCCTTGGTGGCTTTTTTCGATCAGCAGATGCCTCGCGCCTCTTGCCGCGACCTGGGGGCTGTGAGTGACGACCAGGAGCTGTGCGCCTTCGGCCAAGCGGTGGAGGCGTTCGCCGATGGCGCTGGCCACCGCGCCGCCGACGCCGCGGTCGATTTCGTCGAAGATCATGGTGCCGGCGCCGCCTTCTTCGGCAAGCGCGACCTTCAAGGCGAGAATGAAGCGGGAGAGTTCGCCGCCGCTTGCGATCTTGGTGAGCGGCGCGAACGGCGCTCCGGGGTTGGTGGAGACTTCGAACTCGACCCGGTCGCGGCCGCGGGCGGTCCACTGTCCTTCGCTGAGCGGCTCCACGGCGGTTCGGAAGCGGGCGGCATCGAGCTTCAAGGGCGCGAGCTCACGCGCCACGGACGCGTCTAGGCGCGCGGCGGCGGCATTGCGCTGTTCGGTGAGGCGAAGGGCGGCGGCCTCGTAGGCGGCGCGAGCGGCGCGGACTCGGGCTTCGAGTGCTGCCAGGCCTTCGGTGCCGGATTGGAGGGCGACGAGGCGTGCAGCCAGTTCCTCGGCCAAAGCGGGAAGGGCATCGGCCTCCACCCGGTGCTTACGGGCCATGGCACGGATTTCGAACAAGCGGCTTTCCGCTTCCTCGAGCCGGGCGGGATCGTAGGCCATCGCGTCGGCAGCTTCGGCGAGCCGGTCCTCGGCATCGGACGCTTCGATTAAAGCGCGGTCCAGTGCGGCGAGCGCTTCGGCGAGCTTGTCATGCTCCTCGCCGATCCGCTCCAGCCGCCGCGCCGCCTGGCGAAGCAAAGCCAAGCCCCCTTCGGAGCCTTCCAGCAATTGGCCGACGGCGCCGATATCCTCTGCAAGACGGGCGCCCTTCTGCATATTGGCGCGCAGCTCCGCCAAGGCTTCTTCTTCGCCCGGTTCGGCGGCGAGCTTGGCGAGTTCGGCGACGCTGTGTTCCAGCCACTCGCGGTCGCGCGCCGCCACGTCGAGATCCTCGCGGGTGCGGGCAAGCGCCGCCTCGGCTTCACCCCAGGCGCGGAAGGCGGCTTCGGCGTCTGAGGCATCGATCCGGCCGAACGTGTCGAGCAAAGCGCGGTGGCCGCGCGGGTTCAAGAGGCCGCGATCGTCGTGCTGGCCGTGGATTTCGACCAGCATAGCGCCGAGCTCGCGAAGCAGGCCGACGGAGGCGGATTGATCGTTGACCAAGGCGCGGCTGCCGCCGTCGGCCTTGACGATGCGGCGGATGACGAGGGGCTCGCCCGGCTCGCTGTCCAAGCCGTTCTCGGCCAACAAAGCCAATGCGGGATGATCGGCGGGCAGTTCGAAGCTGACCGCGACCACCGCCTGCGGCTGGCCGGCGCGCACCAGGCCGCTGTCGGCGCGGGCGCCGAGCGCCAGACCGAGAGAGTCTAAAAGGATCGACTTGCCGGCGCCGGTTTCGCCCGTGAGCACGCCAAGGCCTGGCCCGAATTCGAGATCCAGGCTTTCGATCAGCACAACGTCGCGGATGGACAGCCCGGTCAACATGGCCGGGACCTTGCCACCGCCGCGATCAGCAGATCAAGCGGCCGGAGCCGATGCGTGCCGCTGCACGAGAGCATAGGCACGCTCGTACCACTTGCTGTTCGGGTAATTGGCGCCAAGCACCGCCGCCGACGCCCGCGCCTGCTCCGGAATGCCGAGCGCAAGGTAGGTTTCGGTAAGGCGCATCAACGCTTCGGGCGTGTGGCTGGTGGTCTGATACTCGTCGATCACCGTTCGGAAGCGGGTAACGGACGCAAGCCACTGGCCGCGGCGCTGGTAGAAGCGGCCGATCTCCATTTCCTTGCCGGCCAAGTGATCGCGAACGAGATCGACCTTGAGCCGCGCGTCGGATGCGTAGCGGGTGTTGGGGTAACGGCGGACCAGCTCGTTCAGCGAATCCAGCGCCTGGCGGGTGATCGACTGATCGCGGTTCACATCCTCGATCTGCTCGTAAAAGTTGAGCGCGATGAGGTAGTGCGCATAAGGCGCGTCGCGGTTGCCCGGGTGGATGGCGAGGAAGCGGCGGGCGCTTTCCGTCGACTTGGTATAATCCTTGGACGCGTAATAGCTGAACGCGCTCATCAGCTGCGCGCGGCGGGCCCAGACGGAATAAGGATGCTGGCGTTCGACTTCGTCGAAAATTGCCGCGGCTTCGGCGTAGCGCCGCTGGTCCAGCCGCTTCTTGGCGAGGCTGTAGAGCGTGTTGACGTCGCGCGCGACATATTGGGTGTCCGCCCGCGTCTTCGCACCGCCGCTGGCGCACGCGGCAAGCGGCAGAACGGAGGCGAGAACCAGAGCGGCGGCGACGGGGCGTTTGGAAATGCGGAGCATGGAGGGCTTCTTAGCGGAGGGTTTGGCCAAGGCCAAGCAAGATAGGCGCAATGAAGGCCAGAGCGGATGAACGCCGGTTTAATGGTTGTGCGTTAGAGCGCGGATGATGCTGCGCGTTCTTACCCTGTCGACGCTCTACCCCGACGCAAAGCGGCCGACGTTCGGCGGGTTCGTGGAGCGGCAGACAAAGGCGCTCGCCGCGCGCGAGGGCGTGGAAGTGGAAGTGGCATGCGGCGTGGGGCTCCCACCCTGGCCGTTGTCGCTTCACCCGCACTATCGCGAGCGACGGGAGCCGGCGAGCGGCGATTGGAACGGGATCATGGTCCACCGCCTGCCCTTCCGATCCCTGCCCGGTCTGCCTGCGGGCACGGCAAAAGCGCTGGCACGGGCAATGCTGCCGCGTCTGCGCGCGGTACGCGAGCGCTTTGCGTTCGACATCATCGACGCCGAATTCTTTTGGCCCGACGGCGTGGCGGCGATGCACCTGGCGAAGGCGCTGGGCGTCCCGTTCTCGGTCAAGGCGCGGGGCAGCGACATCCATTATTGGGGCGGTGTGCCCCGGGTTCGCCGGCAGCTGCTGGATGCCGCGAGGGAAGCAGCGGGCCTGATCGCGGTCAGCGCGGCGCTCAAGGGGAGCATGGCCGAACTCGGAATGGCGGCGGACAAGATCCGGGTGCACTATACCGGCGTCGATCTGGAGTGGTTCCGTCCACTTGACCGGCAGGCCGCCAAGGCGGCGCTCGGCGTGACGGGACCGCTGCTGGTCAGCGCCGGATCGCTGATCCCGCTCAAGGGCCAAGCGCTGGCGATCGAGGCGCTTCGAGCGCTGCCCGAGGCGACTTTGATCCTGGTCGGCGACGGGCCGGAGCGGGGGCGGCTGGAGGCGCTGGCGGCGCCGTTCGGGCGACGGGTGTGCATCCTCGGCAACCGGCCGCACGGCGAGCTGCCGGGGCTGCTGGCGGCCGCCGACGCTATGGTGCTGCCTTCCGAGCGGGAGGGCCTGGCCAATGCCTGGGTAGAGGCTCTGGCCTGCGGGACGCCGCTGGTGATCACCGATGTCGGCGGGGCACGCGAAGTGGTGGATCGGCCCGAGGCTGGACGGCTGGTTCCGCGCAGCGCGGCGGGGATCGTGGGAGGGGTGCGGGAGATATTGGCCGCGCCGCCGGAGCAGGACGCGGTGCGCAAGGCGGCCGAGCGGTTCAGCTGGACGCGCAATACGGCCGAGCTTCATGCGCACCTGGCGGAATGGGCGGGCTGAGCGCCGCCCGAGCGATCAGGCGAAGGGCAGCAAGGCCGCGACGATCCAGCGCTCTTCGCCGCGGAGCAGCCCCCAGGTGCGGGCGGCGGCGCGGCTGTCCATAACCTCGACGCCGAGCCCGCGGGCTTCCACGGCGCGAATGAAAGCGCGGGGCGGAAAGGCGATCCGGGCGCCGGTGCCGAGCAGCAGGAATTCGGGCGCGGGCGAGAGCACGAGGAGTGGCTCCACGTGTGCGAGCTCAAGCTCGGCGGCGGAAGCGGGCGGAGTCCATTCGGAGGCCTGCTCCGGGGTAAGGAACAGGCCGCGATAGATTTCGCCGCTGACGGAGAAGCCGCCGCCCGAGAAGCCTTGGACAAGCGGCCCGGGCGGCAGGTCGTCCGGGCTTACCCGGGCCACTTCAATAGCCTTCGTTGTGGCTCGCCACCCGCTCGCCGGTGCCCGACGCCGCGGCCTTGGGCACGAAGCTGTCCGAATTGACCTTGAGCCAGATCAGCCAGGGCGCGGCGATGTAGACGGTGGAGTAAGTGCCGACGATCACCGAGATAAGGAGCGCGGTGGTGAAGCTTTCGATCACGTCGGGGCCGAGGATCATCAGCGACCCCAGCGCGAGGAGCATCGCGAAGTTGGTGGCGACGGTGCGCGACAGCGTCTCGTTCATCGTCATGTTGAGCAGGTTGACGATTTCCATCTTGCGGAACTTGCGCAGGTTTTCCCGCACCCGGTCGTAGATGACGATCGTGTCGTTCAGCGAATAGCCGATCAGGGTAAGCAACGCCGCGACGACGTTGAGATCGAACTCCATCTGGGTGAGCGCGAAGAAGCCAAGCGTCAGCGTCACGTCGTGGAGCAGCGAGAACATCGCGCCAACGCCGAACTGCCATTCGAAGCGGATCCAGATGTAGATCACGATGCCGAGCGCGGAGAGGAGCAAGGCAAGCGCGCCGTCCCAGACCAGTTCCTCCGAAACCTTGCCGGAGACGGTGTCGACGGAATCGATGCGAACGCCCGGATATTGCTTCTGAAGCTCAGCGCGGATGCGGGAGGCGGCCTGGTTGGCGCCCTCCGCGCCGCCTGGGGGAAGCGGCAGTCGGATCGAAATCTGATTGCCGCCGACTTCCTGGATGTTGGCCTCGCCGAAACCCATTCCGCTGACTTCGGAGCGGAGATCGTCGAGCGACGGCTGCGCCTGCGTGAAGGTGGTGCGGATCACCTGGCCGCCGGCGAAATCGACGCCGAAGTTCAGCCCCTTCACCGCGAGCAAGGCGATGGAGGCGATCATCAGCAGCGTGGAAATCGCGATGGCGACCTTGCGCCAGCGCAGGAAATCCAGGTTGGTGTTGTCGGGAACGAGCTTCAGCAGGCGCATGTGCGGCCCCTTAGATGTGGAGTTCGGTCGGGCGCTTGCGCAGCCAGATCGACACAAACATGCGGGTGACGGTGACCGCGGTGAAGACGGAAGTGGCGATGCCGATCATCATCACGACGGCGAAACCCTTCACCGGGCCCGAGCCGAAATAATAAAGCAGCAAGCCGGCGATCACGTTGGTGATGTTGGCATCGAAGATCGCGGTGCGCGCTTCGTCGTAGCCGTGCTGGATCGCGTCCATCACCTTTCGCCCGCGTCTCTGCTCCTCGCGAATCCGCTCGTTGATGATCACGTTGGCGTCCACCGCGGCGCCGACGGTGAGCACGAAGCCGGCAATGCCCGGCAAGGTGAGCGTCGCGAACGGCGCCATGATGCCGAGAATGATCAGCACGTTCAGGATCAGCGCGATGTTGGCGTACAAGCCGAAGCGCCCGTAGGTCAGGAACATGAACAGGAAGATGCCGGCGGTGCCGACAATGCCGGCGACAACCGCCCGGTCGATCGAATCCTTGCCGAGATCGGGACCGACGGTGCGTTCCTCGATCACGTGCAGCTCCACCGGCAGCTTGCCCGAGCGGAGCTGAACGGCGAGGCCGTTGGCTTCCTCCACGGTGAACTGGCCCGAAATTCGCGCCTGACCACCCAGAATCGGTTCGTTGATGTTGGGAGCGGAGAGGACGACGTTGTCCAAGATGATCGCAAACGGCTTTTGCACGTTTTCGCGGGTCACCCGGCCGAACGCCTTGGCGCCGGCATTGTTGAAGGTGATGTTGACCGAGGGCTGGTTGTTCTCGTCAAATCCTTGGGTGGCGTCGATCAGCTGATCGCCGGTAACGATCGATCGGCGCTTCACCGCGATCGCACCGCCGCCCTGCATCGGCAGGACCTGGCTTCCCACCGGCGCGCGGCCCTGCTGGACCTGGGCGGGATCGGCCTGGAGATCGACCAGCTTGAATTCGAGCCGGGCGGTTTTGCCGAGCAGCTGCTTCAGCCCTTCCGGATCCTCGAGCCCCGGAACCTGGACGAGGATCCGCTCGGCGCCCTGACGGATCACCGTGACTTCCTTTGTGCCTTCAGGATCGATGCGGTTGTAGACCACTTCGCGCGCCGTTTTCATCGCGCTGTCGAGCGCGTTGGCGATGCCCGCCTGGGTCTGTGTCATGACGATCTTGTTCTGATCGATCACGCCGACGTCCCAGTCGCGCGGGCCGAGGCCGACCGGCTGGGTCTGGCGGCGGGCGAAATCCACCGCGGCATCGACCTGGGCCGGATTGCGGACGGTGAAGATCAGGCGGCCGCTGCTGGTGGACACTTCGCCGATGTCGATGGGCGTTGATTCGCGGCGGGCGCCGACGCGGATGGTTTCTTCCATCTGCTCGAGGCGCTGGGCGGCGACGTCGCTGGTGTCGGCTTCAAGAAGGAGCTGACTTCCGCCGGCAAGATCGAGGCCGAGGTTGATCTGCGTCTTCGGAACGAAAGACGGCCAATTGGCGACCTGCTTTTCCGGAACCATGCTCGGCAGCGCGAATATGACGCCGAGAATGCAGATGGCGCTGACGAACCAGACCTTCCAGCGGGGGAAATCGAGCATGGTCTTAGTCGTTCGCAGGCTTGGCGCCGTGCGGGCGCACATCGCTGAGCATGCCCTTCACGACACGGACGCGGACGTTGGCGGCGATTTCAAGCTCCACTTCCGCTTCGTCGACGCGGGTAACCTTGCCGATAAGGCCGCCGGTGGTGACGGCCGTGTCATTCTTTTTCACCGCGTCGACCATGGCGCGGTGCTGCTTCATCCGGCGCTGCTGGGGCCGGATCAGCAGGAACCAGAAGATCACGAATATCAGGAGCAGGGGCGCGAACGAGACGAATGCGCCGGCGGCTCCGGTCGGTGCGGCGGCGCCGGCGGTGGCGGCATAAGCGGGTGATGCGAACATGGGTCAATACCTGGTGAGGAACCGGCGCCGGAACAAGCCTGCCGAGGAAGGCGCGGCGGTTAACATGGCGCAGCCCGCTTGCGCAAGGCGCGCTCCTTCTCGCTCAGCCTCGGCGTGGCAGGATGATGAGGGTGGAGGTGCCGTGGGCGAGCAGGTTGCCCTCGTTGCTTGTGATCCGCGCTTCGGCGGTGGCGATCTGGCGGCCGCGGTGGAGCACCCTCCCCTCGCAGCGAACCGTGCCGGCGTCGGCCGCGATCGCGCGGTTGAAGTTCGCCTTGGTTTCCACCGTGGTGTAGCCGATGCCGGCGGGCAGTTCGGTGTGAAGCGCGCAGCCGGTGGCGCTGTCGATCAGGGTCAAGGCCCAGCCGCCGTGGACGCTGCCCAAGGGGTTCAGGAGGTGCGGCCCGGGATCGCCTTCGAACAGGGCGCGGCCCGCCTCCACCTCCACCAGGCGGAAGCCGAGCGTTTGCGCCATCGGCGGCGCAGGGAGCCTGCCCGCGACCATCGCGCGAAGCAGTTCGAGCCCGCTAAGGCCCTGCATTTCTTCGGGCGTGCAGACGCCGAAGCGCATTTCCTCGGTCATCGTTTCGGCCCCTTAAGTTGCTAAACGAAACCTAGAGCGGCGCGGCGGCAGGGTCAATCGCGCTTGCCTTAGCGGGCCCAGGAGCCTACATCGCGCGCCTTCGGCTCCCGTTGGGAGGCGATCGGTCGGGGCGTAGCGCAGCCTGGTAGCGCATCACACTGGGGGTGTGGGGGTCGTAGGTTCGAATCCTATCGCCCCGACCATTTTTCCACTTCAGCATCGAAGGCGGCGGGCGCTCAGCTCGCGCGGGAGCCCGGCGCTTCGGCGCGCAGCACGGTGGCGTAGAGCTTGCCGATGCCGATCAGTGCGACGCCCAGGCCCATGAAGGACAGGATGCGCAGCACGCCCTGAAGCGCGGCGGCGTCGGCCAGGAAAACCTTGCAGATGGTGGCGGTGAGAAGAACCAGGCCGGCGAGGCGGAGCGCCTTGTCCGGCAGGCGAATGCCACCGAGCAGGAGCGCGATCGACAGCAGCAGGCCGGCAAGCGAGTAGCCGTAGGATTCGCCTTCGCCGATGCCGGGGCCGGCAAGCAGAGCGCCGTGGAAGCCCTGGCGGACCATCAGCATCGTGCCGACGATCAGCGCAGCCAAGAACAGGCCGAGCCAAAGGCCGGAGCGTGGGCTTCCGGCCGCCGCGCGGCGCGCCTTGTAGAGCCAGAAGGCGCTGAGGCCGTATGCGGGGAGGAGCAGGTTCAGCACGGGCAATGCGCCGACATTCTGATCGGCCAGAAACGGGTTGTGGAGCAGGAGATCGAACAGAAAGAGGCGCGCCGCCGCGACAGCGGTGAGGGCGAGGCCGAGAGCGCGGCGCTTGTCGGCTGCGACTCCCGGGAGCGGTATCCGGCCGCTGCAGACCAGCCAGCCAAGCGCGAACAGCGCCTGGTTGAGGAGGGTGCGCTCGGCAAAGCCGGAGGCCACGAAATCGGCGGCGCTTGAAAGGGCGAAGAGCTGCTTGAACAGGACGTAAGAACAGGCACCGGCGAACAGGGCGGCCACGGCGAGCGGAACCGGACGCGCCCAGTGATCGGTGGCGGGGGCGACGCGGGCAACCAACAGGAGCAAGGGCACGGGGAGGCCGATAACCAGCAAGGCGCGGAGCGGCGACGGGAGCGCGGTGACGAGCGCTGAGTCGCCTGCAAGCGAAGCGGCGGCTGTTGCCCAAAGCTCCGGCACGATCGCAGCTGCCCACATGGCGGCAAGAATGGCGGCGGCGAGGGAAAGGCCGGCGACGCCCCGATCGGCGAAGCGCCGCGCGGCAAGTGCGGTGAGCAGGGCCAAAGCAAGCCACCCGCTGCCAACGAGGTCGCGCGGGAGGACATCCCAAGCGGCGAGGCCGAGAATGAGCAGCGACGCGCTTGCTGCCAAAACAAGAGGCCGGTCGGCGTCGTGTCGTCCGGCTTCGCTGCCGCGGCGCCAGGCAAGCAACTGCGGGCCGACGGAGAGGGCGGCGAACAGCAGGCCCCAGACGGGGCGCTCGAGCAGAGCGGGCTGTATCAGACGCAGGATCAAGGCGGGACCGGCGAACGCTGCGCAGAAGATGCCGGTGGAAAGCAGGCGCGCACCACCGCGCAGTGTGCCCGGCGCGGATCCGGCGGCGAACAGGATGGTGATCCCCCCGGCGATCCAGGCGAGCAACGGATCGGGCGCCGGCGGCGCGGCGCGGACGAAGAGGAGGCCGAGCGCTATGGCCAGCGCGATAGCGGGCAGCGGCCGGTATTCGTCGGCGCGGCGGGCGAGAAAGAAGGAAGCGGCGGCGAGGGCCGCAAACAAGGCCCAGGCGGGAAGGCCGAGATCGGCGCGGGCGACCAGCACGGCGAGCTCGACGAGGCCGAAGGCGGCGGGGCGAAGGAAGTGGAGGTGCCAGCCTCCACCGGCGCGAAGCACCGAGGCGGCCACGGAGAGGAGCAGGATGAAGACACCCGCCGGGAGCGCCTGGCCGGGCGGAAGAAAGATAAGCAAGGCCGTCCAGCCGAAGCTCAGCAAGACGGCGCTTGCCGCAAGCCAGGTCCAGCCTCGGCGGGTGGCGAGCGCGAACACGGCGGCGTTAAGCAAGGCAAGATAGGTGAGGAGCGGCACCGAGCTGTCGCTTGGGTCGCCGATCAGCACCGGGGTGAGGAAGCCGCCGATCAGCCCCATCACGGCCGACGGGGCGCCGTGGCGGAGCGAGAGGATAAGCGCGGCGAACGTCACCGCCACCATCGCGCCGGACGCGGCTCGGATGCCGATCATGCCGTAGAGGACGTGGGCGCCGTAGGCCGCGGCGTAGAGGACGAGGATGCCGGCGCCGACCAGCGCCTGGGCGACACGCGGATCGAGCGCTGCATCGGCGCGGCGCCGGGCGATCTCCCCCGCGGCGATCAGGAGCAGGCCGAAAGCGGATGCCATCAGCATGCGCAAAGCAGGCGTGATGAGGCCGATCTGAATTGAATAGCGGACCAGGAACAGGCCGGCGAGCGCAAGGGCGATGCCGCCGATCCAGATCAGCAGGCGGCCGCCGACCAGCCGTTCGAACACGCCGCCGAGGCTTTCGCCGGGCGTGGGCGGGGCGGGTGTCGGGGCTTCGGTGGGCGGGGTGTCGAGCAAGGGGCTTCGGCGGCGCTGGGGCGGCGCGGCCTGTGGAGCGGGCGCCGTTATCACGGAGGGTGCCCCAGCGGCTTCCGCGCTGCGTACCGTGGGCGCCACCGGCCGTCGCGGCTCTGCTTCGCTCGGCGAAATGCGCAGCTCCCCGCCTGCTTCCCGCAGCGCCTCTTCAAGGCGAGCGATGCGGCGGGCCAGGCGCCAGACGACGCCGCCGAGTACGGCCAGCGCCATGAGGAAAACAAAGTCCATCGGGAGGGGAAGTAGACGCCCCGGCCCCTTCTGTCAGCGCCCAATCGCCCGAAGGTGCTGGCGAGGGCTCTGGCGCCTCCCCCAGAAAGCGTTTTCCTACATGATACTGTTCTTCTTATGTTCCAACGCGACTCGCATTGTGGCGGGTCGATCGCGTGGCGACACAACGCAAAAGGAGAATGACCATGGGACTGAAATCGACGGTGGGCGCGGTGGCAAAGGTGCTGCCGGTGATCATTGCCTACGCACCGGCTTTGGCCGATCTCGTGCGGCAGGTGAAGGAAGCGCTGAAGAAGCCCAAGGCACCGGCAACGCCGCAGGCGGCGGACGAGCCCGTTCCGGCGCAATAAAGGCCGCGCCCCTCCCTTGCCCGGCTGGGGAGGGGCCGGCATTGCGCGCGCCGCTTCAGCCACCCAAATAACCGCCTCACGGAGAGGAACGGGAGCGACATGGAAAGCTGGCACGGCACGACGATTCTGGCGGTGCGCAAGAACGGCAAGGCAGTGATCGCCGGCGACGGCCAGGTGTCGTTGCAGCACACAGTGATCAAGCCCAACGCGCGCAAGGTCCGCCGGATCGGCGACGGATCGGTGATTGCAGGCTTTGCCGGCGCGACGGCCGATGCCTTTACCTTGTTTGAACGGCTGGAGCGCAAGCTCGAGCAGCACCATGGCCAACTGATGCGGGCGGCGGTGGAGCTCGCTAAGGATTGGCGTACCGACAAGTTCCTGCGCAATCTGGAAGCGATGATGATCGTCGCCGACAAGGACGTGACTTTGATCCTCACCGGCAATGGCGACGTGCTGGAACCCGCGAACGGGGTCGCGGCGATCGGATCGGGCGGCAACTTCGCCCTGGCCGCGGCGACGGCTTTGTTCGACTATGAGGAAGAAGCGGAAACCATCGCACGCAAGGGCATGAAGATCGCCGCTGAAATCTGCGTCTACACCAACGGCAACCTTACCGTGGAAAGCGTCGACCAAACGGACCGCCCGAGCGAATAGCTCGACTCGGCGCAGGAAAGCCGTTTATTTTCAATGCGTCGCTCGAGCGTGGGAACCCAGAAGAAGAAGCTGGGTTTACGCTTTGTTAAGCCTGCCGTTCGGCGGGCCGTCGCAAAGGGGTGAGAATTTGAAGGCTTCGCATGCCGGCAATCGAACTGCCGACCTGAAGCCAGGATTCCATCCAGCGCGCTCCCCGCGCACCCCCACCTTTACCTGTGTGTCCCCGGCAGGCCGCTCTTTGGCGTCCTCCTTCCACCACCCGTTCGCGCGGACGGTTCAGCCCTGCTGACAACCGGTCGATTCCCGCGCCATTCTTCAGGAGCCAAAGCCCCATGTGCAGGATTTGTGAAAAAAGCGCCGACCTCGTGAACAGCTTCTGGTCGCGCAAACTTGGCGTGCCGATCGCCCATTTCGAAGCGGCAAGCAGCGGTGCCCTTTTCGCAGCGGCGTCGGGCAGCGGATATTATGACGTGCTCGCGCCAGCGGCTGTGTCGCCGATCGGCTTCCAGCTTGGGGGTGTGGACCTGACGCCGACGGGGCTGATCGGGATCACGCCCGACGAAGCCGGCAACGGCATCGGCGTTGCGCCGGGCAACCCCACCATCACGGTCGACGACGCGCCGGGCGTCGCCACCTTGAACCTGCCGGGCGACCAGGATTTCTTCAAGGTCACACTCGTGGCCGGAAAGACCTACGAGATCGGCCAGTTCGCCAAAACCGGCGGCCCCAGCGGCGTGCCGCTCGCCGACGCGCTGATCGAAATTTACGACAGCAACGGCGTGCTGCTGACCACCGCCGACGGCGGCGGGCCCAACACCCCCTCCGGACTCGACGCGCTGCTGACCTTTGAGGCGAAGGCTACCGGCACGTACTTCATCAATTTCCGCGCATTCGATCAGGTCCCGGAGAACGGCACGGGCGGCGAACTGGTCGGCGATTATGAGTATTTCGTGAGGGAAGCCGACGAAGGCGCGTACGCGCCCTTCTACGATGTCGACAGCCCGCTCTACTCGTTGGACTGGGGCAGCCAGGTCAATCGCGTGAACGTGACGGTGCGCAATCCCGACGGAAACGAAGGCACGCGCGGCACCGCCGACAATGGCGCGGTGCCGACCGGCAACGCGCAAGGAACGCCGGTTTACACGTCCCTGGTCGACATACCGGCTCTCGCCGCGGCGCAGGGCAAGGACATCACCGGCAAGAACGTCATCACCATCTACTTCGCCAAGCAAGGCGATATCATCACCTCCATCGAGGATCCGGCGAGCCCCGGCCTTCCGCCGGCAACTCTGACCTTGCGTGACGTGCAGGACTTCGAGCGCGCCGCCGTTCTCACCGCGCTCGGTGAGTTCGAAAAGGCGGCCGATGTCGTTTACCTCGTCGTAACCGACCGGGCCGCCGCGGACTTCACTTATGCTGCCTATCAAGGAACCCCTGGACCGGGCGTGTCTTTGCTCGGCTCGATGAGCCCGCCGGACGAGCCGGACGAGGGTCTCGCCCAGTTCAATTCGGGTGACGAGCGGTGGAACGCGGTGAACCTCGCCCAGGGCGGATTCTCCTTCGTGACCCTGATCCACGAATTCGGCCACGGCCACGGAATGGCGCACCCGCACGACAATGGCGGGCGCTCCGGCATCATGAACGGCGTCACCTCGGACGGCCCCGTTGCCGATTACACAACCGGCGACTTCGATCTGAACCAGGGCGTGTTCACCATGATGTCCTATGAGGACGGGTGGCAGACTTCGCCTTACGGCAATGCCGATACCGATGTCGGCTACGGCTATCTGGGCGGTCTGATGGCGTTCGACATCGCCGTCATCCAGGACAAATATGGCGTCAACGAGGAATGGGCGACCGGCGACGACACCTATGTTCTCAAGGACGTCAACGCCCCCGGCACCTTTTATTATTCGATCTGGGACGCCGGCGGGATCGACACGATCACTTACTCCGGCACCAAGGACACAACCATCGATCTTCGCCAGGCGACCTTGAAATATGAAGTCGGCGGCGGCGGCTACATGTCCTACGCCTACGGCATCTTCGGCGGCTTCACGATCGCCAACGGTGTGGTGATCGAAAACGCCACCACCGGCGACGGCAACGACACTTTGTGGGGCAACAGCGCCAACAATGTGATGACCAGCGGTGCCGGCAACGACCGGATCATTGTTCATGAAGGCGGCGGCAACGACACGGTGATTGCCGGCGAGGGTGACGATTTCATCTATTTCGGCGACGCGCTCACGGCGCAGGACACGATCAATGGCGGCGGCGGTTACGACCGCATCGTCCTGCTCGGAGATTATAGCGACGGCATGACCTTTACGTCGGCCGGCATGTCGGGCGTGGAGATGCTGCAGCTCCTAAGCGGCTCGCTCGTCGGGCCCGACGCCTTCAACTACAACCTCACTCTGGCCGCCGGAAACGTGTCAACGGCCGGTTTCCAGGTCGCGGCTGCATCGTTGAAGGCGAACGAGAAGCTGACCTTCGATGCGTCGGCGGTCACCGAGGGCGTGGTGAGCGTGCTCGCCGGCGCGGGTAACGACATCATCAAGGGCGGCGCAAAGAACGATTACGTCAAAGCGGGTGCCGGAGACGACCAGTTGTTCGGCAATGACGGCAAGGACACGCTGATCGGCGGCGCCGGTGCGGATCAGCTGCACGGCGGCGCGGGGCGGGACTATTTCTGGTTCGAGAACGTCACCGATTCCACGTCCGCAAGCACCGACACGATCCTGGATTTCACCAGCGGCGACAGGATCGATCTGTCCACCATCGATGCCAATAGCAGCGCCGGCGGAAACCAGGCCTTCACCTTCATCGGATCCGAGACCTTCACCGCCGCGGGACAGGTGCGGGCGACCTTCGACGCCCAAACCAACTTGTGGACCGTTTCCGGCGACGTGAACGGCGACGGCCAGGCCGATTTCACGCTCAACGTCATCCGAACGGACAACGCGCCACTGACGATCAGCGACTTCGTTCTTTAGGCCGGACGTCTTCAACCCGATGGGGCGGTCCCGGGGAGCGGAAGCTTCTCCGGGGCCGCCCTTCCTTTTGAGCCCGGCGCCCAAGGCTTATTGGAGCCGGCGCCCGCCGCTTGAATAGACTTTCGCCCGCGCCATCTAGCGGTGGAAGAACAATCCACGGGCAGCACCTCACCTCATGAACGACGATCTTACTCCCAAGGCGGTGGTTGCCGCCCTCGACGCGCATATCGTCGGGCAGACCGAAGCGAAGCGGGCGGTTGCCGTGGCGCTGCGCAACCGCTGGCGCCGGCAGCATCTTCCCGAGAAGCTGCGCGAGGAAGTGACGCCCAAGAACATCCTGATGATCGGCCCCACCGGCTGCGGCAAGACAGAGATTTCGCGGCGCCTCGCCAAGCTTGCCGACGCGCCGTTCGTGAAGGTGGAAGCGACCAAGTTCACCGAAGTCGGCTATGTCGGCCGCGACGTCGAGCAGATCGCCCGCGACCTTGTCGAGGAAGCGGTGCGGCTCGAAAAGGAGCGGCGGCGGGTGGCGGTGCGCGAAGCGGCCGAGCAGGCGGCGCTCGAGCGGCTGCTCGATGCGCTCACCGGCAAGGGGGCGAGCGAGGCGACGCGGGAAAGCTTCCGCCAGCGCTTTCGCGAAGGGCATCTCGACAATAGCGAGATCGAACTGGAAGTTGCCGACACCCCCGCCGCGCCGTTCGAGATCCCCGGCATGGGCGGCCAGGTCGGCATGATCAACCTGTCCGACATGATGTCGAAAGCGCTCGGGCAGCAGAACAAGAAGCGCCGCCGCCTGAAGGTGCGCGAAGCGTGGGAGCGGCTGATCGAGGAAGAAGCCGACAAGCGCCTCGACCAGGACGATGTTACCCGCACCGCGCTTGCCGACGCGGAAGCCAATGGCATCGTGTTCCTGGACGAGATCGACAAGATCGCGGTGTCGGACGTGCGCGGCGGATCGGTGAGCCGCGAAGGGGTTCAACGCGACCTGTTGCCGCTGATCGAAGGCACGACGGTGGCGACCAAATACGGCCCGATGAAGACGGACCACATCCTGTTCATCGCGTCGGGCGCCTTCCACGTCGCGAAGCCGTCCGATCTCCTGCCCGAGCTGCAGGGGCGGTTGCCGATCCGGGTGGAGCTGAAGGCGCTCACCGAAGCCGACTTCGTGCGGATCCTGTCCGACACCGAAGCAAGCCTGACCGAGCAATATCGGGCGCTGATCGCGACGGAGGGCGTCGAGGTGCGCTTCACCGACGACGGCATCCGCGCAATCGCCCGGATCGCGGCGGAGGTTAATTCGCAGATCGAAAATATCGGCGCTCGGCGGCTGTCGACCGTGCTCGAGAAGCTGCTGGAAGACGTCAGCTACGAAGCGGAGGAACGCCGCGGCGAAACGGTGACGGTAGACGGCGCTTATGTCGACCGGCAGCTCGCCGAAGTGGCGCGCAACACCGACCTTAGCAAATACGTCCTTTAACGCTCGCTTCGGGCGAGTGCGAGGTTGCGGGCGCAGCGCAGCAGCACGTCCGGCGCGCTGTCGCCGGGGAGTAGCGCGGTGGCGGCGACAACCGCGCTGAGGCGGATTGTCGCGTTGCCGAGTTCCAGCGGCGCGGCGGCGATGCAGCGGCCGAGCCGCTCCGCGGTGTCGATGGCGCTGTCGTGATCGAGGTGATCGAGGATCAGGCCGAACTCCGCCGCGCCGGTGCGGGCGAGGAGATCGGTGGTGCGGATCAGGCCGGATAGGGTGCGCGCCAGGTGGACCAGGGCGGCGTCGCGGCCCGGTTCGCCATGCGCGGCTTCGATGTCGCCGATACACTGAAGCTCAATTGCGAGAATCGCCGCGCTCGTGCCGTGGCGGCCGGCGACTCCTGCAACCCGCTCAAGCGCACGGGCGAAGCGCCGTGCGTCGGCAAGGCCGGTGAGCGGGTCGGTTTCGCTCTGCTCCTCATAGTCGCGCAAACGGCGATGCGCATCGGCGAGTGCTGCACGGAGGATCGCGTTCTCCGCGGCCGCGTCGGCAGCGGGAAGGAAGTCTTGGGGAGCCTGTTCTTTCATGGCCGCCGCTTTACCCGCGCAGGGGTTAACAGGCGGCAAAGGCGCGGCTAGAGGGAGGCTCACGCCGGAAGAGACAGGTGGGGCATGGCCGACGTCGGGATCATCATGGGCAGCGCTTCCGATTGGGAGACGATGCGCCACGCCGCCGAAATCCTCGACGCGCTCCACGTGCCGCATGAGACCCAGATCGTTTCCGCCCACCGCACCCCCGACCGCTTGTTCGATTATGCCAAGGGCGCCGCCGGACGTGGACTCAAGGTGATCGTTGCGGGCGCGGGCGGGGCGGCGCATTTGCCGGGCATGGCGGCGTCGATGACGCGCCTGCCCGTGCTTGGCGTGCCGGTGGAGTCGAAGGCTTTGTCCGGAATGGATAGTCTCCTCTCCATCGTGCAGATGCCGGCGGGTATTCCGGTCGGCACGCTGGCGATCGGCAAAGCGGGGGCGGCCAATGCCGGGCTGCTTGCCGCCGCGATCCTGGCCGTGCACGACGAGGCGCTTGCCGGGCGGCTCGAGGATTGGCGGCAGCGGCAGACGGACTCGATCCCCGAAAGCCCCGAATGATCGTCCCGCCCGGCTCCAGCATCGGCATCGTCGGCGGCGGCCAGCTTGGCCGGATGCTGGCCATGGCGGCGGCGCAGCTCGGCTATCGCTGCCACATCTACGCGCCCGACGAAGCGCCGCCTGCCGCGGAAGTTTCCGCCTCCTTCACCCGCGGCGCCTGGGACGACGAGGAAAAGCTCGCTGCATTTGGACGAAGCGTCGATGTTGCCACCTACGAGTTCGAGAATATCCCGGCGGGCGCATTGTCGGCGCTTGCCGCCGAGGCACCGCTGTTCCCGCCGCGCCGCTCCCTCGAGACCGCGCAGGACCGCATCGTGGAAAAGGAGTTTGCGGCGAGCCTCGGCGCCCGCCCTCCCCGCTTCGCCGCCATTTCCAGCCGCGAGGCGCTGGAGCGCGCGCTAGCCGAGGTCGGCACCCCCGCGGTGCTCAAGACCCGCCGCTTCGGCTATGACGGCAAGGGCCAAGCGCGGATCATGACGCCGGGCGCGGCGGACGCGGCTTGGGAGGCGGTGCGCGGCGCGCCTTCGATCCTGGAAGCCTTTGTGGATTTCACGGCAGAATTTTCGATCCTGCTCTGCCGAGGCGCCGACGGAGAGACGGTCACCTGGCCGGTGCCGCGCAACGAGCATCAGGGTGGCATCCTAGCGCGCTCAACCGTGCCGGCCGGGGCGGACCTTGCGGATGCAATCGCCGAGGCGGAACCGCTTGCCCGCAAAGTCGCGGACGCGCTCGGCCATGTGGGGCTGTTGACGCTGGAATTCTTCGCCACAGCGGACGGCGCGATCTTCAACGAAATGGCGCCGCGGGTTCATAACAGCGGCCATTGGACGATCGAGGGCGCGCGCACCTCCCAGTTCGAAAACCACATCCGGGCGATCTGCGGCCTGCCGCTCGGCGCGACCGATCTGACGGCGGAGCGGGTGGAGATGCGCAACCTGCTCGGCTCGGACGTGGCGGAGTGGCAGGCGCTTCTGCGCGAGCCGGGCGCCCATCTCCACCTCTACGGCAAGGGCGAAGGCCGCCCCGGCCGCAAGATGGGCCATGTTACGCGAATAAAGTAAGAGCCGCCCGCCGGTGTGGCGAGCGGCTCCTTTAGTCGACTTAAGCTTAGCGCGAGCCGGCCGGAGCGCCCGGAACGCCGCTTGGGTCGGCGGCGCGGACTTCAACCGGGATGCCGAGCTTGGCGAGCTGCGGCTGCACCTTGGCGGCTTCGCCGACCACGACCCACACGAAGTTCTTCGGGTTGATCGCCCGGCGCGCTGCGGCGTCGAGCTTGGCGGTGGTCTGCGCTTCGTAGATGCCGGCCAGGGTTTCGTAATAATTGTCCGGACGGCCGTAGAGGGCGTTGGTCTGCATTGCATTCAAAACCGCCGCGGAGGTTTCAAAGCTGCCGGGCAAGCTGCGGACGTTGTTGCTGATCGTGCGGGCGAGCTCTTCCTGCGTCACGCCCTTGGACGCGACGAACTCGTTGATGTTGCTCATCAACGCTGCGAGCGAGTCGCCGGTACGGTCAGCCTGAACCGGCGCGGAGATGATGTAGGGCACCGCCTCCACCGCGCGCTGCACCGAACCGCGCACGCCATAGGACCAGCCCTTGGTTTCCCGCAGGTCCATGTTGATGCGGGACAGGAAGTTGCCGCCGAGGATGTCGTTGGCCGAGGTGAAGTCGACCAGATCCTCATTACCCTTATACGGGGTGACGACGCCGCCGTAGATCACCGACTGGGGCGAACCCGGACGGTCGATCAGCACGACGCGAGGCTGGGCGGCGGGGATTGCGGCGGCGAAGCTCTTCACGCCCTTGGGCGCGGCGGGAGCCTGCCACTTGCCGAAGCGGGCCTCCAGCATCGGCAGGAGCTGGGCGAGCGGGATGTCGGCAACCGCGAAGATTTCGAGATTGTCGGGACGAAGCCAGCTTTCCTTGAAGGCGACCAGATCGTCGCGGGTCAGCCGCGCAACGGCCGCCGGATCGCCGGTGCCGACCGTGGCATAAGGATGCTGGGGGCCGTAGAGAAGCGTCGGCAGCAGGCGGGCGGCCATGCTGTTCGGCTCCTTCATTTCCTGGGCAATGCCGGTCAGCGTCTGCGCCTTGACGCGCTCCACTTCCGCCGGCGCGAATGCCGGGTTGCGGACCACGTCGGCGAGCAGATCGAGCGACGGCGCCAGGTTCGGTGTCAAGGCCGAGAGGCTGACGGTGGTGCGGTCGATCGACGCATTGGCGGAGATGTTGGCGCCCAGGCGCTCCTGCTCCTCGGCGATCTGCACCGACGACTTGGTTGTGGTGCCTTCGTCGATCAGGCCTAGCATCAGCCCCTGCGTGCCGCGTGCATTGACCGGATCGGCGGCCGAGCCGGCGTCGAACGACAAAGCGATGCGGGCGGTCGGCACGGCGGTACGCTGGGCGTAGTGAACCTTGACGCCGTTGGAGAGCGTCGCATGCTCGACATCAGGGAAGTCGAGGCCGGTGAGGTTGTCGACCGGCGGCATCTGCCGCTTGAACGTCTTGGGATCGGGGGTGGCGGTCGGCGCCTTGGCGGCGGTAGGCGCCTTGGCGGGGGCCTTGGCCTCCTCATAGGCTTCGCGTTCGCCTGGGGCGAGCGTGAGGTTCAGCGCCGGGCGGGCAAGCCACTTCTGCATGGCGCTGCGGACCTGCGCCGGGGTGGTGCGGGCGTAGGTGGCGAGCGTCTTCTTGTAGTAAAGTGGGTCATTTGCGTAGATCTGCCCTTCGGCAAGCGCCACGGCCTTGCCGCCGAAGCCGCCGACCTGTTCCAGGCCCTTGATGCGGCCGGAGATTTCCTGAGTGGCCGCGCGCTGAAGCTCGGCTTCCGTCGGGCCTTCGGCGATGAACTTCGCAACGATTTCGTCGAGGCGGCGCTCAACGAGGGCGGGATCGACACCCGGCTTCACCGTCGCGGTGACCGAGAAGAGGCCGACGCGCTGCAGCGGGGTGAGGCCGGCGCTGACGCCGACGGCAATCTTCTCGTCGCGCACGAGGGCGTTATCGAGCCGCGAGGAAGAGAGGCCGCCGAGCACCGAGCCGGCGATGTCGAGCGCGACCATCTGCTCGTCCAGCATGCCGGGGACCGGCCAGTAGCGCGACACGCTGGTGGCGGCGACGCGGTCCTTCATGACCACGTTCTTGGTGGCGGACAGGGTCGGCACGTCGGCTTTGGCCGGGTTGTTCACGGGGCCGCGCTTGATGTCGCCGAAATATTTCTGAACCAGCGGCCGCGCCTGGGCGGCGCTGATGTCGCCGGCGAGGACCAGCACCGAATTGTTCGGGCCGTATTTGTCGCGGAACCAGGTCTTGATGTCTTCAAGCGTGGCGGAGTCGAGGTCGGACATCGAGCCGATCACCGAGTGGCGGTAGGGATGGCCTTCCGGGAAGATTTCCTCGAGCAGCTTGTAGAAGACGAGGCCGCCGGGACGGTTGTCGCCCTGGCGCTTTTCGTTCTGAACGACGCCGATCTGGTTGGTGAGCTTTTCCTGCGTCACCGCGCCGAGCAGGTGGCCCATGCGGTCGGATTCCAGGAACAGCGCGCGCTCGACTGCCGCGGTCGGCACTGTCTGGAAATAGTTGGTGCGGTCGAAATTGGTGGTGCCGTTATAATCGGTCGCGCCGATCTGCTGCAGCGGCTCGAAGAAGTCGCCCGGCGAGTTTTCCGACCCGTTGAACATGATGTGTTCGAACAGGTGGGCAAAGCCGGTCTTGCCCTTGGGCTCGTCCTTTGACCCGACATTGTACCAAACGGACACGGCGACAACCGGCGCCTTGCGATCCTCATGGACGAGAACCGTCAAACCGTTGTCGAGGGTGAAGCTTTCATACGGAATGTCCACTTGCTGGACGAGCTGGCTGACCGGCGCCGCCTTGGCGGGACCGCGGGCCGAGGCCGGCGCGGCATCGGAAGCCATGGCCGGTCCGTCGGCGGGCGCGGTGGTGGAGCAAGCCGTCAGCGCAAGCGCCGAAACCATGGTGAGCGAAAGAAGCGAGCGGCGCATGAAACATCCCCTTTTGAGTCTTGTTTGGGCGCACCATAGAGGCTGCGCGGCGGCGCGCAACGCCCAATGAAAACAGAGCAATAGCAGTCGCTTCCGCGCCCGCGATCCTCTGCTATAGGTCACCCCCACCAGCCACCCGGATATGGGATAACCGATGCACTTCAAGCTCTTCGCCGCCACCGCCGCCTTGTCGCTCGCCGCCGCCGCTTCCGCGCAAACCGGTGAAACGCCGGTTTTCACCCCTGAAGCCTTTCGCTCGCATGTCGCCTTTCTCGGCGACGACCTTTTGGAAGGCCGCGACGCCGGCAGCCGCGGCTATGAGCTTGGCGCGCTTTACGTTGCGACCCAGTTCGAAGGGCTCGGCCTCAAGCCAGGCGGCAAGGATGGCTGGTACCAGCAGGTGCCTTTCCTTCAGCACAAGCTGGTCGACGGTGCCGGCAGCGTGACGATCGGCGGCAAAAGCTTTGCCAACCGCAGCGCGGTGCTGGTTGCCCCGTCGCCGGCCGAAGGCGCGCAGGCGGTGGAAGCGCCGGTGGTGTTCGTCGGCTACGGCATCGACAGCCCGGCGCTCGGCATGAACGACTACAAGGGTCTGGACGTGAAGGGCAAAATCGTCGCCATGTTCGGCGGCACGCCCAAGGGCCTACCCAGCGATGTCGCCGCCCATACCAACAGCGACAAGCGCCGCATGGCGTCCGCCAACGGAGCCGTCGGGATCATCATGCTGCGCACCGCCGAGGAAGCGACGCGCCGTCCCTGGGCCCGAATGGCGCAGGGCGGCAACGATCCCGCTTTGACCTGGGTCGGCCCCGACGGGCAGCCGTTCAGCGCCTCGCCCGGCATCCGCGCCCGCGCCACCCTCGACACGGCTGCGGCCGAAGCCCTGTTCGCCGGCGCGCCGCGCTCTTTCGCACAAATCCAGGCGCAAGCGGCGACAAAGGGGCCGATCAAGGGCTTCGCCCTCAAGCCCAAGGTCCGCATCGAGCAGACCAGCAGCGTTTCCCGCACCACCAGCCCGAACGTGCTCGGCATCATTCCCGGCTCCGATCCGGCTCTGGCCAACGAATATGTGCTGCTGATGGCGCATCTCGACGGATTGGGCGTCCACGAAGCCGAGGGCGACGACAAGATCCACAACGGCGCGATGGACAATTCAACCGGCGTCGCCACGCTGCTGGAAGTCGCCCGCGCGATGCAGGAAAGCGGCAACCGGCCCAAGCGCTCGATCCTGCTCGCGGCGGTTACGGCGGAAGAAGACGGGCTTCAGGGCGCGCAATATCTCGCCCGCAACCCGGTACTCGGCAACGGCAAGGTGGTCGGCGTCGTCAACCTCGACATGCCGGTGTTGCTGTACGACTTTCAGGACGTGATCGCCTTCGGCGCCGAGCACAGCACCATGGGTGCCATCGTCGAGCGCGCGGCGGGCAAGATAGGCGTCAAGCTCACTCCGGACCCGCTTCCGCAGGAAGGATTGTTCACCCGGTCAGACCATTATCGCTTCGTGCAGGAAGGCATTCCGGCCGTGTTCCTGATGACCGGCTTCGCCAATGGCGGGCAGGAGAAGTTCACCGGCTTTCTGGCCACCGATTACCACAAGCCGAGCGACGATCTGAAGCTGCCGTTCGACTGGAAGGCCGGCGCCAAGTTCGCCCAGATCAATTACCTGATCGCAAGCGAGCTTGCCAACGCACCGGAAGCGCCGCGGTGGTACGCCGACAGCTTCTTCGGGAAGACGCTTGCGCCGAACGCGGGCAAGGCGGCGCGCTAAATCAGGCAGGGGCGGCGAACGGGTGTTTGCCGCCCCCGCGGTTCTGAGGCATTGCTTGGGCGATACCCATCGGAGGCGCCCGCTTAGCCATGTCCAATTTTGCCGAACAATCGGAAATGATCACGCGGGACGAAACGGCCGCACCGCGGGTCCGCGACACTTTCGAACGCAGAGTGTTTCGCGCCACCTTGGTGGTGATCGCCACCTTTACCGCCGCCTATCTGCTGTGGGTGCTGGTCGATCTGCTGTTGCTGCTGTTCGCCTGCTCGCTGGTGTCGCTGATCCTGCTCACCATCACCAACAAGCTTCGCCAGCATAGCCGCCTACCCTTCGCGGTGGCGCTTGGGCTGACGGTGCTTGCGCTGTTGGGGCTGATCGTCGGCGCCTTCGCTTTCTTCGGCGCGACTTTGCAGGCCGAGTTCGCCGAGCTCGCCACCCGTCTCCCGGCCGCATGGGCGGACGTGCAGGCACGGCTTTCCAATTCACGGATTGGGGCGGCGATCATTGAGCGTGCGCAGGGCGTAGCGCCGAGCGGACAGGCGATCGTCAACACTGTCACCAGTGCGCTCGCGGCAGTCGGCGGCGCAATTTCCGGCCTCGCCATCGTGCTGATCGGCGGCCTTTACCTTGCAGCGCAGCCGACGCTGTACGCCGGCGGCCTCCTCCGCCTGATCCCCACCAAGGTGCGCGCACCGGCGGCGGAGACTCTGGACGCAATCACCATTTCGCTCGGCAATTGGCTCAAGGGTCAGGCCCTGGGGATGGTGTTCGTCGGCATCGCTACCGGGCTCGGCCTCTGGCTTGCCGGCGTGCCCGCCGCTTGGGCAATCGGACTGGTCGCGGGTCTTGCGGAATTCGTGCCCTATCTCGGCATCCTGGTTGCGGGCATTCCAGCAATCGTGCTCGGCTTCGGCCAAGGCACCGATACCGGGCTGTGGACCATCGGCGTGCTGATCGCGGTGCAGCAGCTTCAGGGCAACCTCGTCATGCCCTTGCTTCAGAACAAAATGGTGGACCTGCCGCCGGCGGTGACGATCTTCGGCATCATCGCGGCCGGCATATTGTTCGGGGTCGCGGGCGTCCTGCTTGCGACGCCGCTGACCATCGTCGTCCTGGTTCTGATCCGGCGCTTGTACCTGGAGGAGGACAAGCATGAGGTTCTTGAAAGCGGCGACGCGCCCCCTGCCCCGCCCCCGCCGGTTGGTCCGGACGGACCTCTTGTGTTGCCATAATGCAACACTACATCCCGCGTCAGGAGGATCAACATGAACCTTGAGAAATTCACCGACCGGGCGCGCGGCTTCTTGCAGGCGGCGCAAACGGTTGCGGCGCGGGCGAACCACCAGCGCATCGCGCCCGCCCACCTGCTGAAGGCCCTGCTGGAAGACGATCAGGGCATGGCTTCGGGCCTCATCGCCCGCGCCGGCGGCTCAAGCGACGCGGCGCGGCGGGAGTGCGAGGAGGCTTTGGCCAAGATCCCGGTCGTGTCCGGCGCTGGTGCGACGCAGGCTCCGAGCCTCGACGGAGAGACGATCCGCGTCCTCGATACCGCGGAGCAGGTCGCGCAGAAGGCCGGCGACAGTTACGTCACGGTCGAGCGGCTGCTGCTTGCGCTTGTGCTGTCACCCAACGTCGATGCAGGCAAGGCGCTGGCCGATGCGGGGGTGAAGGCGGACGCGCTCAACGCCGCGATCAACGAGCTTCGCGGTGGGCGGACGGCGGACACGCAATCGGCCGAGGACCGCTACGACGCGCTGAAGAAGTTCGCGCGCGACCTGACCCAGGCGGCCCGCGACGGCAAGCTCGATCCGGTGATCGGCCGCGACGAGGAAATTCGCCGCACCGTGCAGATCCTTGCCCGCCGCACCAAGAACAACCCGGTGCTGATCGGCGAGCCGGGCGTCGGCAAGACCGCGATCGCCGAGGGCCTCGCGCTGCGCATCGCCAACGGGGACGTGCCGGACAGCCTCAAGGACCGGAAGCTGATGTCGCTCGACATGGGCTCGCTGATCGCCGGCGCAAAATATCGCGGCGAGTTCGAGGAACGGCTGAAGGGCGTGCTCGACGAGGTGAAGCAGGCCGAGGGCGACATCGTCCTGTTCATCGACGAGATGCACACGCTGATCGGCGCCGGCAAAGGCGAAGGCGCGATGGACGCGTCGAACCTGTTGAAGCCCGCTTTGGCGCGCGGCGAGCTGCACTGCATCGGCGCCACCACGCTCGACGAATATCAAAAGCATGTCGAAAAGGACCCGGCGCTGCAGCGGCGCTTCCAGCCCGTCTTCATCGGCGAGCCGACGGTGGAGGACACGATTTCCATCCTGCGCGGGCTGAAGGAGAAATACGAGCTTCACCACGGCGTCAGGATTACCGACGGTGCGCTGGTCGCGGCGGCGACGCTTTCCAACCGCTACATCACCGATCGCTTCCTGCCCGACAAGGCGATCGACCTGATGGACGAAGCCGCCTCGCGGCTGCGGATGGAGGTGGAATCGAAACCGGAGGAGATCGAGAATCTCGACCGGCGGATCATTCAGCTCAAGATCGAACGGGAAGCGCTGAAAAAGGAAAGCGACCGCGGCTCCAAGGAGCGGCTGAAGGTGATCGAGGAGCAGCTCGCCAACCTCGAGCAGCAATCGGCCGAGCTCACCCAGCGCTGGCAGGGCGAAAAGGAGAAGATCGCTGCGGAGGGCAAGCTCAAGGAGCAGCTCGACGCGGCCCGGCTGGAGCTTGAGCAGGCGCAGCGCGCCGGCGATCTCGCGAAGGCCGGCGAGCTTCAATACGGGCGCATTCCCGGTCTCGAAAAGCAGCTCGCCGAAGCGCAGGCGGTCAGCCAGACGGCAATGCTTCGCGAGGAAGTGACGCCCGAGGATATTGCCGGCGTGGTTGCGCGCTGGACCGGCATTCCGATGGAGCGGATGCTGGAAGGCGAGCGCGCCAAGCTCCTCCAGATGGAGGAACTGCTCGGCAAGCGCGTCATCGGCCAGGAGGAGGCGGTGAAGGCCGTCTCTACCGCCATTCGCCGCTCCCGCGCGGGGCTACAGGACCCGAACCGGCCCTTGGGCTCGTTCCTGTTCCTCGGCCCAACGGGGGTCGGCAAGACCGAGCTGACCAAGAGCCTCGCCGAATTCCTGTTCGACGACGCAACCGCAATGGTGCGGATCGACATGTCGGAGTTCATGGAGAAGCATTCGGTCGCCCGCCTGATCGGCGCGCCTCCGGGCTATGTCGGCTATGAAGAAGGCGGCGTGCTGACCGAAGCGGTTAGGCGGCGGCCCTACCAGGTCGTGCTGTTCGACGAGGTGGAAAAGGCGCATGGCGACGTGTTCAACATCCTCCTCCAGGTGCTCGACGATGGGCGGCTGACCGACGGCCAAGGGCGTACGGTGGATTTCACCAACACGATCATCATCCTGACGTCGAACCTCGGCAGCCAATATCTCACCGGTCTCGCCGACGGGCAGAAAGTGGAGGATGTCGAGCCGCAGGTGATGGAAATCGTGCGCGGCCATTTCCGGCCCGAATTCCTCAACCGTTTGGACGAGGTGATCCTGTTCCACCGCCTCTACGCCGAGCACATGGGCCCGATCGTCGACATCCAGGTGAAGCGGGTGGGCAAGCTGCTCGCCGACCGCAAGATCGTGCTGGAACTGACCGACAGCGCCCGCGCCTGGCTCGGCCGGGTGGGCTACGATCCGGTCTACGGCGCTCGGCCCTTGAAGCGTGCGGTGCAGAAATATCTGCAGGATCCGCTCGCCGACGCCATCCTGCGCGGCGAAATCGTCGACGGCCAGACCTTGAGGGTGGAAGAAGGCGACGGGCGCCTGATCCTGGCGCCGGTTGAAGCGGTGGCGGCAGCGGCCTGAGCCGGCACGGGGTTGCTGGACAGACAGGCGGCGGCGGGGCATCGAAGACGCGATGACCGACCCCGCCAGCCTGTTTGCCCAAGCGGAACGCGCCTTTCAGGCGGGGCAGCTGGACGTTGCCCGCGGCGCGATCGGGCGTGTCCAGCAGGTGGCCGGCGATCACCCGGCGGTGCTTCACTTGCTGGCACTGGTGGAGAAGAAAAGCGGCGCGCGCGACGCGGCGCGCGCTGCATTCGAGCGGGCGGTGCGGCTTGCGCCGAACGACCCGCAGCTGCTGGTCAATTACGCCAACCTTCTCGCCGAGGGAGACGCGGGGGAGGACGCGCTTGTTGTCTACGGCCAGGCGTTGCGCGCCGATAGCCGCTTCGTTGAAGCGCGATTCAACAGGGCTTTGCTGTTGCAGAAGCTGGGGCGGAACGAAGAGGCGCTCGCCGATCTGGACCAGGTGATGGCGCAGCGGCCCGCGGACGCGCGTACCTTGTCGGCGCGCGGAAGCGTGCTGCGCGACCTGGAGCGCTTGGCCGAGGCGGCTTCATCCTACGACGCGGCACTGCGCATCGATCCCGCCCGCCCGCTGGCGCTGCATGGCCGCGCGCGGGTGGCAATGGAGCGGGGCGAGGAGGATGCCTCCCTCTTCTACCGGCGGGCCCTTTCCGCCGTGCCGAACGCACCGGAACTTCAACTTGGCCTGGCCGAAGCGCTTGAAGCGGAAGGAAAGCCGGGTGGCGTTGAAGCGCTTGCCGCCGCGGTTGCCAGGCAGCCGGACTGGATCGAAGGCCAGGCGGCCTTGGCCCGGATGCGCTGGGAAGCGGGTGAAGGAGAAGCATTCACACGCGCCATGGAGCAACGGCTTGCCGAAGCACCCGGCCACCGCGCGCTGTGGACAGCCTACGCCACCGCGCTTGGCGCAGCCGATCTCCACGCGCGGGCAGCGGACGCGGCCGCGGCTGGACGCAAGGCCGCCGGCGACGACGGCGCGCTGATGCTGGCGGAGGCACATCACGCTTCCGAAGCGGGCGACATCGATCGGGCGGGTGGCTTGTTTGCCCGCCTGCCGAACAATCTGCCGAACCGGCTGACTTTAGCGGCGCGGCACTGGCTGCGGCACGGCGACTACGCGCAAGCGTCACGGCTGGTTGATCTGGCCCGAGACGAGGCCCCGCACGATGTCGCGGCCTGGGCGCTGACCAGCATCCTGTGGCGCATCGCCGCCGATCCCCGCTCCGTTTGGCTGAGCGAGCAACCGGGGCTGATTTGCAGCACATCGCTTGGACTCGATCCTGGCCAGATCGAAACAGTTGCAGCCCTGCTGCGGGGCCTGCACCGGACCCGCGCCCACCCGATCGGCCAGTCGCTGCGCGGCGGTACCCAGACGCGCGGCGCGTTGTTTGCACGCGAGGAGCCCGAAATCCGGCTGCTGCGCAGTTTTGTGGCACGAGCGGTGACGGCATATTGGGGTGGTTTGCCGCGGGAAGATCCCGCCCACCCGCTTCTTCGCCACCGGTCGCAGCGGCCGCGCATCGTCGGTTCCTGGTCGGTGCGTCTCACCGGCGGTGGGTTTCACATCGCCCACTTTCATTCCAGGGGCCTTGTGTCGTCGGCTTGTTACTTCGTGGTTCCGCAACCGAGCGCGCCATTGGAAGGGTGGCTTGAAGTGGGCGGTCCTCCGCACGGTGTCGATCTGCCGCTTGCGCCTTTGGCGAGGATCGAGCCGGCCCCCGGCAGGCTCGCTTTGTTTCCGAGCTACCTTTACCACGGTACGCGCCCCTTTGCCGCCGGCGAGCGGCTGACGGCGGCATTCGACGTGAGCGCCCGGTGAGCGGAACGGCGGCGTGGCAGCGTTATTGGAGCACCAGCGCGGCGCGCGGAGGCCGCGGCTGCGTTCCGGACGCGCACGGTCCGGTGGCCGCCGCCCAGGCTGCAGTCTGGCGCGGATTTGCCCGCGAACTGCCGCGCGGTGCCAAAGTGATCGACCTCGGAACGGGTAGCGGCGCGGCGGCGGCGATCCTCGTGGCTGAGCGCCGCGACCTGAAGCCGCTCGGGGTTGACCTGGCCCGCACGCTTCCCTCCGCTCCGCCGGGCGTAAAGCTGCAAGGCGGGGTAGGAATGGAAGACCTGCCCTTTGCCGACAAAAGCTTTGCCGCGGCGATCAGCCAGTTCGGTTACGAATATGGGAGCACCGCGGCAGCCGCGGGGGAGCTAGCGCGGGTGGTGCACGAGGGCGGCGCGCTTTTGTTGATGATCCATCATCGCGGTGGGCCTTTGGTTTCGCACAACATGGTGCGGCGTGAAGCGTTGCGGTGGGCGCTTGCCCCCGGCGGCATATTGGAGAAAGCGCAGGCTTTCGCGGCAACCGGGCTGCGCGCCGGACTTGCTGTTCCGCCGTATTTCCGTGCGGCGGTCGTGGAGGCACAGCAGCTGTTCCCCGGCCAAAGCGCGGCACCCGAGCTAGCCATGGGCATTTTGCAGCGACTGGAGCACGGCCGCGGCGCACCAGGCGAGGCCGTGGCCATGCTCGGCGACCTCAGACTTGAGGCGGAAGGCGAAGTGCAGCGGCTGACGCTGATGGAAATAGCAGCGCGGGACGAAGCAGGCATTGCCGCGCTGGCGGGGGAACTGGCCGAGAGCGGGTTCGCCATGGGCGATCCCCGGATTATGCCGGAGCTCGCATCCGGCGCGCCGCTGGCCTGGCTGCTGCGCGGCACCCGCGGCCGGAAGCGCCTTAGCGACCGCGCAGCCAGCCCGTAACGGAGTAGCGCCGGGCGGCGGCGAACGGCGCCACCATGGTGACGCAGTGCGGCTGGGGGACGCGAAACAGGTTCAGCGCGTTGAAGCTCGGCGTGAACGCCTCGGCAACATGGCCGTCGCCCCTCTGAAAGGCGAGCAGCCCGCCCCAGTCGATCCGCCAGCGTGGCGTGAGGTTGAAGACGTAGGCAGCGAACCTGTTCTTGCCCGCTACTTCATCATCGTGCGCGGTGAGAAAGTGACCAAGCCCGTAAGCGGTCGCTTGCGCGTCGGCAAACTGGATGCCCTCGCAGCCGGTGATCCTGCGGAGCAGGTCAATCACCGCCGGGGAAGACAAAAAGGCGGCAAAGAGGTTCAACGGGTCGGGCGCGGCAAGCCGGGCCTCTTCCTCGTCCGGAACACGGATTGATTCATATTGATATTGAAAACCATAGCGGGCGGCAGCGTGCACCGCGGCCGTGAGGCGTCCCCGCGCTTCGGAAGTTAGAGCCGCCTGCGCCGCACGATCCAGTTCAAAAAGCTTTTCAGCCTGATTGACGACCAGGCGCCAATCCTGACTGGCGCGGAGATACGCGTGGAGACGCTCGGCATCCTCGGGCGCGAGGAAATCGGCGACGTGAAGCCGCCCGGTGGCGGCAAACCGCCCAGCAAGCAGCTCGGCGTCAAGCGCTGGACTGAGGCGATAAGGCAGTTGATCCATCAACTCTTCGACACCCCTTCCCCTACGCAAAGCCGAACTGCGCCTAGCATCTCACGCAGGCAAAGAAAAAGGCGGCGAGCCGAAGCCCGCCGCCCGTTTCTTGTCCAAGCCTGCCCTTAAAAGCGCAGGTTGGCGGAGACGAAGAAGTCCCGGCCGAGAACGTCATAGACGCTCGGATAGGTGTTCGCCTGCTCCTGGTTCGAACCGATCAGCTGCGGCTTCTTATCGAACAGGTTGTTGACGCCCATGTTGATCGTCAGGTGATCGCCGGTTTCAAAGGCGAAGGCGAGATCGAACAGGTTGTAGGAACGCAGGTTCTCCACAACGTAGTCGGACGTATCGTCATCGTCCTTCGTCTTGCCAACATGCCGCCAGCGAACCGTGCTGGTGACCGGACCGTCGATCCAGGACACGCGGCTCGCCCACTTCCACTTCGGCGTCGGGTTGCCGCACTGGGTGCCGAAGCGGCCGGCGCATTCGATCACTTCATCGACGCCCACGGTCGGCGTGAAGTCATTCTTATCCGTGTAGCTGCCGAGGAAGTAGAAGCTCAGGCGCGACTGCTCGCCACCGGTGAGGCTGTAACCGAGCGGCATGCTGTAATCGATCTGGAAATCGACACCGCTGGTGGACAGCTGCGCCAGGTTGGCATTGCCTGCCTGGACGATGAACTGGCCGCCGCCGGAGATAGCACCCTGCTGGTCGCGGGTGATCGCCTGGCACAGCGGACTATTCGCATCCTGGATGGTGATGTAGCAGAGGTTCAGAACGCCTTGCACGCCGCCGCCGGCCGCCGCGATCGCATTGTCGACGGTGATATCGTAATAATCGATGGCGATGTTGAGGCGCGGAATGAAGCTCGGACGGATCACGACGCCGGCCGTGTAGGTGTCCGAAACTTCTTCCTGCAGCAGCGGGTTGCCGCCGAAGGAGCCCTCGATCTGATCGCCGGCTTGCAGGGTGGTGGAGAACACGCTCGACTGCGGAACGCCCGTCGCGATGCAGATATCGCGCAGCGCCTGGGTCCGGTTCGCCACCGCGGTGCGGCTGCTGCACGGATCGCTGGCAGTGGCGAAGCCGATTGCCTGTCCGCCGAACAGCTCCTGAACGTTCGGAGCACGAACCGCGCGCTGGTACTGAGCGCGGAAGGTGATGTCCTTGACCGGAGCCAGTTCGGCACCGGCCGCATAAGCCCACACGCCGCCGACATTCTGCAGCGAGTAATCCGAGTAACGGGCAGCGCCGGTCAGCTCGAAGCGGTTGATGAAGCTGTCTTCAATGATCGGAAGCCGGATTTCGCCGAACACTTCCTTGACGTTGTAGCCGCCGGCGGTCGGATCGCCGGCGTTGAAGCCTGCAACGTCACCGGAAGCCAATGCCGTATCGGGGATGAACTGCGCGTTGGTGCTGCGCCATTCCACGCCCGCGGCGAACGCGATCGGGTTGGAAGCCCAAGGCGAGTTGAACAACGGGCCCGAGACGCTCGCCTGCGCGACCTGCAGCTGCGAGATGTCGGTGTTCTGCGCGAGGATGGAAATGCCCTCGATGCACTCGTCGCTCAGCTGGCCGGCACCGAAGAAGTTGCAGGTGCCGTCCGCCGCGAGCCGCGTGGTTGCGGAACGCGAGATGTTGCCCGCCTGAATGGAGGCGTTGCGGGTGCGCGAGTAGGAATAATACGCATCGTAAGTGAGCGAGTCGGTGATGTTGCCGCGCACGCCGACCAGGGTACGGAATGCATTGCGGTCATCGGCCACGTTGCGGTTGGTGATCTGGGCGACGCGGGTGTTCAGCTGAAGGCGAACTTCGCCCGGCTGAAGGGCGCCGAAGGTGCCGCTACCGGCGTTGAAGCCACCGAACGGATTGGCAACGCCCGCTGCCGCGGCCGCTGCGATCGCCACCTGCTGGTTCGCGCCGATCTGCTGCAGCTGGGCGCAGGTTGCGGCGCTAACGTTGGCGCAGGCCGCCGCGATGTTGAAGTTGACGTTCTGCGTGATCGGCGTCGCCGCCAGCTCGTTCTCAACGCGGTTGTTGATGAACGTCACTTCGCCATAGGCAGTGACGTTGTTGGCAACTTCGAACTCACCGTAGCCGCCAAGCGTCCAGCGCTCCTGCGGAACCATCAAGAAGTTTGACGGTGCGTAGTTGAACGCGTCCGTTGCGGCAACGTAAGGACGCGCCACGCCCGGCGTCGCGAAGATTGCGCCAAGGCCGGTGAAGGGCGTGTTCGCGGCGATGGTGATGCAGCCGGCGTTGCGCGTGGCGGGAGTGCAATCGGCGTTCGGACCGACCGGGATCTCGGAGGCGCTTACGAAGCGGCCCTGCGGAACGCCCGGCGATCCGCCTGGGATGAGCGCGTCGCCGGCGTTGTTGTCGCCGAGGGCAAAGCGCGAAAAGGCGCGGTCGCCCTGGAAGATCGAGCCGCGCTTATAATATTCGCCGAACACGGCAACGTGGCCGCGGTTGTCGGCGATCTGCGTACCAATCGCCACATAGGCGTTGTAACGCGGGCCGTCGCCTTCTTCGGTGATGCTGTACTGCGCGCCGGCGATGATCCCGTCGAGATCGTCGCGCAGACGGAAGTTGGTGACGCCGGCAAGTGCGTCCGAACCGTAAACGGCCGAGGCGCCGCCGGTGACGATGTCCACGCTGCTGATCAGGAATTGCGGAATGGTGTTGAGATCGGTAACCTGGCTGGCATCGAAGAAGATGTAGCGGCGGCCGTTGACCAGCACGAGGTTACGCTGCGAGCCGAGGCCGCGCAGGTTCAAGGTGGCGACGCCGCCGCCCGGGTTGTTGGAGAAGGCGGTGGCGCCCGGAACGACCTGCGGCAGGGTGTTGATCACCTGCTCGACGTTGACGGCGCCCGAAAGCGTGAATTCTTCGTCCTGAACAACGGCGAGCGGGCTCGACGAGGTCAAGTCGCGGCGCGCGATGCGCGAACCGGTGACGACGATTTCGCCGGATTCTTCTTCCGGAGCATTGGGGTCCTGAAAACCCTCGGCAGGATCGGCAACCGCCTGCACGCCCGGGGTGTCCTGCTGATTGTCCTGCGGCTGAGCCCATGCCGGAGCGGCAATGCCGGACGCCCCGATCAGCAGGGTCGTCGCGAGAAGATGCTGACGAACGGTCAATCTCATTGTTAGTCCCCTTAGTGTTCGGCGGTTTCCCGCCTGCCTAAACTTATCGTTCGGACGCCCGGTCTCTGGTCCGGCGCCCCGAGCGGACCATTTTGATCCTGCTCTCACTCGCCGCCTGTACGTCACCGTCACCAGCCAAGGCAATGAAAGGCCGCACTTTCACCAGGGTTGTTCCGGCAGTGTAGCAAAAAGGTCACAGAGAGAGAAGCCGCTAGCGCGGCACGATCGGTCCGGTCAGGTCCATTTTCTCGGCCCAAGTCAAAGCGGTGCGGATGGAAGCGCCATGCTCACGCGCAATCGCCTCGTCGGCGCCGCTTTCCGAATGCGCTCGAAAGGCGGCGCCGTCCGCTTTGGCGTTGCGCGCCCGCCAGCGATCCACGGCGGCGGCAACCGCTTCGTTGCTCGCCTCCAGTGCCAAGCCAGGCAACGCCGCCCGCAGGGCCCTCTCCGGCTCCCTCGTGATCTCGGAAAAATCGACCCGGGGAGCGTCTTTCCACGGTTCGGTCGACACGGCGTCATCGAACAAGTGCGCCTGCAATCGGTGGGCCAGCGCCGCTAGGTTGGCGGCGCGGCCCAACGGGTCGGCCGAAGTGCCGATTGCGTCGCCGATCAGCCGGTCGCCGTCTTGAAAGGCGCTGGCGAGGTGGACGGCCGCGCGGGCCGTGAATGCCAATCGGTCTCGCCCGCCCCGGAACACGGCGATCAGGAATTCACGCCGGCCGATAGTGACAAAGACCGGATTCATCCGCTCGCTCTGCCGAAGGCGCGGCAGCAGGGTGTTGGCCCAGTTGGACGGCTTCACCACAATAGGCCTGCCGGTCGGCGCCGGATCAATCACGGGCCGCAGCCCCGCCTCAAGCAGGGGCGCGAAGGCTGGATCCTCTAGGCCCGTTTGGTTGAGCGCTTTTCTCCAGTCGGCAAGATCGACGAGGCAGTGCGGCTCCTTGAGCGCCAGCGCGCCGGTGGCCTCCCCCACCAAGCGGGCAAGCAAAGTAGAGCCGCAAAAGGACATGTGGAAAATGTAGCGCAGCGGCTCTGCGCCGGGACGCGAGGCCTGCACCGCATCGAACGGCACCGTTTCCGCTTCGTTCGTCCAGAAGGGCGTGCGGCCATCGAGAAAACCTGTCTCGCCAAGCCTGCGGGCATCCGTTTGCACGAAAGTCGCCCGCCTCGCGACGGGATCGATGCGGTGCAGGAAGCGGAGGATGGGGTCGGCTGCGCTCATGTGTTCGCCTTTAGCGGAAAGGGCGCGCCGGTCGCCAGCCGCGCCGGGGTGAGGCAAGGCTTGCCACGAGGGGCCGTCCAACTCTACGGTTGCGGCTGGGGAGCGGAAGAGGGTCACCATGAACGGCAAGCCACTCGTTGCGGCAGTTTTGATGTTGGCCTTTGCGGCTCCTGCCGGGGCGGCACCGAAGGTGGAGCGCGAGCGCGCGCCCGCTTTGTCCCGCCTGGTGGATTGTCGGGCGATCGCCGCCGCGGCCGACCGTCTTGCTTGCTACGATCGGGAAGTCGCGGCGGTGGACCAGGCGGTTGCCAAGGAGGAATTGGTGGTGATGGACCGCCAGCAGGTGCGCAAGACGCGCAGCTCCTTGTTCGGCCTGACCTTGCCCAATCTCGGCATCTTCAGCGACGAGAAGGGTGAAGGCGAAGGCATTTCGCGGATTGAAACCACCATCCGCCGGGCCAGCGAAGACGCCAACGGCAAGTGGGTGCTGGAGCTGGAAGGCGGCGCCCGCTGGGCGCAGATCGACAGCAAGACTTTGGCGGTGGACCCGCGGCCCAACGACAAGATCGTGATCCGCAAGGCGGCGATGGGATCCTACCTCGCCAATATCGGCCGCGCCAACGCAATCCGGGTGCGCAGGATCAACTAAACGCGGCGGCCCTCAGCCGATCCGCCGCACCGCCGCCCGTTCCGCTTCGCTGAGCAGCGGGTTCCAGGCGTCAACGATCAGGATCGCCCGGGGGCGGTCGCTGTCGTTCCAGGCTTCATGCTCGATCGTGTCGTCGAACGCCCAGGCCTTCCCTTCCACCCACAAGCGCGTTTCCGATCCGACGCGGAAGCCGCAGCCTTCCGGCACCACCAACGGCAGGTGAACGGTGGTGCGCACGTTTGTGGAGCCGGTGTGCGCGGGGATGCGGGTGCGCGGCTGGAGAATGGAAAACATCGCCGTCGGCGCCTTGCCGGGCAAATCGAACAAGGGCAGCCGCTCAAGCAGCGCCGCGGTTTCGGGGCAGCGGGCGCAATGGGAGTCGTTGCGCACCCCGTCTTCCCACAGGAAATAAGCGCTCCAGGCGGGTGAATGGTTGAGCTCGGCCCACTGGTTCACCGGCTGGTCCGGCGCGTAGGCGACATAAGGGCGGAAGCCGGGCACGTCCTCCGCCCAAAGCGACAGCAATTCGGCGCGGATTGCATCGGTCGCCGCTTCGATCTCGTCGAGCCAGGGAATCGTCTCCGGCGGGAAGAACTCCAGCGCCGGAAGGTAGGGGAAGTGGCCGGCGGTGGGCTGCTGCATATAGACTTTGCGCTGCCCAGCGCGCTGTTCGCCGAAGCGGCGGGCGCGTTCCAGATCGGCGCCGGGGAATGCCGCCGCCACCTCTTGCAGTGCCGCAGAATAGACATTGTGCCGCCGCTCGCCGTGACGGCGGACAAGCTCGCGCGCTTCAGCCAAGGCCGCTTGGATCGGCGGGGGAAAAGCGCGTTCGTCGCCGATGCCGGCAAGAAGCGCCTGAAGAAGCAAGGCCGCCTCATCCTCCCGCCCCAACCGGGCAAGCACCTTGCCCTTGTCGAGTAGCGCCGGGAGCAGGAACTGGTCGCGGCTCAGCGCCTGGTCGAGGCTGGCAAGTTCGCCCGGAAAGTCCCCAGCGGCCGAACAGGCCCGCGCGTGGTTCAGCCACAATCCGGGCGCGTCGGGATCGAAGCGGAGCGCCGTGGAAAGGCTGGCCCTTGCGCCGGCTGCGTCGCCCCGCGCAAGCTGCAGAAGCCCAACCATGTTCCAGCCGGGCGCGGAGGCCGGATCGGCGGCAACGGCTGCTTGGGCAAGAGCAAGGGCCTCGGCTGGGCGTCCGGCCGAGCGCGCGGCGGCGGCTTGCCGAAGCAGGCCCTGGGCCTCCGTTTCCCCCGCTTGCGACATGCCCCCGTCTCCCCCTGATCAGCCGCGGCGTTCGGCTTCGGCGGCGATCTGGGCGGTTGAATAGGCTTCCTGGCGGGCGACGCTCCAGTAAAGGAGCTGGTCGATCGGGATCGGCTGACCGGTAACGGCGCAGCGGACATGGTCGCCGCCGCTCAGCACCCGAAAGGTGCCGGGAAGGTAATGAAGCCGCGCTTCGCGGCCGTTGCTCGACATCAGCATGAGCAGGCGTTTCCTAGATCAGTTTCGGCTGGTCGCCGGTTGCCGGGGGCCGATAGGCCGGGCGGCGCGGCCGCTCAACCCCCTCCCCCACCGTGGCATCCACGCCTCCGTCGGCGAACACCAGGCGAAGCGCCCGCGCCGACTTGGCGGTGGCGGCGGACATAAGCGTGTGGCCGTTTTTGTCCTCCACTCGCGCATAGCCGCGCTCCAGCGGCTTGTTGGGATGGGCAAGCTGCGCCACCCGCCACAAGGCCTCGAGCCGCTCGCGCCCGCGCCGGTGGGCGGCGGCTAGCAGGTTCGGGCGAAGCGCGCCGGCCGCGCGGCCGAGTTCGCCACGGGCATGGCTGAGCCGCCCGCCAAGCGCACGCGGAAGCCGTTCGGAAAGTTCATCCAGCCGCTGGCGCTGCGGCGACAGGAGCTGCTCGCGCTCGGGAAAACGGTGAAGCGCCGTCTCCAGCCGCTCGGTGAGACGTTCCACGCCTTTGCTGGTGCAGCGGTGCATGCGTTGGCCTGCTTCGCGAAGCTGGGCGATCAACTCGCTTCTGACCGGCACTGCCATTTCGGCGGCGGCGGTCGGCGTCGGCGCGCGCACGTCGGCGGCGAAGTCGCACAGCGAAGTGTCGGTCTCGTGGCCGACGGCAGAGATGGTGGGGATGGAGCAGGCGGCGACGGCGCGCACCACTTCTTCCTCGTTGAACGCCCACAAATCCTCAATCGAACCGCCGCCGCGGGCGACGATGACCAGGTCGGGGCGCGGGACGGGGCCGCCGGGCGGGAGCGCGTCGAAGCCGCGCACCGCCGCCGCAATCTGCGCCGCCGCGGTTTCGCCCTGCACCTGCACCGGCCAGACGAGCACGTGGCACGGGCAGCGGTCTTCCAGCCGGTGGAGGATGTCGCGGATCACCGCGCCGGTGGGCGAGGTGACGACGCCGATCACCTTGGGCGCGAACGGGAGCCGCTGCTTGCGGTCTGCGTCGAACAGCCCTTCCGCGGCCAACGCGCGGCGGCGCTTGTCGAGCAAAGCCATCAGCGCGCCCTGGCCGGCAAGCTCCAGCCGCTCGATGACGATCTGGTAGCGCGAACGGCCGGGATAAGTGGTGAGCTTGCCGGTGGCGATCACCTCGATGCCGTCTTCCGGGCGGAAGGGCAGAGCCGCGGCGTTCGCCTTCCACAGCACGCCGTCGATCACGGCTTTGTCGTCCTTCAAGCAGAGGTAGCAGTGGCCGGAGGCGGCGCGCTTCCAGCCGCTGACTTCGGCGCGCACCCGCACGTAGCCGAACGCATCTTCCACCGTGCGCTTCAACCGCATGGAGAGCTCCGAGACCGAAAGGGCGGGCGCGTTGTCGCCCGGGGTTTCGGTTGCTAGGAGCCGCGCATCGTCGAGAGGCCGGCCGTCATCTAGGGGAAAGTCGTTCATGAATGTCCTGCTGCTTGGCTCCGGCGGCCGCGAACATGCCCTTGCCTGGAAGCTCGCGCAATCGCCGCGGCTCGGCACCTTGTTCGCCGCGCCGGGCAATCCCGGCATAGCCGACCACGCGGCCCTGGTCGACCTAGACGCCTCCGATCACCGCGCGGTTGTGGACTTTTGCCGCAGGAATTCGGTCGAGCTGGTGGTGATCGGGCCGGAAGCGCCGTTGGTCGACGGCCTTGCCGACAATTTGCGTGCCCTTGGCTTCGCCGTGTTCGGCCCCAACCGGGTGCCGGCGCAGCTTGAAGGCTCCAAGGGCTTCACCAAGGATCTGTGCGCCCGCCACGGTATCCCGACCGCCCGCTACGCCCGCGCCTCCGACCGGCTTGCCGCCGAAGCGGCGCTTGCCGAATTCTCGCTGCCGGTGGTGATCAAGGCGGACGGTCTCGCGGCGGGCAAGGGCGTAGTGATTGCGGAGACCGCGCAAGAAGCGGAAGCGGCGGTGCGCGACATGTTCGACGGCGGCTTCGGCGGAGCCGGCACGTCGCTGGTGATCGAGGAATTCCTGGAAGGCGAGGAAGCAAGCTTTTTCGCGCTCACCGATGGGACAACGCTCCTGCCCTTCGGATCCGCGCAGGACCACAAGCGGGTCGGCGAGGGCGACACCGGCCCCAACACCGGCGGCATGGGCGCCTACAGCCCTGCCTCGATCCTGACCCCCGAACTCGAGGCGCGAGCGATGGACGAGATCGTCCGCCCCACCGTGGAAGCGCTTGCAGCGCGGGGCACGCCTTATTCGGGCATCTTATATGCCGGGCTGATGCTGACGGCGGAGGGCCCCAAGCTGATCGAATATAACGCCCGCTTCGGCGACCCCGAGTGCCAAGTGCTGATGATGCGGATGGAGGGCGACCTGCTCGACCTCCTCGACAAAACCGCGCGCGGCCAGCTTGCCGAGGCGGAGCCGGTGCGGATGCGGGGCGGCGCGGCGCTGACCGTGGTGATGGCGGCCAACGGCTATCCCGGAACGCCCGCCAAAGGTGGTCGCATCGGGCGCATCGCCGAAGCGGAAGCGGGGGGCGCGAAGGTCTTCCACGCCGGCACCTCGCTGGACGATGGCGCGCTCGTGGCAAGCGGCGGCCGCGTCCTCAACGTCACCGCCCTTGGCGCCACCGTGTCCGAAGCGCGAGAGAAGGCGTATGCGGCGGTCGACGCGCTCGATTTCCCGTCCGGCTTCTGCCGCAGGGATATCGGCTGGCGGGAGGTGGCGCGGGAGCGCTGATTTGCTATTCGTGGGCCCCCAAGGAGGAACAGCATGCGTGCACCAGTGAAATTCCTCATCGGCCTGGCGTTGGCGCTGCTTGCCGGCTGGGTCTGGCACGGCCCCGCCGGCCAGGGCGAAAAGCTCGCCGGGCGGATGGAAGCGGACCTGCGCAACCTCGTCGCGCAAGCCGATCTCCCCGGCATTTCCGCGCGGATCGAGCGGGCGCCCTTGAGCCGTGACGCGGTAATCTCCGGCACCGCCAACGACCTCCAGCGCGAAGGACTCGGCAGCCAGAACGGCGTTCTCGATTACGCCCGCGCAACGCCCGGCATCGGCAACGTCCGCTGGGACGATCAGCCCAAGGGCTTTTCGCTTCCGCTTCTCGTTGAAACGTTGATCGTCGCGGCGCTTGCCTATGTCCTCGCCTTCGGGCTGGGCGCCTTGCTGTTCAACCGGCGCCGCCGCCACAGCTTTATTGATTAAGGACCGCGCGCATGTGGACCGTTGCAACCAGCTACCCGCTTCTGCTCTCCCTCGCCGCCGTGATCGGCGTCGCGACTGCCTGGTGGGCTCGCCGCCCCCAGAAAGACTGATTCAGAAAGGAATTTCATGAACTTCGACGGCAATTCGCTGCTTATCGCAGTGGGCGCACTGGTTGCGCTTCTGATCCTGTTCGCGCTTCTGACCCGCCGCAACCGCAGGGCGGGCGGCGACGCGGTTGCGCCGGCTGGCGAAGAAGGACGCAATATCGCCGACGAAGGCGCTTCGGCCGCGCGCGATGTCGCGGGCGAGATCCTCGGCGTCGACTGCCAACTGGAAATTCCCGCAGCCGATGGCCCGCCGGACAATCTCCAGACGCTGAAGGGCGTCGGGCCGAAGCTTGCAAGCCAGCTTAACGAGGCGGGGATCACCCGTTTCGACCAGCTTGCCGGCCTGTCACCTTCCGAACTGTCGATGCTGGATGCCAAAATGGGCGCATTCCAGGGACGGCTGGAGCGGGACCGTGTTCTGGAGCAGGCGCGCTTCCTCGCCCGCGGCGACCGCGACGGTTACGAAGCGATCTTCGGCAAGCTTGGCGGCGGCGCAGCTTAAGCCGGCGCGCCCCGGCGGCGGCGGACGATTTCGCTCGCCAGCAATTTGTCGATCTTGAAGCCGTCCATGTCGACGATCTCGAAACGCCAGCTGCCGAAGCTGAAGCGTTCGCCGACTTCCGGGATATGCTTCAGAACGGAGAGCGCGAAGCCTGCCGCGGTCGCATAATCGCGGTCTTCGGGGAGGTTCAGGCCGAGCTGATCGGCAAGCGCGTCGGCGGGGAGCGATCCCGACACCCACCAGCTGCCGTCGTCCCGCTCCACCAAGGGCGGATCGGTGCCCTCTTCCGAATCCGACGCGAACACGCCGGCAAGGGCGGCGAGCAGATCGGCGGGCGTCACCACCCCTTCGAAATGGCCATATTCGTCGTGCACGAAGGCCATCGGCACGTCGGCGTCGCGTAAGGCGGCAAGCGTATCCATTGCGTCCATCTGGTCCGGCACCACCGGCGCTTCCCGCATCAGGGCGCGCAGGTCGAGCGGCTTGCCGTCAATGAACGAGGTGACGATGTCGCGCGCCTGGACGACGCCGACCAGCTTGTCGACCGAGCCTTCCGCGACCGGCAAGCGGCTGTGCGGCGTCTCGCGAAGGGCGGTGCGGATTTCCTCGGGCGTTGCGTCGATGTCGACCCAGTCGACCTCCTTGCGCGGAGTCATCACTTCCCGGGTCGGCCGGTCGGCAAGGCGGACGACGCCCGAAATGATCGCCCGCTCATACTCCTCGAGCACCCCTGCACTATGCGCTTCGGCGACCACCAGGTGCAGCTCCTCGGCCGTCACCGTGTTGGTCTCCTCGCGGCGGAGGCGCAGGATTCGGAAAATGAGCGCGCTGGTCTTGTCGAGCAGCCAGACGAGCGGCGCGGTTGCCTGCGCCATCAGCAGCATCGGCGGGCCCATGACGGACGCGATTCCTTCCGGCGCGCGAAGGGCGAATTGCTTTGGAACAAGCTCGCCGATCACCAGCGACGCGTAGGTCGTGATAATGATGACGATCGTGAAGCCGATGGTCTGCGCCGTGTCGGGCGCTACCCCGAGCAAGGCGATGCGCTCGCCCATCGGCCCGCCAAGGCTTGAGCCCGAATAGGCGCCGGCGAGGATGCCGATGAGCGTGATCCCGATCTGCACCGCGGACAGAAAGCGGCCGGGATCGTCGGCAAGGTCGAGCGCCGTCTGCGCGCCGCGGCGACCCGCTTTGGCCAAAGCTTTCAGCCGCGGCTTGCGCGAGGAGACGATGGCGAGCTCGGCCATTGCGAACACGCCGTTCAGCCCGATAAGCAGCAGGATGACGACTACGTCGAACCAGGGAAATGGCGGAAGGGGGGCGGATGGCGGCATGGCGCGCGCCCCTCTTAGCGCCAAGGCTCCACCGCCCACAACAACTTCCGTTGCTTTCCGATTCAGCCCCGAAATGGAACGAAGCGGCGGGGGTGGCGGTTAGAAGGGCGGTTTCAAGAAGCCAGACCCCTACAGGGAAAAGGATCACGTATGCGTATCAACAACCGTATTTTCGGCACGCTCGCCGCCGCCGCTCTGCTTTCCACCACCGCCGCCTGCGTCACCAACCCGGAGACCGGCGAGCGTGAAATCTCGCAAAAGGGCGCCATCGGCGGCGTTCTCGGCGCGGTTGCCGGCTACTTTGCCGGCGACATCATCGGCGGCAAGCGCGACCGTACCGAACGCGCCATCGGCGCCGGCGTCGGCGCCGTCGCGGCTGCCGCGATCGGCACCTACATGGACAAGCAGGAAGCCGACCTTCGCCGCAAGACGCAAGGCACCGGCATTGTCGTGGAGCGTGAAGGCGATGAGCTGGTTCTCACCATGCCGGCCGGGATCACCTTCCCGATCAACAGCTATGAGATCCAGCCGCAATTCTATTCCACGCTGGATCAGGTCGCGCAAACCCTTGCAGCCTACCCGTCGACCCTGATCGACGTCTACGGTCACACCGATCCTTCGGGCGGCGATGCGATCAACATCCCCCTGTCGAAGAACCGCGCCGAATCGGTTGCCAACTACCTGACGCAGCGCGGCGTTAACCGCACCCGCATCGCGACGCAGGGCTTCGGGTCCAGCCAGCCGATTGCAAGCAACGCAACGGAAGCCGGACGCCAGCAGAACCGCCGCGTCGAGCTTCGCGTGGTGCCGATCCAGCAGGGCCAATAAGCTCTCGCGAATAGATGAAGAGGGCGCCGGAGCGATCCGGCGCCTTTTTTGTGCGTTTGCCTCCCGTTCAGCGGCCTTGTGGGAGAAGGTGCGTCATGGCTTTGGCATTGCCCGTGCGAAAGGATCGCGCTGCCGCCGCGGCGGGCGTTGCCTTGTGCCACCTTCTGCTCGGCTATGCCCTTCTCACCGGCCTGCGCGGCGAGTTCGGCGGCGCGCAGCAAGCAGAGAGCCTGAAGCTGATCACGCTGGAGGAGCTTCCGCCGCCGCCGCCGCCGGCGCAATCCATCCCCGACAAGCCGACGCAAACCGAGGAAGGCGCCGCAGCGCCGCCCAGCCCCAAGGCAAACCCCTCGCCCATCGTCGCGCCGCCGACCCCGCTTCCCGTGCCGCCGGTTCTGCAAACGGTGGAGAAAGCGCTGCCTGTTCCGCCGGGCCGAGACGCAAGCGCCGGCGTGGCAACGGTGCCCGGCATCGGCTCGGGAATCGGCGGAGAAGGCGAAGGCTCGGGCAGCGGCGGCTCCGGAAGCGGAAGCGGCGGCGGCGGATCCCGCCCAGCCCAGCGGATTGCCGGTGCACTCGCCAATCGCGATTACCCGCGTGAGGCACTTCGCGTCCGGGCAGAAGGCAGCGTGTCTGTCCGCTACACGGTGGAACCCAGCGGACGCGTTGCCGACTGCCGCGTCACCCGCTCGAGCGGCCACGCCTCTCTAGACGACACCACCTGCCGGCTGATCGAGAAGCGTTTCCGCTATCGCCCGGCGCTCGACCGCTCGGGCAGACCGGTGCCTGCCACCGAGTACAAGACCTACGACTGGTACCTTCCGCAGCCTGCTTTCTAGCCGCGCCGGGTGCGGAAGAAGTCCCTTAGCATCGCGCCTGCTTCTTCCTCCAGGATGCCTGAATAGACTTCCGGCGCATGGTGGCAGGTCGGCTGGGCGAACAAGCGCGGCCCGTGCAGCACCGCGCCGCCTTTGGGATCGGGCGCGGCGAAATAGAGCCGGGCGATCCGCGCCAGGACGATTGCCCCGGCGCACATCGCGCAGGGCTCTAGCGTCACCCACAGGTCGCAGTCGTCGAGCCGATAGGTGTTGAGCTTTTCCCCGGCCGCACGAAGCACCGCGATCTCGGCATGGGCGGTGGGATCGCTCCCCGAGCGCATCGCGTTGCGCGCCGAGGCGATCAGCTCCCCGCCCCGAGTCACCACCGCACCCACAGGCACTTCGCCCGCATCGGCGGCGGCCTGTGCCTCGGCAAGCGCCAGGCGCATCGGATCGGCGAAGGAGCGGGCCATGACTTGGCTGCTAGCGCGCCGGCACGCGCGACGGAAGAACCGCCTTACTGCGCGTTGCCGGTCGCCTCGCCTTTGTCGATGCTGACGCTCGGCACTTCGATCTGGCGGGTGGTGGTGCCGACGGTGGGCACCTGGACGTTGGCCGGCTGGGTGCCGACGTCGACGTCGTTTACTTTCACATCCAGCCGCGGCGCCTGCGCCTGCTGGGTTTGGGTGACGTCCACCAGCCCGCTCTTCAACGCAACGATAGCAAGAACGATGAGCAGGGCGACAACAAGAAGGATAGCGCGTAACATGGATCAGCCTTTCCCCGTTTGATTCGATAACGGACCGTAGGGCAATCCGGTTGCACATACGCAACGATCTCTTTCGCAGCCTCCGGGCGGCTAGCGGTTGACGCAAGCTGCCATTGACGCTATCCGCGCCCCCGCTTTACCGGGCTTTTTCGGCCCGCTTCAATCAGGACGAGAACCATGTCGCGCATTTGCGAACTGACCGGCAAGGGCCGGCAGGTGGGACACAATGTTTCCCACGCCAACAACAAGACCAAGCGCACTTTCCTGCCGAACCTGCAGAATGTGACGCTGATCAGCGATTCGCTCGGCCGCGGCGTCAAGCTGCGCGTGTCGATGAACGGCCTGCGCTCGGTTGAGCATGTCGGCGGCCTCGACAACTGGCTCGCCAAGACTTCGGACGAAAAGCTCAGCCTCAAGGCCCGCCGCCTGAAGCGCGAGATTTCCAAGAAGGTTACGGAAACCGCCGCGGCCTGAGCCCGGCGGTCCGCCCCACAGGCGGATCAGTCTTCCAGCATGAATTTGAGCAGCAGCGTCCGTTGGACGCTGTTGTAATTATTGTCCGACGCCATCCACAGGATGGTGCGTCCCCCTTCGCGCGTGACGCTTAAAGCCTCCATATTGTCGGACAAGGGCCGCGACAGGTCGGCGATCTCCTCCCCTTCGATCAGCGCCCCCGCCCGAATGTCGGGGATCGGCGCCGTTGTCAGCTTGGCGACGAAGCCGCCCTTCAGCAGGCTGACGTCGCGGTTGATCAGCAGCATTCGTCCGTCGGGGGTCAGCGCCGCGTCGGTGATCCGGTAGCCTTCCGGCGGGCGGTAGCGCATCTTCACCGCAGCCGTGCCCGGCACGGCCGGGTCGCCCAGGAACATCAGCGCCTCGCTCACCCCGCCTCTGCCTTCGGAAAAAACCAAAAAGCGCCCGTCCGGCAAACGAAGCATCGCTTCGGCACCGTTATTCGCCCGCCACTCCCCCATCGCCTCCGGCTCGGCGGCCGAATCGCGCCGCCAGCTGCCGCGATCGTAGCGAATAACAAGGTTGCGCCGCTCGAGGATCACCCAGGCGAGCAGCCCGTGTCCCGCCATCGCTTCCACGTCGCGGTCTGCTTTGCCATCCTTTGTCCGGGCCGCTCCCGGAAGCGGCTCCACCTGCGCGCGTACTTCTAAGCGGCGCCCCGGCAAGGGAAAGCGGATCAGCCAGCCAGCGTCGCTGAACGCCGTCACCCCTTCCCCCTCCACCGCCATCGCGGACAGGCCGCCGAAGCGCGGATCCTCGCTGGTCAGCGCCCAGCCGCCGAGCCAGCGTAAGCGGCCAAGCGCGCGCAGATCGCCGCCCTCCGGTGCGTCCACCGCTTCGGACCGAATAAAGGTGATCGGCGGCGGCGGCGCGGGCGGCGTGGTGATGGGCGGCGCGTGGCTGCCGAGCACGATCAGGAAAAGGATCGCGGCCAGCGCGACGGGAAGCTTCATCCGTTCGCCTTACCCGCCGCCGCCGCGCCCTTCACCTTCTCTTTTCACCTGAATGGTGGCTGACACCCTCATTCAGGAGCGGCTCAATCGCCAGCGTCCAGAAGAGCTGCATCAAGCCCGGAAGCGTCAGGCTCCGGTGCGAAAGTTTGAACGGAGTTTCGCCATGATCAAGAAATTCACCCTCGCCGCCGCAGCCGCCGCAGCCACGCTCGTCGCAATGCCGGCCGCTGCCGAAGCGCAGTATCGCGGCGGCTACGACTCCGGTTACTCGCAGCGTGGCTATGACGGCTATCGCAGCGCCAGCCGCTACGACCGTCGCTACCAGCAGCAGCGTTACGAGCAGCAGCGCTACGACCGTTATGAAGATCGCTACGACGATCGCGATTACCGCCGCGACAACCGCTGCAGCGGGACCACCGGCACGATTATCGGCGGCGTCATCGGCGCGCTCGGCGGTCGGGCGATCGACCGCAGCGGCGGCAGCCGCTACTCGCGCCGCGATAGCGGCACCACCGGTGCAATCATCGGCGGCGCCATCGGCGCCCTCGCCGGCCGCTCGATCGACAAATCGAGCTGCAACGACCGGCGCTACTATCGCCGCTAATGTTTGAGTAACCCTCCTGTAGCGTTTCGAGGGTCAGGGGGCCGGCATTCCAGAAGGAGTGCCGGCCCCTTTGTTTTACGGTGTGTCGAACAAGCTCGCCAGCTGTTCCACCATCGTGCCGCCGAGCTGCTCCGCGTCCATGATCGTCACCGCCCGCGCATAATAACGCGTCACGTCGTGGCCGATGCCGATGGCGATCAGCTCCACCGGCGAGCGGCTTTCGATCCAGTTGATCACCTGCCGCAGGTGCCGCTCGAGATAGGTGCCGCTGTTCACGCTGAGGGTCGAATCGTCCACCGGCGCGCCGTCCGAAATCACCATCAGGATCCGCCGCTCTTCGCTTCGCGCGATCAAGCGGCTGTGCGCCCACATCAGCGCCTCGCCGTCGATATTCTCCTTCAAGAGCCCTTCGCGCATCATCAGGCCGAGATTCTTGCGCGCCCGCCGCCACGGCTCGTCCGCTTGCTTGTAGACGATGTGGCGGAGGTCGTTGAGCCGGCCGGGCTGCGGCGGACGCCCCGCGGCAAGCCATTGCTCGCGCGATTGGCCGCCCTTCCAGGCGCGGGTGGTGAAGCCCAGCACTTCGACCTTCACGCCGCACCGCTCCAGCGTCCGCGCCATGATGTCGGCCGAAATCGCCGCGATGGAGATCGGCCGCCCGCGCATCGAGCCGCTATTGTCGATGAGCAAAGTCACCACCGTGTCGCGAAATTCGGTGTCGCGCTCGATCTTGTAAGACAGCGAGTGCGCCGGATTGACGATGACCCGCGCGAGACGGGCCGCGTCGAGCAAGCCCTCCTCCTGATCGAAATCCCAGCTCCGCGATTGCTGCGCCATCAGCCGCCGCTGCAGCCGGTTGGCAAGCTTGGTGACGGCGCTTTGCAGGGAGGTGAGCTGCTGGTCGAGATAGGCGCGAAGCCGGTTGAGCTCGGCCTCGTCGCACAGCTCGGCCGCTTCCACGACTTCGTCATATTTGCCGGTAAAGACGCGGTAATCGAATTGCGGCGGCAGGTCCGACATCGGCCGGTTCGGGCGGACGGGGAGCATTCCCTCTAGGCCTTCTTCCCCGGGTCCCTCGTCGCCTTCGCCCATCTCCTCTTCGGAAAAGTCGCTGTCCGATTCCTCCTCGCTTGCGTCGCCTTGCTCGACGCGCATCTCGGCTTCGCCCTCGCCGCCGCCGGGCTCTTCCCCTTCCTGTTCGTCGCCTTCGTCGCCCTGGTCGGTCTGGTCGCCGTCGGCGTCGAGATCGCCGTCCGGGTCGCGCTCCCCTTCCTGCTCCGCCTCGACCAGCTCCAGATCCTGAAGCACCTTGGTGGCAAGCGCCGCGAACGCCGCCTGATCGTCGATGGCGAGGCCCAGCGCATCGAGATCGGCGCCCGCCTTCTCCTCGATCCATTGGGAAACCAGCTTCAGTCCCGCCCGCGCCGCCTCGGGCGGAGCCGCGCCGGTGAGGCGTTCGCGAACGATCAGGCCGACCGCGGTGGAGAGCGGCACTTCCGCTCTGGTGCGCGCGCGGGTGATCGGATCGGTGCGCATCTTCATCTCGGCGGCTTGGGCGAGATTGGCCTTAACCCCCGCCATTGCCCGCGCGCCCAGCGCCTCCACCCGCGCCTGCTCGGCGGCGTCGAACACCGCGCGGGCGACATCGTCCGCCGGGGCACCGCGGCTGTGAAGGCTCGCATTGTGATGGCGAAGCTTGAGCGCCGCCGCATCGGCAAAGCCGCGCGCTTCCGCCACTTCGCGCGCCGGAAGCGTCCGCCCCGGCATGGGCACCTTCACCGACTTGCCCGACGATCCCGGCGCATCGGTGGTAAACGAAAGCTCCACCTCCGCCTCCCGCGCGATGGCGCGCGACGCGCCGCTCAGCGCCCGGCGAAAGGCTTCGATGGGGTTGTCTTCCTTAGCCACTTGATCCTCCCCGGGACCGGGAGGGGGACCGGCGCAGCCGGTGGAGGGGGGGTGGAGCGTGGGACGGAGCCCCCTCCACCATGCTTCGCATGGTCCCCCTCCCCGTCCCGGGGAGGATCATATTCACGCTTTCCCCACCACGCTCTCGGGCAGGTCCTTGCCGAATACCCGCTGATAATATTCGGCGATCAGCGGCCGTTCGGCTTCATCGCACTTGTTGAGGAAGGTCAGCCGGAACGCGAAGCCGATGTCGTTGAAGATGAGCGTATTCTGCGCCCAGCTGATCACGGACCGCGGGCTCATCACCGTGGAAATGTCGCCGTTCATGAAGCCCTGGCGCGTCAGATCGGCGACCTTGATCATTCGCTCCACTTCCTGCCGGCCGCCGACATGGTCGTACTCGCCCGATTTGGCGAGCACGATCCGCGCTTCGGTTTCGGCGGGGAGGTAGTTCAGCGTCACCACGATGTTCCAGCGGTCCATCTGGCCCTGGTTGATCTGCTGGGTGCCGTGGTAGAGGCCGGTCGTGTCGCCAAGGCCCACCGTGTTGGTGGTCGCGAACAGCCGGAAATAAGGATGCGGGCGGATCACCCGGTTCTGGTCGAGCAGGGTGAGCTTGCCCTCCGTTTCCAGCACGCGCTGGATCACGAACATCACATCCGGGCGGCCGGCGTCATATTCGTCGAACACGAGGGCGGTCGGCGTCTGCAGCGCCCAGGGGAGCAGGCCTTCGCGAAATTCGGTGACCTGCTGGCCGTCCTTGAGCACGATCGCGTCGCGGCCGACGAGGTCGATCCGGCTGATATGGGCGTCGAGGTTGATGCGGATCAGCGGCCAGTTGAGCCGCGCCGCCACCTGCTCGATATGCGTCGATTTGCCGGTGCCATGGTAGCCCTGCACCATCACCCGGCGGTTCTTGCCGAAGCCCGCGCAGATCGCCAGGGTGGTGTCCGGATCGAACACGTAAGCGGGATCCGAATCCGGCACCCGCTCGTCCGCTTCGGAGAAAGCGGGCACTTCCATGTCGCTGTCGATGCCGAACAGGTCGCGCACTTTCACGATCTTGTCCGGGGCATCCATGACGACGGCGCCGCGGCTTGCAGGGTTGGCGTTGGCGATGTCGGCCATTGTTTCTCTTTCAGGTCTGATCGTCAGGCAAAAGCAGGGCGGGATTTGAGCTGCGTATAAGCTTCGATCACCGCCTGCAAAGCCTTCTCGTGGCTCCGGTCGCCGCCGTTGCGGTCCGGGTGGAATTTGCGCACCAGGTCGGCGTAACGCTGGCGAAGCGCCCGTCGGTCGGTATCGGTTCCAAGGCCAAGCACCCGCAGCGACTGCCGGTCCTTGTCGCTAAGCTCGCGCCCGTCGCCGCGCGGCCCTTCCGCCGACGCGCGGCGGAAGCGGGCGCCGATCGCGTCTAGGGGATCGGCGAAGTCAGCCCATTTGGGCGGCCGGTCGCCTCCGCCGGTGGCGAAGGCGCGGGTCTCCCGGTCCCAGCCGCCATAAGGCGTCTGCGCGACTTCGATCTCGTCGGCGCTCATGCCTTCGAAATAATTATAACCGGCGTTGAATTCGCGAATGTGATCCAGGCACAGCCAGCGCCACTCGCCCGGCCCGTCGAAGTTGGAGCGGCGCGCGGAGGGCGCACGAAATTCGCCGGTGCCTTCGCAGCCCGGGTGGGCGCAAAAACCGTCTCGTTCCGTTCGGCCGTGAAACCGGGTCTGCCGCTTGCCCGCACTCGCCACACGCTACCTTTCCCAAACAAACCATTTATATAGGCGCCATGTTTGATCCTGAAACCGGCCCGGTGGCCCGCGAAATTACTCAACGCCTCCAAACCGCCCTCGCTCCGGCACGGCTCGCCGTGATCAACGACAGCGAAAAGCACCGAGGCCATGGCGGCTATGACGGATCGGGGGAAAGCCACTTCACCGTTGAGGTGGAAGCCGAAGCCTTTCGCGGCCTGAACCGGGTGGCGCGGCAGCGGGCGGTAAACCACGCGCTGGGGGACCTCCTCAGCAAGGAGCGCATTCACGCGCTGGCGATCAAAGCAACAGTGCCGGGGGAGTAGTGCAGAACACAAACCTCGTTCGTCCCGAGCGCAGTCGAGGGGCGCCCCCGAGGAGATAGTACTAGCGCCCCTCGACTTCGCTCGGGACGAACGGAGTTTGTTGGGTTAGGAGAGCGAATGACCGACGATCTCATCCTGCAAACTCTCACCGCCACCACCCACGATCTCGGCGGCTTCAAGGTCCACCGCACGCTTCCGCACAAGGAGCGGACCACCGTCGGCCCCTTCATCTTCTTTGATCAGATGGGCCCGGCGCACCTTGAAGCAGGGACCGGCATCGACGTCCGTTCCCACCCGCATATCAACCTTGCCACCGTCACCTACCTCTTCGCCGGCGCCATCGACCATCGCGACTCCCTCGGCACCTTTGCGACGATCGAGCCAGGCGCGGTGAACCTAATGACGGCGGGCCGCGGTATCAGCCATTCGGAGCGCTCGCCGCTGTCCGTCCGCCCTTCCGGCCCGGAGTTGTCGGGCATCCAGACCTGGCTCGCCCTCCCCGCCGCCAAGGAAGAGATCGACCCCGCCTTTGAGCATGTCGCCAAGGACCGGCTTCCGGTAATCGACGGCGGCGGCGCAACCGCGCGGGTGGTGATGGGCAGCTTGTGGGGCGCGACCTCCCCCGTCACTTGCCACTCGGAGACGATCTACGCGGACATCCACCTTCAGCCCGGCGGCGCGATGCCGATCGACCCGGACGCGGACGAGCGGGCGATCTGCCTCGCCGAGGGAGAAGCGACTTTGGACGGCATGCGGCTGGAACCGACCATGCTCTACGTCCTTCGGCCCGGCACGCACGCCACCTTGCGCTCGGAGCGCGGCGCCCACGTCATGCTGTGCGGCGGCGCCCCGATAGACGGGCCGCGCTTCGTGTGGTGGAACTTCGTCTCCTCCCGCCGCGACCGGATCCAGCAAGCCAAGGAAGACTGGCGCGCCGGCCGCTTCGATCTCCCGCCGGACGATCGGGACGAGTTCATCCCGCTGCCGGTGGTCACGCCGAAAACGGTCAGCTACCCGTAACCTGCTTAAGCAGCCGCGCGTACGCGGCGTGCACCGTTCTGGCGATCATCACGTTCTCGTGGTTGGCCTGCGGCACGATCACGAGCTGCTTGCGCCCCGTCGGCAGCGGCGAGGCGTCGTAAAGGCGCTGCGACAAGATAGGCGGCGTGGTCTTGTCCTTGCCGCCGACGATGATCAGCAGCGGCTCCTCGATCCGCGCAACGTTGCCGAGATTGCCCCGGCCGGCCAGCGCAGGGTCGATCTTCACCCGCAACAGCTTGCCCACAACGCCGCCGGTGCGGGAGGCGACCCATTCTTCCGTGGTGGTGGCGGAGCTTTCCAGGATCGCGCCGGCCGTGTCGCGGTTGGCGGCGGCGTGGCCGGCCATGAAGCTGCCCATTGAGTGGCCGTGAACCAGGATCGGCTCGCGGCTTAGCGCGCGCAGATAATCGAAGGCGGCGAGGGCGTCGCCTTCCGCCGTCGCCATGCCGGCGGTGCCGGTGCTGAGGCCGTAGCCGCGATGGTCGACGATCAGGACATTGGCACCGAGCGGCGCGAACGTGTTCGCCGTCCACGGGCCGAAGCGGCCGATCGCATAACCGTTGCCGCCGAAGTAGAGGATCGTCGCCTTCGCCCCCGGCTGGCGCAGAAGCACCGCGTGGAGCCGCGCTCCGTCCGGCCGGTCGATCCAATGCTGCTCGGCAGTGAAGCGCGGCGCCGCCTTGGCAAGCTCCGCCTGATCGATAGCGCCCCCCTTCACCGGGTGCACCAGCGACCGTTCGTCGATTCGCGCCGTGCAGCTCGCCGTGACCAGCAGCGAAGCAGCAGCCGCCGCCATCAATATCCGCTTCATCCGAGCCCCTTCCCCGCACCGAACCGGCGGGAGTATGACGGCGGCGGAGAGGCCCGGCAACCGGCCTGAACCAGTGAGGCCCCGATGACCGAGCTACGCCACCAACGCATCGCCCTTTCCACCGGCATCACCCTCAACGTCGCGCTTGCCGGTCCCGAGGACGCCGAGCCGATCATCCTGCTCCACGGCTTTCCCGAATCGCACCGCACCTGGCGCAACCAGATCGCCGATTTGGCGCGCCACTACCGGGTGATCGCGCCCGACCAGCGCGGCTTCGCCGCGTCCGACAAGCCGGAAGGGGTGGAAAACTACCACACGGACAAGATCGTCGCCGACGTGACGGCGCTTGCCGACGCTTTGGACGTGAAGCATTTCACCCTCGCCGGGCACGATTGGGGCGGCGCGGTCGCCTGGACGGCGGCGCTCACCCACCCGCTCCGCGTCAAGCGGCTGATCATCGTCAACGCGCCCCACCCGCTGATCTTTCAGAAGAGCCTGATCGACGACGAAGCGCAGCGCGCGGCCTCCCAATACATCACCATGCTGCGAAGCCCGGCGGCGGAGGCTGGCATCAATGCAATGGGCCTCGACACTTTCCTGGAGAAGCTGCTGCTCAGCCATTCGGACGAGACCAAGCTCCCCGCCGAAGAACGCCAGGCCTATCTCGAAGACTGGAAGCGGCCCGGCGCCCTCACCGCGATGCTGAACTGGTATCGCGGCTCCAAGATAGTCGTCCCCGCCCCCGGCGAGGACGCAAAGGCGCCGCTTTGGACCCACGCGCCCTTCCCTGCGCTGCGCATGCCGACGCTGGTCGTCTGGGGCCTCAAGGACCCCGCGCTCCTCCCCATCCAGCTCTCCGGCTTGCACGAGCTGGTCAAGGATCTGCGCCTCGTCACCTCGCCGACCGCCGGGCACTTCATCACCTGGGAGGAGCCCGGCACCGTCACCTCGGCCATTCGCGACTTCTTGCGCGAAACGGCTGCGTGACGGTGCCGGGGGAATACGGGGTTGGCCTATGGCCGCCCCGCCCCCTATAGCGCCCGTCCGATGTCCAAGCCTTCCGCACGTTCCCGCTCGCGCTCAGCCGCGCGCCTTGCCGCCGTTCAAGCGCTCTACCAGCGCGAGATGGAGGGCACGGCGATCCCGACGCTTCTGCACGAATTTCACCACCACCGCCTCGGCGCGACCATAGAGGGCGTGGAATATACCGACGCGGAGGTCGACTTCTTCGACGATGTCGTGGCCGGCGTCGGCGCCCGCGAGGCGGAGCTGGACGAACTGATCGCCTCCAAGCTGGCCAAGGACTGGTCGCTGACCCGCCTCGACCGGCCGATGCGCCAGATCCTGCGCGCCGGGAGCTACGAACTGGTGGCCCGCATCGACGTGCCCACCGGCTCGATCATTTCCGAATATGTCGATGTCGCCAAAGCGTTTTACGACAAGCGCGAGGCCTCGTTCGTCAACGGCCTTCTCGACGCGGTTGCCAAGGAAGTCCGCGGCGCGGCGTAACGCGGGTTGAACTGGCGGCGGGAGCCTTTATGCCCCTCCGCCATGGCGACCAGCGAAGCGACACCGAGCACTTTCGTTCCCCGCACCCGCAAGGTGCGAATCCTCGCAACCCTTGGCCCGGCCAGCAACACGCCCGACATGATCCGCCGGCTGGTGGAATCGGGCGCGGACGCGTTCCGGATCAACATGAGCCACGGCAACCACGCCGGCCATGCCGTGGTGATCGCGATCATCCGCGGCCTCGAGCGCGAGCTCGAGCGGCCGATGACGATCCTTGCCGATCTTCAGGGCCCCAAGCTTCGCGTCGGCAGGTTCGCCGATGGCGGCGTGATGCTGGAGAAAGGCCAAAGCTTCACCTTCGACCGCAGCGAAGCGGAAGGCGACGCCACCCGCTCAACCCTTCCCCACCGAGAAATCTTCGAAGGCGTCGAGGAAGGCACCCGCCTCCTGATCGACGACGGCAAGATCGTCCAGCGCGTCGTCAGCCACACGCCCGACCGGATCGACGCCATCGTCGAAGTCGGCGGGCGTATTTCCAACAACAAGGGTTTGAACGTCCCCGACGTGGTGCTTCCGCTCGCCGCGCTCACCGACAAGGACCGGGCCGATCTGGTCTTCGCGCTCGATCAGGGCGTGGACTGGATCGCGCTTTCCTTCGTGCAACGCCCCGAGGACGTGGCCGAAGCGCGCCGGCTGATCGCCGGCCGCGCCGCCTTGCTCGCCAAGATCGAGAAGCCGGCGGCGATTGACCGCTTGGAAGGCATCCTCGAGCTTGCCGACGCCGTCATGGTGGCGCGCGGCGATCTCGGCGTCGAGCTTCCGCCCGAGCAGGTGCCGCCCTTTCAGAAGAAGATCGTGGAGGCGGCGCGCCGCATGGGCCGCCCGGTGGTGGTCGCCACCCAGATGCTGGAATCTATGATCACCTCGCCGTCGCCGACCCGGGCGGAAGTGTCGGACGTCGCGACGGCCGTGTATGACGGCGCCGACGCGGTGATGCTGTCGGCGGAAAGCGCGTCGGGGCAGTTTCCCTGCGAAGCGGTGACCATGATGAACCGCATCGCCACCAGCGTCGAGAACGACCCAAGCTACGGGGCGCGCGTCCACTTCACCCAGACACTTCCCGATCCCACCACCGCCGACGCAATCGCCCATGCGGTGAACACCATGGTCGGCACCGTCGGCGCGGCGGCGATCGTCTGCTTTACCTCGTCCGGCTCCACCGCGCGCCGCCTGTCGCGCGAGCGGCCCGCCGTGCCGATGCTGGTCCTCACCCCGTCCGAGCGCACCGCCCGGCGGATGGGCATCCTGTGGGGCGCCCACGCGGTGCGCACCCGCGACGTCGCCTCGTTTGAGGAAATGATCGCCAAGGCCAAGCGCATGGCGCTGCGCCACAACATCGCCAAAGCCGGCCAGCGCATCGTCATCACTGCAGGAGTGCCGTTCGGGACCCCGGGTTCGACGAACGTGATCCACATCGTGCGATTGGTGGGGGATGAGCTGGATCGGTACCGGGCAAGCGGCGGGTAATCGGCTTTCGGGACGTAAAGTTTCGTTCGTCCCGAGCGTAGTCGAGGGGCGCCCACGAGGAGTCCGAGCCTCCGCCCCTCGACTTCGCTCGGGACGAACGAGGTAGGAAGAGGCTCTTAGCGCCCAATCAACCCCGGTATCTTCTCGAGGATCTCCCGCGCCAAAAAACCCACGCGGCCGACCTCCTCCGACAACACCCGCCCCGCCTCGCCGTGCAGGTAAACGCCCCACAGGCACGCGGTCAGCGGGTCCGCGCCGCGTGCCGCGAGGCCGCCGACGATCCCCGCCAGCGTGTCGCCCGAACCCGACGTCGCAAGCCCCACACCGCCGCCCTTGAAGCGATATGCCCGCCCGTCCGGTTGGGCGATGAAGCTATACTGGCCCTTGACCAGCGATATGGACCCGAACGTCTCCGCCGCCCGCCGCGCCGCGGCAAGCGGATCGGCTTCGACTTCCTCCGGCTCGCATTCCAGCAGCCGGGCCATTTCGCGCGCGTGGGGGAGGAGCACGCTTCCACCCTTCCAGGCCCGAAGCGTTTGCGCGCGCGGCGCAAGCGAGCCGAGCACCGCGGCGTCGAGTATCAAAGGCTTGTCGAGGCACGCGTCCAAAAGCGCGTCGAGCAAATGCTCGAGCGGCGGCCCGTGCTGTAGGCCGGAGCCGAGTAGGATCGCCTGCGCCCCTTCGGCATATTCGAGCAGCGGCGCGATCGCGCTTGCCGCGAGGCACCCTTCTTCCGTCTCCTCCAGCCCGACGACCCGCGCTTCCGGGATGGCGATGCCCAAGTGAAGGGCGATGCTTTGCGCAGTTGCGATCTGCAGCTTGCCCGCGCCCGCTCGAAGGCCCGCAACGGCGGCGAGGTAGGCGGCACCTGAGAGCTCGCGGCTTCCGGCGATCACCAGGATTCGCCCGCGATCTTCCTTGTCGCCGTCGTCCGGGTGGCGGGGCAGCGGGAAGCGCTCCAGGAGCGCCTTGTCGAGCGCTTCGACCCCTTCAGGCAACGCCTCGCTCATCGCGCGGCCACCATTGCGTCCGGCTCGGACGTCACCGGCGCGTCTTCCTCGATCAAGGGCGCCGCGAAATTGTAGCGGGCGAGGATCGGCGTGCAGGCCTGCTCGTCGTCCGGCTCGAATTCGTATTCGCAGACGCCGCAATTCACCACGTCGCCGGCTTTGTCGATTTCCAGGATCCGGGCTTCGTCCATTTCTTCCAGAATATAGCGCAGGCAGAGCACCACCACCTGGTGGCAGACGATCAGCACCCGCCGGTCGGCATGGTGGAGGCTGACCGTGTCGAGCGCGCTTCGCAGGCGCAGGATCACGTCGGCCCAGCTCTCCCCGCCGGGTGGGCGGTGGTAGAATTTGCCGAGCAAGGTGCGCTGCTCCGCCTGGTCTGGATATTTCTCGCGCACCCCGGCGGTGGTGAGCCGGTCCCACAGGCCGAATTCGCGTTCGCGCAGCCGCTCGTCGACGATCGGCTGCCGCGCCGCGTCGGTGACGCCGCCCGCCTGGCAGATCGCCTTCGCCGTCTGCCGGGCGCGGGTGTAGGGGGAGACCAGCACCACCTCCGGCCGCTCGGCTTCCGGCAAGGAGGCGAACCAGCGGCCGAGCGCGTCGGCCTGGCGATGGCCCAGCTCGCTCAAGGGCACGTCCACGTCGCGCATGTCGATGTCGATACTGCCGAGCCCCGCCGCGTCCGCCGCGTCCCGCGCCACGTTTCCGGCGCTTTGCCCGTGCCGGACGATCCACAAGCGGGAGGGCCATCTTTGTCTCATGCCAGCGAGAAAGCGCGAAGGCGGCGAGAAGTTGCAGGAGCCGTTTTGCGTCAGAGCAGCCCCTCGTCCACCAGCCGCGCCCTCAGCCCCTCGGCGCCCGTAAACAGATGCGCGCGCATGCCCACGGCCTCGGCGCCTTGGACGTTGATCTGCCGGTCGTCGATGAACAGGGCCTCGTCCGGCTTCAGCCCGAATCGCTTCAATGCCAGGAAGTAGATTGCCGGATCGGGCTTCAGCATCTTCTCAGCGCCTGAAACGACGATGTCGCGGAAGCGGCGGAAAAATGCCTCTTCCCGCGCGTGGAACGGCGTCCAGAAATCGGCGGAAAAGTTGGTAATGGCGAACAACGGCACGCCCCGGGCGTCGAGTTCTTCGACAATGGGATGCACACCGGGAACCGGATCGGTGATGGTTTCGCCGAATCGCTCGCCCCAGGCGGAGATCAGCTCGGCATATTGCGGAAATTTTTCCGACAGCTCGTCCGCCGCCTCACGAAACGGGCGGCCGCCGTCCAGCGTGTCGTGCCATTCCCAAAGGCCGATGTCGTCGATGAAGCGCAGGCGCGCCTCATCCTCGGCGATTTGCCGGGCAAGAAAGCTGTGGGGATCCCAACCGTAAAGGACGTTGCCGACGTCGAAGACGGCGGCGGTCGCAGACAAGGGCTTTTAGCCCTGGCGCGCCTTGAAGCGGCGGTTGGTCTTGTTGATCACGTAGGTGCGGCCCCGGCGACGGATCACGCGGCAATCGCGGTGGCGCGACTTGAGGGACTTCAAAGAGTTGCGGATCTTCATGGCCTAAAGGACCTTGCCTGTCTGATTCAAAGTGTTGGAAAATCAGGCGCCCACCTATGGGGGGAGCGCCGGGAAGTCAAGGTCGCAGCACCGGGTTCAGGGAATCCCGTAGCCGACCTTCTTGCGGCCGACTTGAAGGCCGATGCTTGCCCTGCTCGTGCCGATGCCGACCCGCTTGCCCTGCTGCTCGGCCTGGTTGATCACCTGGATGTCGCAGCCCGTCCAGCCGCCGGGCCCGACTGTGGTGCATGATCCGATGCCGGCCGGGCCGGTGCCAAGCAACTTGTGCCGCTCGCGCGACACGCTGTCGATGCCGCCCCACGGATCGAAGCCCGGGTCCGCCCGCGGCGGCAGGCGATACGGCTCCGGCGCGTCGGGATTGCCGCAGACCACAATGGCGTTGCCCGACCTGTCGCACGGCACGACCACGGCGGGCGCGGCGAGGACCGGCGGTTCAGCTCCCTGCGCAAATGCGGGAGCTGGCCAGCCGAACGGCGCAAGCAGCAGCAAGAGTCGGGAGGAATGCATAGGTGCTCCGTACACGCTCCCGCGGGAACTGTCCCGCCTTCTGCCGCTTAACTTGGCCGGTTCTCCGCCAGCTTCCGCTCCCAGGTAAGGGCATGGGTGACGATGGTGTCGAGATCGTCGAGCTTCGGCCGCCAGGGAAGGGTTTCGAGGATCTTGCCGTTGTCGGCCACCAAAGCGTCGGGATCGCCGGCGCGGCGGGCTTCCATTTTGCGGTCGAGCTTCATGTTGGTCACCCGGTCGACGGCGTCGAGCACTTCGAGGACGGAGAAGCCGCGGCCGTAGCCGCAGTTCATGATGTGGCTGGATTCGGGGTCCGCCATCAGCTTTTCGAGCGCATGGACGTGGGCGGCGGCTAGGTCGCTGACGTGGATGTAATCCCGCACCCCCGTGCCGTCGGCGGTGCCATAGTCGGTGCCGTAGACGGAGACGTGCTCACGCTTGCCGATCGCCGCTTCCACCGCGACCTTGATCAGGTGGGTGGCGCCGGCCGTCGACTGGCCGGAGCGGCCCTGCGGGTCGGCGCCGGCGACGTTGAAATAACGCAACGCGCAGAAATTGAGCGGGTGGGCGAAGGCGGTGTCGGCGAGCATCCGCTCCGTCATCAGCTTCGACCAGCCGTAGGGGTTGATCGGCTGGGTGCGCTGATCCTCGCGCACCGGCACCTGGTCCGGGATGCCGTAGGTGGCGGCGGTGGAGGAAAAGATGAAATGCTTTACGCCGCCATTCACCGCGCTCTCGATCAGCGAGCGGCTCTTTACCGTGTTGTTTTCGTAATATTTGAGCGGGTTCTCGACGCTCTCCGGCACCACGATCGACCCGGCGAAGTGAATGATCGCTTGAATTTTGTGCTCCGCGATCAGCCGCGCGACGAGCGCCTGATCGGCGATATCGCCTTGCGCGAACACCGCGCCTTCCGGAACCGCCCAGCGGAAACCGGTGGTGAGGTTGTCGATCACCACCACCGGCCAGCCCGCATCGAGAAGCGCAAGCACCGCGTGGCTTCCGATATAGCCCGCGCCGCCTGTTACCAGCACCGGCACCTTCACGCTTGCGTCGCTCACTCACATTCTCCCAGGGAACCGTTGGATCGGAAAAGCGCTGTGGGAATCGTTACAGCGCCCGTATGAACCGCCGCTAGACCAGGAGGTTTCGCAATGAAATCAGCTTTTCTGAAGTCCGGCGCGATCGGCCTTTCCCTTATCCTCGCCGGCTGCGCCACCGGCGGCGGCGGCGCGGCGTCGGTCGTCGGCGGCACCGATGTCGCCCGCTTCCACCTGGGCGAGCAGACCATTGCCCGTTCGCAGATCGCCATCGAGCCGTTCGACCGCGCCGACGCCAACCGGCCGGAATTCGCCGTCTACGCCTCCACGGTGGCGCGGGAGCTGACCCGGCTCGGCTGGACGGTGGTGCGGGGCGGCACCGCAACCGAGCAGGTCGCCTTGATCGACGTCGAGCAAGGCAGCCGCCAGGCGATCGCCGCGCTCAGCGCCGCGCGAATCGGCCGCGGCGTTGCGCCGTCAGCCCCCACCGGCAGCGACGCCGGGATTACCGCCACCTTGCTCGAAGTCGCCATCCGCCGCCGCTCGGACGCCACCGTATTTTGGGAAGGTCGCGCCGTTTCGGAAGCCCGCACCGGCACGGCAATGGCCTCCTCCACCGTCGGCATCGAGCGGCTTGCAATCGCCCTGTTTCGGGACTTCCCCGGGGAGTCGGGCCGCACTATCAGGGTCAAATGACCCTCTCCATTTCGTCCGCCTTTGACGGCGGCAACATTCGCCTGGTTTCCCTTCAAGACGCCGATTCGGACCAATCGCGCATCGATCTCGAAATCGTCCCCGACCACCGGTCCGACTTCTACCAATGGTTCTATTTCCGCCTCTCCGGCGCCGCCGGGCGCGCGGTTGAGCTGCGCATCCTGAACTGCGCCGGTGCGGCCTATCCGCTCGGCTGGGAGAATTACCGCGCCTGCATGAGTGTGGACCGCGACGATTGGCAGCGGGTTGCCGACACCTCCTACGAAGACGGCATTCTCACCATTCGCGTGACTCCAACGGCGAACAGCGTCTGGCTCGCCTATTTCGCGCCGTTCACAATGGAAATGCACCACGATCTCGTCGCCACCGCCGCGGCGCATCCGGAAGTCACGCACCGCTCCCTCGGCCAGACGCTGGACGGGCAGGAGCTCGATTATCTCGCCATCGGCGAAGGCCCGCTTCAGGTCTGGCTCTACGGCCGCCAGCACCCCGGCGAAACGATGACCGAATATTGGATGGAAGGCGTGCTCGAGCGATTGCTCGACGATGCCGATCCCGTCACCCGCCGCCTTCGCGAGCGTGCGACCTTCCACATCGTCCCCAACATGAACCCGGACGGCTCGCGCCGCGGCCACCTGCGAACCAACGCCGCCGGCACCAATCTCAACCGCGAGTGGCACGAGCCGTCGCCGGAGCGCAGCCCGGAAGTTCTCTACGTGCTTCGGGAGATGGACCGGACCGGCGTCGATTTCGCGATGGACGTCCACGGCGACGAAGCAATCCCCGCCAACTTCCTCGCGGGCTTCGAAGGCATTCCAAGCTGGACGGAGCGGCAGGGCGATCTGTTCAACCGCTTCAGCGACGAGCTCGTCCGCGCCACGCCCGATTTCCAGACCAGGCTCGGCTACGAGATCGCCGCGCCAGGCCAGGCCAACCTGTCCATGTCCACCGCCCAGCTCGCCGAGCGCTTCGGTGCGGTGACGATGACTCTGGAGATGCCGTTCAAGGACAATGACGACCTTCCCGACCCGGTCTACGGCTGGGGCGCCGACCGAAGCCGCCACCTCGCCCGCGCCTGCCTCGACGCGCTCCACGCAATCGTAGACGAATTGCCGGTTGGGAAACGCTGATGCCGAAGCTTGTTCTGATCCGCCACGGCCAGTCGACCTGGAACCTCGAAAACCGCTTCACCGGCTGGTGGGACGTCGACGTTACGGAAAAGGGTGTCGGGGAAGCGCGCGCCGCCGGACGGCTGATGAAGGAGAAGGGGCTTGATTTCGATCAGTGCTTCACCAGCCTGCAAAGCCGCGCGATCAAGACGCTGAACCTCGCGCTCGAGGAGATGGGGCGGCTGTGGCTTCCCGTTGAAAAGAACTGGCAGCTGAACGAGCGCCATTATGGCGGCCTCACCGGGCTCAACAAGGCGGAGACGGCGGCGCGCCACGGCGACGAGCAGGTCAAGATCTGGCGCCGCTCGTTCGACACCCCGCCGCCGCCGCTCGAGGCGGGCAGCGAGTACGATCTGTCGGGCGACCGCCGCTATGCCGGCATCGCCGTCCCGAAGGCGGAGAGCCTCAAGGACACCATTGCCCGCGTGCTGCCATATTGGGAGGCGCGCATCGCCCCGGCGCTCCGCGACGGCCAGCGCGTCCTCATCTCCGCGCACGGCAATTCGCTGCGCGCCCTGGTGAAGCACCTGTCGCGCATCCCGGACGACGAGATTACCGGCCTGGAAATCCCAACCGGCCAGCCGATCGTCTACGAACTCGCTGACGATCTTTCCGCAACCGATCGCTATTATTTGAGCGAACGGTGAGGCCCAGCCGGCCGGTGTGATGCGGCTGGTCTGGCTCTTTCTTGGCGGCTTGTCGCTTGCTTTGGCGGCGCTCGGCGCGGTGCTGCCGCTGATGCCCACCGTGCCCTTTCTGCTGCTCGCCGCCTTTTGCTTCGCGCGCGGCCATCCGCCGTTCGAGACCTGGCTGCTCGACCACCCGGCGCTCGGGCCTCCGCTCAGGGACTGGCGCGCGCGCGGCGCGATCGGCCGCCGCGCCAAATATGCGGCGATAGCGGGCTTCACCGGAAGCGCGATCCTCGGCCTTCTTTTCCTGCCGATGCCGTGGATGTTCGCCCCCGCCGTCATCGCCCTTGCCGGCGGCACCTGGGTCTGGACCCGGCCGGAATAAGCGCTGCCCGTCAGCGGGCGCAGGCGCCGCTGCCCCAATGCGGGACTCGGGGGATTGTGGATTGGTCCGCAATGGAGAATTATTCGATTGCCGACTCGTCGGCCCGTTGATTTCACCGGAAACCGTCTACTTCAGGGGAGGGGGAAACCGTGCCCGCCGAAAAATCCTATCAAAAAATCAGCACCAAGGGTGCGCAGCATTCCAAAGCCCACGGCATCACCGTGGTCGAAGGCCTGACCTTTACCGAGGCCGACGACGCCGCGAACTTCAAGTTCGAGCCGAGCCAGAACATGGACTCGCTGCTCGCGCAAATGCTCGCCGACTACGGCGTCAAGGGTACGCTGCAGCGCCTGGAGGTTGCGGGCGATCCGGCCGGCGATTTCAAGCTGATCTGGGATTATATCGACGACAATTACAGCTATTATAACACCACCATCAACACGTACGGCGTTGAGCTAGCGATCGAATATGCCGCCTATCTCAAGAACGGCGGTACGCCCCTCACCGGGGTGATCGCCAAATACACGCCCGATGGCGGCGATGCCGGCAGCAATCCCGACCGCCTGCAGTCGATGCACGACAACATCCTGGGCAACCTCGACATCAACAGCATCGTCGACAAGTTCTTCGATGGCAGCGCAGCCAATGGTGCCCCGAACTTGCCCGCCGGTTATGCCGCGGGCGGCAGCAACGGCGGCTCCAACGGCACCGCTGACGAAGCGACCGGCCAGAAGCTGCTCGACGCCGTGTTCGCAGCCGATCTCGAAGATCGGCCTTATTATAGCGGCAGCGAGGGCGCCGACGCCGGTCCGACGATCCTGTGGGACTCGCAGCACGGTCTGCTTCCCTAAGGCCGGCCACAGGTTGAAGGCCGCCGGGACCCGTGTTCCGGCGGCCTTTGCTTGCCTGCATCAGATCGCGATACGCAGCCTGTCGTGCGCGCGCGCCCACCCGCCGCGCCCCTGGGCCGCGAAGAACCTCTTGTTGTTTTAGGTTCATGAAACCGCGCCAATAAGGGCCGCGTTGAACCCCATGAGATTGCAACAAAGAGGATTGTTCGATGCGTAAAGTCACCCTCGCCGTTCTGGCCGCCACCATGGCGATGCCGGTGATCCCAGCCGCTCCTGCCTTTGCGCACGATAATCGTGCCTATAACGGCAAGGTGTGGCGCGACAATCAGGGCCGCCTTCGCTGCCGCCGCAGCAACGGCACCGTGGGCCTGATCGTCGGCGGCGCCGCCGGCGCCCTCGCCGGCCGCGCAATCGACACCCGCGGTGAGCGGACCACCGGCACGGTGCTCGGCGCCGCCGCCGGTGCACTGATCGGCCGCGAAATCCAGAAGAGCCGCAGCACGCGCCGCTGCCGCTAAACGCAGCCCGCGACTGACGAACAAGCAGGGCGTCCCTTCGGGGGCGCCCTTCTTTTTTGCATGGGCTGCGGAGCCTCCGCGCCGCAGCCGGCGTTGGCGCGGAAAGACGGAGGCGAACCAATGCGGATCCACCACCTCAATTGCGGCACCGATTGCCCCTTCGGCGGCGCCTTGTTCGACGGGCGAAGCAAGGGTCTGACGGGCCACCTCGTCTGCCACTGCCTGCTGATCGAGACGGAGGCGGCGGGCCTGGTGCTGGTCGACACCGGCTACGGCCTTCGCGACGTCGATCACCCGCACCGCCCGCCCCACCCGCGCATCACTAAAACGATGCGCAGCCTCCTCAACATCAAGCTTCGCGAGGAGGAAACGGCGATCCGCCAGATCGAGCGGCTCGGCTTCTCGCCGGCCGACGTCCGCCACATCCTCCTTACGCACCTCGACTTCGACCATGCCGGCGGGCTTGAGGATTTCCCCCACGCTACCATCCACCTGATGGACGCCGAATTCAGCGCCGCCACCGGCCCGCGCAACGGCTTCGTGCCGCGCAACCGCTACCGCCCCGGCCAATTCAACGAAGTCGCCAACTGGCGCCGTTATTCGGGACAGGGCGAAGGCTGGTTCGGCTTTCCCGCCGTTCGCCAGCTGGAGGGCCTTCCGCCTGAAATCCTGATGGTGCCGCTCCCCGGCCATACCTGGGGCCATGCCGGCATTGCGGTGGACACGGGCGCCGGCTGGCTGCTCCATGCCGGCGACGCTTATTTCTACCGCGGCGAAATGCGGCAAGCGAAGCGCCACTGCACTCCCGGCCTGCGCGCCTACCAGACCATGATGGAAGTCGATCGCGCCGAGCGCCTGGCCAATCAGGAAAAGCTCCGCCGCCTGTCGGTGGAGAAGGCAGGGGAAGTCCGCATCCTCTGCGCCCACGACGTGGTGGAATTCGAAGCCGCGGCGGCGGGGCGGCTGCTTTAGGAAGGGCAGCGGAGCGAGGCTCCAGCCTCACCCCAACCACAGGAACAACAGTGCTCCGGTGATGATTGCCAGAACCAGGCAAGCGAGTTGCACCTTCCAAGGCAACAAGGCCACCGGATCAAACCAGTCGAACATCCGATTAGCCTGCTTGCTCAGGTGAAGGTCCGCGCCGAACCCCTCCCTTGAAGGGAAGCGCTCACGCGCGGCCGCCAAAGCCCCTCCCCTTCAGGGGAGGGGTTGGGGAGGGGAAGTGCAGTTCAGTAGGCCGCGAAGGCGCGAAAACGCTCAGCTCCCGCTGCCGCCCGAGCCGCCCTCTCCCGAACTCCCGCTGCTACCACTGGAGGCCGAAGCGCCCGCGCCGTCGCCTGCTTTCTTGCGGCCGCCGCCGCCGGTCTTGCGGGCGCCGCTATCAGCTGACGCGGCCTTGCCGCTGCTGCCGGTGGAGCCGCTTGCGCCGGAGCGGCCTTTGCCGCCGGAGCTTGTGCCGCTGGCGCTGGTTTTGGAACGCGAGCCGCCGGTGCTGCTAGCCTTGGCGCGGGTGCCGCCGCTCTTGGCTGCGCCCGCGGCCTTTGCGCGGGTGCCGCCGCTTACTCCGCCGTCACCCTTGGCCTTTGCGGCTGCCGGCTTGGCGCGCGTTCCGGTGCTTTTCGCCTTGGTGGCCGCGCCGCCCGCAGCTGCCGCTTTCTTGCGTCCGCCCGTCGATCCGCCGCGGCTCGAAGCCTTGCCGCCGCCCGAGCTGGTTCCGCCCGAACCGCCGCCGCTGTCCTCGCCGCCGCCGCCAAGCAGGCGCCGAACCGCGTCCGTTGCCGCCGAGACGATCGCCGCGCCGATCTTGCCGGCGCTGTCCGCCGCGGCCGAAGCCGCGTCGATCGTGTCGCTGCTTGCGTCGCGGACCGTTTTGCGCACCCGCGAATTGGCCGTCAAAGCCGCCGCGGCGGCAACCAGGCCGGCCGCCATCATCGAGCGTGCAACCGGGTTCTGGGCAAGCTCGGCCGCTTTCTGGCCGGCTTCCTTCAATGCTTCGGAATACGCGCCGGAGACGCCCTCCGCGCCCTTGTCAGAGCCGCTGCCGTTGCCCGTTTTATCGCCTTCGGAATTCGCGTTCGCCATGGGTCCAGCCTTTCCTGATCATAACTCACCCGTAACAGACGAGCGGCGCGGGGAACAGTTCCCTCGCGCCGCCCTGCCGCGCGCAAGTGGCGCGGCCTCATTCATTCCAGTCGTCGCCTCAGGCTTCGCGCTCGAAGTCCGGCGTTTGCGATTGGCCGCGGTCCTGGTGCGACTGCTGGTCTTCGGCGAATTCGCTGACCCCGCCCGAGCCATCGAACATCACGCCGCGGCCGCCGCCTTGTTCTTCGTCGAAGCGTTCGCCGCGCGATTGGCCGGACATTTGCTGCCCTTCATCCTCCGCGCGCTTCGGGGAGCCGCCGCCGGCAAGGCCGGGCTGGGCGCCGCCGTCCGGCTGCTGATCGCGCTGGTTCACCACATTCTGCGAGCTGCCATAACCGCCGCCGCCGCTGCTTCCGCCGGCGCTGCTTTGGTCGCTTGGCGTGACGCCGCCGCCGGCCGGATCGGCCTGCTGCTGCTGGTTCTGGTTGCCGCCAAATTCGCCGCTGGCGCCGCCCGATTGCGATTCCTGCAGGTCGCGGCCGCGCGTGCCGCCTGTATCATTGTCAGCCATCATTCTTCTCCTTCGATATTTTCGGCCCTGCCGAGATCGTCGTAGCGGTAACGCTCGCCGTCCGGGTTAACCGCGTCGCGGCCGGGCTGAACCACAGGACGGGCGTCCTCGCCGCGGCCTTTGTCGCTCTCCAGCCCTTCGGGGATTTCGCCGTGGCGCGCTTCGTCGCTGCCCGGGGTCGGATGTCCTGAACCCTTGCTCATGGCCTCAAGCGCCCTCGTCCGGATCGATCGGGCGCTCGACGCCTTCCTCGATCGGACGCGCATCGCCCTGCGGCACGTGCCCGGCGCCGGCCATCGGATCGCCATCATGGTCCTCGCGCGGATTGCCGCCGCCGCCCGCGCCGGAGCCGCTGCCATGCACTTCGCCGCTTTTCGGATCGTAGGTCGCGGGCTTGCCGGTCTCGACATCGTCAGGCCCCGGGGTGTGCTGCGCGCGGCTTCCGCCGCCTTCCTGCCTGTGCTCTTCAGCCATGGCTTGGTGCTCCTTTTGCCCGAATGAACTCCCCGCCCCGCCGCGCCGTTCCGCCGATCTCCCCATCAGCGCATTTCGTCGCGCGGCGGCGCACCCTTTGCGCCTTTCGGTGCGTTCTCCCCCCGAAACCATCCACCTCGCAAACCAGGAGTATTCTTTGATGCTGAACCAGACCCACGACATTTCCGTTCTCAACGGCCTGATCGAGACCACCATCGATTCGGTCGACGGCTATCGCCGCTCCGCCCAGGAAGCGACCAACAGCCGCTTCAGCGAGGAATTCCTGCAGCGCGCGTCCGAGCGTGAGGAGGTCGTCTCCAAGCTTCGCCAGCAGGTCCGCACGCTTGGCGGCGAAACGCAGGATGACGGTAGCCTCCTTGCCGCCGCCCACCGCGCCTTTCTCACCCTGCGGGACAAGATCACCGGCAGCGACGATGATGCCGTCATTGCCGAAGTCGATCGCGGCGAAAGCTACCTCAACGCCAAGTGGGAAGCCGCTTTGGCCGACGGCGAGCTGTCGCAGGATAGCCGCCAGCTCGTGCAGCAGCTCTACAGCTCGGTCCGCGCCGGCCATGAGCGGTGGGAACGCGCCCACGACGACACCGCCGCCCGCTAAGCTTTAGCCGCGGAAACAGATTAGGGCGCGTCCTCCAAAGCGGAGGGCGCGCCCTTTTCGCGTCAGCGCCAGAGCGGCCGGAGCAAGGCGGCGGCGGCGGCCGAACGGACGAACAGCCAGTCGAATATCTCCGGACCGGCTTCCGCGCCCATCGTCCGCTTGTAGCCGGGATCGCCGGCGCCCCAGTCGACGCGGGTGATCCCCTGCGCGTCGAAACGCTCGAAGCGGCGATAGGCGAGCACCCGGCCCGGGCTGTTCTTGGCGAAGCGCCGGTCGAAGCTGTTGGCGATGGCGTAGCTGGTGCCGCCGCAGGTCAGCTCGAACAGGAACGCGGCCGGCGTGTCGCCGATGTGGAGGATGGCGACGCGCATCATCGCGGCGAGTTCGGAGTCGCGCGCCGCGGCTTCCCAGAAGCGGCGGCAGGGGCCGTCGATGAATTTGGCGCCGCTGCAATCGGTGCGCTCACCGATCCAGCTGTTCGCTTCGATTGTGCCGAGCGTTTCGAACAGCTCCGCATTCCAGTTGGCGCCGGAGATGTACTCGAAACGCAGCGCGCCCTCGCGTGCCAGTTCCTTCTCGAACCAGCGGTTTTTGCGCAACGTCGAACCGCGCGGCCACTGGTTCTCCGCCCGCAAGGCTGGGATGTCGAGAATGAAGGCGCGGCCCAGGGTACGCCGAAGCGGATGCCAGCCTGCTTCCCGCAACGCAGGCACGATCCGGGCGGCGGTGGGATCGTCTTCGTTGACCGGCCCGAGCCGCCATGCCGGCCCAAGCACGCTAGGGGCCTCGGGATCGGCGAAGAATGCGCGAAGCTCCGCCGCGCTTGCGTCTTCAGCGATCGGGAAGCTTCGGCACGGCCAGTAACAGCCCGGCACGCCGCGCCCGAGGCCGAAGCCGCCGCGGATCGTCACGGTCGGAAGCGCGGCAAGCACCCGCCCATCCGGCCGCTTGGCGACCAGAGTGGAAGCCGCCTCGCCCGTTGCGGCGAACCAGGCGGCGCGGAGGAATGCGTGGGCGGGATTGGCGTTGGCGGCGGCTGCATCGGCCTCCGCAGGGACGCCGGGGAGGATCGACACCTCCACTGCCGGCGTGGCAGCGCCCGCTTTGTGCAGCAGTCGGCCCAATTCGCGCACCCAAAGCCCTTCTCGTAACGCCGCGTGCCCCGCGCTACAGGCGATGTCCTACCAACCGGTAACCGAAGGAAGCGTCACCATGCACCGCGACACCGAGCGCCGCTTCCTCCAGGCCGCGATCCTGGTCGCCTGCCTGGTGCCGCTGCTCGCCGGCGGCGCTGGGGTGGTGAAGGGCCCGGCGATGCTGAGCGGCATCGATCCCGGCGGGGCATCGGCCGATCTCGACAGCCACTTTCGCTACCTTTCCGGCCTGCTGCTGGGCATGGGCATCGGCTTTCTGTTCTGTGTGCCGGCGATCGAGAAGCGCACCGCCGTCTTCCGCGCCCTCGGCCTGCTTGCCGTGCTTGGCGGCCTCGCGCGGGCCTATTCCGCCCTGACCAGCGGCCTTCCCGGAACCGGCCACATCTTCGGCCTGGTCATGGAGCTCGGCACCGTTCCCTTGCTCCTCCTCTGGCAGGCCCGCGTCGCGCGGCGCTTCGCGGCAAGCGGCACCCGCCAGACGCGTTGAAGGGCCGCCGAGCGGGTGCTCGACGGCCCTCCAGAACATGGTCAGCGGCCGGATGCTCCAGCGCGGAAGACCTTGAAAGGCTTAGCCTTTCGTCCTCCGAACGAGCGGAACCGACCTCACTGCTGAACCATGAGACATCGGATCACCTCCTTTCGCTTGTTGAATGCAAGGGGAAGATGAATCATCGCGATTCGGCGGACAAGACTTGTTTTCGTTTATTTTGCTGTTAGCCTTTTTCGCTTCGCGCCCGAAACGGGTCGCGCCGCTTCAGCTCCTGCATTCCTCAACCACCCGCGCCGGCTCAGCCCAGCTCGGCAGGATCAGCCGCGCCTGCCCTTCGGCCTCCACCGCGATGCGCCCGCGGCTGAAGATCATCTGTTCCAGGAACGGGTCGTTCACCGGCAGAACTACGCCGTTTGCCGCGCCATTCAGCGTCCGCGCGGCGTATGAGGTGCGGATCACCAGCGGCCCCGCCGCACCGCTGCGCACCAGCGAAATCCGCCGCGCCGCGCGATCGCATCGCACGGTGAACAGCCCAGCGCCGTAAGTCGCAGACGGCCCGTTTTCGGAGTAAACCCAATCGCCCGGCGTCAGCGCCATATCCTCCCAGCCGACCGCGGGAGCGGGCGGCGGCGCTGGCCGAGGCGGCGGCGGAGTCGGAGCCTGGCGCACCGGCGGCCGTTCCGGCTCCGGAGCGGGCTTGGGCGCGCAGGAGGCCGTGCCCATCATCAGGCCGATCATCGCCAAAGCGCGCATCATGTTCATGCCGGTTGTTCTCCTGTTCCCCCGCCTCCAAGCATGAAGCCGCGCCCCCTTCCAAGCGAAAAGCCGACCGCAAGTGGCTTTACCGCGACACACGGCCGGTGTTCGCCGCCCCCGCGCCGCCCGCGCTTATTCACGGCCTGTTCAATGCCGCCTGGCTATGCCACTGCCCAACCAACGAAAAGACCAACTTCATGATCCTGCGCGCCCTTCTTCCCTTCGCCCTTGCCGGCGCGACCCTGTTCGCCGCCGCGCCCGCCGACGCGCGTCCCCGCGATCGGGAACAGGACGAAGCGTTCAAGGCGACGCAGGCCGGCCGTTTCGTGTCGCTTCGCCAGATCGAATCGCGCGTCGTGCCGCAGATGCGGGGCTTCACCTATCTCGGTCCCGAGCTCGATCCCGGCTCCGGCCGCTACCGGCTGAAGTTCATGAAGGGCCCCCAGATGGTGTGGATCGATGTCGATGCGCGCAGCGGCCAGGTGATCGGCCGCTCCGGCTTCTAAACGGTCTTTCTCTTGCCGAAGCTGCTTTCGGGGATGAAACCAATTGGCAGGGGCGCCGGTTTGGCCCGATATACGAGCCAACGCAGCCACAAGGGGATAATCGAATGCGCGTCTTGATCGTCGAGGACGAGCCCAATCTGGGCCGCCAGCTGCGCGCCACTCTGGAAGGCGCCGGCTATGCGGTCGATCTCGCCACCGACGGCGAGGACGGCCATTATCTCGGCTCCACCGAAAGCTACGACGCAATCATTCTCGATCTCGGCCTTCCCGAAATCGACGGCCTCACCGTACTCGACCGTTGGCGCAAGGACGGCATGGCCGTGCCGGTTCTCGTGCTCACCGCCCGCGACAGCTGGTCGGACAAGGTCGCCGGTTTGGACGCAGGCGCAGACGATTACCTCGCCAAGCCGTTCCAGACCGAAGAACTGATCGCCCGCCTGCGCGCCCTCATTCGCCGCGCGTCCGGCAACAGCTCCTCCGAACTCACCGCCGGCGACGTGCGCCTGGACACCCGCTCCGGCAAGGTGACGCTCGACGGCGAACCGGTGAAGCTCACCGCCCAGGAGTATAAGCTCCTCTCCTACCTGATGCACCACAAGGGGAAGGTCGTCTCCCGCACCGAACTGATCGAGCATATCTACGACCAGGATTTCGACCGCGACTCCAACACCATCGAGGTGTTCGTCACCCGCATCCGCAAGAAGCTCGGCCCCGACGTGATCACCACCATCCGCGGCCTCGGCTACTCGCTGGAAGAGCCGCGGGGTTGAACCTCGGGCGCGCAAACAATGCCTGAACGGCCGCACCCGGCCCCAGCCGCATGAAGCTTGCGCGCCTTTTCGTCCGCTCGGCGCGGAGCACGGGTTCGCTTACCCGGCGCATGATCGTCATTTCGGCGGTATGGATCGCGCTTCTGCTCGGCGGCGGCGGTTATGCGCTGGACCGGGTGCTGACCAGCGCCATGACCCGCAATTTCGACAACGGGCTCGATTACGTAATGCGGGCGCTGATTACGTCCGCCGAAGTCGGCCCGGAAGGCGAGGCCTTTCTCAACCGCCCGCCCGCCGACCAGCGCTTCCTTGAGCCGAATTCCGGCCTCTACTTCCAGATCACCGCGGTCGGCGGCAATCGGCCCGCCCAGTCCAGCGACCTCGATTTCCCCTCCCGCTCCTTGTGGGACCGGCGGCTCCAGATCCGCGAAAACCACAACGATTTTGAAATGCACGTCTACGACAGCGAGGAGTTTCCGGGCGAAACCCTGCGCGTCGTCGAGCGGGACGTGCGGATTCCCGGTTCGCCCTTGCGCTGGCGCTTCCAGGTCGCGGAGGCACGCGATCTTCTCGACGAACAGATTTCCGTTCTCCGCAAGACGCTTATTCGCTCCTTCGCCATCCTCGGCATCGGCCTTGTCATCCTTGCCGCGTTGCAGGCGATTTACGGCCTGTGGCCGCTTCGCCGGGTGCAAAAGGCGATCGCCGCGATCCGCTCGGGCGAGCGCTCGCGCATCGACGAAAGCTTCCCGCGCGAGATCGAGCCCCTGAAGGACGAACTGAACGCCCTCCTGGCTCACAACGAGAAGCAGGCGGAGGAAGCGCGCACCCACGCGGGCAACCTCGCCCACGCCCTCAAAACACCGCTGACGGTGATCACCAACGCCGCCACCGCGCAAGCGCCCGATCTTGCCGACACCGTTTGCCGCGAAGCCACCACCATGCGCCGCCAGGTCGATCACCACCTCGCCCGCGCCCGCGCAATCGGCCGTCGCTCCTCCGCCCTCGCCCGCGCCGAAGTGTGGCCGAGCCTGGAATCGGTCGAGCGCGCGGTCAGCCGGCTTTACGAAAACGCCACCGTCGACCTCGCCGGGGACAAAAGCGCCTCTGTCCGCGTCGAGCGCCAGGACCTCGACGAGATGCTCGGCAACCTCATCGAGAATGCCGCGAAATATGGCGGCGGCCGGGTCTTCGTCACCGTCGCCACCACCCCCGAATGCGTGGTGATCGAAGTGGAGGACGACGGAACCGGCATCCCCGAAGCCGAGCGTTCCTCAATCTTCGACCGCGGCGCCCGATTGGACACCGGCAAGCCCGGCACCGGCCTCGGCCTCGCCATCGTCCGTGACGTCGCGGAGATTTACGGCGGCTCGATCCAGCTCGAGGAGAGCGAGGATTTGGGCGGACTGATGGCCAGGCTCAAGCTTCCGCTCTGCGGCTAATATGGGCCCGACACGGATTCGTTCGTCCCGAGCGTAGGCGAGGGGCGCACACGAGGACTCAGTGCCAGCGCCCCTCGACGCAGTTTATCCAGAGCGCCGCCGCAGGCGGCGTCGAAGGGCCCGGGACGAACGATGTTGGTGCGGCAGCAGGTGACCCCCCGCCCTTGCCTTTTTCCACCCCAACCGCCAAATCGCCCGCGTGAGCGCCACCGTCCATCCGATCGGCCCGGCCCGCGCACCGTCGCTTGATCCGATGATCCAGCTCGTCGCCGCGGACTTGAACCACGTCAACGCCGTCATCCTCGACCGGATGCAGAGCGACGTCGCCCTGATCCCCGAGCTTGCCGGTCACCTGATCGCCGGCGGCGGCAAACGCATGCGGCCGATGCTGACCCTCGCCTCGGCGCGGCTGCTCGATTATTCCGGTGCCCGCCACCACAAGCTTGCCGCCGCGGTGGAGTTCATCCACACCGCGACCCTCCTCCACGACGATGTCGTCGACGGCTCCGGCCTTCGCCGCGGACGGCGCACCGCCAACATCATCTGGGGCAATCCGGCAAGCGTGCTGGTCGGCGACTTCCTCTTCTCCCGAAGCTTCGAGCTGATGGTGGAAGACGGCAGCTTGAAGGTGCTCAAGATCCTTTCCCGCGCCTCGGCGATCATCGCGGAAGGCGAAGTCGATCAGCTCACCGCCCAGCGCCGCGTGGAGACTACCGAGGATCATTATCTCGGCATCATCAGCGCCAAGACCGCCGCGCTCTTCGCCGCGGCCTGCCGGATCGCCGCGGTGGTTGCGGAGCGCGACGAAGCGGTGGAAGCGGCCCTAGACAGCTACGGCCGCAACCTCGGCATCGCCTTTCAGCTGATCGACGACGCCATCGATTATGCCTCGGACACGGAAACCATGGGCAAGGGCGTCGGCGACGACTTCCGCGACGGCAAGGTGACCCTCCCCGTGATCCTCGCTTACGCCCGCGGCAGCGCGGAGGAGCGCTTGTTCTGGCGCGCCGCGATGGAAGGCAGCCGCACCTCCGACGAGGACCTCGCTTACGCCACCGCGCTCCTGCGCCGCCACAAGGCGCTGGACGACACCCTCGCCCGCGCCCGCACCTACGGCCAGCGCGCCATCGACGCGCTCGGCGTCTTTCCCGGCGGCAAGGCGAAGGCGGTGATGACCGAGGCGGTCGAGTTCGCCATCGCCCGCGCTTATTGAGTGGGCCTGTCCTTCCGCGCGAGCAGAAAGGCGGTCTGGTAATAATAAGCTTCGGACGTGATCGACAGCGTATCGAAGGCGCTGCCCGCCATCCGTTCGAAAAAGGCGCGGCGGTAGAAGACCTGGCTTTGATCGTCGCGGCCAAGGGTGAACATGCCGAAATCCGCGCTTTTGGCAGCCTGAAAAGCGGGGTTGCGCTTGAAGCTCTGCACCATGTCGGATTGGCTGTAGCGGATCGAGTCGAACAGGCGGATCGTCTCCTCGTCGTGCACCGTGACGTAGAGCCGCCCCTCCGGCGCAAGGATGCGCTTCAGTTCAAGCAGCCAGGCGTCGGCGAGATCGTCGATGTGGGTGAAGAGCGAACCGCAATAGATGAATTGAAAGCTTCGATCCTCGAATGGCAGATGCGGCACCTTGGTGGTGGTCGCGAAGTGGAAGGGCGGGCTCAAGTGCTGCTTGCACCAGGCGATGTGCGGCGCGCTGATGTCCGTGCCCCAGATTTCGCACCGGTCCCCAAGGTGCCGCAGGTGCCGGATCATCCGTCCGCTGCCGCAGCCGAGGTCGAGTATCCGGTGACCCTGCGCGGGGGTGAAGCCGGATTGCGCGGCGATGTCGAGCATCGTGCGCACATGGTCCTCGCCATGGGCAAGGTTCTTGTAGCCGAGCCGCAGCGCCTCCGGCGGAAGCGGGAGCGCCTCGTTCGGGTCAATCGGAGGTGCGTAGGGGCCGAGGACGTAGTCCTCGCCCGGCGCGTACGGAAGGTAAGCGAGGCTCTGGAAATCCGGTGGGGTGTTCGCCCGGCGCAGCCCTGCCGCCTGGGCGGCCCGGCCAAGGAGGCGGCGAAGCAAGGGCTGGCGGGGCTGCTTGCCGGCTGTTTCTTCAGGGTTCGAAAGCTGCTCCACGTCCAAGCGGTGCGCAACGAGATGTCCGGCCTCGCGGCGGCAGCGGAAGCTGTATCGGTATAGGCTGTCCACCGTCGTTCCGGAGAAGTCACCTGCCACGCGGATGCACGCTTGGATTCCCGCGCCACCCGCTGCCGCTACCACCTCCTCCACCTCCACCGAGTGGAACCGGTGCGCCGGGTCGGCGATCAGCGCCAGTTCCTCGTCTCTGCCGAGCATATCGGCAGCCCCGAGCCAGAGCGTGTACTCCGCGGCGCGCAGCCGTTCAGCGGCGGCCACGTCCTTGTTCAGCATCGCCCGCACCCACGCATGGACGAAGGCTTCCGCTTGCCCGTCAGGCTCGTTCACCGTCAATCCCAGCCCTCTTCCACCAGCGCAGCTTGCCGCACGAACAGCCGGGCTAGCAAGGCAGCGCGCAAAAACAACTTTCCTCAGCCAGCACGAGGCGCTTCAAGGCTGAGCATGGGCTTCCCCACCCCTTTTCCGATGCGTGCACCATGACGCTGCCGATTGTCGCGGTTCTGCCGCAGCTCGTCACAGCGCTTCGGAAAGGCTCCTGCGCGGTGCTGGTCGCCCCGCCCGGCGCCGGCAAGACTACCGCCGTTGCACCGGCCCTGGTCGGTGAACCGTGGTGCAGCGGCGAGATCCTGCTCCTGTCGCCCCGCCGCCTCGCCGCCCGCGCCGCCGCGGAACGGATGGCGGAGCTTGCCGGCGAGCGGGTGGGGGAGACGATCGGCTACGCCACCCGGCTTGATACGAAACGCTCCGCCCGCACGCGCATCCTGGTGCTGACCGAGGGTATCTTCCGAAGCCGTATCCAGGCCGATCCGGAGCTTGCCGGAGTTTCGGCGGTGCTGTTCGACGAAGTGCACGAGCGCAGCCTGGACAGCGATTTCGGCCTCGCCCTCGCCCTCGACGCGCAGGCGGCGCTCCGCCCCGATTTGCGCATCCTCGCCATGTCGGCGACTTTGGAGGGGGAGCGCTTCTCCGCCCTGCTCGGCGGCGCTTCGGTGGTGGAAAGCGAAGGCCGAAGCCACCCGGTCGCCCTCAACCATCTCGGCCGCTCAGCCGAACGGCGGGTGGAGGATGAGATGGCCGCCGCAATCCGCCGCGCGCTTGGTGAGGCCGAGGGCAGCCTGCTCGCCTTCCTGCCTGGCGTCGCCGAGATCGAGCGCGTAGCCGAGCGGCTGGAGGGCGCGCTTCCGCCCGGCACCGACCTCCACCGCCTGCACGGCAGCCTGGAGCCGGGCGACCAGCGCGCGGCCATCGCCGCCGCCCCGCAGGGCCGCCGCAAGGTGGTTCTCGCCACCTCCATCGCCGAAACCAGCCTCACGCTCGACGGCGTCCGCATCGTGGTGGACAGCGGCCTTGCCCGCCGCCCGCGCTACGACCGCTCGGCCGGCATCACCCGCCTGGTCACCGAGCGGGCGAGCCAGGCGTCCGTCACCCAGCGTGCCGGCCGCTCGGGCCGTCAAGGGCCCGGCACCGTGTACCGCCTTTGGGAAGAGGCCGCGACCGCCGCGCTTACTCGCTTCGACCCGCCTGAAATCCTCGAAGCGGACCTTTCCGCCTTGCTCCTCGACTGCGCCTTGTGGGGCGTTTCAGACCCGCGCGCGCTGCGCTGGCTCGATCCCCCGCCCGCCTCCGCCGTCGACGAAGCCCGCCATCGCCTGCGCTCGCTCGGCGCCTTGGGCGAGGACAACCGCCCCACCGCCCACGGCAAGGCCATTGCTGCTTTGCCTCTGCCCCCGCGCCTCGCCCACATGCTGATCGAAGCGGAAGCACGCGGCTGGGGCCGGACGGCGGCGGAGGTGGCGGTGCTGCTCTCGGAACGGGGGCTGGGGGGCCAGGATGTAGATCTGGAACTGCGGCTGCGGCGCTGGCGGGGTGAGAGAAGCCAAAGAGCCGAGGCGGCGCGGGCGCTAAGTAGAAGATGGGAAGCTCTGACTCGTTCGTCCCGAGCGAAGTCGAGGGGCGCACCCACCGACGCCGAGCAGCGCACCTCGACTTCGCTCGGTACGAACGGGGTTGGAGTACGGGACAATGAGCAGGTGGGAGCGGTGGTCGCCCTCGCTTATCCCGACCGCCTCGCCAAACGCCGCGACCAATCCGGCGAAAACTGGATCTCCGCAGGCGGCCGAGGCTTCCGGCTCGACCCGCACTCGCCGCTTGCGCGCGAAACCTGGCTTGCCGTCGCCGAAGTGTCCGGCACCGCCGCCGGCGCGCGCATCCTCTCCGCCGCGGCGTTGGGCGAAGACACAGTTCTCGCCCTTTTCGCGGGGCGCATCGAAAGCGGCGCCCAGCTTCAGTTCGACCCCGCCACCGGCACCGTCCGCGCCCGCACCGGTCGCCGCTTGGGCGCGATCACCTTGAGCGAAGGCCAGGACACCAAGGCCGCGCCCGAAGCCGTCGCGGCGGCGCTGGTAGAGGGCATCCGCGCCCACGGGCTTCACCTCCTGCCGTGGAGTGAAGGCGCTCAGTCGCTCCGCCGCCGCGCAGCTTTCGCCCGCCGCTTTGACGAAAGCCTCGCCGACCTTTCCGACGAAGCCCTGCTCGCCACGCTCGACGACTGGCTCCCCCCAATCGTCGCCGGCAAGCGCGCCCTTCGCGACATCGACCCCGGCGCCCTCTCCGGCACGCTTTATGCCCTCTTGGGCTGGGACGGCCGCAAGGCGGTGGACCGCCTCGCGCCGCACAGCCTTGAGACCCCCGCAGGCTCCTCCCACGCCATCGACTATGAAGCCGAGGCCGGACCCACCGTTACCGCCCGCCCCCAGGTCTTCTTCGGCCTCTCGCAACACCCCACCGTCGCCGGCGGCCAAGTCCCCCTCGTTCTCTCCCTTACCTCCCCAGCCGGCCGCCCGATTCAGACTACCCGCGACCTCCCCGGCTTCTGGGCGGGGAGCTGGGCCGCCGTCGCCAAGGAGATGCGCGGCCGCTACCCCAAGCACCCCTGGCCGGACGATCCCGCCGCCGCCGATCCGACCTTGCGCACCAAGAAGGCAACCGCACGCCGCACCGGCGGTTGATTCCCGCGCCCAGCCGGGGCAGGCACGTTGCGGATCAAGGAGCAGGAATCACATGGCGGCGCGTATTTTTCAGCGGTCCAAGAACGCGATGCAATCGGGCAAGGCGCGCGAGGGCGAATGGATCCTGCAGTTCGAATCGCACCGTGCCCACACGCCCGATCCCCTCACCGGCTGGTCCGGCGGCGGCGACACGCAGAGCCAGGTGACTTTGGGCTTCCCGACGCTTGAGGCCGCCAAGGCCTATGCCGAGAAATACGACATCGCCTACCACCTAGTCCCGGCCCCGGAGCGCAAGCTCAAGATCCAGGCCTACGCCGACAATTTCACCAGCCGCCCGTTGTAAGCCCCTCCCCTTCAGGGAAGAGGTCGGGAGGAGTCCGTCAGGCTCGCCGCGCCGGTGGAAGAAGCACCCCGGCGAGCAGAAGCAGCAGCTTCACGTCGACCTCCGCCCCTTCACCCCGCTTCGCCGCCACAAAGGCCGGGACGTCGCCCACCGGCACCCTGTGGACACGGATATTTTCGCCCGCCACGCCGCCGCCTTCGCCGGTCTTCACCAGCCCCTCGGCGCGCAGCAAGCTGAAATATTCGGATGACATCCCCGCCGACGCGTAGAAGCGCCCGAGGTTCACCATCCGCGCGGCGCGGTAGCCGGTTTCTTCCTCGAGCTCGCGGATCGCCGCCGCCTCGATTTCCTCGCCCGCCTGCTCGTCGCCGACCAGCCCGGCGGGAAGCTCGATGCACGGCGCGCCTACAGGGACGCGATATTGCTCCACCAGGATCGCGTACCCCTCCTCGTCGATCGCCAGGATCACCGCCGCGGTAACGTCGCCGACCCGCGAGACATATTCCCACTTGCCGCGCTTTTTGGCCTCAATGAACCGCCCCCGCCACACCGTCTCCACCGCTGCGTCGGCATCCTCGTCGCGCGGCAGCGTCACAGCTCGATCAGCCGGTCCGGAATCTCGTTGGGGTTGTCGTGGGTCGGCGGCAAATGCGCGGCAAGCACGGTGCCGATCTTCTCCACCGCCTGCGCCATGCCTTCGCCCGGCCGCCCCGCCTTTACCGCATCCACCAAGGCCGCCATCGCCTCCCCCCAGACGTCCGCCTCCACCTTGGAGTGGATGGCATGGTCGGCAACGATCTCCGCCCGCCGCTCCGCCAGCGACAGGTACAGCAAAACGCCGGTGCGCCCCTTGGTCTTGTGCTCGGCCGCGACCCGAAACAGCTCAAGTGCCCGCCGCCGCACCCGGCGGTTCTTGGTGCTCGCCGGCGTCAAGGCCATCCGAAGCGGCATGTAGGCCAAGGCGTAGCGGACGATCAGGAACACCGCCGCGAGCTTCACGAACAACAGGGTCATCAGCAGCCTGCGGCCAAGCTCCTCGCCCCAGCCGACGAACAGGCCGGTCCCCCATTCGATCGTGGACTGCGGAAGCAAGGCGATCAGCGGCAGCACCAGCAGCATGGCAAGCACCGCATAATGCAGCCCGACATCGTGATAGCTGTCGGACTTGGGCGACACGATGGTAACGATTTCGCCGTCGCTGATGAGCTCGGCCGCGGACACGGCCGCGCTGATCCGGGCATGATCCTCTTCGCTGAACCGAAGCATCACCATCCCCCCGAAGCGCCGCCGCCGCCGAACGAACCGCCGCCGCCGGAGAAGCCGCCGAAGCCGCCGCCTCCACCGCCGCCAAAGCCCCCACCGCCGAAGCCTCCGCCGCCCCAGCCGCCACCACCGCCGCCGAAGCCGGGGCCCCAGATGAACACGCTGCCACCCCGCCGCCGCCCGTAGCGCCGTCCGCGCCGGCCGCCGCGCAGCATCGGCAGGATCACGAACAGCAGAACGATGCCCCAGAAGATCAGTTCAAAGGGAAATCCGCCGCCGGACTGCCTTTGCGCACTCGCCGCCTGCCGCGTCTGCAAGGCTTCCATAGCCGCCCGCTCCGCCACTTCCGGGGGCGCGCCGAGCTGCGCGATCAGCGCATCGGCGCCCGCCTTGATGCCGCCCGGATAATCCTCCGCCTTGAAGCGGGGGAGGATCGTCTGGTTGATGATCTGCCAGGACAAGGCGTCGGTGATGATCGGCTCCAGCCCGTAGCCGACCTCGATCCGCACCCGCCGCTCCGTGGGGGCAACCAGCAGGATCGCGCCGTTATTCGCGCCCTCCTGCCCGAGCTTCCAATGCCGCCCAAGCTGGTAGCCGTAATCCTCGATCGGCCGCCCTTCGAGGTCCGGCACGGTGGCGACCACCAGCTGTCGGCTGCTCGCTTGCTCAAGCGCCTGCAGCTTGCCCGTAAGCTCCGCCTCGTCCGCCGGGCTAAGCAGGTTGGCGGCATCCACCACCCGCCCGCTGAGCGCCGGAAAGGTCTGCGCCGCCGCCGGCGTGGCGACGAGGGCGAGGAGCGCGAAAAAGAGGGCGCGGAGCACCGGCCTTAGCGGTTGGTATTTTCGTTGAAGTCCACCGTCGGCGCGACGTCGGCGTTGGGGGTCGTCGCCTGGAAGGTCTGCATCGGCTTCGATCCGTAGATCACCGAAGCGCCGATCACCGCCGGGAAGGTGCGGATGGTGGTGTTATATTCCTGCACGGCCGTATTGTAGTCGCGAATGGTGATGTTGATCCGGTTTTCCGTGCCTTCCAGCTGCTGCATCAAGGTCGCGAAATTGGCCTGGCTTTGCAGCTGCGGATAGGCCTCCTGAAGCCGCTGCAGCGGAATGATCGCCGCCGAAAGCTGGCTCTGCGCCGCCGCGAAGCGCTGCATCGCTTCCGGATCGGTAAGCTGCTCGCCCGTCACCTGCACCCGCGTCGCATTGGCCCGCGCTTCGGTGACGCCCACCAGGATACGCTCTTCCGAAGCGGCAGCGCCGCGCACGGTGGAAACCAGGTTGGGAATAAGGTTCGCGCGGCGCTGATAGGCAGCCTGAACGTCGGCCCAGCGCGCCTTTGCATTCTCCTCGGCGGTGGGGATCGAGTTCACGCCGCAGCCGGAAAGCGAAAGCCCCGCCACCGGCACGAGGAAGACGGACATGAGAGTGCGGTTCATGCTTTTTGGTCCCCTGCGTTGTTCTTGAGGGGAGAGGTAGGATGTTCGATCCGCCTCCGCAACGGGCGCGGCCCTTTTAATCGAGCGCGGCTTCCCCTATATCGGTCGTGCCGGGTTCGCCCGGCTATGGCGATAAACTTCTGCGTATAATAGACGCAGCGGACCCGGGGGCGGTACCCGGCGGCTCCACCATCTGAGCCGGTCGACCAGCACGCATTAAGCGTGCCGGCCGAGCGGCTCAGCTAGAGGGGCCGAACTAGGATCGACGTGTGTTGAAAGGCGCTGGATTTCGCTCGGAATGGGACCACCGCAACGGCCCATTACACAAGTGCCAACGATAACGAAGCACTCGCGATTGCTGCGTAACTGAACCCTCACGGGTAAAGTTACAAAGCTAAAGCGCGGTTGGGCCGCACCGGGCAACAGAAGCGGTTACGGCGGTACGGGGGGCACCGAGCAACAGAAGCTCCCCACTTCCCTTTTGCCTTGGGCGCAGCTTATTCTCGGGTCCTGAACCCGGAGATCCCCATGCGCGCATTCGCCGCTCTGCCCGTCCTGTTACTCTTGGCCGCCTGCTCGGAGGAGCCGGAGAATATTCAGGCAAAGGCGGACAATCTGTCGCGCCAGCTGGAGGCGGAGGCGAACCGGATCGACGCCGAAGCGGCCGCCAACGTCGCCGCCGCAACCGCGCCGCTCGACAACGAAGCCGAAGCCTTGCTCAACCAGGCCGCGGCCAACGCGGTGGATCCCGACACGGCCGAAAACGCGAACTAGAGCGCGCTACGCCGCCCGCGGCCTCCGCTTGGACGGCCGCCGCTCCCCATCCCTGCGCTCGCCGCTCACCACCAGAATCGGCGCCTCGACCACCGGCGGCAGGTCCAGCCGCACCCGGTCGGCAAGCAACACCCGCACCGCGTCCGCCGGCACCGCTTTGCCCCACAGCCACCCCTGGCCGTCGGCGCAGCCAAGGCTCTGCAGCCGCGCCCGCACTTCCTCGCTTTCCACCCCTTCCGCCGTCACCGGAAGGTGAAGCGACCGCCCAAGCGACGCGATGGTGCTGACGATCACGCTGCTTTGCTGGTCACTGAGCAAGGCGCCGACAAAGCTTTTGTCGATTTTGATCCGGTCGAACGGCAAAGATTGGAGCTGGGTCAGCGATGCATAGCCCGTTCCGAAATCGTCGAGCGAGATGCTGACGCCGCAATTCTTGAGGCTCTCCACCGTGGCGAGCGCCTGGTCCTGATCGTCGAGCAAAGCGCTTTCGGTGATCTCGATCTCCAGCCGCGCCGGCGGAAAGCCGCTTTCCGTCACCACCTGCAAGATGCGCTGGCCAAGCAGCGGATCGCGAAACTGCACGGGCGACACGTTGATCGCGATGGTGAGTTCGTTCGGCCAGCCTTTCGCCTCGGCAAGCGCGCGGCGCATCACCGACATGGAAAGGTCGGAGATGTATCCCGTCGCTTCGGCAACCGCGATGAACTCCAGCGGCTCCAGTACGCCGCGGGTCGGATGGTGCCAGCGCGCAAGCACTTCGAAACCTTTTCGGCCGCCGTCGGACAGGCTGAATTGCGGCTGGTAATAAGGCACGAACTCGCCGGCCGCGATCCCGGCCCGCATCTCCATTTCCAGCGAGATGCGGCTGTGAAGCTGGCGCTCCATTTCGCGGTCGAACCACACGAAGCCGTTCCGGCCAAGCCGTTTGGCTTCGTACATGGCGATGTCGCTGCGCTTCAGCAAAGCTTCGGCGGTCGGCGCTTCGCCCCACAAGGTGGCGATGCCGATTGAGGCGGACACCTGCGCCCGGCCGTGATCGAGTTCGACCGGCTCGGAAAGGGCGCAAAGCAGGCTCTGGGCGAGCACGCTGACTTCCCCCACATCATGCTCGCCGCACAGCAGGATGGCGAATTCGTCGCCGCCCAGCCGCGAACAGCAGGCGCCGCCCGGCGCAAGCCGGGTCAGCGTCGCCGCGACATGCTGAAGCAGCCGGTCGCCGGCGGCATGGCCGTAGCAATCGTTGACCCGTTTGAAATAATCGAGATCGAGCAACAGCAAGGTTGCGTCCCGGTGGCCGGCAAGGCTTGCTTCCTCGATCCGCTGAACCAGCTGGCGGCGGTTGGCGAGGCCGGTGACATGATCGCAATAGGCACTGTCATAGGCGCGCTGCTCGGCATGCGCGCAAGCGTCGACGGCGAGCGCAAGCGCCTTGGATCGGCGCCACCCGAACAGCAGCAAAGCCGCGTTCAAGAGAATGGCGGTGCCGAGCTCCCGCTCCAGCACCACCGAGCCGTCCTCGACCAGGGCGGCGGAGGCGAGGCCCGCGAACATCGCGGTGGCGACCAGCGTGATCGCGGTGCTGAGGCGAAGGCTCGATTTGAGTGACGCGCGGCTCTCGCCGCCTTGTGTTCCTGCGGTCATGCTTTCCCCCATCATTCCGCCGCGCCGTGAAGATACGGCTTCGGCAGGTCGGAAACTGCCGCGATCGATAATTGCCATGCCAGCGGCCCCTGGGCGGGGCGGTGCGGGTGGTGGCGCGAGTCCGGAAACAGGCCGGTGCCTTCCAGCGCGATCTCCACGCCGCAGCCCATGCAGTGGAATATTCCGGCGCAAGGCACGAAGGACGAGGGCTGGAACACGAGATCGAACGACGGGTGCTTCGCCTGGCGAAGGCGGTTGGCATATTTAAAAAGCGCCACGGTTCGCCTCCCCCGTTGCACGCGTGGCAAGTTGCGCCGCGACTTTCATCGCCGTCGGTGTCGCCTGGTCAGAAAGGGCGGCCAATTCGGGCTCGAGGCTTGCCGAGCGGCGAACGAAAGCCGCCGGAGCGCCGGCGGGGCCGGGCATCCGGTAGAAGATATGGCTGCCGAGCACTTCCACCCGCACCAGCTTCGCGCCCCAGGATGGGCTGACTTGATGAGTATGATAGTGCGTGGCCCAGCCGACACTCTCCTCGACACGTCCGGCAAGCGCCGCCTGCGCGACGGCTTGCGCCTTTTGCCACGCCGCCGCATCCCGTGCCCGCGCGGTGGAGCCGTCGCAGGTAAAGGTGAATTGGCAACCGCCTCCTTTTCGCAGCGGACCCTGGAAGACGACCCCGCAGATGCTGGAGGGGTAAGCGTAATGGCGTGCGCGGTTGAGCACGACCTGCGCCACCGCGCGTTGGCCTTGCACGGTTTCGGACCGCGCTTCGTGGTAAACCGCCGCGGTCAGGCATTGCAGCGCCCGCGCGGCGCTTCGGCTATTGCGCTCAACCGGCCGGTAAGGTGCCGCGCCTCCCACGCGACGGCCACCCAGCATCCGGGTGTCGCCAAGCAGCAGCTCGGCAACAACGATCGGCAGCCGGACGGTACGCGGTTTCGCGGACGCTTCGGCGCTAAGCGGTTTCGCCAGCGCCGGAACGCACGACGTGGTCATGCCAAGAAGGATGGCCGGCAGCAGCCGGGTAGCAAATGCTCTGGTCGTCACGCGCCCCCCACAGGCTGCCTCGAAGACCGGCTTAGTTAACCAACGTTGGTGATTTTTGCGTTAACCGTGGATTTGGAGTACGGATTTCTACATTTCCATGTGTGCGGAAGCGGTCTTGGCCGAACGCTGCTGTAAGCCGGCGCCGGCTACGCCGCCTGCCCCCTGGCCCGGGCGAGAACCGAGGCAAGCGCGAGGCTGACGCCGTGGGCGTCATAGGGCTTGCGCACGATTTCGAAACCCGAGGCGGAGCTCGCCACCGTTTCCTCGCTATAGCCGGTGGCGAGGACCACCGGCACGTGCGGGTGGGTTTCGCGCAAGGATTTCGCGAGTTCAAGGCCGCTGATGCCCGGCATCACCACGTCGGTGAACACCAGGTCGACCGTCTGGCTCCCGATCAGGCTGAGTGCTTCCTGCCCGTCCTTCGCGGTCACCACCGTGCAGTGCAGCTCGCCGAGCATGTCCGCCGCAAAGGCGCGCACCTGATCGTTATCCTCCACCAGCATCACGGTAAGACCGGGCGGGAGCGCCGCCGCGTCCCGCTCGTCGGCGGCGGCGGCGAGCTTCTTGGCCGACCGCGGCAACAGGATCCGAACGGTGGTGCCTTCGCCTTCGGCCGAGGCAACATCCGCGCGGCCGCCCGCCTGCGCCGCGAAGCCATGGATTTGGGACAGGCCAAGGCCGGTGCCCTTGCCGACGGGCTTGGTGGTGAAGAACGGCTCGAAGGCGCGCTCCAGCACCTCCTTCGCCATGCCCATTCCGGTATCGCGAATAACGATTGCGACCATGCCGGCCTCGCCCTCGGCCACGTCTTCCGTGCCGATGGTCAGCGCGCCGCCGTCCGGCATCGCGTCTCGGGCGTTGAAGGTGGCGTTGATGATCGCGGTTTCCAGTTCCGCCGGGTCGACCTCCACCCGCGCCTGGGTTGCGGCAAGATCGAGCGCCACGGTGATCCGGCTGCCGATCGTTCGGGCAAGCACTTCGGACAGGGCGTCGAGCCGGACGTGGAGGTCAATCACTTCCGCCCGGATCGGCTGCCGCCGCCCGAAGGCGAGCAGGTGGCTGGTCAGCGTCGTCGCGCGCTGCGTCGTCTCCGCGATTGCCTCCAGATAGCGCCGCTTCCTCTCCTCCGGCAGATCGGGGCGCTTCAACAGGATGTCGGTGGATCCCGCGATTACCGTCAGCAGGTTGTTGAAATCGTGGGCGATGCCGCCGGTCAGCTCGCCAAGCGCCTGCAGCTTCTTGGCCTGCGCCGCGGCGGTGCGGGCGTCCTCCAGTTCCTCGCGCTGGCGCCGCGCTTCGGTGACGTCGCGGGTGATCTTGGCAAAGCCGATATGCTGGCCGCTCTCGTCGTAGATCGGATCGATGACGACATTGGCCCAGAACAATGACCCGTCCTTGCGGACACGCTGCGCTTCCCGCTCATATTTGCCTGCGGTCAGCGCGGTGTCCAACGCGGTAGCGGGCTCGCCGCGCGCCCGGTCTTCTTCCGTATAGAAGCGGGAGAAATGCTGGCCGATGATTTCATCCGCCGAATAGCCCTTGATCGCCTGCGCGCCGGCATTCCAGTTGGTGATGTTGCCGTCGCGGTCGAGCATGTAGATGGCATAATCGCGCACCCCCTCGACCAGCAGGCGGAAGCGCTGCTCCGATTGAAACAGCGCCTTGTCCGCCTCGCGCCGGTCGGTGACGTCGCGGGTGATCTTGGCGAAGCCGACCAGCTTGCCTTCTTCGTCGCGGATCGCGTCCACCACCACGTGAGCCAGAAAGCGCGTGCCGTCTTTCCGGACCCGCCAGCCTTCGGACTCGAACCGCCCTTCCGCTTCGGCGGTGCGCAGGGTGCTGGCCGGCTTGCCCTCCTTGCGGTCCTCCGGCGTGAAGAAGCGGGAGAAATGGTCGCCGATGATTTCGTCGGATTCATACCCCTTGAACCGCCGCGCCCCGGCGTTCCAGGTGGCGATGTGACCCATCGGATCGAGCATGTAGATTGCGTAATCGACCACCGAATTGACCAGCATCGAAAAGCGCCGCTCGCTCTCACGAAGCGCCCGTTCCGATTCCTTGCGATCGGTGATGTCGCGGGTGATCTTGGCGAAGCCGAGCAAGGTGCCGTCCTCGCCCCTGATGGGATCGAGCACCGCATGTGCCCAGAAGCGCGTGCCGTCCTTCCGGACCCGCACGCCCTCCGCCTCGAACCTTCCCTCCCGCGCCGCGATGCGCAGCGCCCGGCCGGGAAGGTCGCTCGCCTGGTCCTCCGGCGTGAAGAAGCGGGAGAAATGCGCGCCGATGATCTCGTGCGCCTTGTACCCCTTGAAGCGCTCCGCCCCCGCATTCCAGGTCGCCACCCCCCCCATCGGGTCGAGCATGTAGATCGCATAGTCCGTAACAGCGCTGACCAGCAGCTGGAACTTGTGCGCCTCATTGTCACGATCGAGGCGGTCGGGGTCGGCCATTCACGTCTCCGTTGCGGCGCGCATCGCCCGCTGGGTCCCCACCCTGGCCTTTAGTCCATATTGATTTCGCTCAACATGACAAGGACCAGCGCGCACCCGCCGCGGCCCCGCGCCTCCCCCAACGAAAAAAGAGCGCCGCCTTTCGGCAAGCGCTCCCTTTCCGCACCACGCAAAGCGCGGTGCCTCGCGTTTTTCGGCTTACAGGCCGTTGGCGAGGTTGGTGTCCGGCGCGTTGGTGTTCGCGTCCTGCGCCATCATGTTCTGGGTGTTCGAGTCCATCGAGCCGTTGGCCATCGCGCCGCCGGCCGAGCCCGCCATGTTGCCGGTCATGTTCGCGTCCATGCCGTTCATCGACATGTTCGGGTCCATCATCGGGTCGACCGCCATCATGTTGTCGGCGGCCATGGTGTTGTTGGCTTCGGTTTCGCCGCCGCCGCACGCGGAAAGCGCCAGCACCGCGCCGGCCAGGATGATCATGCGCATTCATTTATCCTCTTCGTTGCTCGACGGTTCTCCCCGTCGCGACCCGGCCATAACGAGCAACCCCCATTATGGCTCCCCCGCCGACAAGCGAGACCGTCCCAAGCCGGTGCTTCGCCCGCCCGGGAGCGCCCCCGCCCACCCGGGCGCCTCACCCCCGCCGAGCCGCCCAGTCCTTTTCCCGCGCCGCCGTCTTCTCCCCATCCAGCCCCCGCGCCCGGATGATCGCTTCCACCTTGCGCCGGATGCTGTCCCGCACCTCCTCCATTTTGGGAGGCCCATTGCGCCACCAATGCCGCCCCGGCAGCCCGCCGATGCCGAGCACCTTGCCTTTCTGCATGTGGAGAAGGTGGATCGCGTCATCGACCCGCATGTCGCGGATCACCGTTTCCGGCGCGTAATCGGGCGTGGAAAACAGGTTCGCGCCATTTTCCATCAGCGCAACCTCCAGCGCGGCATAAGCCTCGGCAAGCGTCGCGTCCCAGAGCGCGGCAAAGGCCGGCCAGCGCTTCCTGTGGGTGTAGGCCGATCCCTTCGATTTCCCCACCTCGGCGAGCGCCGCCGAAACGTTGCAGGTCGCGCCGAGCACGTCCAGAAAGCGCCGCTCCACCGCGGGAGACCAGTCGCGAAGCCGCGCCCGCGCGATCTGCACCCGCCGCTTGCCCCCGCCCGCCGTGCCTCGCACGGCAAGCTCCACCCCGTCGAGATGCCCCCACCCCTTGGGCGGCGCCGTCCCGTCCCTCCGCGCCGCCAAAAGCCGAGCCCGCGCCCCCGCCACCGCCGCCTTCACCGCCGCATCGAACTCCGGATCGAGCCCCCGCCACTTGCACACCCAAGACCGCGACACTCGCGCGCGTTCAGCGGCCAAAGTCTGGTTCCCGCACTCTCCCAGCACCCGCAAGAACGCCTCGCGCCGCGCCTGGGTGATCTTGGTCCACATCGCTGAATCGCCTCCTGCCGCTTAGGAAGCCACCCAAATATGCGGGAGCGGTGCATGTAGGAAAGCACGCAATGCCGAGCGCAGCGACGCCGACGCGAAGCGGCGCCAGAGCAGCGCGAAGAGCCATACAGTGCCGGCCAGCGGGCCAACGCCCGACTGACGTCACGGATTCACTCCGTGACGGCTTCCAGCGCCCGTTCGTCCCGAGCGAAGTCGAGGGGCGCCCACAAAGAGTCCGAGCCCCGCCCTTCAAACGGCGCCCAAACGAACAAGCTATGCCCAAGACCACCCGCTTCGTTGCGACGCAGGAACAGCTCGCCGAACGCTGCGGCGTCAGCCAGCAATACATCAGCAAACTAGAAAAGGGCGAACGCAACCCGACTGTGGTGACGGTCTTTGTCCTGGCGCAGGGGCTAAGCGTCAGCCGTGTGGAGCTGGTGCGGGAGGAATAGAATTGGCCCGGGATCAGAGTCGAGCTAGGCTACCCGTCCTGCTTCTCCGAGGAAATGATGCGCGAAGAGATTCTTCAGGTCGTTCGAGAGCTAAAAATCCCGTTCTTGCTGCATTTCACGCGCGCAGAGAACTTGGCTTCGATTATGCAGAAGGGGTTGCTACCGCGTGCCGTTGTAAACGAGGAGGCGCCTGAGAGCGTGGTCAACGACGCCCTCCGGCTCGATGGTCGGCGTAGCTATAACTGCTTAAGCATTTCTTTCCCAAACGCTCCAATGTTCTACCGATTCAGGCAAGATGCGCCCGGCGCGGATTGGGTCATACTGCTAATTCCCCCGATAGTTCTCGGGGGCGAGGGAGTGCTCTTTTGCAAACATAATGCCGCCGACGCACGCATTTCGGGAACCGCCGAATGTCACCTCTCTACGCCTGAAGCTCTTCGAGCGATCTTCGAAGAGCTTCCGGATCATCCGTCTCGGGCAGATCAGAAATTGAAGCCGTTTGATCCCACTGACGTGCAGGCGGAAGTCTTGGTACCGGGCGTCATAGCTGCCAATATGATCAAGTCTGTAGTCTTCCCCTCCTCGGCCTCGAGAGCTGCCAACCTCCAGCTCATCGGCAATCGAAAGGCATATATCAGTGATAGGCGCGGCTTGTACGCGACGAGATCGTATTACAGGGCTGGGCGTGCGGGGGTCTCGTGATGGCGAAGCGGCCAATTTTTGTACCTCTCCACGATGGCAAGCGATACGTACTGGAACGTTACGTTGATTTCACGTGGCACTCGGGCTTCTCCAAGGCGCAGAAGCAGAGGAGCATCCGAGACCTTCATGAAGTCGCACTGAAGGAGCACAGCGTCCAGAGGCCCCTAGAAGTCTCCTCCAAGTCGGAGCAGGAGCTCGGCGTAAGACTATCCTCGTTCAACCTTAAGTTCCGAACCAAGAAGGGTCGGTCGCTCACCGTCGAAGCGGCGTTCCAGGGAAGCAAGGTTTTTGAGCTTGGAGGCCCCTACTGCGACATCTTCGAGAAGTCACCACTTGATGCTAAACGCGATCCTCGCCTGAGAGGCAGCGGTGCCCTGATTCAGTTTAGGTTTTTTGGTGACGAATGGGGCTTGGAACCTAAGACCGCTTTTTACGACTGGTTATATATCAATGCTCTTTTGAAAAACCCTGATTTAGCTAGTAGCGTTACGGATTACGACGGGTTCACCGACATAGAGTTCAATCCTGAGAAGTCTATCAACTGTCAAGCACGATCCGTGGCGTTGTACTGCGCGCTGTACCACACAGATCGGCTGGAGGCGAGCTTGAGCAGCCGGGAGAGCTTTCTCTCGTTGTACCAAGGTCGAGTCTCGAACCCACACGCCCCGACCCCTGTTCGGTATTTGATCTAGGATCCTGAGGCCGATGCCTTCCAGTTAATTGCCCCAACGGCGTCAGGAGCCGCGCCAGCTCCTTATGTCAACGACCTCCCCCGGGCCGTGCGAGGGACCAGGAAGGGAGTCGCGCCCCTTGAGAGTGACCACTTGAGCCGGATCACGATCGAACCAACCAGTAGGCAGCCCGCAGAGTAGCTCAACGTCATCCTTAGCAATTGTAAATTCAGTGGCCAGCAAGTCCGCCTTGCTACGAACACCGCTCCCAACAATAAGCTCAAGGCTGTCCCGCAACGCGCGGGGGGCAGGAACAACCCAGTGCTGATCAAGCGGCTCCCCCTTCGACCAACCTTTAGCTGAGTAGAGTTTGTATAGGTGCCGTGCGAAATCCTCGGGGACAACATCCAAATCGGACAACCGCTTTATCTGCGCCTTGATGGAAACTCTCCAGCGCTCCTTTAGGCTCGCTAACATTGCCAACGACGGATGCCGAACCTCCTTCGGATACGTGGTTGAAGGCATCAGAAAAGCGCTTCCAAGACGGAAGGCTTGCTGCTCTATCGTGCGCAAGTTTGCTTCAAACTCTTCTTGAGGAACATCCCGATGGAGCACGGCATGCGCGAGTTCGTGGGCAGCATCCATCTGCCGCCGAGGAAAAGACATTTTGTCAGTAGCTAAGAGCACGTGTGGTCGCCCATCCACCGGCGACCAGCTACAAAGACCGTCTAGCTTCGTCGTGTTCATTGGTATCGCAGCTACAACGATCCCAATACGCTCCATCAGCGCCACTATGTCGCCGCTCGGGCCTTCACCAAGATGCCAATGCTGCCGAAGGCGTATGGCAATCTCCTCAATGTCTTCATTGCGCAGCTGGGAGTAGCTTGCACCCGCCAAGACATCAGGGACATCGACTTCCGGGAGATCGACGTAGTGCCCGACCACGTGACTGACCTCCTGCAGCCACTGCATCTGCGCCTTTTGGTAGTCGAGATCACGTACGAGTGTACTCGCGAGAGACCGAAGAAATGTCGGTTGGTCGCTTCGAAAAGGGGGACGTACGAAATGCTCGGGGCGTACCCGCAACTCACCAGCCAGCCGCAGCAATGCACCGTGATCAGGTGATTGCCCAAGCTCTTTATCCTCCCAACGGGATACCGTCGCTGGGCTGACGCCGAGCCGTCGTGCCAGAGCGGACCTCGACGGGATTCGTCGTGCATTCCGAAGCTCCGTTAGCCTCTCCGGCAGAAATCCTGGTGTGCCGAGCCTCATCCGGTGGAATCCTTTCGGCTCCGCACCGAAAGATGCGGAGCTAACGCTTTACAGTACAAGATGCGCTCCTACTCGGCAGCGCTGTCCTCAGCTTCGTCCGGCCGCTGTTGCTGCTCCGGCGGCACGTAGGGCCGCCGAGTCCGAAGCTTGATTGCCGCACCACCGTCGCCAGCAACAGGCACGGGAGACGGAGATGGCGCACCATAATCGGAAAGAAAGGCGTCGAGACTCTCGTAGAATAGGAAGTCTTCATAGTCAGCGCCGATTACTCCGACCGCAACCTCTTCGATCATTCCGGCCCGCTGGCGATCCCGCGCGACGAGAAATAGGACAAAAATATCAGTCGCGCGAGGCGCGGGTCCACCAAGGTCCAGCTCCGGCTGAAGAAAGAGATTTGCGGTAACGCCGGCGCCGCGCGACTGATTTCTCGGCGGCTTTTTTCGCGGCTCTGGCATTGAGGCAAAACCCAAGATGACTCCAATCCGCGGTCCTTGAAAACGCGCGAAAGGCTGGAAAATTTTCAGTTCAGTACCCGGCATCGCTTCATCAGTGATGACAATCCCGCCATGCTTCAGCACCACCTCTTCGAAGCCTTGCTCCTGGGCACGAAAGCGTATCTGCCCGACCGCCTCTCGGCTCCGCTTTGCATTAAGCGTAAGATGATCACGCACGACCTCGAACGACTTCATAGCCTCCGCCGCAATCCGGTCTTCCAGATCAAGCAGGAGATCCCTCGGCAGGGCTTCAATGATTGCGCGGCGTACGTCGATCATCCATCTTCCTTTCGTGTCAGAGGATTTGTGACCCGTTTTTTTGCGTTTTGCAAGAGTGTTTGTTGCGGCTTCTGAATAGTCTCAATGCCCTCCCTGCCGATCCGTTGCTGTGAGGACCGCCTCACGCGGCAACCCCACAAAAAAAGGCCCCACGGTCGCCCGCGAGGCCTCTTCTTAACCCGGCTTCATCTTCGATGAAGACGAAGTCTTAGCCGTCATTCCGTGTCAGGAAATTCGGGGCGAAGGCGGGTGCGGGGCCATCGTCGGTGCGGCCTTCGCGGCGGCTTGTTCCGGATGGCCTCACCCAAAGCACCAAAGAGCCAAAGGGGCCTCGTCATCCGCCCGCGCAGCGCCTTTGGTGCTTGGGTCCTTTGGGTGAAACTGGGCAGGCGGCACTCCACCCGCGCCCGGGAGGCACCAGCCGCACCTTCGCTCCCGCGCCCTCACCCTCCGCGCCTCCGCGCCTCCGCGTGAAACAAAAAAGGCTCCGCATTTCTGCGGAGCCCCTTCTGTGTTTGGCCTGCGCCGCTAGCGGCGATTAGTCGTCGTTGCGGGTCAGAAAAGCCGGGGCGAAGTCGGGCGCTGGGCCGTCGTCGTTGCTGTCCCGGCGCGGGCGGTCGTTGCCGCCGTCGCGCGGGGCGCGCTCGCCGCCGCCTTCGCCGCGGGGGCCACGGCCTTCGCCGCCGCCGTCACGGCGCGGGCCACGATCCCGGTCACCGCCGCCACGGCCGCCACGGTCGCCACGGCCTTCGCCGTCGCGGCGGGGGCCACGGTCACGACCACGGCCGCCGTCACGGTCGCCTCGGCCTTCGCCGCGCGGACGCTCTTCGCGGGGCGGACGGGTGTCTTCCAGCTCGGCGCCGGTTTCCTGGTCGACGACGCGCATGGACAGGCGAACCTTGCCGCGCGGATCGATCTCGAGGACCTTGACCTTGACGTCCTGGCCTTCGCTCAGCACGTCCGCGACCTTTTCAACGCGCTCCGCCTTGATTTCGGAGACGTGGACGAGGCCGTCCTTGCCCGGCATGAAGGTCACGAACGCGCCGAAATCGACGATGCTTGCAACCTTGCCGGTGTAGATCTTGCCGACTTCCGCTTCCGCGACGATGCCGGTGATCCACTGGCGCGCCGCTTCGATCTGGTTGACGTCCGACGAGCTGATCTTGATCACGCCCTCGTCGTCGATGTCGACCTTGGCGCCGGTGGTGGCGACGATTTCGCGAATGATCTTGCCGCCGGTGCCGATGATGTCGCGGATCTTTTCCTTGGGGATCTGCATCGTTTCGATGCGCGGCGCGTGGGCGCTAAGCTCACCGCGCACATCGCCCAACGCCTTGGCCATTTCGCCCAGGATGTGGGCGCGGCCGGCGCTGGCCTGATCGAGCGCGATGCGCATGATCTCTTCGGTGATGCCGGCGATCTTGATGTCCATCTGCAGGCTGGTGATGCCCGCTTCGGTGCCGGCGACCTTGAAGTCCATGTCGCCAAGGTGATCCTCGTCGCCGAGGATGTCGGAGATAACCGCGAAGTCGTCCCCTTCCTTGATCAGGCCCATGGCGATTCCGGAAACCGGGCGCTTCAGGGGCACGCCGGCGTCCATCAGCGCAAGGCTGCCGCCGCAGACGGTGGCCATCGAGGACGAGCCGTTCGACTCCGTGATGTCCGAGAGGACGCGGATCGTGTACGGGAATTCGTCGTGGCTCGGCAGCACCGGGTGAAGCGCGCGCCAGGCGAGCTTGCCGTGGCCGACTTCGCGGCGGCCCGGCGCGCCGAAGCGTCCGACTTCGCCGACCGAGTAGGGCGGGAAGTTATAGTGCAGCATGAAGCGTTGATAGGAGAGGCCTTCCAGCCCGTCGATCATCTGCTCCGCGTCCTTGGTGCCAAGGGTGGTGGTGCAGATCGCCTGCGTTTCGCCGCGGGTGAAGAGCGCCGAGCCGTGGGTGCGCGGCAGGAAGCCGACCATGGCGTCGATCGGGCGGACCGTTTTGGTGTCGCGGCCGTCGATGCGGATGCCTTCCTTCAGGATCGCGCCGCGGACGATATCGGCTTCAAGCTTTTTGACGAGCTTGAGGGCGCCCAGATAACCTGCGGGGTCCGAGGCTTCCATGTCGGCAAGGCCGGTGCGGGCCTTGGCACGGGCTTCGTTGATCGCCGTCTGGCGCTGCTGCTTGTCGGTGAGCTTGTAGGCTGCCGACAGGTCCGCGCCGATCAGGTCATTGAGGCGGGCCTTGATCGCGGACGTGTCCGGGCCTTCGGCGAGGTCCCAGGGCTCCTTGGCGGCCTGTTCGGCCAGGCGGATGATCGCTTCGATCACCGGCTGGATGGAGCGGTGGGCGAACATCACGCCCTTCAGCATCACGTCTTCGGAAAGCTCCTTGGCTTCCGATTCCACCATCATCACCGCGTTGTGGGTGCCGGCGACGACCAGGTCGAGCTCACCTTCGGCGATCTGCGTCTGGCTGGGGTTGAGGATGTATTCGCCATCCGCATAGCCGACGCGCGCCGCGGCGATCGGGCCCATGAACGGAATGCCGGACAGCGTCAGAGCGGCGGAAGCGGCGATCATCGCCACCACGTCCGGCTCGTTCTCGCCGTCATAGCTCATCACGTGCGCGATGCAGAGCACCTCGTTATAAAAACCCTCCGGAAACAACGGCCTAATCGGACGATCGATCAGGCGGCTGGTCAGCGTTTCCTTTTCGGTGGCGCCGCGCTCACGCTTGAAGAAGCCGCCCGGAATGCGTCCGGCGGCCGAGAATTTTTCCTGATAATGGACGGTGAGCGGGAAGAAATCCTGCCCCGGCTTGACGTTCTTCGCGGCCGTGACGGCGCAGAGGACGACGGTTTCGCCGAGGGTCGCGAGAACCGCGCCGTCGGCCTGGCGGGCGACGCGGCCCGTTTCGAGAGTGAGCGTCTTGCCGCCCCACTCGATTTCAACTTTCTTCATGTCGAACATTTGATTTCCTTCAACGCCCGTCGCCGGATGCGACGGGGGCCTATGTGCCGGCGAAATGCCGGACTTTGGGGTGGACCCTTGGTGGTCCGTTTCCCGGCGAGCCGCCGAATTGCGGGCGCCAGATGTGCCAAGCGGCCCCGTAGGGCCGCTTGAGCGTTTACTTGCGAAGGCCAAGCTTCGCGATAAGGGCGAGGTAGCGGTCCCCGTCTGTCTTCCGGAGATAATCCAGAAGCGAACGGCGCTTGTTGACCAGCATCAGAAGGCCGCGGCGCGAATGGTTGTCCTTCGCGTGGGTCTTGAAATGCTCGGTCAGGTTGACGATCCGCTCCGTCAGGATCGCGACCTGAACTTCGGGGGAACCCGTGTCCGTGGATCCGCGGGCGTTTTCGTTGATGATTTCCTGCTTGCGCTCGGCTGTAACCGACATCGTAAACTCCTGTGCCTAAAGGTTGAAGCCGCGCACCACCCGGAGTGAGACCCCGTGAAGCTCCACAAGCGCAACCGGAACAGACCCGTCGGTTGCTAGATGAAGCCCTGGCTTTGCGGCAATCCCGATCACTTCACGCCCCTGGCGGAGCGCCCTTGCCTGATCGGGGGTGACGGGGAGAGCCGGGATGTCGTCCAGCCCCGCCGTCAGCGGCAAGAGTGCCTGTTCAAGGCTCGCGGCCTTAGCGAAATTCGTTAGATTGTCCAGAGAAATCGCCTGGTCGAGCGTGAAGGGCCCGGCCTTGAGGCGGCGTAGCATGGTCACGTGGCCAACGGTGCCGAGCGCCAGCGCGATGTCGCGGGCAAGGGAGCGGATGTAGGTGCCCTTGGACACGCGAGCGCGGAGGGTGATTTCCTCCAGGAGAGGAAAAGGAAACCGGGTCGCTTCGAGCGCAGTCGAGAAGCGCTCGTTCTCGGCGCCCTTTGAAAGCGTGTCTCGACGTCGCTCGACACAAACGGAGGCGGGGTCGGCGCGAACAACGAGTTCGTACACCGTCAGCGCCCTGGTCTTCATCTCCACCTCCGCGCCGGCGCGGGCGAGGGTGTAGGCGCGTTGGCCGTCTACTTTGAGGGCGGAGTAGATGGGCGGGACCTGGTCGATCTGGCCGGAGAAGCCGGGAAGCACCGCCTCCACCCCGGCAACCGTGGGCCTCACGTCGGAGGTCGCGACCACCTCCCCTTCCCCGTCCAGCGTGTCCGTCTGCTCCCCGAAGCGGATGGTGAAGTCGTAGACCTTATCGGCGTCCAGCATTCGGCCCGCGAGCTTTGTCGCCTCGCCCAGCGCAACCGGAAGCACCCCGCTGGCAAGCGGATCGAGCGTGCCGCCGTGGCCGACCTTGATCTTCGGGTAGCCGCCCTCGCGCAGCGCCCGCTTCACCTTTGAGACGATGTCGGTGGAGCCCGGCCCCACCGGCTTGTCGATTACCAGCCAGCCGTGCACCGGCCTAGCGCCGCCCGGCCAGGGTGCCGGGAAGCATCAGCCGAAGCTGCGGCGCTTCGGGCTCGTGCATCTGTTCCATGAAATGGCGGCGGCAGAGCGCCAGGTAGCGGTCGTTGCCGCCGATCTCGGTCTGCTGCCCGGCGCGCACCGCCCGCCCCTCGCCGTCAACGCGCAGGTTCATGGTCGCCTTGCGCCCGCACTCGCAGATCGCCTTCAGCTCGACAAGCTTGTCGGCAAGCGCCAGGAGGCCGGCGCTGCCCGGGAAGAGATTGCCTTGGAAGTCGGTGCGCAAGCCATAAGCAAGCACCGGCACCTTTAGGTCGTCACACACCGTGGCGAGCTGGCGCACTTGTTCGCCCGTGAGGAACTGCGCTTCGTCGATCAGGACGCAGTGGACGTGGCCCACCTTCATCTCCGCTTCCACTTCGGCGCGAAGATCGGTGGCGGCGTTGAAGGTGTTGGCCTGTTCCTTGATGCCGATCCGCGAATCGATCACGCCGAAGCCGGAGCGATCGTGGATGCCGGCGGTGTAGAGCATCGGCTGCATGCCGCGCTCCCGGTAGTTGAACGCAGTTTGCAGCAGGATCGTCGACTTGCCCGCGTTCATCGACGCATAATAAAAATAAAGCTTGGCCATTGCGTCACTCTAGCGGCTTGGGCGGTCGCCGTAAGCCCGCCTGTCAGGTCAGGCCGACAATGCCTAGAAAGAAGCCGAGCAGCAGCTTAACCGGTGGCACCACCAGCCGCTCGACGATGTTCGCCTGCGGCGCGATCATCGGCAGCACCACGAGGAGGAGGATCAGAAGCAGGAAGCCGTAGCGCCCGAACGCCGCATAGCGCCGTGCGAGCGGCCGCGGCAGCAGGCCTTCCACGACGTGGCTGCCATCGAAAGGCGGGATCGGCAGCATGTTGAACACCGCCAGGAAGATGTTGATCACCAGGAAGTTCTCGAGGTTCGCGGCCAGAAAGGCGGCACCCACCGCGCCGGGCTCCAGAGCCGGGAGAACCAGCGCCAACAGGATCGCGGCAAGAAGCGCGAGCAGCAGGTTCGAGCCAGGCCCGGCGACCGCCACAAGCATCATGTGCAGCCGCGGATTGCGCATTCGGGCGGCGACAACCGGCACCGGCTTTGCCCAGCCGAATACCGGCGCGCCGCTGACGGCGAGAAGCAGCGGCAGGCCGACGGTGCCGATCGGATCGACGTGGCGGATGGGATTAGGGCTCAGCCGCCCAAGGTCCCGCGCCGTCGGGTCGCCGAAGGCGTTAGCGACCCAGCCGTGCGCCACTTCGTGAAACACGATGGCGATCACCAGCGGGATCAGCCAGGTGGCTACGTCGAAAACGAGGTTACCCGGCTGCATGAACTGCCTCCGGCCACTCGGTGGCGAGGATGGAGAAAAGCACGGTGTCGCGGACGTGGCCGGTCCACGTGATCCGGTCGGCGCGGAGCACGCCTTCGCGCACCGCGCCGAGCTTCGCCATCGCCGCCTGGCTGCGCCCGTTGCGGGCGTCGACGCGGAACTCCACACGGCGGAAGCCACAGCCGAAGGCGCGGCTCAGCATCAGGTCCTTCACCCGCCGGTTGAAGCCGGTGCCGCGCATGGCGGGTATGTAATAAGTGTTGCCGATCTCGAGAACGGCGCGCTCGGGGTCGATGCCGAGAAAGCAGCTCATCCCCACCAGCCGGTCGCCGAGGTGGATCGCGAAGCAGCGCCAGTTCGGCCGCGATCGGATAAGGTGGAAGCTCCTATCGAAATGCTCCGGCCCGAACGGCGTCGCGTAGATCTGCCAGATGTCGAGATCTTCCGCGCAGGCGGCCTTAAGGGCGGAGCGGTGCTGCTCGGTGAGCGGCTCTACGCGGACGTCACCGTCGGACATGGAGGAAGCGAGCCCCTCCACGTCCAAGCCCGCGCCGCCCGCCGGCTTGGCGCTCAAGCGTCTTCGGCTCCGCCGAGGTCCCGCGCAACCTTTGGGGCGCGAAGCAGCGCGTCGATGTGGCTGCCTTCGTCGAAGCTCTCGTCCGCAAGAAACTTCAATTTTGCGGCATATTTGGTGTTCACCCGCATCGCCACCGAACGCTGCAGATAGGCCGTGTTGGTGCGCAGCGCCTTCAGCACGATCTCCTCGTCTTTGCCGAGCAGCGGCTTCACGAAAACCGTGGCGTGACGCAGATCGGGCGACATGCGCACTTCGGTGACGGAGACCGGGTGCTTGGTCAGCACCTCGTCATGCACGTCGCCGCGCATCAGGATGTCGGACAAGGCATGCCGCACCTGCTCGCCGACGCGAAGCAAACGAACGGAACGGCCTTCGGTGGTTTCGGTCGTTTTCATCTTCCTGCCGTCCTGCCCCCTCTCCCGCACGCGGGAGAGGGCTGGGGTGAGGGTGAGTCGTGGCCGTTGAAGGCGCCGCGGGAGTCACCCTCGTACGCACCCTCACCCTAACCCTCTCCCGCAAGCGGGAGAGGGAATGATCAAAGCGTACGCGCGCGTTCTTCGACTTCGAAGACTTCAAGATGGTCGCCCGGCTTGATGTCGTTCGTGTCGGCGAGGAGCACACCGCATTCGAGGCCGGCGCGCACTTCGGCGACATCGTCCTTGAAGCGACGCAGCGACGAAATGGTGGTCTTGGAGACAATAACGTCTTCGCGGGTGAGGCGCGCGTGGAGCCCCTTCCTGATAACGCCTTCGAGCACCAGCAGACCGGCCGCCTTGTCCTTCTTGCCCGCCGGGAACACTTCCTGGACGCGGGCGCGGCCGAGCACCGTTTCGATATATTCAGGGCCGAGCTCGCCCGCCATCGCGCCCTTCACCCAATCGGTGAGGTGGTAGATGACGTCGTAGTAGCGGAACTCGACCTTGGTGCGGGCCGCCACTTCACGCGCCTTGGCATTGGGACGGACGTTGAAGCCGATGATCGGCGCACCGGAGGCAGCGGCGAGAACCACGTCGCTCTCGGTGATCGCGCCGACGCCGGACTGCAGGATGCGCGCCTTGATGTCTTCCGTCGAAATGCGGTTGATCGCCGACGCGATCGCTTCGGCGGAACCCTGCACGTCGGCCTTGATGACGAGGGGGAATTCCTTGGCCATGTTGGCGCGCGAGGCGAACATGTTCTCCAGGCTGACCGGGGCGGAGGTGGTCCGCTTGCGGTCGAGGAGACCCTGGCGGTAGGCCGCGACCTCGCGGGCGCGGGCCTCGTTCTCCACCACGGTGAGCGTGTCGCCGGCCGACGGAACGCCGCTCAGGCCGAGCACCTCCACCGGCACCGACGGTCCCGCTTCCTTCACCTGCTTACCCTGGTCGTCGATCATTGCCCGGACCTTGCCGGGAACGGCACCGACTACGAAGATGTCGCCGACGCGCAAGGTGCCGCGCTGGACGAGAACGGTCGCAAGCGGACCGCGGCCCTTGTCGAGCTTCGCTTCCACCACCGCGCCTTCGGCAACCCGATCGGGATTGGCGCGAAGCTCGAGGATTTCCGCCTGAAGCGCGATGGCTTCGAGAAGGCCGTCCAAGTTGGTGCGCTTCAGCGCCGAGACCTGCACGTCCTGGACGTCGCCGCCCAGGTCTTCCACCACGATTTCGTGCTGGAGAAGCTCTTCGCGGACCTTTTGCGGATTGGCGCCCGGCTTGTCGATCTTGTTGATCGCAATGATCATCGGCACGCCGGCCGCCTTGGTGTGGTTGATCGCTTCAACCGTTTGCGGCTTCAAACCGTCGTCGGCGGCAACCACCAGCACGACGATATCGGTGACGTTGGCGCCGCGGGCGCGCATTTCGCTAAACGCTTCGTGGCCCGGCGTGTCGAGGAAGGTGATCTTCGAACCGTCGGGAATGGTGACCTGATAGGCGCCGATATGCTGAGTGATGCCGCCGGCTTCGCCAGAGACCACGTTGGCGCCGCGGATTGCGTCCAGGAGCGAAGTCTTACCGTGATCGACGTGGCCCATGATGGTAACCACCGGCGGACGCGGCAGGCGGGTTTCGGCCGCATCGTCGTCGCCGCCGATGCCGATTTCAACATCGCTTTCGCTGACGCGCTTGATGTTGTGGCCGAACTCGGTGACCAAAAGCTCGGCCGTGTCCTGATCGATCGTCTGATTGACCGTGACAACCATGCCCATCTTGAACAGCGCCTTCACCAGATCGGCGCCGCGCTCGGCCATGCGGTTAGCGAGTTCGCCGACGGTGATGGTGTCAGGCACCACCACGTCGCGAACCTGCTTGGCCGACGGGCCGGACTGCATGTGCGAACGCTTTTCCTTTTCACGCGCGCGGCGAAGCGCGGCGAGCGAGCGGGCGCGGTTCGAATCCTCGTCCCCGGAGAGGGCGCGGGTAACGGTGAGCTTGCCTGCGTGACGGCGGTCGTCGCGGCCGCGAACCGGGCGGGCAGGCTCCGGACGCTTCGGCGCGGCGGCACCATGCTTCGGGCGGCCGGGGCCGCGGCGATCCTCATCGTCGGCGGCTGCCGGGGCAGCGCCAGCGGCGGGCGCATCCGCCTGCGGAGGCGCGGCGGCTTCTTCGGCGGCGCGCTGGGCGGCGGCGATTGCTTCCTGCTCGGCGCGTTGACGCGCTTCTTCCTCGGCGCGGCGATTGTCTTCGGCGCGCCGCTTTTCTTCCTCGGTCGCGGCCTGGGCCTGGCGGTCCTCGCGGCGACGCGCTTCTTCAAGCGATGCCAGACGCGCTTCCTCCGCCTCACGGAGCAGCTTTTCCTGAAGCTCGCGGCGGGAAGCTGCGTCGAGCGGCCGCTGCGGCGTGGCCGGGCCCTGCGGCGCGGCGGGCTGCTGCTGCTGAACGGGACGCGCGGGAATGGGCGCGGCGGGCGCTGGCGCTGCGGGCGCGGCGGGTGCCGCGGCTTCCTCAGCCTTTGGCGCTTCCGCCGGAGCGGGGGCGGCGCCGCCAGGGCCTAGGATGCGGCGCTTCTTCACTTCCACCACAACGGTGTTCGACCGGCCGTGGCTGAAGCTCTGCTTCACCTTGCCCGTTTCAACAGTGCGTTTCAGGCCCAGCGGCGCGCGCGCTCCAAGCTTCGGCTTATCGGTCGTATCGCTCATACTATCCTTCGTTTACCTCATCCGCCGGCGCAGCCGGCGTGTCCGCCGCTTGGGCGCTAGCCTCGTTCATTTGACCTGCAAAAGCGCGCCACCGCTCAAGCGCATGGCGCACACGCTGGGCGGCAGCGCGATCAATCACCGCGGCATGTACCACATTCTGGCGGCCAAGCGCCAATGACAATATGGTTCGATCCTCTGGAAAAACCAGACCTTGGCCTTCGCCGCCGCCGACCCGCCACGCCTGGTCGAGCTTGCGGTTGCCGTCTTCGCCCGCGTCCGACGCGTGAAGAAGCAGGTGCGCCTCGCCCTTGCGGAGCGCGACGTCGATCTTTTCGGCGCCAGTGAGCAGCGTGCCGGCGCGGGCCTCAAGGCCGAGCCGTTCAAGCACCGCCTGGCGAAGCGCGGCTTCGATGCGGGGCGCGAGATCGTCCGGCGCGGAGACCGGCTGCTTGAATGCGCGGGCAAGCGCGCCCTTGAGCTTGCCATTGCCTTGCGCCTTTTCCAGCGCCTCGCGGCTGACCGCGATCCAGGCGCCGCGGCCCGGCGCCTTGGCGCGGACATCGGGCATGACCACGCCGTCCGGCCCAAGCGCAAGCCGGACCAGCCGCTCCCGAGGCCCTGCTTCCCTGGTCAGGATGCAGGTGCGCTCGGGCCCTTGTTCAGCGTCCGCCGTTACGCGCTCATTGGGACGGGTCCGCAACAGCGTCCTCCCCGTCGGCCGGAGCCGCGTCTTCGTCTTCGAACCAGTGGGCGCGGGCGGCCATGATGATCTCGTTGCCCTGCTCGTCGGTGAGGCCATATTCGGCGAGAATGCCGCCCGTGTCCTCCGGCCGGTTGCTTTCGCGCTGGCGGCGCTGTTCGGGGCGCTTCTTCTGCACCAGCTCGTCCGTGGCGAGATCGGCGAGGTCGTCGAGCGTCTTGATGCCCGCCTTGCCGAGCGTCACCAGCATGGCCTCGTTGAGGTAGGGCATTTCCGCCAAGGCATCCTCGACGCCGAGCGCGCGGCGCTCCTCGCGGGAGGCTTCCTCGCGGCGCTCCAGCGCTTCGGTGGCGCGGCTCTGAAGCTCGGCCGCAAGATCGTCGTCGAACCCTTCGATAGAGGCGATTTCGTCGACCTCGACGTAGGCCACTTCTTCAAGCGCGCCGAAGCCTTCGGCGACCAGCAACTGGGCAAGCGTTTCGTCGACGTCCAGTTCCTCCTGAAACATGGTGGAGCGCTCAACGAACTCGCGCTGGCGCTTTTCGGACGCGTCGGCCTCCGTCATGATGTCGATCGCCGAACCGGTGAGCTGCGAGGCCAGGCGGACGTTCTGGCCGCGGCGGCCGATGGCGAGGCTGAGCTGATCGTCCGGCACCACCACTTCGATCCGGCTTTCTTCCTCGTCGATCACGACGCGGCTGACCGTTGCCGGCTGCAGGCCGTTGACGACAAAGGTGGCGAGATCTTCCGACCAGGGAATGATGTCGATCTTTTCGCCCTGAAGTTCCTGGACGACGGCCTGGACTCGACTGCCCTTCATGCCGACGCAGGCGCCGACCGGATCGATTGAGCTGTCGTGGCTGATCACGCCGATCTTGGCCCGGCTGCCGGGATCGCGGGCGGCGGCCTTGATCTCGATAATGCCGTCGTAGATTTCGGGCACTTCCTGCGCGAACAGCTTCTTCATGAAGTCGGGGTGCGCGCGGGACAGGAAGATCTGCGGCCCACGGTTCTCGCGGCGGACGGAGGCGATCAGCGAGCGGACGCGGTCGCCGACGCGAACCACTTCGCGCGGGATTTGCTGATCGCGGCGGATGACGCCCTCGGCGCGACCGAGATCGACAACAACGTGGCCGAACTCAACGCGCTTGACGACGCCGGTGATGACTTCGCCGACCCGGTCCTTGAACTCTTCATACTGGCGCTCTCGCTCGGCGTCGCGAACCTTCTGGAAGATGACTTGCTTGGCGGCCTGCGCGGCGATGCGTCCGAACTCGATCGGCGGCAGCGGATCGACGATGTAATCGCCGACCACGGCACCCGGCTGCAGCTTCTCCGATTCCTTGAGGCTGACCTGCTTGAAATAATCCTCAACCTCTTCAACCACTTCGACCACGCGCCACAAGCGCAGGTCGCCGGTGATCGGATCGAGCTTGGCGCGGATATCGTTCTCGGCGCCGTAGCGGGCGCGGGCGGCGCGCTGGATGGCATCTTCCATCGCTTCGATCACGATAGCTTTGTCGATCAGCTTTTCGCGGGCAACCGCGTCTGCGATTGCGATCAGCTCCGCCTTGTTGGCGCTGACGGCGCCCTGGGCGCCTGCTGCGGTGGTGGCCATATCAGTCTTCCTCTGTCTTGATTTGTTCGGCGCCCTCATCGGGCTCGCCTTCGAATTCGATGACTTCGTCCGCGGCATCCGCCTCGGCGGCGAGCAGCGGCGCGGTTGCGGCGATGAGCTTGTCGGTCATCACCAATTTGGCGCTCTGGATTGCGTCGAACGGCAGACCGACGGCGCCCTGCACCGGCACTTCAACGAGAACGGTGTCGCCTTCCGTGCCGAGGATGTTGCCGGCGAAGACCTTGCGGCCGTCCAGCTTCTCCGCAAGCACGATGCGGGCTTCGTGGCCCGTCCAGTCGGAATAATCTTTGAGGCGGGTCAGCGGCCGGTCGATGCCGGGCGAGCTGACTTCCAGCCGGTAAGCGTGCGGAATCGGATCGCGCCCCTCCGCTTCAGCCTCGTCGAGGAGGTCGGACAAGCGCCGCGACAAACGCGCGCAATCCTCAAGCGTCAGCTGCCGGGTCTTGGGATCTTCCGCCATCACCTGCAGCGTCGGATCGCCGGTGCCGCCCATCATCTTGACGCGCACCAGCACCAGCCCTTCGGCCTCGGCCGCCGGCGCGATCATATCCTGCAATGCGGCGATGTCCGCCATGCGCTCTCCCGATAACAAATCCCTCCCCCGCCGGCCCCGACCCCGGAGCCAGCCTCAACTTCTAACGATGTCGAGGAGGTGAGCCGCATATAGGCGTGCGGCGCCAGGCGGGCAAGCGTGGAATCGGACGCAATGCGGCGGAGCCGGCGTCGCTTAGCCGCCCCAAGCGCGCGGCGGCGCGGCAACGGGCTCTGCAAGGTCGAACTTCACCTGGAAGAAGCGCCCGGGCCGGCGCAACTCGTAGGCGAAATGCGCGCCTGGCCGCACTTCCATTGCCCAGACGTTCGGCACCGACACGGCGCGGTTCTGGCGGAGGAACATGTCTTTGGAAAACCCGTCCGCCGGAAATTCCTGACGCTCGGCTGTGCCTGCCGCCACCGTGTCGCCGCCATATTGGGTGAGCACGTCCTCGCTGCCGTCTTCGTGGCGGTGGTCGTGCTTGAGGCGCAGGCCCGCTCCGGTGCGGGTGACGATCCAGGTGCGGCTCCGGTCTTCGCCGACGTGGAAGGGGATACGGATCTCGTCCGCCGAGCAATCGCTCACGTGCATCACCAGGCGCTTGCCGGCGAAATCTGCGTCCGCCTCCACCGGCGGGCTAGAGACGCTGCCCTCATAGGCCTTGCCGCAAAGGGTGGAGAGCCGCTTGAAGAACTGCTCCTGAGGAGTCGCGGCCGGTGTGGTGGCGCAGGCGGAAAGCGCAAGCATCGGCACAAAGGCGAGGGTGACGAATCTCATAGCCATGGTCTAGAGGGACGGCAGTTCGTGCGCCACCCGCGCCAGCCAAGGAGAAGCCGATGCGCCGTTTCACCCTCCTCCCCCTTCTTGCTCTTGTCTCCGCTTGCAACACCGGCGGCGAAGGCGTGGAGGCCGCCAACGGCTCCGGTGCCGCTCAGACGGTCAATGCGCCGGGCAAGCCGTTCGCGATCCAGCCGATCTCCGACTTTAACGAACCTTGGGCGATGACCTTTCTTCCCGACGGCAGCGCGCTTGTGACGGAAAAAGGCGGTGAGCTGATCTGGATGCCAGCGATCGGCAAGGGAACGGTGGTGCGAGGCACGGTGAGCGGCGTTCCCCAAGTGGATGCCGGTGGTCAAGGCGGGCTTGGCGATGTCCTTGCCCACCCCAATTTCGCGCGCAACCGGATGATCTATCTGAGCTGGGTTGAGGCCGGCGACGGCGACACCCGCGGCGCCGTGGTGGGCCGCGGGCGGCTCGTTACCGACGGTGGCCAGCCGCGGCTTGAAGGCCTGCAGGTGATCTGGCGGCAGGCGCCCAAGGTGGAAGGGCGCGGCCATTTCGGCCACCGCCTGGCATTCGGGCCGGACGGCAAGCTCTACATCTCCAACGGCGACCGGCAGAAGTTCGATCCGGCGCAGGATATGAGCGGCACCCTGGGCAAGATCGTCCGCCTCAACGACGACGGCACCACACCTTCCGACAACCCCTTCGCCAGCCGAGGCGGCGCAACCGCGCAGATCTGGACGCTTGGCCACCGCAATCCGCTCGGCCTCGCCTTCGCGCCCGACGGCAAGCTTTGGAGCCATGAGATGGGCCCGAAGCGCGGCGACGAGTTCAACCTGATCGAGCGCGGCACCAATTACGGCTATCCGATCGTCTCCAACGGCGACCATTATGACGGCAAGCCGATCCCCGACCACGACACGCGGCCCGAGTTCAACGCGCCGGAGATCACCTTCCACGAAGTGTCGCCCGCCGGGCTTGCCTTCTACACCGGCAAGCTGTTTCCGCAGTGGCGCGGCAACGCGTTCATGGGCGGGCTTTCGGGGCAGACTTTGATCCGCGTCGCCATCAGCGGCAACACGGCGCGGGAAGCGGAGCGGTTCGACATGGGCGCCCGGGTGCGCGAGGTGGAGCAAGGGCCGGACGGCGCTCTGTACGTGCTGGAAGACGGCGGGCGCGGGTCGGAAGGGCGTTTGCTGAGGCTTGCGCCTGCCGGGCGCTAAGGGCCGCGGCGGGCGTCCTCGAGGGTAACCTTGGGAATGCCGGCCGCCCTTCCGCATTACACCCGTCGGTAGCGAAAGTACCAGACTTCGTGGCCCTTGCGGCGGGCCTTGGCTTCGTAGCGCGTTTCCGGCCAGCCGCCGGGGCGGGTGAGGAAATCCTTGGCGCTCTCCGCCAGCCATTCGAAGTCGGCACGCTGGTTCATGATCATTATCGACCAGCGGCAATAGGTCGGATCGTCCGTCCCGAGGCGGAACTCGCCGCCCGGCTTGAGCTTGGCGGCGATGAGGTCGAGCGGGCCGTGATTGGCCATGCGCCGCTTGGCGTGCCGCGCCTTGGGCCAGGGATCGGGGTGGAGCAGGTAGACGAACGAGAGCGCGCCGTCCGGCACCCGCTCCAAGACCTCCAACGCGTCGCCCATGTGCAGGCGGACGTTGGGCAGGCGCTGATCGCGGACGTGGGTGAGCGCGCCGACGACGCCGTTCAAAAACGGCTCGGCGCCGATGAAGCCGTGATCGGGGAGGAGATCGGCGCGATAGGCGAGGTGCTCGCCCGAACCGAAGCCGATTTCGAAGTGCAACGTGCGGTCGTCGCCGAACAGCGTCTGGCTGTCCACCATTCCCGTCTCAGGGATGGCGATGGCCGGAAGCAGGTCCTCGAGCAAGGCCGCCTGGCCCTGGCGGAGCTTGTGGCCGGAGCGGCGGCCGTAGAGGCGGCGGATGGTGGTTGGATCGTTCATCACGCCGCCTCGGGAAGCGATGCCGCTTAGAGCGCCGCCTTCAGCGCGCCGGCGAGGTCGGTCTTTTCCCAGGGGAAGAGATCGCCTTCGGCCGTGCGGCCGAAATGGCCGTAGGCGGCCGTCTTGCGGTAGATCGGCTTGTTGAGGCCGAGGTGCGTGCGGATGGCGCGCGGGGTGAGGCCGCCGAGCGCGTCGATCTTCATGATCGCCGCTTCGATCTCCGCATCGCCGACGGTGCCGGTGCCGTGGGTGTCGACATAGAGCGACAGCGGTTCGGGCACGCCGATCGCGTAGGCGAGCTGGATCGTGCAGCGCTTGGCGAGGCCGGCGGCGACGATGTTCTTGGCGAGGTAGCGCGAGATGTAGGCGGCCGAACGGTCGACCTTGGTCGGATCCTTGCCGGAGAAAGCGCCGCCGCCGTGCGGAGCCGCGCCGCCATAGGTGTCGACGATGATCTTGCGGCCGGTAAGGCCCGCGTCGCCGTCCGGGCCGCCGATCTCGAAGCTGCCGGTGGGGTTGATGTGGTAGACGGTGTCGTCGGACAGGAGCTCTGCCGGAAGCACATCGGCGACGACCTTGCGGACATAGGCTTTGAGTTCGGCTTCCTTGTCGCCTTCGTCATAGCCCTTGCCGTGCTGGGTCGAGACCACGATCGCGGTGGCGGCGGCGGGGACGCCGTTTTCGAAGCGCAGGGTGACCTGGCTCTTGGCGTCGGGCTCAAGGAACGGGGCGGCGCCGGAGTGGCGATCCGCGGCCATCCGTTCGAGAATCTTGTGGCTGTAATAGAGCGTGGCCGGCATCAGGTCGGGCGTCTCGTCGGTGGCGTAGCCGAACATGATGCCCTGGTCGCCGGCGCCTTCATCCTTGTTGCCGGATGCGTCCACGCCCTGCGCGATGTGGGCGCTCTGCGGGTGGAGGTTGTTCTGGAAGGTCAGCTTCTCCCAGTGGAAGCCGTCCTGCTCATAGCCGATGTCGCGCACCGTCTGGCGAACGGTTGCCTCGATCTCTTGCGGAACGCCCGGCGCCCAATTGCCGGCTTCGTCCATGATGCCCTTGCCGCGGATCTCACCGGCAAGAACCACGAGCTGGGTGGTGGTCAGCGTTTCGCAGGCGACGCGCGCTTCCGGGTCTTTGGACAGGAACAGATCGACGATGGCGTCGGAAATCTGATCGGAGACCTTGTCCGGATGACCTTCGGAAACCGATTCGGACGTGAAGAGGTAGTTGCTGCGCATGGAGGAGGACGCCTTCCCATAAGCGTTTGAAGGGGGAGAAGCGGATATAAAGATATCCTTATATGCGGCGCTCCCTAGCGCGCTTCGCCAGCCTCCGCAACCGCCTGTTCCCGCCGTCCGGCGAGCAGAGCGGCGCCGACGAGGAGGAGCGCGAAGAGGAGGGGCAAGACGTTGCCGAAGCGGGCAAAAAGCGTCGGCGGAAGCGGTGCGGGGAGCGCAGCGTCGATCACGCCCGGCTTGCGCCACGGCAGGCTGTGGAGGAGCTCGCCCCTGGCGTCGATCATTGCCGAAATGCCGGTGGGGGTGGAGCGCAGGATCGGCACGCCTTCTTCCAACGCGCGGAGCCGGGCTTGCGCCAGGTGCTGGGGCGGGCCCCAGGCGCCGAACCAGGCATCGTTGGACGGGTTGAACAGGAAGTTCGGGCGGTTCTTTCGATCCACGACCTCGCCCGAGAAGATGATTTCGTAGCAGAGCTGGAAACCGACCTTGCCGACTACTGGGAGGGTCAGCGTCTGCGGCCCCGGTCCCGGATCGAAATCGATATCGCCGGGGGCCAATCGGGAGAGGCCGATCGCCGACAGGATCGGGCGCATCGGGAGATATTCGCCGTAAGGGACGAGATGCGCCTTGTCGTAGCGGGCGTGGATCCGGCCGGCGCGGTTCATTGCGAACACGCTGTTGGTGGCGCTGGTGACCTCCAGCCCGTCCCGCGACTGCCAGGTGACCCCGCCGGTGAGGAGCAGATCGGCCGGGCCCATCATCTGCCCGACGCGGCGGCGAAGCACAGCGGCTTCGCGCTGCATGCGGGGGTAAGCGAGGCCGTTTTGGAGCGGGCGGGTGACCGCGGCTTCGGGCCAGAGCAGAAGGCGCGGCGTGCCTTTTCCGGCGCGGGACATGCCGGCCAGGCGCGCTTCATTGTCTTCAATAAAGTCTTCGCGCCATTTGTCCTGCTGGCCGATGTTCGGCTGGATGATGCGCAGCGCGGTGGCGGTGGGCGGCGGCGCGGCTGGAGCGGCAAGCAGCGCAATCCCGGTGGCGACGGCGACTGTACCGAGCAAAGCCGAGGCTTCTTGCCAGCGGCGCAAGGCGAGGAGCAGCAAGGCGCCGGCGATCAAGGCGGTGAGGCCTGACAGGCCGTAGGTGCCGAGGGTGGCGGCGAGCTGCGCCACCGGCGTCGGCAGAAGCGACACGCCGAGCGGGTTCCAGGCGAAGCCGGTGAACAGGGTGGCGCGGAGCCATTCGGTGACGATCCATGCGGCGGCGAATAGAATGATAAAGCGCAGCGGCCGCCCCCTTCCCCAGCGCCAGGCCAGGCCCGCTGCGGCGGCCGGGTAGACGGCGAGGTAAAGCGACAGCACCACCACGGCGATCCAGCCGAGCCAGGCCGGCATCGCCGCCTGGTAGGTGAAGGCGGTGGCGATCCAGTTGAGGCCAAGCGTGAAGTGGCCGACAGCGAAGAACCAGCCGCGGGCAAGGGCCGAGCGCAGCCGCGGCGCGGTGTAGATCAGCCAAAGAAGGAGCGTGAAGGCGGCGAGCGTCACTGGCCACAGCTTCAGCGGCGCAAAGCCGGTGGCGCTTGCCACGCCGGCGGCGAGGGCGAGGAAGTTAAGCCGCACGGGCGGCCTCGTCTGCAAATGTCGCAAATGCCGCGAATGCCGCGAACGTCACACGGTTCGCGGGGGGGCATTCTCCGCCGCGCGGCGCCCGTCCCCGTGAAAGCAGGGCGAGGCGGCAGGGGCGGCGAGCAATGTTCATTCAAGCCATGTGGCCGACCAACTCCTATTTTCCAAGCGGCGAAACATGACGGCGCGCTCGCAATCCGCTACGGCTCAGCCATGACCCAGCTTCCGCCCTTTCACCTCGCCTTTCCCGTCCACGACATCGATGCGGCGCGCCAGTTCTACGGCGGCGTGCTTGGCTGTCCGGAAGGGCGAAGCGCGCCCGACTGGATCGACTTCGACTTCTTCGGCCACCAGATCGTCGCCCACCACAGCCCGGACGCGCAGCCCCGGCCGCACCACAATGCCGTTGACGGCCACGACGTGCCGGTGCCGCACTTCGGCGCGGTGCTCGGCATGCCGGCCTGGGAAGCGCTTGCCGAGAAGCTGAAGATCGCCGGTGTGCGCTTCGTGATCGAACCCACGGTGCGCTTCAGGGGCGAGCCGGGCGAGCAGGCAACGATGTTCTTTCTCGACCCGTCGGGCAACGCGCTGGAGATCAAGGCGATGGCCAAGCCGGAGAATCTGTTCGCGAAGTAGAGGCCTGCACGGGGCTCAGTGGCGGCGCCCCTCGACTTCGCTCGGGACGAACGAGCCTTTGAAAGTACCGCACACGTCCCTGACCCCTCCGCGTCATGCCAGCGCAGGCTGGCATCCATGCCGATTTGCCTGCTCCGGTGCGGGTGGAGGTGCAGCATGGGCCCCAGCCTTCGCTGGGGCGACGGGAGTCGGGTCCCGTCATGCATCAGGCAGCGGTGCGATCCACTTCTTCCGTGCCCATCGGCCCGAGCAGGGGTCGAGCGCAGCCGAGACGCCGCGTCGAGGCCCCCTCCGCGTCATGCCAGCGCAGGCTGGCATCCATGCTGAATCGGCAAAGGCGGTGCGGGTGGAGGTGCGGCATGGGCCCCAGCCTCCGCTGGGGCGACGCCGTGTGGTGACGCGTTCCAGCAAGACCCAAGTTAGACGAACGGGCTTGGTGAAGCGCGCACCGTTCGCTGCTAGGCTCTGCCGATGAGCATCATGGTGCAAATGCGGGAGCTGGCGCGGCTAGGGCGGCAGGGGGAGGCGGTGGCGCTGGTGGCGCAGTCGGCCGAGGCGGGGGATGGCGAGGCTTGCTTCGTTCTGGCGAATTGGCGGCTTTGGGGGCTGTACGGGTTGCGCGATCTCGAGGCTTGTCACCTTTTGCTCGAGCGGGCTGCTTCAGCGAGCTTCAACGAAGCCGCTCGGCTGCGTGCTTATCTGGTGGCCAACGGAACAGGCGGCTCGGCGGACTTCGCACAGGGTGTGGCGCTTCTTCAGGCGATCGCCTCGGTGGACGAGAATGCGCGAACGCAGATTGCTATGCTGGAGGAGATGCCCCTGCCTGAAGAGGTCGGAGGGCTCGAGCGGGAGACGCTTTCGCCCGATCCGTCGATCACGCTGATCCGTGGCCTGCTCACGCCCAACGAGTGCGGCTATCTGATTGCCCAGGCCGCGCCGATGCTGCGGCCGTCGCTGGTGGTCGATCCGATTACCCGCCGGAGCCGGCCCGACCCGACGCGGACGTCGAGCGGCATGAACTTCGATCCTTCAACGGAGGATCTGGTCGTCAACGCAATCAACCGGCGCCTTGCGGCGGTGACGGCAAGCCCCTTCGAGTGCGGGGAAAATCTCAGCATCCTGCGCTACGAGCCCGGGCAGGAATATGTGCCGCACGTCGACGCCTTGCCGGCCGTGGCGAACCAGCGGCACATCACGGCGCTCGTCTACCTCAATGAGGATTACACCGGCGGCGAGACGTCGTTCGTGTCGCTGGGCATCGAGGTGAAAGGCAGCGTGGGCGACTGCCTGATCTTCCACAATTCAGGCGCGGACGGGCGGCCCGACATGCGCACACGGCATGCCGGGCAGCCGGTGACGAGCGGGGTGAAGTGGCTCGCCAGCCGGTGGATCAGGCAGATGCCCTACGATCGGTTCGCGACCGGCTGAGGGCGTTTGCGCCCGATGCCGCCGCTTACTCGGCGGCGACCCCGACGAGATAGTTGACCGGGGGCGCAACAGCGGTGCGGCCGCGGCTTTGTTCCTCGGCAAACCAGGGAGCGGTTTTCTCCAGCCCTTCCTGAAGTTCGACCTTGGGCTGCCAGCCGAGCAGGGCCTTGGCGCGGTCGATATTGGGCTTGCGGCGGCGGGGATCGTCTTCGGGAAGCGGCATGTTGACGATGCGCGACTTCGAGCCGGTCATCTTCAGCACGCGCTCGACGAGGTCCGAGACGGTGAGTTCGACCGGGTTGCCGAGGTTGACCGGGCCGTCGCGCACATCCGAATCCATCAGCCGCATCAGGCCGTCGACAAGATCGGAGGCGTAGCAGAAGCTGCGGGTCTGCGAGCCGTCGCCGTAGACGGTGATGTCCTCGCCCGCGAGCGCCTGGCAAATGACGTTGGAGACGACGCGGCCGTCATCGGGTCGCATGCGCGGGCCATAGGTGTTGAAGATGCGGGCGACGCGGACGTCGGCCTTCCCGAGACGCTGATAATCGAACGTGAGCGTTTCGGCGGCGCGCTTGCCTTCGTCGTAGCAGGCGCGGGGCCCGGTGCAGTTCACCCAGCCGCGATAGCTTTCCGGCTGCGGATGGACTTCGGGATCGCCATAGACCTCGCTGGTGGAGGTGAGCAGGAAGCGGGCGCCTTTTTCCTCGGCGAGGCGAAGAAGGTTGCGGGTGCCGACGACGTTGGTGAACATCGTGTGCTCGGGATCGGCCTGGTAATGCGGCGGCGAAGCGGCGCAGGCGAGGTTGTAGACGTGGGTGAAATCGCCACGCGCGATCGAAGACGGCAGATCGTCGATGATGTCGCCCTCGACGAAATCGAAGCGGGATTCGCGTTCGAATGGCGCGAGGTTCTGCGCGCGGCCGGTGAGCAGGCTGTCGAGGCAGACCACATTGGCGCCTTCGGCAAGCAGAGCCTCGATGAGGTGGGAGCCGATGAAGCCGGCGCCGCCCGCGACCAAGGCTTTCTTCTTTTTGGCGATATTCACAGGCTGCTCCCTCATTCAAACGTCCTTATCTTTTTCAACGTGTTCGGCAACGTATCCACGGCCGCCCGACCGCTAGCCGACCTCCTCCAGCACCGGTTGCGGCGCGGTGGCGGCTTCGTTGAGCGCGGTTTCGAGCTCGCGCGCGCGGTCGGCGGCGCTGTGGCCGTTCAGCACCCGGGCGCGGGCGGCCTCGCCCATCTCCGCGGCGGTGGACGCATCGGTTTCGCGAAGCAAGCGGATCACTTCTTCGCTTGTGTCGGCGAAGATGATCTCGCGTCCGGGGGTGAACAGACTGTCGAGGCCTTCCCAGCGGTCGGAGATCACCGGCACGGCGCAGGCGGCGGCTTCGAACAAGCGCACGGAGGGTGACCAGCCGGCGGCGATCATGTCGGCGCGCGTCACGTTCACCGTGAAGCGCGAGGCGGAGTAGAAAGCCGGATGGTCGGCGGGCGGCAGATGCTCGATCCGCTCGACATTCTGCGGCCAGTCGATGTCGGCTGGATATTGCGGGCCGGCGACGACGAAGCGGCGGTCCGGGAGCGCTCGGGCGGGCTCGAGAAGCAGGCGCTCCAGCGTCGGCTGACGGTCGGGGCTGTAGGTGCCGAGGTAGGACAGGTCCCACTTCTTCGGCACGTCGAGCGGCGGATAGGCGTCGGGATCCACGGAGCAATAAAGCGCGCGGGCGGCGGGGGAGCCGAAATGGTCTTCGAGGTGGCGGAGCGTCGGGCCGCCGGTAAAGGACAGGTAGACGTCGTAGCCCGGGATGATGTCCGGCGAGAGATATTCGTGGTCGCAGCGTTCGAGCTTGGCGAGGGTGACCGGCGTGTCGATGTCGTAGAAAGCGGTGACGCCGCGGGCGTGGCTTTGGACGAACTGGCCGACGGCGACGCCCTGCGGCACGTAGGAGCCGACGATCACCGCGTCGGCGCGCTCGATCTCGCCGCGCCAGCGTTCGAGGCCGGGGAGGTCGGCGTAATATTCCAGGCGGCAATAGCCTGGATGTTCGTGGTCGCGGGCGGAGGCGTACCAGGGGACATCGCGTTCCAGGAAGAGGATGTCGTGACCGCGCGCCGCATAGGCCTTGAGGAGCGCGCGGAAGGTGGTGGCGTGGCCGTTGCCCCAGCTCGAGGAAAGGGAGAGGCCGAGGACGACGAGCTTCACGCGGCGCTCCTTTCCGGCTGAAGCGCGTCGCGGAACAGCTCGTCCACCTGCTCGCCGCGGTGGGCGTAGGTGTGTTCGGAGAGGACGCGCTGCAGCGCCGCCTCGCCGATGGCGCGGGCGCGGTCGGGGGTGAGTGCGGCGAGGTGATCGGCGACGTCCTGGCCGTCGCGGGCGACCAGCACTTCCTCATCCGGCGTCAGGAACTGCTCGATCCCTTCCCAGGCGTCGGTGATCAGGCAGGCGGCGGCGCCGGCGGCTTCGAAGACGCGGGTTGCGGGCGAGAAGCCGACATCGGCCATGGAGTCGCGGGCGACGTTGAGGACGGCGAGCGGCGTGCAGTTAAAGGCGTTGTGCTGGTGGGTGTAGACGTGGCCGAGGTGGCGGACGTTGCCCGGCATGTCCTTCGTTTCCCATCCGTTGCCGCCGATCAGGAAGCTCCGGTCCGGGAGAGCAGCGGCGGCGCGCAAGAAAAATTCCTCCACCCGCGCTTCGCGGTCGGGAAGGCGGTTGCCGAGGAAAGCGAGATCGGAGGCGAACAGCGGGTCGGCCGGCGCCGGGTGGTGGGTGGTCGGATCGAGCGCGTTGTAGACGGGGATGCAGCGCCGCGCGCCGAAACCTTCGTAGGCGTTCACCACCGGCGGGCCGCCGCCATAGGTCAGCACCATGTCGAGGCTGGGAAGGCAGCGGCGAACGACGTGGCTTTCGTCGGCGCGCATTTCGTCGAGCGTGCAGGCGGCGTCGACGTCCCAGAAGATGCGGAGCGCATCGTCGCGGCTGTGCTCGATGATGCCTTCAAGGAGCTCGGTGTCGAACACGCCGACGCCGTTCGCCTTGACCACGATGTCGGCGGCCTTGGCTTCTTCGAGAACGCCGCGAAGGGCTTCCGGGGTGGCGTCGTAGACGACCGAGCGGGCCCATTCGGGCGGATCGATGTCGCGGTGCTGCTGCCGCTCGAAGGCGTCGGGCTCGTAGAAGGTGATCTGGTAGCCGCGCGAGGCGAGGTCGCGGAGCAGGCCACGATAGTAGGTCGCGGCGCCGTTCCAGTAGGAGCTGAGCAGGCTGGAGCCGTAAAAGGCGATCTTCATGCGGGGATCCTTCTGCCCCTCTCCCCTTGCGGGAGAGGGTGGGGCCCAGCCGCAGGCTGGGAGGGTGAGGGGTTGGAGGTGGAGGATTGGCCCTCACCCTCCCACTCGCGTCGCGAGCGGGCCCCTCCCTCTCCCGAAATGGGAGAGGGGCTGAGGCGATCGACGATGCTCAGCAGTTCCTCGGCGCGGTGGGCGCAGGTGTGGCGGGCTTTGATGGTTTCCAGGCCGCTGGCGGCGAGGGAGGCGCGCAGGGCCGGGTCGTCGCGGAGGCGGGTGAGAATCCGGGTCATTTCCTCGCCATCCTTGGCGATCAGATAATCCTCACCGGGGCGGAAGAGGTTTTCGCTGTCCTGCCACGGCGCGCTGACCAGCGGGATGCCGCAGGCGAGCGCTTCGAAGACGCGGATGGTTGGGATGCCGGGGAGCATCTTGGTGTAATAGCGCCTGGGCACGTGAACGGTGGCGATGTGGCGGGCGAAGATGCGCGGCGCTTCGGCGTTGGCGATCCAGCCGTGGTAGCGGCCGCCGTAGCGGCGAACCGTGGCCTTGGCGGTTTCGTGGTAACGAACGCCGTAGACGTCCAAGCCGAGGCCGGTGGCGCGGGCGGGCTGAAAGAGGAACTCCTTCAACTCCTTGGTCCGCTCGCCCTCGCCCCAATTGCCGATCCAGACGAGACCCTTGCGCTCGCCCTCCTCAGCGGGCGGGTGGAAGTGGCGCAGGTCGGCAGCCTCGTGCCAGACGAAGACGCGGCCTTCCCAGCCCCAGCGGCGGTACACTTGGGCCAGCGTCTCGCCGAAGGCCAAGACAGCGTCGTAGCCGGAAAGATCGAATGCGCGGATCGCGTCGGGATCGGAGACGGCGCGGTGGTGGGTGTCGTGGAAAAGGAGCTGGAACCGCGCGCCCTTTTTGCGGAGCTCGCCTATGGCGGCGACGAGCGCCGGCTCGTTCCATTCGTGGACGATGACCAGATCGGCGCCATCGACCATGGCTTCCAGGTCCGCGTCGGCGGTGAAGATCGTGGAGGAGAGTTCGGGATACGCGGCGGTGTAGGGCGCCATCCCCTCCTCGCCATGATCCTTGACGAGGTTCTCCAGGCTCCAGGCGCCTTCCGGCTCGAAGGCGGCGACGTCGTGGCCGCGGGCGATCAGCTCGCGAAGCACGCCGCGCAGGAAATGGGCGTTGCCGTGGTTCCAGCAGGAGCGAAGGCTGTGGGTGAAGTAGACGATCCTCACGCGGCGGCGGCTCCGATCGCCGAGCGCGCGGCGGCGAGCACCGGCCGGCGAACCGCGGGAAGCAGGCCGCGGTAGAGGCTGGCCATCTGCGCGGCCATGGCATCGGGCGTGTAGCGGGCCGCACGCTCACGCGCGGCGCGGCCCATCACCGCCCGCTCGAAATCGTCGCCGACGAGGTTGGCGATGGCGCGGGTGAAGCCTTCCTGGTCGCGGGCGGGGACGAAGATGGCGACATCGTCCCACAGCTCGCGGAAGGTAGGGATGTCCGACAAGATCAGCGGGCAACCGGCCGAAGCCGCTTCGAGGACGGCGAGGCCGAACGGTTCGTAAAGCGCTGCCGATACGAACACCGGGCGGGCGGAGAGCCAGCGGGCAAGTTCTTCGTCGCCGAGATTGCCGAGGCAATGGAGATGCTCGAACATCACCTCGGCGCCGTTGGGACCCTTCAAGGGACCGGCGGCGCGCACGGGAACGCCGATGGTGCGGGCGGCGGCGTCGAGGGTTTCGAGATTCTTGCCTTCGTCCCACAAGCGGCCGGCGGTGAAGACGAAATCGTGCGGTGCGCCGGTAGGCACGCGCGGCGGGGTGCGACCGTTGTGAACGGTGCGCGGCGCTTCGGACAGGCCGTAGCGGCGGCGGACCATTTCGCCGAAGGCCGAGGTCGGCGCCACCACCGCATCGGCGGCGTGGAGGCCGGCGCGGTTGAGCTCGGTGCGCCAGGCGAAGTCGTCGGGAAGCTGGGTGCCCTGCACCGCCTCCCACCAGGTGGCGACGCAGCTGTGCTGGACGGCGACCACCGGAAGATCGAAGCGGGTGCCGGCGGCAAGCGCGGGGGTGTTGAGCTGAACCACGGAGACGCCGTGATCGTGGGCGAGCTCGCGAATTACGGCGCCGGCCGAGCAGAGGGCGGCGCCGTCCTTTGCCAGCCAATCGAGGGCGAGGCCGGTCTCCACCACTTCGACGCCTGGGATGGAGGCAGCTTTGCGTTGCTCGGTGCTTGCTGCGGGGCCCATGACGGCGAGCACCGTTTCAACGCCCAGGCGCGACAGGCCGGCGGCAAGCTCGGTGCTGTACTGCCAGACGCCGCCGACCGCATCGGCGGTGATCAGCACCTTCATCGGCGGCTCGTTCACGAAGCTGCTCCCGCCACCGCGCGATCTGCCGGAGCCGCCTCGGCACCAGCCGAGACGCGGCTCTCGCGAAGCCAGTCGGCGAGCGCGGCAACGCCCTGCTTCCACGGCACTTCCGGGGTTAAATCGAGGGCGGAGCGGATCGCCTGCGTGTCGGCAACGAAGTAGCGCTGATCGCCGGCGCGCCAATCGGAATATTCGACCTCCAACTCGCGGCCGAGAAGCTGCGAAATGTGGGCGAGGAGCTCGCGCAAGGAAACGGCGTTGTTCGGGCCGCCGCCCAGGTTGAAGGCGCGTCCCTGAACGTGGTCGATCCGATCCCAAATCTTGAGATAGGCTTCGACCGCGTTCGACACGTCAAGGATGTCGCGGACCTGGTAGCCGTCACCGTAGAGCGTGATCGGCTTGCCTTCCAAGGCGCGGATCAGGAAGTGCGCGACCCAGCCCTGATCTTCGGTGCCCATTTGCCGCATGCCGTAGATGCAGCTCATCCGCACAACCGCGGTGCGCATGCCGAAGCTGCGGGCGTAATCGAGGACGTACTGGTCGGCGGCGCCCTTGGAGCAACCGTAGGGCGTGTGGAAATCGAGCGGGCGGTTTTCGCCGATGCCGTTGGCGGCGACGTGCGCGTCCACCGGTACGTATTTGTCCCCGTCCAGCCGGAACTCGAGATCAGCGAGGTCTCCATAGACCTTGTTGGTGGAGGCGAAGATGACCGGCGTCCCCTCCCCCTTCAGCCGAAGCGCGTCGAGGAGGTGAAGCGTGCCGCGGATATTGATGTCGAAATCCTCACGGGGATCGACCATCGAGGTGGTGACGGCGACCTGCGCGGCCATGTGGAACACCGCCTTTGCTTCGCGCGCTGCGCGGGCGAGGCTGTCTTCGTCGCGGATGTCGGCGGTGACCGACTGGATGCGGGCGCCGTGGCGGTCCTTCAGCCAGGCGAGGTTCGTCTCGACGCCGGGGCGGGAAAGGGCGTCGTAGACGAGGACCTCGTGGCCGCGTTCGGCGAGTGCATTGGCGATGTTCGAGCCGATAAAACCCGCGCCACCGGTGACGAGGACGGGGCGCCCGTCCCCCGGCCGGGTGAGATCGCCGCGGCTCATGCGGCGGCACCCGTCGTCGAGGACAATCCGCCCCACTCCGTCACCCCAGCGAAGGCTGGGGTCCATACGGACTCGCCACCTCCCGCACGCTTCGCCGAGTCAGCATGGATGCCAGCCTTCGCTGGCATGACGGCGAAGGGTGCAGCCCCAAAGAAACCCGCGGCCATCACGCGACGAGGCCCCGGGCTTCGAGTTCGGCGCGCGCCTGATCGACGCGGTCGTCGGCGGTTTGGACGGCGACCCATTCCGCCAACTCGGCCAAGCCCTCCTGGAAGTCCTTGCGGGCGGTGAAGCCGAGCACCTCGGCGCTCTTGGATCCGTCGCAGAAGCAGTGGCGGATGTCGCCGATGCGGGTCTTGCCGACGATCTCGGGGCGGATGTCGTTCTTGCCCATCGCTTGCGCGAGTTCTTGCGCCACCTCGGTAACCGAGCGGTCGCGGCCGGAGCCGATGTTGAAGGTCTGGCCGACCGCCTGGGGAAGCTCCAGCGCATCGGCGAAGGCGCGGGCGACGTCGCCGACATAAACGAAGTCGCGGCGCTGCTCGCCATCCTCGTAGATCATCGGCTGCTGGCCGTTGAGGAGCCGGGAGGCGAAGATTGCGAGCACGCCGGTGTAAGGATTGGAGAGCGCCTGGCCCGGCCCGTAAACGTTGAACAAGCGCAAGCAGACGCCCTCCATGCCATAGGCTTCGGACATGATGTGGGTGGTGCGTTCCTGCACATATTTGTTGAGCGCGTAGATGGAGGCGAGGTCGGGGCGCTTCCATTCGGGGGTGGCGACGGGGGCGAGCGGCCGGCCCTGCCCGTCGAGCGGGTCCCAGCTTTGGCTTTCCGAAATGCGCGGCTGGCGCTTGGCGTCCTGCACATCGCCGCCGTTGGCGTCGCGGTACAGGCCCTCGCCGTAGATGCTCATCGAGGAAGCGGTGACGACGCGGCGCACCGGCTGATCGATCAATTTTTCGAACAAAACGGCGGTGCCGACATCGTTGACCGAGGTGTAGCGTTCGACCGCATACATGGATTGGCCGACGCCCACTTCGGCGGCGAGGTGGATGACGCTGTCGATGCCCTTCAATGCCTTGGTAACGGCATCGCCGTTGCGGACGTCGGCGCGGATCAGCTCGACATCTTTTGACAGATCCTCCGGCCGTTCGCGGTCGCCGTGGACCTGCTCGATCAGGCTGTCGAGGATGCGGATATCATGGCCGCGGCTTTGGAGTTCCTTGGTAACGGCGCGTCCGATGAATCCGGCGCCGCCGGTGATGAGAATCCGTTCCGGCAAGTGAGCCCCCGTTTGATCTAAGTTAAACTCAATAATAACGGCAGCTTGTGCTGCTTCTTCTTCAACCGAGATGAACACCCGTTCAGCATCTTTGTTCCGCCCTCGCAAAGATCGGCCGGTGCTGCGGAGTGCCGCCGGAGTGCCCTATTGCGCCGTTCCTGATTGCACGGGGCGGTCGCGTCCCCGATGGAACCGCTCCGCCCGATGGTCTGTTTGGCGGCAGATGAAGGCAGGTTTCATGACGGCGCCGAAACGCGGATGACGGCAACGATCCTTCTCATCCGCCACGCCGCGCACGTGGAACTCGGCCAGACCCTGTCCGGCCGCCGCCGCGACGTGGCGCTGAGCCCGGACGGGCTCCAGCAGGCGAGCATCGTCGGCGACCTGCTCGGCATGGATCCGATTTCGGCGGTCTATTCGAGCCCGCGCGAGCGTGCTTATTATACCGCCCGCGCGATCGCCGAGCCGCACGAGCTTGCCGTCAACGTGGTCGACGATCTCGACGAGCTCGACTTCGGCGAGTGGACCGGCCGTTCCTTCAGCGCGCTGGAGGGCGATCCCGCCTGGACGGCGTGGAACGAGACCCGGGCAAGCACCCGCCCGCCCGGCGGCGAAAGCATGGAAGAAGCGGTGCGCCGGACGACGGCGGCGCTTGGCGTCCTTGCCCACGACCATCCGGGCGAGACGATCGCCTGCGTCAGCCATTGCGACATCATCCGCGGCGCCATCGCCTTCTACCTCGGGCTGCCGCTCGACAACCTGCTGCGCTTCGACGTCGATCCGGCGTCGGTTTCCAAGATCGCGTTGGGCGACTGGGGCGCCCGCGTCATGACCGTGAACGAAAGGCTGTACCAATGAACCTGGAGGCGAAAACCATCGAACCGGAACATGTCCGCGCCCGCGTGGAGGCGCTCGCCCCGTGGTTCCACAACATCAATCTCGGCGGGGTGTGGACCGCGCCCGACCACTTCCTGGGCGACTACCCGAACGTCAAGTTCAAGCGCTTCGCGCCGCATCTGCCGGAAGACCTGACGGGGAAGAGCGTGCTCGACATCGGCTGCAACGCCGGCTTCTATTCGATGGAAATGAAGCGGCGCGGCGCAAGCCGCGTGGTCGGCATCGACAGCGACGATCGCTATCTGGAGCAGGCGCGCTTCGCGGCGGAAACGCTCGGCTACAGCAACATCGAGTTCCGCAACCTTTCCGTCTACGACGTGGCGGCGCTTGGCGAGCGGTTCGACGTCGTGATCTTCATGGGGGTGCTCTACCACCTGCGCCACCCGCTGCTCGCGCTGGACCTCATCCGGAGCCACGTCGCCGGAGACCTGCTGCTGTTCCAGTCGATGCAGCGCGGGTCCATGACCGTCATGGAGCTCCAAGAGGATTATCCGTTCGAGGAAACGGACATGTTCGACCATCCCGATTACCCCAAGCTCCACTTCATTGAGCGCGAATATGCGCATGACTGGACCAATTGGTGGGTTCCGAACCGGTCGTGCGTCGAGGGGATGCTCCGTTCGGCCGGCTTCCGAATCGAGAAACGGGCGGAGGACGAGGTCTACATTTGCCGCGCCGGGGAAATGCCTTATGCGTGGGGAGGGACCGCAGCGGTCTATCCACACAGGGGGTAAAATTGCCAATCGAAGCGGCGATGATCTGGAATGAGCCGAACAACAAGTCGCACTGGGATCCCGAAATAGACCCCGAATGGACGATGTTCGGCGACACGGTGATCGCCGCGGCCAAGGCGATCCACAACGTCAACCCGGCGGTGAAGCGCGTGCTTGGCGGGATTTCGCCGATCGACCCCTTCTTCGTCCAGCGCCTCGCCAATTACGGCGTGCTCGACCATCTGGAGGTGATCGCGGTTCACGGTTTCCCGCTCGACTGGAATTTGTGGCCGATCAACGAATGGCCGCAAAAGATCGCCGAAATCGAGGCGGTGGCGCAGGGCAAGGAAATCTGGGCTACCGAAGTCGGCGTCGGAAGCTTCGGCGCCGAGGAAGTTCAGGTGTTCGGAGTCGACCGCACCGCCGAGCTTCTGCTTGGCCGGGTGCCGCGGCTTTTCTGGTATTCGCTTTTCGATCTTCCGCACGAATGGGGCGCGACGACGCGCCACAAGGAAGCGGAAGGATCGAGCTATTATCGCCATTTTTACATGGGCTTGATCCGGGAGGACGGCACGCCGAAGCTTGCCTTGGAGCATTTCGCGAGGCACACCCCCGCCATGGGCATCATGCAGTGGTTCCACTTCGAAGATCCCAGGCTCGATTCCGCCGTGGAATGGATGAAGCGCCTCGGCGTCACCCACCTTCGCACCGGCCTTTCCTGGGCGGACAGCTACCGTCCCGGCTGGGAAGCCTGGTTCGACCGGCAGATGGAAAAGCTGGAAGACTTTGACACAACGGTGACCTTCTGCTTCACGCCCGAGCATGAGGGGATTCAACCCCACCACACCAGCCCGCCGAGAGACCCGATGTATTTCGCCGACTTTTGCGCCCGCATGATCGAGCGCTACGCCCCCGCCCAGACCGCACAGGCGGCCGCCTGATGAGCCTCCACGATCCGCAAGGCGAGATTCGAGTCGCCATCATCGGTGTCGGCAACTGCGCCAGCTCGCTGGTTCAGGGCCTTGCTTATTACCAGAATGGCGGCGCCAACGAGCAGATCGGCCTGATGCATTGGGACCTTGGCGGCTACCGCCCCAAGGACATCAAGGTCGTCGCCGCCTGGGACATCGACCGGCGCAAGGTCGGCAAGGATGTCGGCGCCGCGATCTTCGAAAAGCCCAATTGCACCACCGTGTTCTGCGACCACGTGCCGGAAGCGGGCGTGACGGTGGAAATGGGCCGCACGCTTGACGGTTATTCGGAACATATGTCCGAAACCCGCGACGACCGCACGTTTCTGGTGTCGGACGCCGAGCAGCCGGACAAAGCCGACATCGTCCGCCGGTTGCGCGAATCGAAAACGGACGTGCTCTTGAACTACCTGCCGGTGGGCAGCCAGGAAGCGACGGAATTCTACGCGGAATGCGCGCTGGAAGCGGGTGTCGCGTTCGTGAACAACATCCCCGTCTTCATCGCGTCGAACCCCCAATGGGCGCAGCGCTTCGTGGATGCGGGCGTTCCGATCATCGGCGACGACATCAAGGCGCAGCTTGGCGCCACCATCGTTCACCGCGTGCTGACCGACCTGTTCGCCAAGCGCGGCGTGAAGCTCGACCGCACCTACCAGCTCAACACCGGCGGCAATACCGACTTCCTCAACATGTCGAACCGCAAGCGCCTTGCGTCGAAGAAGGTCTCCAAGACGGAAGCGGTGCAGTCTGTCACCGACACGCGGCTGGACGACGAGAATATCCACATTGGCCCTTCGGACTACGTGCCGTGGCAGAATGACAACAAGGTCTGCTTCCTGCGCATGGAAGGCCGGATGTTCGGCGACGTGCCGCTGAACCTCGAGCTTCGCCTGTCGGTGGAAGACAGCCCGAATTCGGCCGGTGTGGCGATCGACATGATCCGCTGCGCCAAGCTCGCCAAGGACCGCGGCTTGTCCGGCCCGATCCACCCGGCGTCGGCCTATTTCTGCAAGCACCCGCCGATCCAGATGACGGACGACGAAGCGCACACGCAGCTCGACATGTTCATCAAGGGCTGAGCGAACCATCCTCCCCGGGCAGGCTCGGGGAGGCGTTCCTACTCCACGGCCCCATACATCCCGTTGACGTAAACCAGCGGCCGCACGTCGTCCCGCAGCCGCACTTCCTCCACCACGCCGATAAAGATCGAGTGGGTCGCGAAGCGGTGGTGTTCGGTACGGCGGCACAGCAGAGCCGCCTGCGCATCGAGCAGGCGCGGCGGGCGGGTGCAGTCGACGTCCCAGCCGCTGGCAAAGCGCAGATCGTGCTGGCGCCGGTCGGCGAACATGCGGGCGATATCTTCCTGATCGCGGTGAAGGACGTTGACGCAGAAATGCGACACGCCCTCGATGGACGCGTGCATGGAGGCCGAGCGGTTGATGCAGATGAGCAGGCTCGGCGGGTCCATCGACAGCGACGACATGGCTGTGGCGGTGATGCCCATCGGCTCGCCGGCGGTGCAGATGCTGATCACGTTCACCGTCGAGGCAACGCGCCGCATTGCGTCGCGGAAGTTGTCGCCGAGATCGTGAAGCGCGTCGCTCATCGCGCCTGCCCATGGCGGGGAAGGGCCGCGCTGGCAATGGTTTGCACCCCCTCGATGCCAACACCGTTCCTCCCCATCGGCAGATGGGGAGGGGAACCACCCGGAGGGTGGTGGAGGGGCAAGTGCCGTAGAGTCAGCGACTCCCGCGACAGACACCCGGCTCGCTGCAGCTACCCTTCCACCACCTTGGGTGGTTCCCCTCCCCACGAAGCTGCCGCTTCGCAGGGAGGAACTTGGACGGGCGCCTTTCCGGAAGCTAAGACGCCCTGGTGACTCATTTCGACATCCTGATCGTCGGTGCCGGCCATGCGGGTGCGCAGGCGGCGATCCAGCTGAGGCAGCTCGGCTTCGCAGGCACGATCGCCATTGCCGGGGCGGAGCCGGAGCTTCCCTATGAGCGGCCGCCTTTGTCCAAGGAATATTTCGCCGGCGAGAAGCCGTTCGAGCGGATGCTGATCCGGCCGGGGGCCTTTTGGGCCGAGCGGCGGGTGGAGATGCTGACCGGCACGCGCATCGTAGCCGTCGACGCGGCGGAACACCGCGTCGCGGCCGAGGACGGACGCGGCTTCGGTTACGGTGTCTTGATCTGGGCGGCGGGCGGGACGCCCCGGCGTTTGCGCTGCGAGGGGGGCGACCTGGCCGGCGTTCATGTCGTTCGTCGCCGGGCGGAGGTGGATGCGATCCTGGCCGAACTTCCACACACGCGCCGGGTGGCGGTGGTTGGCGGCGGCTATGTCGGGCTGGAGACGGCGGCGGTGCTGCGCGGGCTGGGCAGGCAAGTGGTGCTGCTTGAGGCGCTCGACCGGCTGCTTGCCCGGGTGGCGGGGCCGGAGATTTCGCGCTTCTACGAGGCCGAACACCGGGCGCGGGGCGTGGACGTGCGGCTCGGCGCGGCGGTGGAACGCATCGAAGGGGTAGGCGGCCGGGCGGCGGCCGTTCGGCTGCTCGGCGGAGAGCGGGTGGGAGCGGACATGGTGATCGTCGGCATCGGCATCGACGCGGCGGTGGGGCCGCTGCTTGAAGCCGGCGCGGAAGGCGCGAACGGGGTGGACGTGGATGCGTATTGCCGGACCAGCCTTCCCGATGTGTACGCGATCGGAGATTGCGCGGCGCACGAGAACCCTCATGCCGGCGGACTGAAGCTGCGCCTCGAGTCGGTGCAGAACGCACACGACATGGCCGCCGTGGCCGCACGTGCCATTGTCGGCCAGCCGGAGCGATACTCGGCAATGCCCTGGTTCTGGTCGAACCAATATGATCTGAAGCTCCAGACGGTGGGGCTGTCGGTGGGCCATGACCAAACGGTGGTGCGCGGAGATCCCGCCGCGCGAAGCTTCTCCGTTCTGCACCTGCTCGCCGGCCGGGTGATCGCCCTCGACTGCGTCAACGCGACGCGGGATTACGTGCAGGGCCGCAAGCTGATCCTGGAGAAGACGGTGGCGCCGCCGGAGCGGCTGGCTGACGCGGGAATCCCGCTGAAGGACCTTGCCTAACTTCCCGTCGCCCCAGCGGAGGCTGGGGCCCATGCTGAGCCTCCACCCGCCCCTGAGGTCTCCAAGTCAGCATGGATGCCAGCCTGCGCTGGCATGACGGAGTGGGGTGGCTTAGGCCTCTTACCTTGCTTCGAAGCCGGCAAGCACTTCGCAGACCCAACGGCCTGCCGTCAGCGCGCTGAGGTCGGTGTCGTCCAGGCTGGGATCGAACTCCGTCAGGTCCACCAGCTTCACCCGGGGCTGGGCGGCGAGTTGGCGGGCGGCGCGGAAGAACATGTCGGGGTGCATTCCGCCGGGCCGGGCGCCGGGGGCGCTGGGGAAGTGGCCGCGCTCGACGACGTCGATGTCGAAATCCACCATCAGCACGTCGCAGTGCGCCAAGCGGGTAAGCGCATCGTCGAGCACCTTCAGGATTCCGTGCCGTTCGCAGCTTCCGATCGAATAAACGCCGATTCCGGCCGCGACCGCGTCTTCGTGCATTTTTCGCGTATTGGCCCAGGGCTGGAGACCGATCTGGCAGATGTTGGCGCCGGGGAGGCCATCCTCAAGCAGGCAGCGGATCGGATTGCCGTTAGCCGGGCCCCCCTCCGTTTCGCGAAGATCGAAATGGGCATCGAGGGTGATGACGCCGACCTGCGCAAGCGGGACTCCGAGCGCGTGGGCGGCGGGGCGGGTGACGGCGTTGTTGCCGCCGATGAGGAGGGTGAGGCCGTGCGCCGCTGTGCAGGCCGCGGCCGCGTCCCGGATCGGGGCAAAGCCGTCGGCGGGGGAAAGGCCCTGAACGGCCACGTCGCCCCAATCGCGAACGCCGACGCTCAACTCCTCCTGCGTTTCCAGATTGTAGGTGCTGAACCGCTTCAGCGCGCGGCGGACGGCTTCGGGCGCGAGGTCGCAGCGGCCGGGGGTGACGGAGCCCGCCTCCATCGGGGCGCCGAGCAGCGCCACCGGCCCCTGCGGCACGAACAGATCCGCGATCGATTTCCAGCTCATGGCTTGGCCTCACCTCCCTGACGCGCTTAAGATGCCGCCCATGTGGGACCGGCTGCTTACCAACTGCAATATCGCAACAATGGATCCGGCCGTTCCGGGCGCGTTCGGGGCGATCGAAGACGGCGCGATCGGCATTCAGGACGGGCGGATCGTCCGCGTAGGGCGGCGGATCGACCTGGTCGGATACCGGGCAAAGAGCGTCGAACGGCTGGACGGCGCGTGGGTGACTCCGGGACTGGTGGATTGCCACACGCATCTGGTGTTCGGCGGCAACCGAGCCGGGGAGTTCGAGCAACGGCTGAACGGCGCAAGCTATGAGGAGATTGCCCGCGCCGGCGGCGGCATCGTCTCCTCGGTAAAGGCGACGCGGCTTGCCAGCCTGGATGAGCTGGTCGAGCAATCGCGCCCGCGCCTCCGGGCGCTGATGAAGGGCGGGGCTACCACAGTCGAGATCAAGTCGGGCTACGGCCTGGACACGCCCACCGAGCTCAAGATGCTGCAAGCGGCGCGCGTGCTTGGGGAAAGCGAGGCTGTGCGGGTGGTGCCGACCTTGCTTGCGCTTCATGCCTTGCCGCCCGAGTATAAGGAGCGGCGCGCCGAGTTCGTCGAGATGGCGATCGAGGACATGCTTCCGGCCGCCGCCGAGGCCGGGCTTGCAACGGCGGTGGATGCGTTCTGCGAGGGGATCGGCTTCACGCCCGCCGAGGTGCGGGCGCTGTTCCAGGCGGCGGCGGATCATAGCCTGCGGGTAAAGCTTCACGCCGAGCAGCTTTCCAACCTGGAAGGCGCGGCGCTTGCCGCCGAGTATGGCGCCCTCTCCGCCGATCACCTCGAGCATGCCGACGAAGAAGGCATTCAGGCGATGGCGCGGGCGGGAATGGTAGCGGTGCTTCTGCCGGGCGCATTCTATGCGTTGCGCGAGGAGCGAAAGCCGCCGGTCGACCTGCTGCGCCGCCACGGCGTGGCCATGGCGATCGCCACCGACTGCAATCCGGGCACCTCGCCGATGCTGTCGCCGACCTTGATGCTGAGCATGGCTTGCACCCTGTTTCGCCTGACTCCGGAGGAGGCGCTTGCCGGGATGACGGTGCATGCGGCCAAAGCGCTTGGGCTGGAGGCGGAGATCGGCACGGTGTCGCAGGGAAAGGCGGCGGACCTGTGCGTGTGGCGCATCGGGCGCCCGGCCGAGCTTTGCTACTGGATCGGCCATCCGGGTCCGGAGAAGCGGATCGTGGCGGGGGTGGATTCGTGACCAACCCTCGTTCGTCCCGAGCGAAGTCGAGGGGCGCTGCACGGAGTCATCGCGTGCGCCCCTCGACTACGCTCGGGACGAACGGATAAGGGGACTGGCATGAACAGCAGACGTGACAACAGCCGCCATATCCGTGCCCGCACCGGGGCGGAGAAGGTCGCCAAGCATTGGACCACCGAGGCGGCGGTTCGGATGCTTCAGAACAATCTCGACGACCGGGTAGCCGAAGCGCCGGAGGAGCTGGTCGTGTACGGCGGGATCGGAAGGGCGGCGCGGGATTGGGAGAGTTTCGACCGGATTGTCGAAACGCTGGAGCGGCTTGAAGAGGACGAGACTTTGCTCGTCCAGTCGGGGAAACCGGTGGGCGTGTTCCGCACCCACGCCGATGCACCTCGCGTGTTGCTCGCCAACTCTAATCTGGTGCCGAAATGGGCGACGTGGGAGCATTTCCACGAACTCGATCGCAAGGGGCTGATGATGTACGGCCAGATGACGGCCGGATCGTGGATCTACATCGGCACGCAGGGCATCGTTCAGGGCACATACGAGACGTTCGTTGAAATGGGGCGCCAGCATTATGGCGGGAATCTCAACGGCCGCTGGATCCTGACGGCCGGCCTCGGCGGCATGGGCGGCGCGCAGCCGCTGGCCGCGGTGATGGCGGGGGCGCATTGCATTGCGGTGGAATGCCAGGAAAGCCGGATCGAGAAGCGGCTGGAGACACGCTACCTAGATCGGCGCGCTGGAAGCATCGACGAAGCGCTGGAGATTATCCGCACCGCGAGCGAGCCGACGTCGGTGGGGCTGCTCGGCAACGCGGCGGAAGTGCTTCCCGAAGTGGTGCGGCGGGGCATCCGCCCCGATGCCGTCACCGACCAGACGTCGGCGCACGATCCGGTGAACGGCTATCTGCCGCTCGGCTGGAGCGTGGAGCAGTGGATGGACCGGCGGGAGACCGCGCCGGAGCTGGTGGAGGAAGCGGCGCGGCGCTCGATGGCGGTACATGTCGAAGCGATGCTCGCCTTCCGCGAACAGGGCATTCCCACCTTCGATTACGGCAACAACATCCGCCAGGTGGCGAAGGACGCCGGCGTGGAGCATGCGTTCGACTTCCCGGGGTTCGTGCCGGCGTACGTGCGGCCGCTCTTCTGCCGCGGGGTGGGGCCGTTCCGCTGGGTGGCTTTGTCGGGCGACCCGGAGGACATCTACAAAACCGACGCAAAGGTGAAGGAGCTGATCCCGGACGATCCGCACCTCCACCGCTGGCTCGACATGGCGCGCGAGCGGATTGCGTTTCAGGGGCTGCCGGCGCGGATCTGCTGGGTGGGACTTGGCCAGCGGCACCGGCTCGGCCTCGCGTTCAACGAAATGGTGGCGCGCGGCGAGCTGAAGGCGCCGATCGTGATCGGGCGGGATCACCTCGATTCCGGATCGGTGGCATCCCCTAACCGGGAGACCGAGGCGATGAAGGACGGGTCGGACGCTGTGTCCGATTGGCCGTTGCTTAACGCACTGCTCAACACAGCCTCGGGCGCGACTTGGGTGTCGCTCCACCATGGCGGCGGCGTCGGCATGGGCTATTCGCAGCATTCGGGCATGGTGATCGTCGCCGACGGCACGGACGATGCCGCGCGGCGGCTTGAGCGGGTGCTGTGGAACGACCCCGGCACCGGCGTGATGCGCCATGCCGATGCGGGCTACGAGATCGCGGTCGACTGCGCGCGCGAGCAGGGGCTGGACCTGCCGATGGTTCACAAGTGACCCCCTCCCGTCATGCCAGCGAAGGCTGGCATCCATGGTGCCTTGTTGAAGGCGATGCAGGTGGAGGTTCGGCATGGACCCCAGCCTTCGCTGGGGTGACGGGATGATGGACTGTGTTACCCTCTACCCGGGCTCTGTCTCGCTCGCGGAGATCAGGGCGGTTTGGAACGGGACCGGCGTCACGCTGTCTCGGGCAGGCTGGGAGGCACTCGAGGCCGCCGCTGCTTCCGTGGCGCGGATCGTGGCCTCCGGCGCTACCGTCTACGGCGTCAACACCGGCTTTGGATTGCTTGCCCAGACCCGGATTGCCGACCACCGGCTGGAGGAGCTGCAGCGCAACCTGATCCTGTCGCACAGTTGCGGACTGGGCGAGGCGCTGGACCGGCGGGTGGTTCGGCTTGCGCTTGCCTTGAAGGCGATCGGCTTGGCGCGCGGCCATTCGGGCGTTCGGCCGGTGGTGGTGGAGCGGCTGCTGGCGCTGCTTCAGGCGGACGCCTTGCCGCTAATCCCATCACAAGGCTCCGTGGGCGCTTCGGGCGATCTGGCGCCGCTTGCCCATCTTGCCGCGCCGCTGATCGGCGAGGGGCGGATCGTGCTGGGCGGCGAGAACTTGCCCGCAGCCGAGGCGCTTGCCCGGCTTGGGCTGGAGCCGCTGGTGCTTGGGCCCAAGGAAGGGCTGGCGCTGATCAACGGCACGCAGATTTCCACGGCAATTGCGCTCGATGCCTTGTTCTCGGCCGAGCGGGTTTTCGCCACCGCCCTCGTCGCCGGCGCGATGTCGCTCGATGCGCTGAAGGGTACGGATGCCGCTTTCGATCCGCGCATCCATGCGCTTCGCGGACAGCCGGGGCAGATCGCCGTCGCGGCGGCACTGAAGCAGCTGCTGGACGGGAGCGAGATCCGGCACAGCCATGAGGACTGCCCGCGGGTGCAGGATCCGTACAGCTTCCGCTGCCAGCCGCAGGTGATGGGGGCGAGCCTCGATTTGATGCGCCACGTTGCGCGCACGCTGGAGGTGGAGGCGAACGCCGTCACCGATAATCCCTTGGTGTTCCCGGGCACGGACGATAGCCTGTCCGGCGGCAACTTTCATGCGCAGCCGGTGGCGTTCGCGGCGGACATGCTGACCATGGCCTTGTGCGAAGTGGGCTCCATTTCCGAGCGGCGCACCGCCGTTCTGATCGACCCGAAGATGAGCGGGTTGCCGCCGTTCCTGGTGCAGGACAGCGGCGTCAATTCGGGCTTCATGATCGCGCAGGTGACCGCCGCCGCATTGGTGTCGGAGAATAAGAGCCTCGCCTGGCCGGCCAGCGTCGACACCATTCCCACCTCCGCGGGGCAGGAGGACCATGTCTCCATGGCCACCCACGCCGCCACCAAGGCGCGGCGGGTGGTGGCGAATGCGGCGGGGGTGGTGGGCGTGGAGCTGCTCTGCGCGGCGCAGGGGCTGGATTTCCACGCGCCGCTCACGTCTTCGCCGGCCTTGGAGGCAGCGCGGTCGGAAATCCGCCGCAATGTCGCGCATTATGCCGCCGACCGGTATCTGGCGGACGAGCTCGAATGGGCAAAGGCCGCGGTGCTCGCCGGTGATTTGTCGCGGCAGGTGGAAGGCACTCTCTTCTGATCGACCTCAACCAAGCGGACGGCGAACTCGCGCTGGAAGGCGAGGTGTGCGTGATCGGCGCCGGCGCGGCAGGGATCACGCTGACCCGCCGCCTGCTTGCGGCCGGGCGGACGGTGGTGCTGCTGGAAAGCGGCGGGCTCGACTACGAGGCACCGGTGGCGGCGCTCAACTCGGGTGAGAGCATCGGCGAGGATTATTACGAGCTGGAGGACAGCCGTCTTCGCTTCTTCGGCGGCACCACGGCGATCTGGGGCGGGCGCTGCGCGGAGCTGGACCCGATCGACCTGGAGAAGCGCGATTACGTGCCGCACTCCGGCTGGCCAATCGCTTACGCCGAGCTTGAGCAATGGTATCGGGAAGCGCGGCCTTTGTTTGGCCTGCCCGCGGAGAAGCCTTCGCCGGACGTGTTCCGCCGCGCCGGCGTTCCGCTGCCGCGTTTCGAGGAGCTGGAAACGCCGCTATGGACCTTCGATCGGCGCTTCAACCGCTTCGCCTGGGAGAGCTGCGCCGATCTCGACGCCGACCCGAAGTGCCAGATCGTCACCCACGCCACGGTGACGCGGATCGTGCAGGTAGATCGCGGCATCGGCCGGGTGGAGGCGCGGGCGCTTGGCAGCGGGCGGCTGACGGTGACCGCTAAGGAATTCGTGCTGGCCGCCGGTGGGATCGAGAACCCGCGGCTGCTGCTCGAATCCGACATCGGCAACGGCCACGATCAGGTTGGCCGCTACTTCATGGAGCATCCCCATGCCCGCGGCGGCCGCGTCGTGAAGGGTGCGGCCTGGCAGCTGCTCAAGGCCTTCGGGCGGCGCCACCGAATGGGCGGGCAGGACCTCGCGGCCTTGATTGCGCCGAGCGAGGCGCTGCAGCGGCGCGAGGGCATCCTCAACACCTCGCTGACGGTGGTTGCCCGGCAGCCGCAGGGGCGGCGGCAATTTGCCGGAATGAAGGCTTATTCGGGCCTCAAGCACTCAATGGCACCGACCAAGCGCGGGCGCGCGCTGTGGATGGTGACCAAGAAAGCCGCGGGGTGGGCGCAGCGCCACGTCGATCCAGCGCGGCCGTGGCTGCTCCACAAGGCCGGGAGCCTCGACGTCGCCTTGCTGGTGCGGGCCGAGCAGGCGCCGAACCCGAACAGCCGCGTCACCCTCTCCGGGGACACGGACGCGACCGGTGTGTCGCGGGTCGCGCTGGATTGGCGCTTGTCGGAAATCGACATCCGCAGCGTGTCGGTGCTGGTGGAGACGCTGGGCAAGGAGCTGCAGCGGCTCGGCATGGGCCGGGTCGAGCCGGCGGAATGGCTGTCCTCCGGAGCTTGGCAGACCGATCCGCTGATCTCCTCCCACCCGATCGGCGGCTACCACCATATGGGCACCACCCGGATGGGCGACGATCCCAAGACCAGCGTCACCGATGCCGAGGGGCGGGTGCATGGGGTAGGCAACCTTTGGGTGGCTGGATCTTCGCTGTTTCCGACGGGGAGCTGGGCCAATCCTACACTGACCATTGCCGCGCTGGCCTTGCGCAGCGCCGAGCGAATCAACCGGGCGCTCGGCCGATGACCGCCATCCTTCCCGCTGGATCGAATCACACCAGGCTTTGGGGCCTGACGCCGCGCGAGCGGCTTGCTCGAATGGCGGCGAAGCGGGATCTAGAATTCGCCTCCGGCCCGGGCGGCGGGCCGCTGATCGCCAACCTCGATTTCGTGTTCGATCCCGCTTGGCTGACGCTGATCATGCGCCGCCCGGAGCAGGTCGTGACGTTCGGCGGCATGCCGGTGCTTGCCCATTCGGAGGACCTCGACACTCGGCTCGCGCTCACCCTTGCGATGCGGGAGGACCGCGCTGCCGATGTGGCGGGCCTTTCCGTCATTGCCTTCGAGGAGAGCGGCAGCCTCCAGAACGAAGAGCTTCGCAAGCGGGAGCGGCCGTTCATGGGGCGGCTGACACCGGACACGGTGCGGGCGCTGGAGCGGGAAAGCTATTTCGGCGCGTATAAGGGCGTGACCGACGTGCTGACGAAGTATCTGTGGCCGGAATGGGCGCTGGTGCTGACCCGGCTTGCGGCGCGGTGGCGAATCACGCCGAACCAGGTGACGACCATCGGCGCCTTGCTCTGCATCGCGGCCACCTTCCTGTTCCTGCACGGGTGGTTCTGGACCGGCCTGGCCGCCGGGCTGATCTTCATGGTGCTCGACACGGTGGATGGAAAGCTTGCGCGCTGCACCCTCACCTCGTCGTCGATCGGCAACATTTTCGATCACGGCATCGATCTGGTCCACCCGCCTTTCTGGTGGTGGGCTTGGGGCGTCGGCCTGCACACTTACGGGCGGCCGCTCAGTGAGGCGACATTCTGGTGGGTGCTGGCCGCGATCGTCGGCGGCTACGTGGTTCAGCGCGCGATCGAAGGCGCTTTCATCGCGCGCTTCAAATTCCACATCCACGTCTGGCGGCGGTTCGACAGCTGGTTCCGGCTGATCACCGCCCGGCGCAATCCGAACATGGTGATCCTGTTCGCCTCGCTTGCCGTGGGGCGGCCGGATTGGGGGCTGATCGCGGTTGCCGGCTGGACGGTTTCGTCCTTGCTCGTCCACACGGTGCAGCTGGTTCAGGCGCTCGCCGCCCGCAGCCGCGGACGAGCCGTCACCTCCTGGCTGGCCTGAGGAGCCGCGAGTGAACGAGACGATCATCCGCTTCGGCTATCCGGATACGCTGGTTTCCGACTACCATCATTGGGTGGTGCTCCTCCGCCCGGCGCAGCCCACGCTCGGTAGCCTGGTGCTTGCCGCCAAAGGGCCGGCAACGGCTTTCTCCCAGCTGCCGCCCGAGGCCTTCGCCGAGCTTGGCCGGGCGATCGCCGACATCGAGGGGCGGGTGTGCGACGCGGTCGGCTACGCCAAGATCAACTATTTGATGCTGATGATGGTGGACCGCCACGTCCACTTTCACGTCATACCGCGCTACGAAGGAGAGCGCAGCGCTGTCGGTGTAGCGGTAACAGACGCGGGCTGGCCGAAGGCACCGGCCTTGAACGAAGCGGTGGAGCTGAGCGCCGATCAGGTGGAGGCGCTGGTCGGCTGGCTCAGGAGCGGCTGGCCCAGCGCGAGGTAAGCAGCTTCGCCGCTTCGATGTCGGCCGGGAAGTCGACCTCCTGCCATTCCTCGCCGGCGATCGGAATGACGCCGATGGCGTCGCCGGCGCGGGCGAGTTCATCGACGGCGCGCAAATACCAGCGGCGGGTGCCGTCTTCCCAACGCATCATCAGATCGACCTGATCGGCGAAGCGGCGGGCGCCTTCGCTGCGGAAGGCGAGGAGACCGATGGACTCGGCGTTGTAGGCGCCCTCCTCCAGGGCCTTGCCAATGCGCAGCAGCCGGTCGCCGTCGCGCAGCACCTTCATGTCGTCCGCGTCGTAGCTTTCCTTATCGTCGATAGTGACCGCGATCGGTCCGGCATCGGCGGCGAGAACCCGCTGGAGGAGGCGCGGGGAGACGAGCGTGTCGCCGTTGAGGAGCAGTGTGTCGCAGCTCAGCTCGGCACGCGCCATCCAGACGGAGCCGAGATTGTCGGCGACGTGGTAAAAAGGATTGAACAGGGTGCGGACGCCCGAGCGGCGGGCGGCGACCGCATCGACGAGGTCATCGCGAAAGCCGGTAACGACGACGATGTCGCGGATGCCAGCACTCTGCAGCGCGTCGAGCTGCCACTCGAGCAGGCTCTTGCCCGACAGTTCCACCAGGCACTTGGGCTCTTCGGCGGTGAGGGGTAGCAGACGCGAGCCTTTGCCCGCGCTCAAGATGATGGCTTTCTGGATCGCCATGTTCGTCCGTTTCAGGCCCCCACGGGCGTTGCCCCGATGCAACGAAGGCGCGGCGTGAACGCGATGCGTGACTTTTTTATGGCCGGATCGAGCGGAACCTGATTCATGGGCGCCATGACAAAGTGGACGGCCATCGTGCTTGCAGGGAACCGGCCGGGGGAGAATGGCTTTGCCGACAGCCACGGCGTGCCCGCCAAGGCGCTGATCCCGGTTGGCGGCGAACCGATGCTCGGCCGGGTGCTGAAGGCGCTGCTTGCCGCCCCGTCGGTCGGCCGGATCGTGGTGCTTGCCCAGGAGCCGGAGGTCTTGCTCGGCGGGGCGCTGGAGTGGGCGGCGCGCGAGCCGCGGATTGGCACGGCCAAGGCCGGCGAGGGCATCTCGCTGAGCATCGCCGGGATCGCCGGTGGGGACGCTGCGCCGTGGCCGGTGCTGGTCACCACCGCCGACCATGCCTTGCTTCAACCGGAGATGGTCGAAGCGTTCATCGCCGGCAGCCGCGACACCGACGCGGCCTTTGCCGTGGTCGAGAGGGCGATTATCGAGAAGAGCTACCCGCAGACACGGCGTACCTGGATGAAGTTCGGCGGCGGTCAATTCAGCGGCGCCAATCTGTTCGCGCTGGCGACGCCGCGGGCGCAGGAGCCGCTTCGCTTCTGGGCGCGAGCCGAGAAGGACCGCAAGAAGGCACTCAAGATCCTGCTCTTCTTCGGACCGATGGTGTTCCTGCGGGCCTTCACCCGAACGATCTCGATGGAGGGCGCGGTGGCCAAGGTCGGGCGGAGCCTGGACATCCGGCTTCGCGCGGTCCGGCTGCCTTTCGCGGAAGCCGCGATCGACGTCGACAAGCAGGCGGACCTGGAGCTGGTCGAGCGCATCCTTGCCGGCCGGGCGTAAAGCCGAGCCTCAAACGCAAAAACCCGCCACAAGGGCGGGTTCTTTCGGTGGTTGCGGGAGTAGGATTTGAACCTACGACCTTCAGGTTATGAGCCTGACGAGCTACCGGGCTGCTCCATCCCGCGTCACCGTCTCCAACGCTGTTCGAAAACAACGCTGAAATTGACTGAGCCGCCCGGCAACACCGTTAGGTGCTGCCAAGGCGGCTCAATTTGTGAATGGGTTATCCGGGAACCCATCAAAGTAGTACCTTGGTGGGACCCTCCTTTTGCGCGGCCTGCAAAGCCTGGCGACGACCTACTCTTCCATCGCTTAAGCGATAGTACCATCGGCGCTGTCTGGTTTCACGGCCGAGTTCGGGATGGGATCGGGTGGGTCACAGACGCTATGGCCACCAAGCTATGGAGGCCGCGCAAAAGGGTTCTAGAAACCGTGCATATACATCTAGCTGAGTGTCCTTCGCAGACAGCCAAAGCTGTCGTTGATGGTGGGACTCTCAAGCGCGAATAGAGCAATTAGGACCGGTTAGCTCCATACATTACTGTACTTCCACATCCGGCCTATCAACGTCGTGGTCTTCGACGGCTCTGTGATAACTTATCTTGAGGGAGGCTTCCCGCTTAGATGCTTTCAGCGGTTATCCCGTCCGTACATAGCTACCCTGCTGCACCGTTGGCACGATGACAGGTCCACCAGAGGTACGTTCAACCCGGTCCTCTCGTACTAGGGTCAACTCCTCTCAATTATCGACGCCCACGGCAGATAGGGACCAAACTGTCTCGCGACGTTCTG
>DASWNT010000007.1:0-73131 GCA_036399095.1 Allosphingosinicella sp.
CTTGATGTCGGCCTTCTGGCCGGGCGCGGCGAACTCGCGCAGGGCGACTCGGCCTTCGGATTTGAGGCCGACGTCGATGACGGCCATGTCGTTCTCGATCGCGGTGACGGTGCCTTTGACGACTCGGCCTTCAAAGCCTTCATTCTCGCCGCCGAGGGTTTCGTTGAGCAGGGCCGCGAAATCGTCGCGGGTCGGCATTGCCGATGTAGCCATGGTTTAGAGTTCCTAATTTACTGTTTTGCCGGCCAGAGGTTGTCTCCCCTGGTCTTGTGCACCCGACTGCCGCGGCGACCCCATGCCGTTCGCGGCTGTCCGTGCGGGCGATCCCTTGGGGAGCGCGTGGGGGGCTCGAAGCGGATAAGCATAAAAGCGCGTCAGGACGGTGCCACACGGCACCTGCCCCACGCGCTTACCCGAAAGCTGAGCCTCCGCGCGCGCCGTAGAGGCACCCGCTGGACGGGGCGCGTATAACCACCAGCCTCGATGCCGGCAAGGTAAAGTAGTGCAGCGCATGAAACCGCTTGCGCTCTGATACCAGTTCTGGTATAAAGTTGCTACCGCCAACGGAAGGGGAATGAATGGATGAGAAAAGGGTAAACTGGATCGGGAGCAGCAAGAAGGACCTTCTGGCAATGCCGGAGGAGGTACGTCGAACCTTCGGCTATGCTCTGTCGCTGGCTCAGAACAATCTTCCTTACGAAGATACAAAAATGCTGACCGGCTTCGGCCTCCCACTGGTTGAGATACTCGAAGACGACGACGGTGATACCTACAGAGCGGTTTATACCGCTCGGTTGGGCGACGCGATTTACGTCCTGCACTGCTTCAAGAAGAAGTCGACCAAGGGCAGGAATATTCCCAAGCGGGATAAAGAGACTATCGAGGCGCGCCTGGCAGAAGCGCGGCGCCGTGAGGCCGAAGAGGCCAAACACAGAAAGAAAGGTTAAGAATGGAAGGGCAAGTGACGCCGGCGGGCACAAGTGTTCTGGATGAGCTGGATCTCGACGGAGCCTATGTTGTGAAAGCGAAACTTGCCCTTCGCATTCAGAGAACGATTGTTGAGCTGGGGCTGACCCAGAGAGAAGCTGCGGCGCGGATGCCGATCACACAGCCGAAGCTCTCTGCAATCGCCAGAGGAAAGCTGCAGGACATCAGCCAGGAGAAACTGGAGGAATGCCTTGTAGCTCTTGGTCACGACATCGAGATCGCAGTCGGACCGCGCCACGAAGGCGCCGGCACCGTTCGAGTACGCGAATACGCCTGAGGCAAGGATGCCCTCCAGAGGTTGTCTCCCCTGGTCTTGTGCACCCAAACTGCCGCGGCGACCCCATGCCGTTCGCGGCTGTCCGTGCGGGCGCTTAGGAGGCGTAGGCGGGCGAATAAGCAAAAAGGGCACGCCCGGCAGGCTCCATGCCTTCACCCCACGCGCCAAACCTTAGCTTGAGCCCTTCCCAGGCGCCTTACAAACGCCCGCTGGACGGGTGGCGCTATAGGGGAGCGGGAGTGCGGCGGCAAGGGGAGATGACGATGCACACTCGCTCAGGACGTGCGCCTGAGCTACCCTCGGCGAAAGGGGGTTCTATGAGCAACTACAACATCACAGACATAGAAGCAGTGAACGAACAGCCGGATCAGAACCGCAGGTTCGCTGAGCGCTTGCTGACGCGTCTTGATCGAAATCAAGGCTTCAGCTGGGAGCAGGTCGCATCGTTTTCGAAGTGGCTAACCGCATCACTCCTTGCGGTGAATGGCGCTGGAGGGTTGGCTGCCCTGAGCCTGCTGAAAGAGGGTGGCGGGTCTTGGCTACCTGCGGTGCTGTTCGGCGTCGGCCTGCTGATGGCGCTTCTTAGCGGAACGGCCCTTCAGCATTTCTACAACGCTATGGCCATGCCTCTCCTTGACCATGATAACTATTGGACAACGGTCTTAATCGACGGCGTGCGCGACGGCCACCTAGAGGAAAAACTACAAGCACAGAGCGACAAGTCTCAGAGATTTTCCGCTATAGCCCCCGGCTTTGGTTGGTGCTCGGGGCTCAGCTTCATAGCTGGGTCGATTGCCCTAGCGGTGGCTACAGCTTCTGCCGGAGAACCTTCGAAAGCTGTTTGCCTTTCCCTCGAACGTGACATGCTGTCGGCCAAACCCAAACGCACAAACAGCGCCGAAATTTTCCAAAGCCTCAACTGTAAGGCCACTGGACGCATATAAATCAGGGGGTAGCCGACGGACAGATCGCATCAGCCGGACCACGGATCCGTTTGAGCCAAGCGGGTAGCATCTTCGGCGAGCGCAAAGACGCAGCTCTCACACCCCTCAAGCTCCCAAGCCTGATCAACCACGGCGGGTTCCAGCTTGAGCGCCAGCGCCGCGATGTCCGGAGCGGGGACTTGGAACAGGCGGCGCAGAACGAGGAGGCGGCGGGAGTCGAGGTCGCCGAAGCGGTCTTCGAGGGGTTTTACCGCCGGCCATTCCCGCCGCTCCGGGGGCAGCAGCGCTTCCTGGGCCTTGAAGGCGGCGACGCGCGCTTCGGCGCGGCGGTAGGCGGCGAGGGTGCGGGTCCAGCGGGCGCGGATGGGGGCCGCGATTGCCCCGGCGGCGGGAGGGCGCGCGGTGATCGCGCAGGCGCCGACGCCGGCGCCTAGCACTGCCCGGCGCGACAGGTTATGCCTCTTGGACGCCATGCCCGAGGGTCCTCTTGATGATGGTCCCGCTTAGGGACCGGCAAGGGCCACGTCAAGGGGGTTGATCTGGAACGTCCCGTGTTTTTGCCTGCCCAGTCGCGGATGGCGCGGGCGGCGCTTGAGTGGTCGCTGGAGGATGCGGCGGCGGCTGCTCGGGTGAGCCGGCGGACGGTGCTGCGGTTCGAGCGATATCACCGGGACGTGCGGCCGGAGCTGATCGAGGGGTTGCGGCGCGCTTACGAGGAAGCGGGGGTGCGGTTCGTGGATGAGGGGCCGCATGCCGGGAGCGTGACGCCGCCGGCGCTTCGGGTGCCGACGCCTAGATAAAGCTTCCAGCGGCTGCGCTGCTCCGCTTCCCGTGTTCAGGCGAAGGCGCGAACGCGCAAAGAAGAAGATGGATGCCGGATCAAGCCCGGCATGACACGTGAACGCCTGCAATGGGTGGAAAGTAGACACTTGCACGGTGGTATGATCTTCAGAGCGGTAACAGGGCTACGTGCCCGTTTAAGACGCTCTTTCCTCGGACGCCCGCGCTTCACGAGCCCTACTCCTATTGTCAGTATCTAAGTCGCTGCTAAGATTGAGCCTTCTTGAAGGGGGCACATATGAGAGTGATTCTGGTTACCCTAGCCGCGGGCTTTACCGCGACGGCAGCGTACGGGCAGGACTCCTGCTCTAAGTTCGTGGGGCAGAGCGTCACCCCGCTGACCTTTCAACAGGCCATTACCAAGGTTCCGAAGGTCGCCCCGAAGGGTGAGTTTGAAACAACTGCGCAGTTCGAGTCGCGCCGTGCCGCCGCCGGATCGCCCCGCGAATTGATCGTTGCCAAAGAGCCCGAAGACCGCAAATATCTCGAATACAATGCGGACACGCAGCGCTTAGGAATTAAAAGCTACGCGTTCAAGAACCGCAACTTTTCAGCATGGGATGCCTTCTACGGGACTCCGGCTTATGATCAGCTAGAGCCAAGCACGATGGGCAACATCCAAGTTGTAATAAACTTCTCTGAAGCGGCTGGCGGAACTTATCAGGCTACCAACGGCCTCGGCAATAAGTTTATGGTTTCCAAGTTGAACCGCAAGGTAGAGGCGATCTTCGACCGCAAACCTGCCAGGGGATCGTATTCCGAAGGGCTGTTCCCTGTCGCAGACAAAGACCCCTACATGGTAGGCTATCTTGATATACCGCTAGCGGATGCTCCTCGGGCGAAATCTTCTTTGAAACTCGCCTATGTGGTAGAGCCGAAAGAGCCGTATCTAGTTCAGAATTCCTACAAGGTAGGCGAGACGACCTCGGTTAACGGAACGGATGTGACGGAAACCGCAACGGTCCTGATTGCCGACATCCGGTGTGGGCTTGTAACCGACGCGGCGAACCGAGTCCTCGGGGCTTACGAAACGCGCTAAGGCGGTCTGCGTGCTAGCGGAACGTCTGCATTGGGTCGGGAGCGGTCACTGACGGCTAAAAAGCTCACCCATGCGGCTTCGCCGGGTCGGGCGCGTGGACTTCGTGATCCTTGAACTGCTCGCACATGCGGTCGGCGGCCATGTCGAGCGCGACGTCGCGTTTGGGGCGGTTTAGCTGGATGTCCCGGAGGAGGGACTTGGGGAGCTGGCTGAGGGCGAAGCGAATCAGGAAGCGGAAGTCTTTGGGGGTAAGTAGGCGCATGGCTTTGTATCGGCGCGGGCGGGGCGGGCGCGCAAGCGGTTTTGTTCGTTCTTTGTTCTTGGCGCTCGCCCCTGTTTGTGGCAGGGGTTTTCGAAAAACCGAAACAGCCCCTCTTGCGCACTATCCCGCCGCCGGCGACGCGCCGGCTTACCGAGCTGCCTGAAGCGCCTTTTTGGCGGCGGTCATCCGCTTGCGCTGCGACGAGCAGGCGCTGGCCGCGGCCGCCATGCTGCTCCCCTTGGAGAAGCTTTGCAGGCACTTGTTGTAGGAAGTGCGTGCGATGCGGTAATCCTCTTCAAGGTCCACCTTGTCGGTCTCCGCCTGCGCGGCGACCTCTTCCTCCGCCGCCGGGGCTGGCGGAGCGTCGGCGGCTTGTTCGGCCGCGGCTTCGGTTTCCCCAGCGGGAGCCTCCGCCGCCTCCGCCGCCTCCTGCGTTGCGGCGGGCTGCTGCGCAGCGGCGGCCGCGGTGCCGGACACAGCCAGGAAGATCAAGGCAAGCGTGGATTTCATCATAATCGCGGTTCCGTCTCTGAGGTCGGTTGCCGCGATGCTGTCGCCTCTCTCGCGCAACGTCAAGCAGGTCGGTGAAAACCGGATCGGATGCCGCGTGCCTGCCGCACCGCGCGGCGTTGTGACGAATTTGCAACAGACGCTCGGCAAACTCCCCGGCTAAACACCGGTTTTCCTTGAACATCTCGAACAAGGTCTTAGGTCCGGCAAGACCTGCCGATCGCAAACGTTTTTCAGGTTCCAATTCTTTTTCGAAATTTTAGCCCCCGCGTTGGGGCAGGAGACTTTTACATGAACAAGCTCACCATCTCCCTGATCGGGGCCGCCTCCGTTCTCGCCGCGACCCCGGCTTTGGCCCAGGACACCGCCACCACCACCGGTTCGTTCACCGGCCCGCGCGTCGGCGTCACCGTCGGCACCGGCGGCGATGACTTCGTCGATTTCGACGGCCAGACGATCGGCGTCGAGCTGGGCTATGACGCGGAAGTCAACGGCGTGGTCGCCGGCGTTTCGGTTGAATATCAGACCGACCTCGGCGACGCGTTCTTCGACGTCAACGAAACCGCTCTGATGTTCCGCGCCGGCGGCAAGGTCACCCCGAACGCGCTTCTGTATGCAACAGGCGGTCTCACCGTTCTCAACACCGGCAGCACGCCCTTCAGCGGCGACAGCGACAAGGGCGCCCGCTTCGGCGTCGGCGCCGAGTTCGGCCTCGGCAACAGCGGTGCGCTGGTGAAGCTCGAGCAGCGTTACTACACCTACGGCAACAATACGGACGCGTTCCAGACCGTTGCCGGCATCGGTTTCCGCTTCTAAGCGAGCCGAACGGTTCGGCTCTCCACGGAGGGCCAAAGGAAAGGGCGGGCTTCGGCTCGCCCTTTTTTATTGGGCGCGGGCCACCCGCTTCCCGCTCGGGCCAAAAGGGCGGTTACACCGCCGTTCGGCCATATTCCTGGGCGTTGAAGGGGTGTGAGACGGAAAGGCCGCCGTCGACGACGAGGGCGTGGCCGTTGACGTAGCTGGACTCGTCGGAAGCGAGGAAGAGGGCGGCGGCGGCGATTTCGTCGGGCACGCCGCCGCGCTTCAGGGGGTTGAGGTGGCCGAGCCGGTCTTCCTTGCCTGCGGCGCGGGCCCAGTCGTAAACGGGCTTGGTCATGCCGGTTTCGATGAGGCCCGGGCAGATGGCGTTGACGCGGATATTGGCGCCGGCGAACTGGGTGGCGGCAACCTTGACGAGGTTGATCACGCCCGCCTTTGACGCGGAATAAGCCGGGCCGCCGGCGCCGGCGCGGATGCCGGCAACGGACGCGGTGCAGACGATCGATCCGCCGCCGCGTTCCTTGATCGCCGGGGCGGCGTGCTTGATGGCCAGGAACGGGCCGATCAGGTTGACGCGCAGGATCTCGTGCCAGTCCTCCGGGTTTTGCTCGAAGATGGAGGCGAGACCGCCCGAGATGCCCGCGTTGGCAAACATGATGTCGAGCCCGCCATGATATTGCAGCGCCGCCTGGACGAGGTCCTGCACGTCGTCCTCGTTGCCGGCATCCGCCTGGATTGCGACCGCCGCGGCGCCGATCTCGGCGGCGGTGTCGTCCTGGCCGTTGAGATCGGCGCAGAGGACACTTGCACCTTCGGCGGCGAAACGGATGGCGGTGGCGCGGCCGATGCCGGAGCCCGCGCCGGTGACGATTGCGACTTTGTTTTCAAGCTTCATGGGATGGCTACTCCGATCTTTTGTTCGCGCAGAGACGCAGAGACGCAGAGACGCAGAGACGCAGAGATGCAGAGATGCAGAGAGGCTCTGCCACGTTCAGTCGCCGAGTGCGCCGAAGGCGTTGGTTGAAGCCGCTTCGCGGAAGATGTGGGGCCGTCGGTCCAAGCGCGGCATCTCTGCGCCTCTGCGCCTCTGCGCCTCTGCGCGCACCTACAACCCCACGCCCGTGGTTGAACCGCCGTCGACGACGATTGCCTGGCCGGTGACGAAGGTGGAGGCGTCGGAGGCGAGGAACACGGCGGCGCCGGCGATTTCGTGGGGCTCGCCGATGCGCTGCAAAGGGGTGTGGGCGGTGACCATCTTCAGCGTGTCCGGGTTTTCCCACAGAGCCTTGGCGAAGTCGGTTCGTATAAGCCCGGGGGCGATGCAGTTCACGCGGACCTGGTGGGGACCGAATTCGGCGGCGAGGTTGCGAGCGAGCTGGAAGTCGGCGGCCTTGGAGACATTGTAGGCGCCGATCACCGTCGAGGCTTTCAGGCCGCCGATCGAGGAAACGATGATGATGGAGCCGGCCTTGCGCTCGATCATCTCGGGCGCGACCATTTGGGTCAGCCAGTGGTTGGCCAAGACATTGTTGTCGAGGATCTTGCGGAACTGATCGTCGGTGATCCCGCCCATCGGCCCGTAATAAGGATTTGAGGCGGCGTTGCAGACCAGTATGTCGATGCGGCCAAGCTGGCGGCGGGTTTCGTCGACCAGGTTCTGCAAGGCCTCCTTGGAGGAGATGTTGGCGGGCACGACGATTGCGGTGCCGTTGCCATGCTTTGCATTGATAGCGTCGGCCGCTTCGGCGCAAGCGTCTGCCTTGCGGCTGGAGATGACGACCGTGGCACCCTGATCGGCCATGGCTTCGGCGATGGCGCGCCCGATGCCGCGGGACGAGCCGGTGATGATTGCGACTTTGCCGGAGAGGTCGAACAGGGACATGAAGTTTCCTTAGCCGAAGGTGATGACGGAGCGTGCGGCCTCGCCGCCGCGCAGGGTGTCAAGGGCGGCGTTGATGCCTCCGAGGCCGATTCGTTCGGCGACCAGGCTGTCGAGATCGAGACGGCCGGCGAGGTAGAAGTTGGCGAGGCGCGGGATGTCGATGGGGAAACGGTTGGAGCCCATCAGCGAGCCTTGCAGCTTCTTCTCGGCAAGGAGGTCCATTGCGCCCATGCCGAGTTTCTCGCCGAGTGGGATCATGCCGACGATGGTCGCGGTGCCGCCGCGGCGGAGAAGGGAAAGCGCAAGCTCGCCGGCGGAGATGCGGCCGACGGCTTCGAGGGCGTGATGGACTCCACCTTTGGTGAGTTCGGCGACCTGTTCCTTGAGGCGGTGTTCGTCCGGCGCGAAGCTGTGGGTGGCGCCGACCTGCTCGGCAAGGGCGCGTTTGGCCGGAACCGGATCGATGGCGATGATGCGCGCGGCGCCGGCGATGCGGGCGGCGTTGATCGCGGCAAGGCCGATGCCTCCGCAGCCGATGATCGCCACATCCTCGCCGGGGCGGACCTGCGCGGTGTTGAACACGGCGCCGGCGCCGGTGACGACGGCGCAGCCCAGAAGCGCGGCGCGGTCGAACGGCATGTCGCGGTCTATGGCGACGGCGCCGTTTTCGTGGACCAGCAGCATCTCGGCATAGCCGCCGACGTTGAGGAGCTGGTGGACGGGGGTGCCGTTCAGCGAGAGGCGGGGTTCCTGCGTCTTTTTGCGCCTGGTGGAGCTGTCGACGCAGAGCGAGAGGCGGCCGGTGAGGCAATATTCGCAGCGGCCGCAGAAATTGGAGAAGCAGGTGACGACATGATCGCCGGGTTTGACAGCGGTGACATCCGCGCCGACCGCTTCGACGACGCCCGCGGCTTCGTGGCCGGGGAGGGCCGGGAGCGGGGTCGGGTAGGCGCCGTCGATGAAGTGAAGATCGGAGTGGCAGGCGCCGCAGGCCCGGGTGCGGATCAGGATCTCCCGGGGGCCGGGGAGGGCGATTTGCACGTCCTCGAGGGCGAGGGGGGTGCCCGGCTGGTGGAGGATAGCGGCTTTCATTGTTCCTCCCCATTACGCGCAATGGGGAGGGGAACCACCCGAAGGGTGGTGGAGGGGTGACTGGCGCAGGCCTTATTGGTTTTCTTGGCAACTACAGACGTCACGGCAGCTACCCCTTCACCGCCAAGATTGGCGGTCCCCCTCCCCATCTTCGATGGGGAGGCACGAGCCTCACGCGCCATGTTTGGCGAACTCCAGGCGGGCGATGGCCCGGTTGTGGACTTCGTCGGGGCCGTCGGCGAGGCGGAGGGTGCGGATTCCGGCCCAGCTCGAGGCGAGGTTGAAATCCTGGGAAACGCCAGCGCCGCCATGGGCCTGGACGGCGTCGTCGATGATGCGAAGCGCCATGTTGGGCGCCTGGACCTTGATCATCGCGATCTCGGCCGCGGCGGCCTTGTTGCCGGCTTTGTCCATCAGGTCGGCGGCTTTCAGGCACAGGAGGCGGGACATGTCGATGTCGATCCGGGCGCGGGCGACGCGTTCGTGCCAGATCGAGTGCTCCATCAGCTTCTTGCCGAAGGCGACGCGGGTCTGGAGGCGCTTCACCATGGCGGCGAGCGCTTCTTCCGCCGCGCCGATCGTGCGCATGCAATGGTGGATTCGGCCCGGCCCGAGGCGGCCTTGCGCGATCTCGAAGCCGCGGCCTTCGCCCAAGAGCATGTTGGAGGCGGGGATGCGCACGTCCTTCAGCTCGATCTCCATGTGGCCGTGCGGCGCGTCGTCATAACCGTAGACGGTAAGCGCGCGCTCGATCGTGATGCCCGGCGCGTCGAGCGGGACGAGGACCATCGATTGCTGGCGGTGGCGGTCGGCGCCTTTGTCCGTCTTGCCCATCACGATGGCGACCTTGCAGCGCGGATCGCCGGCGCCGGACGACCACCATTTGCGGCCGTTGAGCACATACTCGTCGCCCTCGCGGCGGATGTCGCATTCGATGTTGGTGGCGTCGGAGGAAGCGACTGCGGGCTCCGTCATCAAAAAGGCCGAGCGGATTTCGCCGTTCATCAGCGGCCGAAGCCACTGCTCCTTCTGCTCCAGCGTGCCGTAGCGGTGGAAAACCTCCATGTTGCCGGTGTCGGGGGCGGAGCAGTTGAACACTTCGGACGCCCAGGGGACGCGGCCCATTTCCTCGGCGCAGAGGGCATATTCGAGATTGGTAAGCTGGGTGCCTTCGAACTGGAAGGTCTCGTCCACGTGCTTCAATGCGTGGCCTGGCGGCATGAACAGGTTCCAGAGGCCGGCGGCGCGGGCTTGCGGTTTCAGCTCCTCGATCACTTCGATCGGCTGCCAGCGGTCGCCGGCCGCGAGCTGCTTTTTATAATCGGCCGAGCGCGGGCGGATCCGAGTCTCGATAAAGTCGCGTACGCGATCCCGGTAGAAAGCCTGCCTTTCCGTAAGGTCGAAATCCATGGGGCGCGTTCCTTCGCTGATCTGTTGCACCCGCGCTGCCAGAAACGGCGGAATTGCGCCAGTGGCTGCGCTCTTTCCAAGCATCGCGGGCTCTGCCAAGCGAGGGCGGAGCGAAGCGGGAGCGGGTGCGGTGGCGGCAAGCGAATATGTCGATGTGCTGATCGTCGGCGCCGGAATTTCGGGCGTGGATGCGGCCTATCGGGTGCAGACGGAGCTTCCGGGCAAGAGCTATGCGGTGCTCGAGGCGCGGGAAATGATCGGGGGGACGTGGGACCTGTTCCGCTACCCCGGCATCCGCTCGGATAGCGACATGTATACGCTCGGCTTTCCCTTCCGGCCTTGGCGGGGGGAGAAGTCGATCGCGCAAGGGCCGGATATTCGCGGGTACGTGGAGGAGACTGCGCGGGAGTTCGGGATCGACCGGCAAATCCGCTTCGGGCACCGGGCGGTGCGGGCCTCCTGGTCGAGCGCGGAGGCGGTTTGGACGGTGGACGTGGAGGCGCAAGGGGAGGCGCTGACCTTCACCTGCCGCTTCCTGTTTTTGTGCGCGGGCTATTACGATTACGCAGGCGGCTACCGGCCGGAATGGCCCGGAGAGGCGGATTTCGGCGGGCGGTTCGTGCATCCGCAATCCTGGCCGGAAGACCTCGATTACAGCGGCAAAAAGGTGGTGGTGATCGGAAGCGGCGCGACGGCGGTGACGCTTGTGCCGGAAATGGCCAAACGGGCGGCGCATGTCACCATGCTGCAGCGTTCGCCGACCTGGATCGTGTCGATGCCGTCGCGCGACCCGATCGCCCGCTGGGCGCAGCGGCGGCTGCCGGAGCGGACAGCGGACGGGCTGGTGCGGTGGAAGAACATCCTCTTCACCATCGCTTTTTTCAATTATTCGCGGCGCTGGCCGGGGCGGGTGAAAAAGGCGCTGCTGAAGGGCGCGCGCAAGGCCTTGCCGGAGGGCTATAACGTCGAGCGCCACTTCCGGCCAAGCTACGATCCGTGGGACCAGCGCCTGTGCCTGGTGCCGGACGCGGACCTGTTCGCGGCGATCAAGGCGGGCAAGGCGGAGGTGGTGACCGACACGATCGAGCGGTTCACGTCGGACGGGGTGCGATTGGCGTCGGGACGGGAGATCGAGGCGGACGTGGTGGTGACCGCGACGGGGCTGGTGATCAAGCTGCTCGGAGGCATGGCGCTGGAGGTGGACGGGGCGCCGGTAAAGGTCGGGGAGACGATTGCGTATAAGGGCATGATGCTAAGCGGGGTGCCGAATATGGCGTTGAGCTTCGGCTACACCAATGCGAGCTGGACGCTGAAGTGCGATCTGACGGCGCGCTACGTGTGCCGGTTGATCCGCCACATGGACGCGACGGGAGCGCGTATCGCTGTGCCGCGCCTGCCGGAGGGCGGGGTGGAGCGGGCGCCCTTGCTGGATTTCAGCTCGGGCTATGTCACCCGCGCGGCCGGGCACATTCCGGCGCAAGGGACAAAGGCGCCGTGGCGGCTGCATCAGAATTACCTGAAGGACCTGGTCGCGCTGGGGCGGCAGCCGGTCGAGGACGAGGCGATGGAGTTTCGCTGACGGTTGACCGAGCCCCGGTGCCCCGGCATGACGTTAACGTAAAGGAGAGCCCGGGCGATGAGCGATCTTGACACTTTCCGCGGGGAGACGCGGGCTTGGCTGGAGGCGAATTGCCCGGCCGAAATGCGCGAACCGGTGCGCGACGAAAGCGACGCCTGTTGGGGCGGGCGCAGTTTCCAATTCAAGAACGAGGCGCAGAAGGTCTGGCTTGAGCGCATGGCCGCGCGCGGCTGGACAGTGCCCGACTGGCCGGTGGAATATGGCGGCGGCGGCTTGTCCCCGGGCGAGACCAAGGTGCTTCGGCAGGAGCTTGCGCGGATGGGCGCGCGCAACCCGCTCTATAGTTTCGGTATTTCGATGCTTGGGCCGGCGCTTCTGAAATACGGCACGGAAGAGCAGAAGAAGCGCTTCCTGCCGGAGATCGCGCTTGGGCAGATCCGCTGGTGCCAGGGCTATTCGGAGCCGAATGCCGGGTCGGACCTCGCGAGCCTGCAGACGAAGTGTGAGGATCGGGGCGATCATTGGCTGGTCAACGGCCAGAAGGTGTGGACCTCATACGCCGACCAGGCCGACTGGATCTTCTGCCTGGTACGCACCGATTTTTCGGCGCCCAAGCATAAGGGGATCAGCTTCCTGCTGTTCGACATGGCGAGCGAGGGCGTTTCCACCAAGCCGATCCTGCTCATCTCCGGCTACTCGCCCTTTTGCGAGACCTTCTTCGACGACGTGAAGGTGCCAAAGGACCAGCTGGTCGGGGAGCTCAACAAGGGCTGGGACGTGGCCAAATATCTGCTCGGCCACGAGCGCGAGATGATCAGCGGCATGGGGCTCGGCGGCGGAAGCGCGGTGAGCCTTGGTGAGACGCTCGGCGACGTGTTGGCCGAGGACCCGCTTCTGCGCGCGGAGGTTGCCCGGTTCGACGTGGACGCAATGGCGTTCAAGGCGATGTCCGAGCGCTTCATCGACGAGTTGAAGGCGGGCCAGGCGCATCCGGCACAACCTTCGATGATGAAATATGCCGGCACGGAGCTGAACAAGCGGCGGCACGAGCTGGTGATGGCGGCCGGCGGTTCTTCGGCGCTGGAGTGGGAGAGCGAGCGGAGCCGCGGCGGCAAGACGGCCAAGGAGTGGCTCCGTACCAAGGCCAATTCCATCGAAGGCGGAACGAGCGAAATCCAGCTCGGCATTGTCGCCAAGCGTATTCTCGACCTTCCCGGAGCCTAGCCGGCATGCCAGCGAAGGCTGGCATCCATACGGCTATGGAGCCTCAAAGGCAGCATGGACCCCAGCCTTCGCTGGGGTGACGGAGAAAGAAAACAGATGCCCCTTTACCTCACCGACGATCAGGCGATGCTGCGCGATACGGCGCGCGAGCTCATGGCCGAGGAAGGCGCGATCGCCAAGCAGTTGCGCAAATATCGCGACATGGGCTGCAAGGACGGGTTCGGCCACGCGCTTTGGCGGCAGTTCGGGGAGCTTGGTTTCACCGGCGTGCTGGTGGACGAGGCGGATGGCGGGCTGGGGCTCGGTCATGTCGAGGCCGGGATCGTGCTGGAGGAGATCGGGCGCAACCTGACGCCCTCGCCCTTTCTGGTGACGGCGGTTGCGGTGGTGGAAGCGCTTCGCGGCACGGCGCAGCGGGAGCGATGGCTGCCGGGGATACTGGCCGGCGAGACTGTGGCGGCGCTTGCGGTGGACGAGGGGCGCAAGCACCGGCCGGAGAGCATCGCGATGACGGCGGAGCGGAGCGGGAACGGCTTCAAGCTTACCGGGCAGAAGCGCTTTGTGGTGCAGGGCGCGTCGGCGGATGTGTTCGTGGTCGCGGCTCGGGCGGAGGAGGGGCTGACGCTTTTCACCGTTGAGAAAGAGGCGGCGGGGCTGGACGTGGAGGGCGTGCGGCTTGCCGATTCCAGCATCGGCGCGCGGGTGGATTTTCGCGGCGTCGAAGTGGATGCCGACGCGGTGCTTGGAGAGGTTGGCGGCGGCGAGGCGGTGCTGGGCCGGGTGCTGAACGCCGCGCGGGCGGGGGCGGCGTCGGAGATGGTCGGCGTCGGAGCGGGCGCGATGGCAATGACGGTGGACTACCTCAAGCAGAGGAAGCAGTTCGGCAAGCTGATCGGCGAGTTCCAGGTGCTTCAGCATCGGGCCGCGAATCTGTATTCCGAACTGGAAATCGCGCGGGCGGCGGCGCTCAAGGCGCAGCAATTGCTCGACGAAGGGAGCGCGGAGGCGGAAGCGATGGTGTCGGTCGCCAAGGCCAAAGCCGGGCGCGTGTCGACGCTTGCCGTGCAGGAAGGCGTGCAGATGCACGGCGGCATCGGCATGACCGACGAATATGACATCGGCCTCTACATGAAGCGCGACCGGGTGCTGAACGAACTGTTCGGCGACCCCAATTACCACGCCGACAAGCTGGCGCGGCTGAAGGGATATTGATGGCGCTCGACCCCGACTCCTTCGAACTCCTCCTCTCCACCCTCCGCCGTTTCGTCGCCGAGCGGCTTCGGCCGCTGGAGGCGCAGGTGGGGGAGGAGGATGAGGTTCCGGAAGAACTAGTCGCCGAGATGAGGGCGATGGGCCTGTTCGGGCTTTCCATCCCGGAGGAGTTTGGCGGGCTGGGCCTGTCGATGTCCGAGGAAGTTCGGGTGGCGCTGGAGCTTGGGCGGACGAGCCCGGCCTTTCGCTCGGTGTTCGGCACCAATGTGGGGATCGGCAGCCAAGGGCTGGTGATGGCCGGTTCCGACGAGCAGAAACGGCAGTGGCTTCCGCGGATCGCGAGTGGAGAGATCGTGACGAGCTTTGCGCTCACTGAGCCCGGGGCGGGGTCTGACTCGGCGTCGGTGCAGACGCGCGCGGTGCGCGACGGCGATGTTTACCGGCTGTCCGGGACGAAGCGCTACATCACCAATGCCGACAGGGCGTCCCTGTTCACGGTGATGGCGCGAACCGGCGGCGAGGGGGCGAAGGGGGTTTCCGCGTTCCTTGTGCCGAGCGATCTGCCGGGGCTCTCCGTCGGCAAGCCCGAGAAGAAAATGGGCCAGCAAGGAGCCCATGTCTGCGACGTCAATTTCGACGAGGTGTCGGTGCCGGCGGCGAACCGGCTCGGCGAGGAGGGCGAAGGGTTCAAGATCGCGATGCGGGTGCTGGACCGGGGGCGGCTGCATATCGCGGCGGTGTGCGTCGGCGTCGCCGAGCGGCTGATCGCGGACTGCGTGGCCTATGCGAGCGAAAGGAAGCAGTTCGGCAAGCCGATCGCCGACTTCCAGCTGGTGCAGGCGATGATTGCCGACTCCAAAACGGAAACAATGGCGGCACGGGCGCTGGTGCTGGAAGCGGCGCTGCAAAAGGATGCGGGCGAGCCGATCGTGCTCGAGGCCGCGGCGGCGAAGTATTTCGCAAGCGAGACGGTGGGGCGAGTGGCCGATCGTGCGGTGCAGATCTTCGGCGGCGCGGGCTATATTTCGGACTATGGCGTGGAGCGGCTTTACCGCGATGTCCGGCTGTTCCGGATCTACGAGGGCACGAGCCAGATACAGCAGCTTGTGATCGCGCGCGAGACGCTGAAGCGGGGCGGGTAGGGGCCCGGCGAGCCCCCTCACCCCCGCTGCGAGGCACCCTTACCCGTTCTTGGCATCCGCGCGCAGGCGGGCGCCGGCGAGGCCGCCCCAGGTGTAGGGGATCGCGTCGGTGTCGAGCGGCAGGCGGTAATGATCCGGATCGTTGTAATCGTAGGCGTTGGACGGAAAATTGATCATCAGCGCGTCCATCGGCGCGAGGTTCTGCACGCCGTGCCAGACGCCGGGCGGCAGGACCACGAAGGTCGGGCGCGGGTCGCCGATATGAAGTTCGTTGATGCGGCCGTAGGTAGGGCTGTCTTCCCGGCCGTCGTACAGCACCACCTTCACCAGACTTTGATTCACGAACAAGCGATCGATGTTGACCTTGTGGCAGCTCCACGCGCCGATCGCGCCGGGGAAGAGGCGGGATTGGTAAGCGTGCACCACGGGGAGGCCCGAGGGGTCCCATTCCGGCCGGTACAATTCGGTGATGATGCCGTGGTCCCGCGGTACGTGGAGCACCTCCCGAACGTGCACGCCGGCGATCGGTTCTCGCAGGATCTGCCACTCCGGCGTGTTGAGCTGCCCGTCCTTAACCGCGCCCTTGATCATCGACCTTGTTCCTCGATTGGGGACTGCCCCGTTTCGGCCTGCCATTGACGCGACCGGCCCGCCTGTCCACCCCCTTGAAGCGTTGCCGTTGTTCCAGCGCTTCCCCCGCTCTCGGCCGCCGCAGGGCGCGCAAGCGGGCGATCAGCGCCGACGTGCCGCGGCGGACGACTTCCCGGAGGAGCCCGCGATAGTCGTTCAGGCGGGTGTCGACCGCGATGAGCCCGGCAGCGAGTTCCTCCCGTTCGACATCGCTTGACCGGATCCGTTCGAGCCAGGCCGCTTGTTCATGGCAAGGCCGTTCGCGGTAGACGTTGCGGCGCTCCGCGGCGGGAAGCTTGATCGCCGTGAGGCGGGGCACGAAACCGATGTGTGCGCCGGCTTCGTGGAAGCGGCGCCACAATTCGGTTTCCGGATCGCAGCGCAGGGTGCGATAATTGGGCCAGCCGCCGGCCTGCACCGCAAGGGCGCGGCGGTGCGTGACGCAGGTGGGCGGGAGCCAGTCGCCGGAGCGATAATCCGGCCTGATGAAGAAGCCGCCGCCGTCTTGGCAGGGGGTAACGAAGCGGACCATACCGTAAACGAGATCGGCGCCCGCATCGATCGCTTGCACGAGGCACGCGAGGTGGTGGGGAAGCCAGAGATCGTCATGGCCAAGATAGGCGACGAGTTCTCCCCGCGCTTGGCGAAGGCCCTCGTTGTTCGGGCCGGATTGGTGGCCGCTGTTGGCGGGGAGATTGATCCAGCGCACGCGCGGATCGGCGATGGCGGCGACAACTTCCGCGCTGTTGTCGGTGCAGCCGTCGCCGACGACCAGCAGTTCGAAGTCGGTGAAGGTTTGAAGAAGCGCGCTGCCGATCGAGAAAGGGAGCACTTCGCTCCAGTTCCAGGTGGCCATGACGATCGTCACACGCGGGGGCGGGCCTGCCCGCTGGATGGTCGCGTCGGTCATGGCGCCGCTCATGCAGCGTACAGGCCGCCTTGTCGAATTCGGCTGCTGTGGGTGTTTGGATTTTTCGGGCCGGCCCAGCTCACTGCGGCGGCGACATTGGCTGCGTTGCTCGATGGGTGTATAGGCAATATGTTGAAGGAGGCGCATATGTCGAAGAGCATCTATGGATTTCTCATCCTGGTGACTGCAACGGGAGCGGCATGGTCCCAGACTCCTGGGGAGAGTACCCGCACCGGCTCGTGGCGCCATTCGAGCGCTCTTCTTTCCAGCAACGACGGCCGCGCGGGCGTGGAAGGTTCCGACGAAAGACAGCAGTGCCTTACGCGCAAATCGAACGGGCGGGTGGAATGCCGATCGGCTGAGGGGTGGCGCAGACTCGCAAGGAAGCTCGATGAGTCCCGCGGGCCGGTAGAGGCCAACTGATCGGGTATTGCCCTCCCCAACCCCTCCCCTGAAGGGAGGGGCGTTTAGACCGCGTCGCGTTTCAGGAGCAGGTTCATCCGGGCCGCAGCGATGGGCTTGGTTCGATCTTCCTGCCAGGCGTGGGCTTCGACGTTGGCGACGCGGCGGCCCAGGCGCGTCACCACGGCGCTGGCGTAGGTTTCGGTGCCGGTGCCGCCGCGCATGAAATCGACGCTGACGTTGATCGGCTTCGGCGTGACGCCTTCGCTTGTGCCGAGCGCTTCGTAGAGGGCGCCGAAGGCGGCGAATTCTAAGAGGCCGGCGATCGCGCCGCCGTGCAGGAAGCCGGGGCGGCCGACCACTTCCTCCCGGAAAGGCATGACCCAGAGGAGCTCGCCGCCCTCGCGGCGGGTGCTGAGGCCGAGGAGCTCGGCGTAGGGGGGGAGGAGGGTGGTCATCGCGCCTGCGTTACCCACCCCGTCATTCCCGCGAAAGCGGGAATCCCGCTGGGGCAAAGCGGGAGGAAGAAGAAGCGGGACCCATCGATTAGGTCGCCACGTCGCCCGGACGTGGCTGCGCAATGCGGGGCACTGCCCACCTAATTGATCTCGCGGGGGTGACGGTGGAGGTCGGCGGGGGTGTCGATGTCTTTCAACTTTTCCCGCACGTCGACCGTCCAGCCGAGGGCGGCCAGCCGCGCCAGGGTTTCCTCGGCGACGGTGTCCGTGCTCCAGGCAATGCCTGCGAACAGAGAGGCGTGGAAGCGCCTGAGGCCGAGGAGGACGTAGCCGCCGTCCTCGGCTGGGTGGATCACTGCATCGTGCTGCTCAAGCGCTTCAGCGGCGGCGTGGAGGCGGTGGCGGTTGAGGGTGGGGCAGTCGGCTCCGATCAGGAGTACGGGCTCCTCCCTCAGCACACGCTCGGCGGCTCCATGGAGGCGGCGGCCAAGGTCGCCTTCGCCTTGGGCGGTGAGACGGAGGGGAGGGCCGGTGTACCAGGTGGCGGGGTCGGGTTCGCCGCACAGTTCGGCGGCGAGGCCGCTTGCAAGCGCTTCGGTGACGGTATGCTCCAGCATTTCCGCCGCCAGTTTCGCTGCGCCTTCCGCGCCCAAAGCAGGGATCAGCCGGGTCTTCACCTGCCCGGGTACCGGCGCCTTGGCGAAGAGGACGACCCGGCTCATCCTCGGCGCCAGCGGTGGAAGCGCTCTACCCAGGCCAGAAGCCGCTCCGGCTTGTGCGCTTTCTTCCATTCGCCGGCGGCATATTTGTTGGCTTCGGCCATGGTCGGATACGCGTGGATGGTGCCGAGGATCTTGTTGAGGCCGAGGCCGTGCTTCATCGCAAGCGTCAGTTCGGCGATCAGCTCGCCGGCATGGGCGCCGACGATTGTGGCGCCGAGGATGCGGTCCTTGCCGGGCGCCACGAGGAGTTTGACGAAGCCGCTGCGCGTGCCTTCGGCGACGGCGCGGTCGAGGTGGTTGAGGCTGTAGCGGACCAGTTCGTACTGAATGCCCGCTTCCTTGGCGGACAGTTCGTTGTGGCCGAGGTGGGCAACTTCGGGATCGGTGTAGGTGACCCAGGGCAGGACGCTGTAATCGGCGCGGTATTTGCGCAGGGTGCCGAACAAAGCGTTGACCGCGGCGAACCAGGCCTGGTGGGCGGCGAAATGGGTGAACTGGTAGGGGCCGGCGACATCGCCGACGGCGAGGATGTTGGGGTATTTGGTTTGGAGGAAGTCGTCGGTGGAGACGGTGCCGGCGGTGTCGATGCCGAGTTCTTCGAGGCCGTAGCCGGTGAGGCGGGCGTGGCGGCCGACGGCGACGATCAGTTCGTCGAAGGGCAGGGGGTGTTCGGCGCCTGAGGCAGAGCGGAGGATCAGCGTCTTGTCTTCGACCCGCACGGCCTGGGTGTTCGTGCGGATGTCCACGCCTTCGCCGCGCAGGGTGGCTTCGAGCAGGAGGGAGACGTCCTCATCCTCCCTGGACAGGATGCGGGCGCTGCCTTCCACCTGCGTTACCTTTGAGCCCAAGCGGGCAAAGGCCTGGGCGAGCTCGGTGCCGATCGGGCCGCCGCCGATGATGGCAATGCGGGCGGGGACTTCGGAGCGGTGGCGGAGCGCGTCCCAAACGGTGTCGCTAGTCAGGTAGCCTGAGCCGGCGAGGCCTGGGATGTCGGGCACGAAGGGCTCGCCGCCGGCGGCGATGACGATCGAGCGGGCGGTGAGGCGTTCACAGCCGTCGATCTCCACCGTCCAGGGATCGACAATGCGGCCGTGGCCCTTGCGGACGTCGACCCCGAGGCGGGTGTAGCGTTCGACGCTGTCGGCGGGGGCGATGTCTTCGATGGCCTTGAAGACTCGCTCCATCACCTGGTCGAAGCGGACCCGGCCAGTGGCTTCGATGCCGAAGGTTTCCGCCTTTGCGATCGTGTGCGCGGCCTTGGCGCTGGCGAGGAGGGCCTTGGACGGGACGCAGCCGGTGTTGAGACAGTCGCCGCCCATCTCGCGCGCCTCGATCAGCGTGACCTTGGCGCGGACGGTGGCGGCGATCAGCGAAGTGACGAGGCCGCCGGCGCCGGCGCCGATGACGATGAGGTTACGGTCGAAGCGCTTGGGCTCCGTCCAGCCTTTGTAGATGCGGCGGCGGCGCCACAAGCCGACGGCCCACTTCGCGAGCAGGGGAAAGAGGCCGAGGAGCAGAAAGGAGCCGAGCAGAGCGGGCGAGAAGATATCGCCGGTGCTCTCCACCTGCGCCAATTGGGTGCCGGCGTTGACGTAGACCAGGGTGCCGGGAAGCATGCCGATCTGGCTGATCAGCGCGTAGGGGATCAGCCGCATGGCGGTGAGGCCCATTGCCAGGTTGATGAGGAAGAAGGGGAAGATCGGGATCAGGCGCAGGGTAAGGAGGTAGAAGGCACCGTCCTGCGCGACGCCGCGGTCGACGGCGGCGGCGCGGGCGCCGAAGCGGGCTTTCACCCAGTTGCGAAGCAAATAGCGGGAGGAGAGAAAGGCGAAGCTTGCCCCGACGGTAGCGGCGAGGGAGGCGACGAGCGTGCCTTGCCAGAGGCCGAAGATCGCGCCGGCGGCGAGGGTGAGGATTGCCGCGCCGGGGAGGGAGAGGGCGGTCACCGCGACGTAGAGGAGGAAGAAAGCGGCGAGCGCCTGGAGGGGGTTCGCTTCCACGAAAGCAGCGAGATCAGCCTGCCGCGCCTTCAATTCGGCGAGGGTCAGGAAGCGGCCGAGATCGAGCAGGAAGAAGGCTGCGACCGCGCCCGCGAGGAGGGCGAGGAGGAGGAGTCTGCCGGCGGTGCCTTTCATGGCGGCGGGGGTTAGCACCGGGGCGGCTTTTCGCCTAATCAGCTTTGGTGAGCATTTCCCCGGCCCTTTCGCCTTTTCTCGATCCCGCCGCGCGGCGGCTGGACGCGGCGAAGTTTCGCGATCCGTACGTGACGGCAAAGGGGGAGAAAAGGGCGTCGGTGACGCTTCGGCGGCTTGAGACTTTGTGGCTGAACACGGGAACGCTGTGCAATCTCGCCTGCGCGAGCTGCTACATCGAGAGTTCGCCAAAGAACGATGCGCTCGTCTACCTCAGCCTCGCGGAGGCGGAGCGGTTTTTGGACGAGGCGCTCGTGCTCGGCACCCGGGAGATCGGCTTCACCGGCGGCGAGCCGTTCATGAATCGCGAGGCGCCGGCGATGATCGCGGCGGCGCTGGAGCGCGGCTTCGAGGTGCTGGTGCTGACCAACGCGATGCGGCCGATGCGGCGCTTCGAGGAGGCGCTGAAGCCGCTTGCCGGGCGCAAGCTGACGATGCGGGTCAGCCTGGATCACCACAGCATGGCGGTGCACGAAGCCGAGCGCGGCGCGGGATCGTGGGTGAAGGCGCTCGATGGGCTGAAGTGGCTTGCCGCGAACGGCTTCCGCATTGCCGTGGCGGGGCGGCAATTGCCCGGGGAAAGCATGGCCGAGGCGGAAGCGGGCTATGCGCGCCTTTTCGCGGAGCTGGAACTCGACGTCGCCGGCGGGCTGGTGCTGTTTCCGCCGATGGACGAGGGCGCGGACGTGCCGGAGATTACCGAAGCCTGCTGGGGCATCACCGGCGTGTCGCCCGACGCAATGATGTGCGCGTCCAGCCGCATGGTGGTGAAGCGCCGGGGCGAGACGACGCCTCGGGTCGTGGCCTGTACTTTGCTTCCCTATGACGACGGCTTCTCGCTTGGCGCCACACTGGCCGAGGCGGCGAAAGGCGTGATGCTCAACCACCCGCATTGCGCGAAATTCTGCGTGCTCGGCGGGGCGAGCTGTTCAGGCTGAGATGCTTTCGGTGGTGATCCCGGCGTTGGATGCGGAAGGCTGCTTGCCCGGCTGTTTGCAGGCGTTGGGCGACGTACCGGACCTGGTGGTGGTGGACGGCGGGTCGCGGGACGGTACTCGGGCGGTTGCGTTTGGCGCAGGCGCGCGGGTGGTGGATTCGCCGCGGGGGCGGGGCGTGCAGCTTGCTGCGGGCGCGGAGGCGGCGCGGGGGGATTGGCTGCTGTTTCTGCATGCCGACACGCGGCTCTCGCCCGGCTGGCGGAGCGCGGTCGCGGCCCATGTGGCGCGGTCGGACGCGGCGGCGTGCTTCCGGTTCCAGCTCGACGATGCGGCGTGGCAGGCGCGGGTGATCGAGCGCGGCGTCGGCTTGCGGGTGCGGCTGCTTGGGCTGCCCTACGGCGATCAGGGGCTGCTGGTGTCGCGGGCGCTGTACGGCCAGGTGGGCGGCTACCGGCCGCTGCCGTTGATGGAGGATATCGATCTGGTGCGGCGGATCGGGCGCACGCGGCTGGTGATGTTGGATGCGGCGGCGGTGACGTCCGCGGATCGGTGGCGGCGGGACGGCTGGGCGCGGCGCTCGGCGCGCAACCTTGCCTGCTCTGCGTTGCACAAACTCGGCATGAGCGCGGAACGGGTGGTCAAATTTTATGGATGACGCGGACGACCTTTACGAACGCGGCGCGGCGGCGTTGCGCGCGGGCGACAAAACGGCGGCGCGGGAGTGGTTCCGGCAGTCAGGCGGGCTCGGACGGCTGGACGCGGCGGTGATCTATGCCAATTTTCTGGCCAGCGGCGTGGGTGGCGACCGGCAGTGGCAGAACGGCCTTGCTATGTTGCGCGCGCTTGCCAAGGTGAACAAGCGTTCGGAGCGGGAGCTGGCGCTGATCGAGGCGATGGAGCTCGACGCGGAGGGCGATCCGCTGGCGCTTCCGCCGGCGGAGCCGGTCTGCGAGGCACCGCGCATCGTGGCGTATCGCGGGCTCTTTTCTGCGGAGGAATGCCGCTACCTGATCGAAGCGGCACGACCGATGCTGACGCCTGCCTTGATCGTGGACGTGAACACCGGCACCCAGAAGCGCGATCCGGTGCGGGTGTCGGACGGCTGCGGCTTCACCTGGCCGCTCGAGAACCCGGCGGTGCATGCGCTCAACCGCCGCATCGCGGCGGCGGCGGGCACGGCGCCGGAGCAGGGTGAGCCGCTGCAGATCCTGCGCTACGGCGTCGGCGGCGAGTATAAGCCGCATTTCGATTCCATTCCCGGCTTCGGCAACCAGCGGGCTTATACGATGCTGGTGTGGCTGAACGAGGAGTATGAAGGCGGCGAGACCTGGTTCAACACGCCGCAACTCGCGCTGAAGGGGCAGGCTGGGGACGCGATACTGTTCCACAACCTCGGCAACGACGGCCGCCGCGATCCACTCTCGGCGCATGCCGGGCTGCCGGTGACGGCCGGGGAGAAGCTGCTGGCGAGCAAGTGGATCCGGCAGCGGGCGTTTGAGGGTGGCCTGGATTGATAAAGAAGCGGACCCTCACTTTTAGCCCTTCAGGACGCGCCGGCAGACGGCGTCGAATTTGGCGAGCATTGCCGGATCTCGGGACGCGGGGGCGGTGATCAGGGCGGTGTCTAGCGCCGTGTCTATGGGGGAGGGGGGACGCTCGGGCGGGAGCGCCTTGGCGAGTTCCTCCACCAGGCGGCGGCCGGTGGCGGCGTTGGCCATCAGTTGAGCGATGATCGCGGAGACTTCCACCGCGTCTTCGCCTTCGCGCCAGCAATCGTAATCGGTGACCATGCCGACGAGGGCGTAAGGGAGCTCGGCTTCGCGGGCGAGCTTGGCTTCGGGCATGGCCGTCATGCCGATCACGTCGCAGCCCCAGCTTCGGTAGAGATGGCTTTCTGCGCGGGACGAGAATTGCGGGCCCTCCATGGCGAGGTAGGTGCCGCCGTCCGCGACCTCGGCGCCCGCTGCCGCGGCGGCCGCGGCCGCAAAGGCGGAGAGGCGCGGGCAGACCGGATCGGCCATGGAGACGTGCGCGACGAGGCCCGGGCCGAAGAAGCTCGATTCGCGCGCCACCGTGCGGTCGATGAACTGGTCGACGACGACGAAGCGGCCGGGGGCGAGTTCTTCCTGAAGCGAGCCGATGGCGGAGATGGCCAGCACGTCGGTGCAGCCGGCGCGTTTCAGCGCGTCTATGTTGGCGCGGAAATTGAGGTGGCTGGGCGGAATGCGGTGGCCGCGGCCGTGGCGGGGAAGGAAGACGAATTTATGGCCATGGAGGCGGCCGACCAGCAGTTCGTCGGACGGGGGCCCCCAGGGGGTCTCCACCGCGATCCACTGCGCCTCTTCCAGCGCGTCCATTTCGTAAAGGCCGGAGCCGCCGATGATGCCGATCGTCCATTCGCTCATGGTGCCGCTGTAGGCGGCGGCGGTCGGGGCTTCAACATGGGGCTGGCGCTGTCTAGGCTGGCGGGATGAAACGCCCCCTGCGCATTGCCCTCCGCGTTCTTGGCGCACTTGCAGCGTTGCCGGTCTTGTACCTGCTTGCGGCTTTGGTCATGGGCGCGATTCCGGCGAACCGGGGGTGGCAGGAGCCGAAGGGGGGCGTCCGCATCTTCGTGCGCACCAACGGCGTGCACACCTGGCTGGTGGTTCCCAAGGTGACGCCGGAGATGGACTGGCGGCCTTATGTGCCGGGCAAGCACCTGAAGGACCCGCGCTGGGGCGGGGGCGATCATGTCGCGCTTGGCTACGGCAACCGCACCTTCTACCTGGAGACGCCGACCTGGGGCGACCTGACGATGAAGAACGCCTTTCTCGCCGCCTTCGGGCAGGGGCGAAGCCTGATGCATGCCGATCACACGCACGTGCCGCGACCGGACGAGCATCAGCGCCCGCTGACCATCACCCGCGAGCAGTATCGGCGGCTCGCCGCGCACATCGCCAGAAGCTTCCAGCGTGGACCGGACGGGCGGACGTTGCCGGTGTTGGGGCGCGGCTATGGGTCGTCCGACATGTTCTACGAGGCGAATGGGGGGTACAGCGCCTTTTACACCTGCAATTCGTGGACAGGCGAGGCGCTGCGCGCGGCGGGGGTGAAGACGGGGCTTTGGACGCCGCTCTCCCAGAGCATCATGTGGCGGTTGGATTAGGTGCTACCCTCGCTCGCGGCGGTGGGTTAGAGAAGCGCCGAGACAACAACATAGGGGGCTATGATGGCCAAGTTACTCGGCAACTTTCACCTCGCGCTGCTGATCGGCGTCGCCTTGATGATCGCGGCGATGTTCGGGCTACACGGCGATCTGCTCGGCAGCGGCGGCTACGATTGGTCGCAATTCCTGCGCTACCTGCACGTCTTCGCCGGCATCCTGTGGATCGGCCTCTTATATTATTTCAACTTCGTGCAGATCCCGACCATGCCCAAGGTTCCGGCCGAGCTGAAGCCGGGCGTTACCAAGCACATCGCGCCGGTTGCCCTGTTCTGGTTCCGCTGGGCGGCGCTTGCGACGGTGCTGCTCGGCCTCCTCACCGGTGAACTCAAGCAGGGCGGCTACACCGCCCGCGCGCTGGGCCTTCAGGAAGGCTACACCACCATTGGCATCGGCATGTGGCTCGGCATCATCATGGCCGCCAACGTGTGGTTCGTGATCTGGCCGAACCAGAAGCGCGCGCTCGGCATCGTGCCGGCCGCCGACGACGTGAAGGCCCGTTCCGGCGTGGTCGCGATGATGGCCAGCCGCACCAACCTGATCCTTTCCATCCCGATGCTCTACTGCATGGTGCTCTACGCCCATCTCGGCCAGTAAGCGCTGACTGTATTGCCGCCGCGGATGACCGGAAGCTGGACCTTCTCGATCGACCGCGGCGGCACGTTCACCGACATCGTCGGCCGGGCCCCCGACGGGGCGCTCCACCTTTTGAAACTGCTCTCCGACAATCCCGGCGCCTATGACGATGCGGCGGTGGAGGGCATTCGCCGCCTGATCGCGGCGCATGGCAAGGCGCGTATCGCGTCGGTGAAAATGGGCACTACGGTGGCGACCAACGCGCTGCTGGAGCGCAAGGGCGAGCCGCTGGTGCTTGCCATCACCGCCGGCCACGGCGACGCGCTGCGCATCGGCTATCAGGCAAGACCCGACATTTTCGCGCGGCGGATCGTGCTTCCCGAGGCTTTGTACGGCCATGTCGTCGAGATCGACGAGCGGGTGACGGCGGAAGGGGAGGTGCTTCGGCCCCTGGATCTGGAGCAGGCGCGCAGCGAAATGCAGGCGGCGTTCGATGCTGGGTACCGGGCGCTGGCGATCGTGCTGATGCACGGGTGGCGCTGGACGGCGCATGAGGCGGCGCTTGCCGACGCGGCGGCGGAAATCGGATTCACGCAGATTTCGGCGAGCCACCGGGTCGCGCCGCTGATCAAGCTCATTGGGCGGGGCGATACCACGGTGGTGGATGCGTATCTGTCGCCCGCGCTCAGGCAGTACGTGGATCGGGTTGCCACCGCCTTGTCCACCACCCCGTTCGTCCCGAGCGAAGTCGAGGGGCGCTCCTCGGACTCAGTGCAGCGCACCTCGACTACGCTCGGTACGGACGAGTTTGGTGAAGCGGAAACCTCCGCAAAGCTGCTCTTCATGCAGTCCTCGGGCGGTCTTACCGACGCTTCTTCCTTCCAAGGAAAGGACGCGATCTTGTCCGGCCCCGCGGGCGGGATCGTGGGAATGGCGCGGACGGCGGAGGAGGCAGGGTTCGACCGCGTCATCGGCTTCGACATGGGCGGCACGTCCACAGACGTGTCGCACTTCGCCGGCGTGTACGAGCGAACCAACGAGACGGTAGTGGCCGGGGTGCGGGTGCGGGCGCCGATGCTGGAGATCCATACGGTGGCGGCGGGCGGCGGTTCGGTGTGCCATTTTGACGGCACTCGCTTCCGGGTGGGGCCGGACAGCGCGGGGGCGGTGCCTGGGCCGGCCTGCTATCGGCGCGGCGGTGCGCTGACGATTACCGACTGCAACGTCGTGCTGGACAAGATCAGGCCGGAGCATTTTCCTGCGGTGTTTGGGCCCGTAGGCGATCAGCCGATCGACGCGGAAGTCTCGCGAGCGCTGTGCGCTGAGGTGGGCGCGGAGACGGGCATGTCGCCGGAAGCGGTGGCGGAAGGCTTCGTCCGGATCGCGGTCGACAATATGGCCAACGCAATCAAGCGCATATCGATCGCTCGGGGGCACGACGTCACGCGCTACACCCTGCAATGCTTCGGCGGCGCGGGCGGGCAGCATGCCTGCCTGGTGGCGGACGCTCTGGGGATCGAGCGGGTGATGGTGCACCCGCTTGCCGGGGTGCTTTCGGCCTACGGCATGGGCCTCGCCGACCGGGTTGAACTTCGCCAACGCAGCCTTTCCGGCGAGCCGCTGGAGGCGGCGCTGGAGGCGCTTGGGGCTGAGGCCGAGGCGGCGTTGCGGGCGCAGGGGGTTGAGGCGGTCGAGCTTCGGCGGCGGGCGGTGCTTCGCTATGACGGAAGCGACACCGGGCTGGAGGTGGAGGTGGCGCCGCTGGACGCGATGCAGAAGGCGTTCGAGGAGGCGCACAAGACGCGGTTCGGATTTGTGATGGCCGATACGGCTGTGGTCTTTGAGACGGCTGTGGTGGAGGCGGTTGAGTTATCCTCCCCGCTCGCGGGGAGGGGGACCGCGCGAAGCGGGGTGGAGGGGGTTCTGAGACCGGCAGTGCGGGTGGCGGGCCCCCTCCACCAGGCTTCGCCTGGTCCCCCTCCCCGTTCCGGGGAGGATATATGGGACCGCGCCGCCCTTTTCACCGGCGCCTGCGTCACCGGGCCAGCCCTCATCATCGACCCCTCCTGCACCACCGTGGTCGAACCCGGCTGGCGGGCGGAGGTGGATCGGCTCGGCAATCTTATCCTCACCCGCATCGCGCCTCGTGCGAAGGCGGCGGTGGATGGGGCGGAGGCGGATCCGATCCTGCTGGAAGTGTTCAACAACCTCTTCATGGCGATCGCCGAGGAGATGGGGGTGACGCTGCGCAACACGGCGACGTCGGTGAACATCAAGGAGCGGCTCGATTTCTCCTGCGCGCTGTTCGACGCGGAAGGGGCGCTGATCGCCAATGCACCGCATATTCCGGTGCACCTGGGATCGATGGGCGACAGCATCCGCGCAATCATTGAAGCGCGGGGCGAGGCGCGCGACGGGCGGGGGATGAAGCCGGGCGATGCCTATGCGCTGAATGCGCCCTATCGCGGCGGGACGCACCTGCCGGACATCACGGTGATCGTGCCGGTGTTCGCCGATGAGGCGGATGCGGCGCCCGCCTGGTTCGTCGCCGCGCGCGGGCACCATGCCGATATCGGCGGCACCGCGCCCGGATCGATGCCGCCGGACAGCAAGACGGTGCATGACGAAGGCGTGTTGATCGACAATGTGCTGCTGGTGGATGCGGGACGGTTCCTTGAAGGCGAGATGCGGGAACTGCTCGGTTCAGGGCCGTGGCCGGCGCGACGGCCGGACCGGAATATTTCGGACTTGAAGGCGCAGGTCGCCGCCTGCGCGCGCGGCGCGGCGGAGCTTCGCAGGGTGGCGGCGGACTATGGGCGCGAGGTGGTGGATGCCTATATGCGTCACGTCCAGGCCAATGCCGAGGAAGCGGTCCGGCGGCTGATCGAGCGCTTGTCCGACGGCGAATTCGCTTACCCGATGGACAATGGCGCCGAGGTGCGGGTGCGAGTGACGGTGGACCGGGAAAGCCGCTCTGCAGTCGTGGATTTCACCGGCACGTCGCCGCAGCAGCCGAACAATTTCAACGCGCCCTTTTCGATCTGCCGGGCGGCGACATTGTACGTGTTCCGCACCATGGTGGATGACGCAATTCCGATGAACGACGGCTGCCTGCGGCCGATCACGCTGGTGGTGCCGGAAGGGTCGATGCTCAACCCCGTCTATCCCGCGGCGGTGGTCGCCGGGAACGTGGAAACCAGCCAGGTGATCACCGACTGCCTGTTCGCGGCCTGCGCTGCGCTTGCGCCGAGCCAGGGGACGATGAATAACTTCACCTTCGGCGACGAGACGCGGCAATATTATGAAACAATCGCGGGCGGCGCGGGGGCGGGGCCGGACTTCTACGGGGCAAGCGCGGTGCAGACGCACATGACTAACAGCCGGCTCACCGATCCAGAGATATTGGAGACGCGCTACCCGGTGCTGCTGGAGCGGTTCGCGATCCGCGCGGGCTCGGGCGGCGAGGGGCGGCAGCGCGGCGGCGACGGGGTGGTGCGGCACCTGCGCTTCCGCGAGCCGATGCGGGCGAATATCCTCTCCAACCGGCGGGAGATCGCGCCGCGTGGGATTGCCGGCGGCGGGGATGCAAAGGGCGGGCTGAACCAGGTGGTGCGGGTGGACGGCAGTGTCGAGACGCTGGGCGCGACGGCTTCTGCTGAGATGGAAGCGGGGGATATGTTCGTGATCGAGACGCCGGGCGGTGGGGGCTATGGAGCGCCCTTGCCTCCCCATGCGGAGCATGGGGAGGGGGACCAAGCTTTGCTTGGTGGAGGGGTGGCTGCCGGGGCCTTGCCCGATTACCCCTCCACCACCTTCGGTGGTCCCCCTCCCCATCTTGCGATGGGGAGGCAGGAAGGGTGACCAACTACTTCGTCCTTCTCGGCATCCTCATCGTCGTCGCCGGCTTCGCGCTTCGGCTTAACCCGATGCTGGTGGTGGCGGCGTCGGCGCTGGTGACCGGGCTGATCGCAGGCATGGATTTGCACGAGGTGATTTCCACCTTCGGCAAAGCGTTCAACGACAACCGGATCATTGCCATCGTCTGGATTGTGTTGCCAGTGATCGGGCTGCTCGAGCGCTTCGGGCTTCAGCAGCGCGCGGCGGCGGTGATCCGGGGCTTTCGGACCGCGACGGCCGGGCGGCTGCTGCTCCTGTACCTTCTCTACCGGCAGGTGATTTCAGCGATCGGCCTCCATTCCACCGCCGGCCACCCGCAGACGGTGCGGCCGCTGGTCGCGCCGATGGCGCTTGCCGCCGCGGAGAAGCAGCATGGTGTGCTGGGCGAGCGGGACAGCGAAAAGGTGAAGGCGTATTCGGCGGCGACAGACAATGTCGGGCTGTTCTTCGGCGAGGACATCTTCTTCGCTATCGGCTCGATCGTGCTGATCCAGCAGGTGCTTTCGACCTACGGCATCGTGCTTGCGCCGCTTGAGCTTGCGTTGTGGGCGATCCCGACGGCGGTGGCGGCGTTTCTGGTCCATGGGGCGAGGCTGCTGATGCTGGATCGGAAGCTTGCCTCCCTGCCGCGCAGCGGTGGGGAGGGGGACCACCCGAAGGGTGGTGGAGGGGTGACCTCCGAGGCCTCGGCAGCTACCCCTCCACCCCGCTTCGCGCGGTCCCCCTCCCCATCTGGCGATGGGGAGGCAAAGGGGTGATCGGCGTTCATCACCTTTACGGCCTTGCCGGCGCAATGTTCGCGGCGTTTGCGGTGCTCAGCCTGCTCGACCGCAACCACCCGAAGCGCTTCGGCAATGCCGCCTTTTGGGGGATGATGGCGCTGAGCTTGCTGGCCGGCGATTGGCTCGGCGACTTCGGCAATGGGCTGCTGGTGCTTGGGCTTGCGGCGCTGGCGGGCTTCGGCTGCATCGGGCGCTCAAGCCCGCCGACGACCAGCGAGGCGGAGCGGGAGGCGTATTCGGAGCGGCTTGGCAATCGCTTGTTTCTGCCGGCTTTGATCATCCCAGGCGTCGCGCTCGTGGGGACGCTTCTCTACACCTACACACCGCTCACGGAGTCCGGGCTGTTCGAGGCGAAGCGCGAGACCTACGTGCTGCTCGGGCTGGGTGTGCTGGTCGCGCTCATTGTGATGTTCACCTGGCTTCGGCCGCCGGCGATTGCGCCGCTTCAGGAAGGGCGGCGGCTGATCGACGCGATCGGCTGGGCGGCGGTGCTGCCGCAGATGCTTGCCGCGCTTGGCGTGCTGTTCGCGGCGGCGGGCGTGGGCACGGCAATAGGGGAAATTACCAAGTCCGTTATCCCGGAAGGCAGCGTGTTCCTGACGGTGGCCGTGTTCGGGCTCGGCATGGCGTTGTTCACCATGATCATGGGCAACGCCTTTGCCGCCTTTCCGGTGATGGCGGCGGCGATCGGCGTGCCGCTGCTGATCCAGGGCTATGGCGGCGACCCGGCGGTGATCGGCGCGATTGGGATGCTGGCCGGCTTCTGCGGAACGCTGATGACTCCGATGGCGGCGAACTTCAATCTCGTGCCGGCGGCGTTGCTGGAACTTAAAGACAGGAACGGCGTGATAAAGGCGCAGATCGGGACGGCTGTGCCGCTCTTGGCGCTCAACATCCTGTTTATCTGGATATTCGCATTCTGATGACACACGCGCTGACGCCTGAGACCGCCGCCCGTTTCGCCGAGATCGCGCTTGGGCACGTGACGCGGGAATATCCGCACAAGCTTGACCATGTGATGGCCGGGGCGGAGGATGTGCGGGGGCCGCGCGAGCTGCACCCGATCTTCTTCGGCAGCTTCGACTGGCATAGCTGCGTACATGGTTATTGGCTGCTGATGCGGCTGCGCTGGCTCTACCCGGAGCTGCCGGTGGCCGTGCGGATCGACGCCTTGTTCGAGGAAATGCTTACGCCGGAGAAGGTGGCGGTCGAGGTCGCCTATCTCGGGCGCCCGGAATCGAGCGGGTTTGAGCGGCCGTACGGATGGGCCTGGCTGCTGGCGCTGCACCGCCAGGCGCAGGTTCATGCCGAGAGCGCGGCTCTGCACGGCAAGGCCGTGCCGCCGTGGGCCGAAATACTGGCTCCGCTCGCCGCCGCCTTTGCCGAGCGGTTCATGCTGTTCCTGCCGAAGCTCACTTATCCCATTCGTACCGGCACACATTACAATACCGCCTTCGCCATGATTTTGGCGCTCGACTGGGCCGACGCGAACGACCCGGCACTCGCAAGGCTGATCCGCGCCCGCGCCAGGGATTATTTTGCCGGCGACACGGCCTTTCCGGCGTGGGAGCCGAGCGGGGACGATTTCCTGTCCCCCGGCCTTACCGAAGCCTTGTGCATGCGGCGGGTGCTCCCGCTGGGCGAATTTCTAGAGTGGTTCGACAGGTTTCTCCCTAATCTGATCAACGAGGAGCCGCGGACCCTGTTCACGCCCGCTCTCGTGTCTGACCGGTCCGACGGCAAGATCGCGCATCTCGACGGGCTCAACCTCAGCCGGGCCTGGTGCTGGCGCGCTATCGCGGGGGATTTCAACAGCGATCAGGACTTCGGCTTGAGCGAAGTCGCCAATCGGGCGGCGGAGCGTCACCTCGACGCAAGCTTACAGCACGTCACCGGCGACTATATGGGCGAGCATTGGCTTGCGACCTTCGCCCTCATGGCGATCGGCGGCTGATGGGGCGCAACCTCGGCCAGATCGGTGGAAGCTTCAGCAATGCGGTGCGGCCGCTGACGCAAGGCGAGACCGCCTTGTGCCGGAGCATCTTTCCCGACGAGCTGCCCTACGCCGACGTGCGGCTGGTCGACGGGCCGGCGGTGAACGACTTGGCCGAGGCGGCGTTTCGCAACCTCAACACGGCGATCACGCTTCGGCGGACCATCTACTTCCGGGTGCGCTTCCAGACCGACTTCGCCGAGGCCGATGCCGGCGGGCGGCGATTGTTCGTGCACGAAATGACTCATGTCTGGCAGTGGCGGCGGCTGGGCGTCCCGCGCTTCCTGCTGCGTTATGCGCGCGACCTTCTCGCCTGCCGGGGCAATGCGGCGGCGATGTACCGTTACGAGAGCGACGATCTGCCCTTCGCGCGGTCGCGGCTCGAGGCGCAGGCGGAAATGGTCGGCGACTATCAGCGCGCCGAGCCCGAGCGGCGGGCGCTGATCGAGCGCAAACTTGCCGGCACCGGTTTCTACGGGCTTTGAGCAAGCGGAAACCTCCTCTGCGCTTTTCGTTGCCTCTTCATGCCCGCACCTAAAGTCCCGCATAGATGAGCTTCGGCGCCGCTTTGCTGCGCTGGATCGGGCGCCACCTGCTGAGCCTTGCGCTGATCGTCGCGGCTTTGCTGATCCTGCCGCCGGCGGTGCGGTGGATCGGTGCACAGGCGGAAACGGCGCGGGCGCTGCCCAAGCAGCAGGAGGCGCAGGCGGAGGCGCTCGAGCGGTTCGAGGCTTATGCCGCCCAGCGAAGGGCGATGGCGGAGGCGGAGACGCAGCGGCTAATGGCGGCGCCGGTGCAGGTGCTGGAGGCGCGGCGGGCCGCGATTCCTCCGGAGATTGCGCGGGAGCAGCAGGCACGGCTTTCCGCCGCTGGTCTTGCTCTGGCCGGGGCGAGCGGGAACGCCGACGCGGTGTTCGGCCACTACCGCGCGGGTGCGGAGATTGCCTTGCTGGAGCGGGAGCGGCGGGTGGTGGATGCGCTGCTCAGCGCCAGCGCCGCCTCCGGAGATCGGGCGCGGCAGCGGCGGGTGGAAATGGCTCGGGTCGAGGCGAGCTACCGAGCGTGGGTGCAGGCGCGGGACCGCGTGGCGGCGCTTAACGGGCGCTTCCTTGCCGGGGCGCGGAACGCGGTGTGCCGGGCGACGCCGGTGGCGGGCGGGTGCGAGAATTATCGGGCGCTGCTCGAGGCGGAGCGGCAGCGGGATGAAGCCTTGGCGCAGAACAAGGCGGCGCACTCGGCAATCCGGGCCATAGATGCCGCCGACAAGGCGGCTGCGGCTGCTGAGGTGGCGGCGGGCGGTGCCGGCGCCGTTCTCGCTGGGGAGCAGGCGCGGATCGCAGGGGAGCTCGAGACCTTGCGGGGGAGAGCCGGGGCGAATTGGCTGCTCTGGGTTCAGCAGCCGGTGCGGGAGGTTCTGCCAACCGCGCTGCTGATCCTGCTTGTCGCAATCCTTGCGCCGGCTTTGTGGAAGACCTTTTTCTACTTCGTCGTTGCGCCTGCAGCGAGCCGCCGCGCGCCGATCCAGCTGGTTGCGGTAGATGGCCTTTCGGTCGTGGAGCGCGGCCGCTCGTCGGTGTCGCAGCAGGTGCCGGTCGGGCCGGGGGAGGAATTGCTGGTGCTTCCCGAAGCGCTGCAAAGCTCACCCCACCATGCCCAGAAGCGCACCAAGTGGCTGCTCAACTGGAGCATCCCTTTGAGCAGCCTGGCCGCCGGAATGGTTGGGCTGGTGCGCCTCCGGATGGCGCGGGCGGACACGGTGTCGGTGTTCGCGATGGGCGACCCGTTCGCCGAGATCGCGATTGTGGAGCTTCCGCCGGGCGCGGCGCTGGTGCTTCGGCCCCGCGCGCTGGTCGGGCTGGTGCAGCCGGTGGGGCAGCCGGCGCGGTTAACCCGGCGGTGGCGGCTGGGGCACCTTTCCGCCTGGCTGACGCTGCAATTGCGTTTTCTGGTCTTTCACGGCCCCTGCCTGCTGATCGTTCAGGGCACGCGCGGGGTCCGGGTCGGGCGGGCAGGGGACGGCCGCGGCACGAACCAGGCGAACACCCTCGGCTTCGATGCGGGGCTTCATTACGGTGTGTCGCGCTCCGAAGCCTTCGGCCCCTATCTCACCGGCCGGCAGGAGTTGTTCAACGACAGCTTCCAAGGCCGCGGCCACTACCTCTACGAGGAGCTGCCGATGGGCGGGCGCAAGGGCGGCCTTTGGGGCCGGGGCCTTCGCGGGGTCGGCGACGCCGTGCTGAAGCTGTTCGGACTTTAGAGCTTGTCCTGCGTCCTGGTGTCGAAGTCGCTTGCCTCGTGCCGCTCGTGGAGCTGGGAGGCAGGGTCGCCCATCACCCGGTTGACCATCCGCCCGCGCTTCACCGCCGGACGCTCGGCGATTTGAGTGGCCCAGCGGCCGAGGTGCTTGTAATCGCCGATCTGGAGGAATTCGGCGGCGTCGTAGAGTTCTCCCCGCACAAGCGCGCCATACCAGGGCCAGATGGCGATGTCGGCGATCGTATAATCGGTGCCGGCGATATATTCGTTCTCGGCCAGCCGGCGGTCGAGCACGTCGAGCTGGCGCTTGGCTTCCATGGCGTAGCGGTTGATCGCATATTCGATCTTCACCGGCGCGTAGGCGTAGAAATGGCCGAAGCCGCCGCCGACGAACGGGCCGCTGCCCATCTGCCAGAACAGCCAGGACAAGGCTTCGGCGCGGCCGGCGCCGTTGGGGAGGAAAGCGCCGAACTTTTCCGCGAGGTAGAGGAGGATGGCGCCGGATTCGAACACGCGCACCGGCTCAGGCCCGCTGCGGTCGAGAAGGGCGGGGATCTTGGAATTCGGGTTCACGTCCACGAAGCCGCTCGAGAATTGGTCGCCTTCGTTGATGCGGATCAGCCAGGCGTCATATTCCGCGCCTGCATGGCCGAGCGCGAGCAGCTCCTCCAGCATGATCGTGACTTTGACGCCGTTGGGCGTGGCCAGCGAATAAAGCTGCAACGGGTGCCGACCAACGGGCAGTTCCTTGTCCTGGGTCGGCCCGGCGATCGGCCGATTGATGTTGGCGAAGCGGCCGCCGCTGGCGCTGTTCCACGTCCAGACGCGGGGCGGAGTATATTCGGTGTCGCTCATGCCTCGGGACGTGGTGGGCAGGGCCTCGTTCCGCAAGGGCAAAAGGTGCCGTGAGGCCCTGCCTAAGGGGCCGGCGCCGCTGCTTCGGGCGGGGTCTCCGCGAAGGAGGACTCGTCCGCAGGCAGAATCAGCACCAGCGGTTCCTGTTGAAACAAGCGCGCGGGCTCGGCGAGGAAGGAGCGGTAGGGCGCCATCGTCGCCGTTGCGCTGCTCAGGGCCGCCCAGCCGGTGAAGAGGGTGAGATAGAGCGCCGCGATGCCGGCGGCTGCGGCGGTCTTGAAGCGTTCCGGCAAGATGGCGGGGAGATGGGCGAAGACCAGCATCTGCAAGCCGATCGTGTAATAACCCAGGCGGTCCCCGGCGAGGGCCGCCACCGGCGCGATCGCGCAGCAGAAAAGGGTTGTCCCGGCGAGGTAGAGGGCGGTGTCGCGGGCGTTCGCGTCCCATTGCCAACGCCGCCACCCGGCGGCCAGAATCGCCATGGCAAGAACGGAGGGGATCAGCCGGAAGGCAACTCCCTGAGGCGTGCCACCCTCCGGATCGGCCGCAGCGCCGGTCAGCCAGACGGTCAGCGCAAGCGCGGCGGCGGCGGCGGCGAGGGCGAGGAAAGCGGGTTTTTTCCAATGCGCTTCGATGTTCCAGATTACCGCCAGGGGAACGAGAATAAAGGCTGTCCAATGGAATCCGATCGCAAGCGGGATCATGGCCGCCGCGAGTCTCGGGCGTCCCCGCAGGGCAAAGGCGCAGGCCAGCAGTTCGAGCCCGAGCGCGACCGATTGGCGGGTGGTGTTCATGCCCATCACGATCACCAGCATCGGCAGTGCGACAAGCAGCGCAAGCGCCGGATAGGCTCGACCTTTTGCAAAGGAAGCGACGCCGGCGGCCAGCAGGGCGGCGCAGGCGAGGTTCACCCAGCCGATTCCAAGCCCGGAGCGGCTGGCGAGGATGTTGAGCGCCATGTAGGCGGGATCGCTGATCACAAAGGCGTCGGCCAACGGGTAGAAGCGCGACCGTTCGTACATCAGCCAGTAGGAGTGCCAGTCGCCGCCGACGTGGCGCCGTAGGCCGACGAACAAGGCCAGGGCAACCGCCGTGGCGACCGCCACGGCGGTGGAAACATCGCGCGAGCGCCCGCCGCTCCAGAGCCAAAGCGCCGGCAGAATGAAAATGGACGCGTAGATCCACATCTACTCGATCCTGAACCCGACGCCGAAGCTCCGATCTTTCGCGCTGCGCAGCGCAACCGCGGAAGAGCGGACACTAACCCGGCGGGAGAGAAAGGGTGCAAAACGCGATCGCCAGGTGGTGGTCATCGTCACCCGCACGACACCGCGCCGGCCGGCGAACGGGCCGGCGGTCGGGGGCCATTCGATCCGGTATGCCGTTCCCGGCGGCGGGGTCCAGTTCCGCAGCAGACCGATGCGGGCTTCCTTTTCGGGGTGGTTTCCCAGCACCAGTTCGTGGGCGCCGAAAACGGCCGCTACATCGGCGCGGCGCTGGTGCGCCTGAAAGGCAAGCGCATATTCCTCCAACAGGAGCCCGGCGGCGAGCAGCAACGCAAGCAGCACGGCGGCAGCGGCCGGCCGTCCTGGGCGTGGCAGGGTCATGCGCCCGGCCGGAGATCGGCGGCGATCGCCTGGGCAATGCCGAGCCTGCCGACAACGATGCGCGATCCTTCGGCACCGAGGTGGTTGCCATCGCGGTACAAAAGGGTCCGGCCGGAGCGGGTTGCGCACCAGCCGCCGTTGCAAAGAACGCTTTCGGGAAGAAACAGGCGGGCGCCGGTGCGGTCCGCGACCTGACGCAGGCCCGTATTCACGTCCGGCATCACGCTGCGGTGCTCCGCGAGCGCGATGCGGCACTCGCTTCGCCCGATCAGCAAGCGGCCTTCCAGCTGGCGCAGGTTGCACAAAGGGGGGTCGATGTCGCCGCGGCGCGGCATCGCCGTCGGACCGACGATGTAGACCTGCTTGCCCGTGCGCCGCAGCGCGCCCACCGTGTCGGCGAGTGCGTCCAGCGTTCGGGCATTCGGAAGCATGCGGACTTTCCCGTCGGCGCCTAGCCGCCTTCGCGGCTTGTCCCTGCCGATCAATTGCCACGTCGAGCCGAGCACCACCACGCGAATATTGGGCGAAGCGGCGATCCGGTCGAAAACCTTTTGGTTGAACGCCATGCAGGCGGCTTCGCCAGGGCCGGCGATGCCGACCACAGGCGCGCAGGACGGCATCGTATATTGAACAAGCGGAAGCTCCGCCGGAGCGCCGGCAAGGATGCCGGGGATGAGGTGCATGGCGAAGCTGTCGCCCCAGATCGCGACCCGGGGATTGGCCGATGTGCGGCATTGCGGCCGATCGGGATCGGTCCAGCCTGTGTTGCAGCCTTCGGCAAGGCCGATCACCGGGGGCGGAACCTGGCCGGCGCTCCGCCCCGTTTGGAAGGCCGCTGCGCCCGTTGCCGCAAGCAAGGCGGCGCCGCTGCCGGCGAGAATCCAGCCCTTACGCGGCACCGAACCCGTCCGGCGGTGCCGGAAGGGCTGCTCAACGAAGCGATATTGCGCCCAGGCAAGGGGAAAGGCGGCCAGGAGCAATGCGGCGGTGATCCAGGAAGGCAGGCGGCCGGCATGAACGGTGTTGGCAAAGGCCAGCAGCGGCCAGTGAACGAGGTACAAGGAATAGGACCAGTCGCCGATACGGGACAGCCAGCGCACGGGCGCAAGCGACATGCTCCACCCGTCCCGGCCGGCAAGAACGATGCAGGTGGCGAGCACCGCCAGATAAGGCGCAACAAACACCGGCAGTGCGCGCCAGGCGAGCAGCACGATACCGAGCATGATTGCCGCACCGAGCGGCGCGGGCAGCGGCAGCGTCCCGAAGCGCCGGGTAAGGAGGGCGCATGCGGCGCCGGCAAGCAATTGCCACAGCCGCGTCGGCAGCAGGGAAAAGGAGGCGGCGATGTGGCCGTGCGCGTTGAGGAACAGGTAGAGCGCAATCGAGGCCAGGATCCCCGCCGCGACGACCGGGCCGCGCAGATTCCTGGGCAGGATCAGCATGGCCAAGGGGAAGAGGAGATAGAATTGCTCCTCGATGGCAAGCGACCAGAAGTGAAGCAACGGCCGGGTTTCGACCTCCGCGTCGAAATAGCCGCCCTGGTCCCAAAGAACGACGTTGGCGGTGAAGGTCAGCGCGCCGAGCAACTGCCACAGGTAATCCCGCCACTGCGCGCTTGCCAGGAGAACGGACGCAACCACGCTGGTGCCGAGCAGGGTCGCCGCCGCGGCGGGAAGGATGCGGCGGGCCCGGCGGGCGTAGAAAGCGCGCAAGGTGAAGCTGCCGTCGTCCAGCCCCCCCACAATCATCCGGGTCATCAGGAAACCCGAAATAGCGAAGAAAATGTCCACGCCCAAAAAGCCAAGGGGAAGCGCGTCTTCGAAGCCGTGGTAGACGAGCACCAGCAACACGGCCAAGGCGCGCAAGATCTGGATGTCGGTCCGGTGGCCGGGCAAGGCGGCGCGATCCGTGCGCGACGCTGCGGTGGCGGACCCGCGCTCCCCCATCCCCGAACCAAGTGCCAAGTGCCGCTTACCCTCCGAAAGCAAGATTGGCGCGCCCGACAGGATTCGAACCTGTGGCCCCAAGCTTAGAAGGCTCGTGCTCTATCCAACTGAGCTACGGGCGCGCGCAAAGCCGCTCTAGCGCGCTTTTCGCGGGGACGGAACAGCGCTAGGAAGCGGCATGGATGGGGGAAAGGCAAAAGCGGTCGACGCGGCAGCGCTGGAACGCGCGCCTTTGCGTTATTTCGATTGGGTGATGGCGGCGTTCGTCACCATTCTTTTGCTGTCCAACGTACTTGGCGCGGGCAAGGTGGCGGCGGTGGACTTGCCCTATTTCGGCACCCAGCCGTTCGGCGCGGGCATCCTCTTTTTCCCAATCAGCTACGTCATCGGCGACGTGCTGACCGAGGTGTACGGCTACGCCCGCGCGCGGCGCTGCATCTGGGCGGGCTTTTGCGCGCTGTTGTTCATGGCGGCGATGAGCTGGGTGGTGGTGGCGCTTCCGCCGCACGGCACGTGGGAGGGCCAAGCGGCCTACGAAGCGGTGTTCGGCCAGGTGCCGCGCATCGTGCTCGCCTCCATCGTTGCCTTCTGGGCGGGCGAGTTCGCCAACTCGTACGTTCTCGCCAAGATGAAACTGTGGAGCCATGGCAAGCACCTGTGGGCGCGGACGATCGGATCGACCTTCGTCGGCCAGGGGATCGACAGCTTGATCTTCTACCCGCTCGCTTTCTGGGGGGTATGGGAGAATGACACGTTGCTCGCCGTGCTGTTGATCCAGTGGGCGCTGAAAGTCGGCTGGGAGGCGGTGCTGACTCCGGTCACCTACGTCGCGGTCGGTTTCCTGAAGCGGCGCGAGGGCGTCGACGTCTACGACCGCGGCACCGACTTCACGCCCTTCAAGGCGGCGGTGTGAGCGACTTCCAACTGGCGAAGCTCGAGCTGGTCGGCGCCCTTGGCCTCGCTAAGGACGCGGTGCATGTCTACGTCGGGCTGCTCGTGTTCCTGCTCGCCGCGGCGGTCAGCCGGCGGCCGCTGAAGAGCCTGGTGCCGATTGGTGCCGTGCTGCTTGCAGCCTTGGCGGGCGAGGCCTGGGACCTGTTCGACACCGCCCAAGCGAGCCAGCGGCTACGGTGGGACAAAAGCTGGCACGACCTTTGGAACACCGCCTTCTGGCCCTTCGCCTTGTTCCTGCTCGCCCGCTACACCCGGCTCCTGAAGCTGTAGCGTGGGGCGGCTGCGGCTTTTCCTTCCGCACCTGCGCTTGCCGTTCCAGCTTACGCTGGCGCCGATCTTCCTGTGGGGCGCCCTGCTCAGCGGCGGGCCCTGGGGGTGGGAAACGACCGCCGCGTTCCTCAGCCTGCACCTGTTCCTGTACCCGGCCGCGACCGCGTTCAACTCGGCCTTCGACAAGGATGAAGGGCCGATCGGCGGGTTGGAAAAGCCGCCGCCGGTGCCGGAGGGGCTGCTCGGCTTCAGCGTCGCGCTCGGCGCGGCCGGGGTGGTGTTCGCGGTGCCGGCGGGCGGCGCGTTTCTGGCCTGCTATGCGCTCGCCGTTGTTTGGACGGCGGCTTACAGCCATTCGGCGACCCGCTGGAAAGCGGAGCCCGTATCGAGCGCGCTTGCGATTGCCTTGGGGCAGGGGGCGGTGGGATTTGCCGCGGGCTGGGCGGCTGCGGCGCCGTTTCAATCCAGCACCGTCTTCGCAGCAGGCGCGGTGAGCGCGGCGCTGACGGCGGTCGGGCTCTACCCGCTCACTCAGGTGTTCCAGGTGGAGGAGGACCGGGCGCGCGGCGACCGAACGCTTGCGGTGGCGCTTGGGCCACTGCGGGCGCTTCGGCTTGGCAGCATTTGCCTTCTGGTAGGCGGCGCAGTCTCAACATGGCTAGCAGCGACCCGCTTCGGCTTGGCGGACGGCGCGGCGGTGGCGCTCGGCTACCTGCTCCTGATTGCGGGGCAGGAGCGGATCGCCCGGACGCTTGCGCGTCCGGGCCTGTACCGCCGCGCCATGCGGCTCTTAAACGCTTGCACCGCGGCCTTTTTGCTCTTTCTTGCCTGGGAAGCGCTTTAGCCGCGACCGATCCGGTAGCTGACCGCCATCGCGCTGCCGGTCAGCGCCGCCATCAGCCCGACGAGGAGCGCGTCCGCCGCCATCACCGTCCAGACCAGTGCCGGGGAGCCGCCGAGCGCGAACTTGTGCGCGTAAGCGTGGAGCATGGAGGCAGGCCAGAAGGCGGCGACAACCAGCAGGGCCAGGAGCGGCAGCACCTTCCAGCCGCGGGTAAAGGCGGCGCGAAGCGTCATCTCCCGGTCGCCGAGCAGGGCGCCGATCAGGTAGACCAGGAGCAGGAAGGAGACGAGCCAGCTTGCCGCAACCACCGGCCAATAGACGAAAGGCGGCTGCTGGGTGGTTGCCGCCCATTCGGCCGGCAGGCTTGCCGCAAAGCCGATGGCGGCGGCGAAGATCGTGCGGCCGAGGTCGCGCGGCGGCATCAGCATGGCGGCGCGCACGCTGCCGGTGTGCCAAAAGCGGGCGGTGAGCAGCATACACAGGACGAGGCCGGCGATCTTCACTGCGCCGAACGCCATTCGGGTGGAATCGGCGGCGTTGGCGATGAACGCTTCCTTGGACGCGAACATGCCGAGCTCGATTTCAACCACGTGCTGCGCCCCTTCGGGAAGCACGACGATCGCGAAGATCGCGGGTGCGAGGATCGGCAGGAGAGCGCCCTTGCGGTAGACCTCCGCCAGCGCGCCGAGCAGGGTGAGCGGCCATCCCGCCGCGCGGCTGAGCAAGCGCGGCGCGGGCGGTGCGGCTTCAATCGCGGTCGTCGTCATCGTCTGTTCCCCCTTCTTGATATACGAGCAGGTCGCCGGGCTGGCAGTCGAGCGCCGCGCAGATCGCCTCCAGCGTCGAGAAGCGGATCGCCTTTGCCTTGCCGGTCTTGAGGATTGACAAGTTGGCAAGCGTAATCCCGACGCGGTCGGCGAGTTCGGTGAGCGTCATTCGGCGCGCGTGCAGCCGGTCGTCGAGCGTGACGATGATCGCCATCAGACCGTTGCCGCCAGTTCGTCGCGCATCCGGCTGCCATGTTCGAACACGCGGGCGAGGACGAAGAGCAGCAGAACGGCAAGCCAGGGGGTGAGCGCGAAACTCCACGGCAGTTCCTCGGCGCCGATGCTCATGGAAACCACGCCGAAGCCGAGATCGACGACCTGGATGCCGAGCAGCGCCCAGGCGATTGCGGTCAGCCGCCGCGCATTGGCGGAAACGAACGGGTCTCCGGCCTGCACGCTTGCGACGATTGCCCGCAGCCGGGTGAGGAGCAGGTGGGCCAGCGGCACGATCAGCAGGCTGATCAGCAGCACGATGCGCATCGCCCGCAGGGTCGCGGCGGGGGACCGGTTGGCGCTGTCCTGCGCCAGCGCCGCCAGCAGCTTGGCTTCGGCCGCAAAGCTGCCGAGGAGAATGGCGGTGAACGCCACCGCGCAGACGATGTTGAGGAGGATGAGAATGTTGAGCAGCGTGCCCACGCCGCGCATCAGCCTGTTCGAACCATCCTGCATCTGCCATCTCCTTATCGAATATCAATATAGCTATATCGATATTCGATAAGATTCAAGCAGGGATTTGCACGGCTGTTTAGATGATCGGCTTGCCGCCCGTAACCGCAATGGTCGCGCCGGAGACGTAGCTTGCCTCGTCTGACGCGAGCATGACGTAGACGGGGGCGAGTTCGCGGGGCTGGCCGGGACGCTGCATCGGCACCTGTTCGCCGAAGCTTTCGACCTTGTCCTTCGGCATGGTGGCCGGGATCAAAGGGGTCCAGATCGGCCCCGGCGCGACGCAATTGGCGCGGATGCCGCGCTCAGCCAGCATCTGTGCCAGACCACCGGTGAAGTTCTGGATCGCGCCCTTGGTTGAGGCGTAAGCGAGCAGTTCCTCGCTGGGCGTGTCGGCCTGAACGGAGGTGGTGTTGATGATCGCGCCGCCCGCTTTCATGTGCGGCACCGCCGCCTTGGTGAGGTAGAACATGGCGTGGATGTTGACCGCGAAGGTTTTCTGCCATTCCTCGTCGCTGATCTCCTCGATGGCGGAGAAAGTGTCCTGGTGGGCGGCGTTGTTGACCAGGATGTCGAGGCCGCCAAGCTCTTCCGCGGTGCGCGCTACGAGGGAGCGGCAATGGTCGGGGCTTGCGATGTCACCGGGGAGGAGCAGCGCCTTGCGCCCCGCCGCCTCGATCTGGGCGCGCACCGCCTGCGCGTCTTCTTCTTCCTCTGGCAGGTAGCTGATCGCCACGTCGGCGCCTTCGCGGGCGTAGGCGATCGCGACCGCTCGGCCGATGCCGCTGTCGCCGCCGGTGATCAGCGCTTTCTTGCCGGCGAGGCGGCCGGAGCCGCGATAGCTCTCCTCGCCATGGTCCGGCACAGGATCCATGTTTTGCGTGAGGCCCGGCATCGGCTGCGGCTGATCGGGGAAAGGCGGCTTTGGATCGTCGGTCACGCGGGGCTCTCCGTGTCGGGGTTCGAAGTTCGAACCCGGCAACAGGGGAGAGGCGGCGCCGGTTCCCTTAGCCGATGGCTTCGAGCACGCCTTCGAACAGGCGGCGGCCGTCCTGGCGGCCGTGGGCGGGCTCTACCGCGCGTTCCGGGTGGGGCATCATGCCGAGCACCTTGCCGTTTTCGCTGACGATGCCGGCAATGTCGCGGGCCGAGCCGTTGCACTCACCCGCATAGCGGAAGGCGATGCGGCCCTCGCCTTCAAGGCGCTCGAGCGTGTCGGCGTCGGCCTGATAATTGCCGTCATGGTGGGCGACGGGGATGACGATCTCCTCGCCGGCTTCGTAGTGGGCGGTGAAGGCGGAGCGGCTGCCCTCCACCTTGAGGGCCACGTCGCGGCAGACGAAGCGGATGCCGGCGTTGCGCATCAGCGCGCCGGGCAAGAGACCGGCTTCGGTGAGGACCTGGAAGCCGTTGCAGACGCCGAGCACCGACACGCCCGCGTCCGCCGCCTGCTTCACCGCGCTCATCACCGGCGAGCGTGCCGCCATTGCGCCGGAGCGCAGATAATCGCCGTAGGAAAAGCCGCCGGGAACCGCGATGAGGTCGAGGCCTTGGGGAAGCGCCGTTTCGCGGTGCCACACCCGAGCGGGCTTCTGACCGGTGACCGCTTCCAGGGCCACAACCATGTCCCGGTCGCAATTGGAGCCGGGGAAGACGATGACCGCGCTTTTCACCGCGCCGCCGCCGCCGCTGCTTCGCCGCGTTCGATGCGGAAATTCTCGATCACCGTGTTGGCGAGCAGCTTGCGGCACATCGCTTCGACGTCCTCGTCGGAAACGCCCTCAGCGAGGTCGAGCTCGATCAGCTTGCCCGCCCGCACGTCGTTGACGCCGGAAAAGCCCAGACCTTCCAGCGCGTGATGGATGGCCTTGCCCTGGGGGTCGAGAACGCCGTTCTTGAGCGTGACATAGACGCGGGTCTTCATTGGCTGCTGCCTGCCTTGTCCAGAGGATGGCGCGCATATGCCGGGCGCGCGGGCGGCGGGCAAGGCTTGCTTGCGGCGAGGGAAGCGGCGCCCTATCTCCCACCCATGGCACAAGCACCCGAAATCGGTCTCAGTTCGTCCGCCGCCGCTCGCGTCGCGGCGATCGCCCAGCGGACGGGCAAGCCGGCGATCCTTCGCCTGGCGGTGGAAGGCGGCGGCTGCGCCGGCTTTTCCTACCGCTTCGGCCTCGCCGATGAAGTGGACGCGGAGGATCTGGTGGCAGTGCGCGACGGCGTCACCTTGGTGGTGGACGAGATGACCCACGATCTTGTGCGGGGCGGCGAAGTGGACTTCGTAGAAAGCCTCGGCGGCGCGGCCTTTCAGGTACGCAATCCGAATGCGGCATCGGGCTGCGGCTGCGGGTCGAGCTTCAGCATCTGAACGTGGCGCAAGGCCCGGCCGCTCGCTAGAAGCGGTTTCATGAGCGAAATTACCCTCCGCGCTGTTGAAAGCGCCGCCGACCGCAAGACCTTCGTGGACCTCGCCTTCGCGTTGAACCGCGACGATCCCAATTGGGTGCCGCCGCTCAAGACGGAAGTGCACGGCCTCCTCGATCCGCGCACCAACCCGTGGTTCGAACATGCCGAAGCGAAATTGTTCATCGCCGAGCGGGACGGCGAGCCGGTGGGGCGCATCTCGGCGCAGGTCGATGCGCTCGTTCAGCAGCATATGGGGCAGGGCACCGGCCAGTGGGGCATGCTGGAGGCAGCGGACGAAGCGGTGGCCCACGCGCTTCTCCACCGCGCCGAGAGTTGGCTGCGGGGCCGCGACATGACTCGCGCCATCGGGCCGTTCAGCCTGTCGATCTGGGATGAGCCGGGGCTGCTGGTCAAAGGTCACGACCATCCGCCGACGGTGATGATGGGCCACAACAATGCCGCTTACCAAGGCTGGGTGGAAGGCCACGGCCACCGCGGCATCCACGATCTTTTCACCTACGACGTCGACGTGCGGCCGGGCTTTCCGCCGATCGTCGACCGCATTGTAAAGTCCGGCGAGAAGAACCCGCGCATCCGAATCCGCAAGGTCGATAAATCGAAGTTCGAAGAGGAAGCGCGGCTTCTGCTCGGCATCCTAAACGACGCCTGGTCGGACAATTGGGGCTACATCCCGCTCACGGAGAGCGAAATCGCTTACGCCGGCAAGAAGCTTAAGCCGATCGTGTTCGAGGACCTAATCCGCGTCGCCGAGGTGGACGGGGAGCCGGTGGCCTTCATGATGACTCTTCCCGATCTTAACGAATTCACCCAGGACCTGAACGGCCGTCTATTCCCATTCGGTTGGGCAAAGCTCCTTTGGCGGCTTCGGGTGCCGCGCTCCAAAACAATGCGGGTGCCGCTGATGGGCGTGGTGAAGCGTCTCCAGGCAAGCCGCCTGGCAAGCCAGCTCGCCTTCATGCTGGTGGAGTTCATCCGCCGCGAGGCGATCGTCCGCTACGGCACCGAGCGCGGCGAGTTCGGCTGGATCCTGGAAAGCAACGGCCCGATGGTGTCCATGGCCGAAGCGATCGGCGCGAAAATCAACAAGGTGTACCGGATCTACGAAAAGGCATTGTGAGGCGCCCCGGCGGCAACCCTTCGCGCGCAGCGTCGTTCACCCGGCAAATCACCAGCCAGGGAAATCCCGATGATCCGCACCGTTTCCGCTTTCGCACTTGCACTCGCCCTCGCCGCCTGCGGGGGATCGACCGAGGCCGACAACACCGCCGCGGCGCTTGAGGATGCGGCCAGCCAGTCGACGCCCGAAGCGGCGGCCGTGCTGGAAAATGCCGCCGAGCAGATTCAGGAGCAGAATGTGACGGCGCCGATCTCCGAGCCCGGTTCGCCAGGCCAGCAGGCGATGCAGGCGGCCGGCGCCGCTCAGGCCAAGGCGAACGCGCCCACGGTTGCGCCGCCGAGTCAGGGCGCCAAGCCCCACGCCAAGGGCGATCCGGTGCCGCCGCCCAAGGTCAAGGCCGGCGAAGGGGCGGCCGCTACCGAGAACCACGCCGGCCATTGAGCCGCTGCCGCTCCCGCCACCAAGCCGCCGCCGCTTAGGTGGCGGACGGCTGCCGCTCCGGCCTTGACCGCACCGGCACCGCCCCCTATTTGCCCGCCCGGCGCTGCCCGATCGTCTAATGGTAAGACTACGGACTCTGACTCCGTCAATCGAGGTTCGAATCCTCGTCGGGCATCCAGCGCGCGTCCTGATCGAAACTCCTCATGATCCCTGCCCTGGCGTCGGTTACCCCACCCCGCCGCACGCCAGGCTAGCTGCGATGTCGGTGAAACTCTTCCCGCTTGCCTGCCGGCGACTCCTTTTTTTGGCAGCCGCGCTGGCGCCCGCAGAATGAGACTGCGATAGCGCCTGACCTCCCGGCTGGCCAAGCACCTTGTGGTGTCTTCGCTTCCATACACGACGAGTAAGTTGCGATGTTTCGTTTCCAAGACAATCACTTAGCCTAAGACAACGGAAACCGTGCACGCGGTAAAGGCGTGGGCAGTTCACTGCGCAGGTCCCATGAAGTTAATCCAAATTAACCTGAGACCGAGATCTTACGAAACCATTACAAGAGTTTAGTGCACGTTTTGCACAAGAAGGGCTGGAACTTAACAACAAGGCGGATGTTGGCGAGTGTGGGGGAGGATTGCTCTTCCCGTTTTAAAAATCCACGCGAAGGACGATCCATGAAAAACACGCTTATCCGCAAATTGCTTTCGGGCTCCGCGATCGCCGCTCTGCCCGCAATTGGGGTCAGTGTGTTCTTTCCCAGCGCCGCCCTTGCGCAACAGTGCGGCACGCCTCCCGTAGGCGGCGGCACGGTGACCTGCACGTCCGAGGGCAACCCCTATTCTAACGGCATCTTCTATGTCGCGCCAGGCGGCGATCTCACGATCGAGCTGGAGCCGGGCGTCGTTGTCGACACGCGCGGCAGCCTTAATCCCGGCGTGGTCGGGCTGGTCGTAGCGGACGACGCGCTGACCATCAGCGGTCCGGTAGACACCTCCATCCTCACCGACGCCTCCGGAGCGTTCGGCATTCTCGGCGCGAGCAACACCGGTGATCTGACGATCGCGGCGGACCGGGTGTCCACCAGCGGCAGCAACGCCGCCGGCATCCTTGCAAGCTCGGCCGAAGGCCTCACCACGGTGAGCGCCAACACGGTGACCACCACCGGCGCGAACGCTTCGGGCGTTGAAGCAAACACCAACGGCGGTGACATCTCGGTCGATGTCGGCACGGTGAGCGCCACCGGCTCCGGCTCGATCGGCGTCAACACACGCAGTGATTTCGCAGACATCAATGTCATCGCCGACAGCGTGACGAGCAATGGCTTCGGTATCCAGGCGGCCACCGGCGGCCAGGGCACGGTCACCGTTGATGCCGATACCGTGAACACGACGGCGAACGGCGCAACCGGCATCCGCGCCACAAGCAATCTCGGCCTGGTCAGCGTTTCGGCGGACGCCGTGACCACCAACGGCGGCAACGCCGACGGCATCTTCGTCGCGTCGGCCGGCACCGCGAATGTCGACGCGGGCACCGTCACCACCCGCGGCACCGGATCGAACGGCATCCAGGTGCAGGCCACCAACGGTGCCAACATCACGTTCAACTCGGTTAGCACGAGCGGCGACAATTCGGTCGGCGTGCTGGTGCCGCAGAGCGCCTTCTTCGGGCCGCGGGCGACGAGCACCGCGACAATCAACGGCGGATCGGTGAGCACCACCGGCGCCAATTCGGACGGTATCCGGGCCGTGGCTTCGACCGGCATCTTCGGCGGCATTCCGGCCACAACCCTCAGCATCGATGTCGGCGATGTCACCACCACGGGCGTGAACAGCCCCGGCATCTTCGCGCGCGGCGCCACCGGTATCGACGTTTCGGCAGGCAATGTGTCGACCCGCGGCGATACCTCCAACGGCCTCGATGTCGCCACCACCTCCGGCGACACCGACGTCTCGGTCGGCAACGTCACGACCGCCGGTGCGAATTCCACAGGCGTCCGCGTCGCGGGCGGCACGGACGGCAATGTCAACATCGCCACCGGCAACGTCACCACCACCGGTCTTGGCAGCATCGGCATCAACGCCACGTCGCCGAACGGCAATATCGACCTGACCGCGGGCAATCTGGCGACGTCGGGCCGCGGGATCGTGTCCGCGACGAGCAGTGCGGGGACGAACACCGTTGTCGCCGGCAACATCGTCTCGGGCGACCGCGGCGTGCTCGTCAACGGCGGAACGGTGAACATCACCACCGGCAACGTCACCACCTCCACCAACGGCGGAACCACGCCGGGCGGCTTCGGCGTCATCGGCCAGGCCCTGGCCGGCGGAACCGGCGGCGTCACCATCCGCACCGGTGCCGTCTCCGCGGTGAACGGCGCGGGCGTCGGCGGCACCGTGTTCAACCTCGTCGGAGGCGTGGACATCAGCGGCTGCTCCAGCGTCACCAAAACCGGTGCCAACGCAGCAGTGTTTGCGCAGAACAACGGCAACGGCGCGCTGACCATCAACTGCGGCGCGGTGAGCAGCGATGGCGACAACGCGATCTTCGCCCGCTCGTTCGGCTTCCCGAACGGCGGCAACATCACGATCAACACCACGTCGGCCAGCAACACCAACACCCCGTTCTCGACAGTGTTCGCGCAGACCAACGGAACCGGCACGATCACCACCAACACGGGTGTCGTGACCAGCACGGGTGACAATGCGGCGGGCGTCGACCTGGTCGGCGGCACCGGTGCAATCGATGCAGGCTATGGCAACGTCACCACTTCGGGCGCCGGAGCCAATGCGCTGCGGATCAACACGAGCGGCACGGCTAATCTGCGTGGCGCAAATTCAACCCTTCGCACGTCCGGCGCCAATGCAACCGGCGCGGTGATCAACGCCGCCGGAGTGACCGGCAACCTCGGCAGCATCACCACGACCGGTGCCGGCTCCCAGGGCGCGGTGATCACCTCCACCGCCCCGGTGAACCTCACCGTCGGCACCGTCTCCACCACCGGCAACGGCCTGACGGTGAACGCAGGCGCCAACGCCGTTTCGCTCACCACCGGCGCCGTCACGGCAACAGAGGCCGGCGCTACGGGAACGGTTATCAACTCCACGGGCGCGATCACCTTCAACGGCGGCAGGCAAACCGCCAACGGCGCCAACGCACTGCAGATCAACGGCGGGGCAGGTGCGATCAACGCCACGGTGGCAGGCGCCGCGACCACGGGATCGGCGACCGCGGTTGCCATCACGGGCAGCGGCCCGCTGACCTTCGCAAACACCGGCACCATCACCACGTCCGGTGCGAATTCGTTGGGGCTCAGCATCTCGGGCGTCACCACGGCGGCGGTGAACTGCGGCAACGTTTCCACCACGGGCAATGACAGCCCGGCAGTGGTGGTTGCGGCAAGCGGCAATATCAACCTGACCTGCGGTACCGTGACCACCACCGGCGCGCGCTCGCCTGCGATCCAGGCGACTTCGACCGGCGGCAACACCACGGTCCAGGCCACGACGGTTTCCACCACCGGCGCCTCGTCGACCGGCATCACCGCAACCGCGAACAACGGCACCGCGACCGTGAATTCGGGCACCCTGACCACCACCGGCGCGGGCGCAACCGGCATCACCGCCCAAGGAACCACGGCGGCGGTGACCAGCACCAACCTTTCAACCAGCGGCGCCAATGCAAACGGCATCGTCGCCCAGGCAACGACCGGTGCGGCCACCGTGACTTCGGGAACGGCCAATGTCACCGGCCGGGGCGGCACGGCCATCCTCGCCAGCAGCACGGGCGGAGCGGTTAGCGTGACCTCCGGCACGGCCCGCGCAGTTGACCGGAACGCCATCAACGCCACCAGCGTGAACGGCCCGGTTACAGTGAACGTCACCGGCGCGACCACCTCCACCGAAGTGGCGGCGGTCAACGTTTCGGCGGGTACCACGGCGTCCGTCACCGTCGGATCCGGCGGAACGGTTCAGGGCGGAACCAGCGGCATCGTCGTCGCCGCTCCGGGAACGATCACCGTCACCAATGCCGGGATCATCACCGGTGGCGGATCGGGCTTTGCCATCGACGCATCCGGCGGACCCGCCACGGTGACGAACAGCGGCACGATCAACGGTGCGCTGCGGCTCACCGGTTCCAACGACACGTTCAACAACAGCGGCACCTTCAACGCCACCCGCGTCAGCCAGTTCGGCGCGGGCAACGATGTCGTCAACAACAGCGGCACGGTCTTCGCCAGCGCCGATATGGACTTCGGCGCCGGAACGGACACGTTCAATAACAGCGGCACCTTCCAGCTTCTGCGGAACGGTAACGCGCCGACGACGGTGACGCTGACCAGCCTGGAAGTGTTCAACAACAGCGGCCTGGTGAACCTTCAGAACGGGGGTACCGGCGACGTGCTGGCGATCTCGGGCACCTTCACCGGCACGGGCGGCAGCCGCCTCGGCCTGGACGTGAATTTCGGCAACACCATCACCGTCGACCGGTTGAACGTCGGCGGCGCGGCGACGGGGTCGACGACCCTGAACCTCGCAATCACCGGCGACCCGCGGCTCGGCCAGGGACCGGTCCTGGTTCAGGGCGGTACCGGCACTTCGGCAACGGCCTTCGTTCTGCCGCGCACCGAAGCTGGTCTCGTTGAGCTTCGGCTCGGCTTCACCAACAACGGCTTCTCCCTTGTCGGCACCCCCAGCGACACCGCGTTCCGCACCACGGCCTTCCTCGGTGCGCTGCGCAACGTCTGGCATGAATCGGCCGACGCCTGGTCCGCGCAGATGCGGGAAGGGCGCGACACGGCGTTCGGCGGCGACGCCGGCCAGCCGGGTATGCGCTTGTGGTTCCAGGGCTATGGCCGGAACAGCGAAGTGGATCAGGGCGACAGCTTCACCGCTTTCGGCCAGACCCGCGACGTCGACCTCTCGTATGACCAGGATTTCTACGGCGGCCAGATGGGCGTGGATTTCGGCGGCGGCGTCGGTGAGCAAGGCGGCTTCGCCTTTGGCCTGACGGGCGGCTATCTCGACAGCCACGTCAACTTCGACGGCGTTGGCGACAATCTGCGCATGCGCGCTTTGAACGTCGGTGCCTATGCCCGCTTCTCGACGGGCGTGTTCTTCGTGAATGCCCTGGCCAAGTACGACCACATCCTGGACATCGAGGCGAGCAGCCAGTCCGGCAACTTCAATGTCGATATGGACGGGAACTTGTACGGCGGTTCGGTGGAAGCCGGTCTCCGGATCGGCGGCCGCGGCCTCTACATCGAACCGGTTGCGGCCATCTCCTACGTTCGGAGCGACCTCGACGGCTTCGCCGTTCGCGGCACCAGCGTGACGTTTGAAGACGATGACGGCCTGCGCGGCTCTGCCGGCGCGCGGATCGGCACCACCTTCGGCGTCAGCGGCGGCGCTACGGCCAACCTCTATGCCGGTGCGCATTATGTGCATGAATTCGGCGGAAGCGACGAAGTCGTCTTCGCCAGCGGCACCAACACCTTCACCGCCGCGGCGCTGGAGGAAGAGGATTACGTGAAGGCTTTGGTCGGTCTCAACATCGCCGGTTCGGGCAACCTCAGCGGCTTCTTTGAAGGAAGCGGCGAGTTCCTGAACAACCGCGAAGGCATGGGCGCCCGCGCCGGCATCCGCCTGCGCTTCTAAGGCTCCGTTCGAACTGCAAGGGCCGGCACTCAGTGTCGGCCCTTGTTTTTAAAGCCGTTCCAACTGGCCAGTGAGTTAGAATGGCCAGAACATTCGCTTCCGGCGCACGGCGGCCGATCCGCCGCGCACTGCCCGCGACGATCCTGCTCCCAATGACTAAGGTCGTCATGCCGTAACCGTTCCAATCGGAACGAGGGGCGGGTAAGGGCGTCCTGTGCCTTGAAGGAGATGAGGATGCGTAAACCCCTGATCGTGGCTCTGCTGCTCGCCACCGCCGCTTGCGCGGGGAAGGGTGCGCAGCCGCAGCCGGTACCGCCGCCGGCTGCGGGGCACGGGGCATATGACCTCGCCGCGTCGCGGGCCAAGATTGCGCGCATCGACATGCGGCCGGACACCGCCTTTCTCAACGCGGAGGAGCGGGAGGTGGTGAACCTCCTCATCCAGGCGGCCGAGCTGATGAACCCCATTTACCTTCGCCAGCGGTCGACGGAGAACCCGACGATCCGCGCCGAAATCGCCCGCAGCCGCCACCCGCAGAAGGCGCAGCTGCTCGACATGTTCGACCTGCATTTCGGGCCGTGGGATACCTTGGCCGAGAACCACCCGTTCTACGGCGGCGTCGCCATGCCGGCGGGCGCCGGCTTCTATCCCGCCGATCTCACCAAAGAAGCGTTCGAGGCTTATCTCGCCGCCAACCCGGCGCAAAAGGAAGCGCTGACCAGCGGCTATACCGTCGTGAAGCGGCAGGGGAACCGGCTCGTCGCGGTGCCGTACAGCACCGAATATAAGCAATGGCTTGAGCCGGCGGCGAAGCTGCTCGAGCGGGCCGCGGCGCGGACGTCCAATGCGAGCTTGAAGCGGTTCCTAAGCCTGCGCGCCAAGGCGTTCCGGACCAACGATTATTACGAAAGCGAGCTTGCCTGGATGGACGTGTCCGGCACGCCGATCGAAGTCGTGATCGGGCCCTACGAAGTTTACACCGACACGCTCTACGGCACCAAAACGGCGTTCGAAGCCTTCGTCACCGTCCAGGACCCGCAGGAAAGCGCCGCGCTCGCCAAGTACAAGAACCTCCTCGCCGACATGGAGCGCAACCTCCCGGTGGAGGAGCGGTACAAGAATTTCAGCCGCCCCTTCACTTCGCCGATCCTGGTCGCCGACCAGGTTCATGGCGGCGGCGACAATGTGCCGGGCGTGCAGACGATCGCCTTCAACCTGCCCAACGACGAGCGGGTGCGGGAGCAAAAGGGCGCCAAGAAGGTGATCCTCGCCAACGTGCTCGGCGCCAAATACGACCGCATCCTTGCGCCGATGGCGGGGCTGGTGCTGGTGCCGGAGCAGGCCCGGCTGGTCACCAAGAAGTATATGGAGAATGAGACGCTGTTCCACGAGCTGTCGCACAGCCTGGGGCCAGGAACGATCAGCGTCGGCGGGCGGCAGACTACGGTCAACGCCGAGCTGCGGGACGTCTACTCCGCGAGCGAGGAAGCCAAAGCCGACGTGATGGGCGTCTACAACATCCTCTACATGATGGACCGCGGCGAACTCCCGGCGGCGGAGCGGGAGGAAGCGCTTGCGACATATTTCGCCGGCATCTTCCGGGCGGTCCGCTTCGGAACGGACGAGGCGCATGGGCGCGGCGCGGCGCTGCAGTACAGCTACCTGCAAGAAAAGGGGGCGTTCGAGTGGGATGCGCGCGCCGGCCGCTACCGCCTTGACTACCCGAAGCTCGAAGCCGGCATTCGCGAGCTCACCGCCATTCTGGTCCGCTTCCAGGGCAATGGCGATTATGCCGGAACCAGGGCATTCTTCGACCGCTACGCACGGCTGGACGATCGGGCGCGGGCGGTGCTTGCAACCGCGGCCCACATCCCGACCGACATTCAGCCCGATTACCCGGAGCGCATCTAGCCCATGGATTATCAAGCGCTCGTCGACGACGTGCTGGGCGGCGTTCACGCTTATCGCGGCCAGGGCCAGGTCGCGTCCTACATCCCGGCGCTGAAAGGCGTCGATCCGAAGAAGTTCGGCATCGCCCTGGTGCTGAAGGACGGCACCAGCTTCGTCGCGGGCGAGGGCGACGAGCCGTTCTCGATCCAGAGCATCTCCTACGTGTTCAGCCTTGCCTTGGCGCTGCACCACGTAAAGGCGGCGCTTTGGAACCATGTCGGGCGTGAACCGGCGGGGACGCCGGCCAATTCGATCATCCAGCTCGAACTCGCCCGCGGCAAACCGCGCAACCCGCTGACCAGCGCCGGCGCGCTCGTGGTGTGCGACCAGCTTCTCGGCCGCCGCAGCGCCGACGAAGCCGGCCAGGAACTTCTCGGCTTCCTGCGCGAGCGGGCGGGAGACGATTCGATCGGCATCGACGAGCGAATAGCGATGTCGGAATCGCGCGCGGGCGCGTTCAATCGCAGCTTGGCCTACTTCATCTCCGCCTTCGGCAATCTCAAGAACGCGCCGGAAGAGGTGCTCTCCTACTACTATCACGGCTGCTCGGTGGCGATGACCTGCCGCCAACTCGCGCGCGCCGCTCTGTTTCTGGCGTTCGACGGGGTGGACACCGCCACCGGCGACGCGGTGTGTACGCCGTCACGCTCGCGGCGGATCAACGCGCTGATGCTCACCAGTGGCCATTACGACGTGTCCGGCGACGTCGCCTTCCGCATCGGCTTGCCCGGCAAGAGCGCGATGAGCGGCGCGATCCTTGCGGTGATCCCCGGGACGGGCGCGGTCTGCGTCTGGTCGCCGGGCCTGACGGAGGCAGGGACGTCGCTGGTTGGCCAAGTCGCGCTTGAGCAGCTCGTCGAACGCACCGGCTGGAGCGTGTTCGTTTAAATTCCCCGGATCGGGGCGCATGGCGACGTGGTTGTGCCGTTGGCTGCAGACCATCCGTGACCAAAGTGGCGCAGAAGGCGAATTGTCGGCGATCAACTCGCAGCTTTTGCGAACAACTAGTTCAAACCCGGTAAGTCTTATCATAATTTGTTCATAATGTTGAATATACAAGCCTGACTCTACCGTTTCGATGAAGCGATCTAAAGCGGAGTTTTTTAGATATAGCCTCGGGGGTGAGTGGATGTTGGCGACCAGCGTAAGAGGCGGCGGCCCGGATGCCGGACCGATTTTGTCGAGCATATCCTCCTACCTGCCCACGTGGCGGGTGGCTGTTTGGGTGCCGCTTACCTACGCGGCCATGCTTTTCCTCAGCGTTTACCTGAGCAGCCTCGCCGACCTTGAAATTTCTCCGATATTCCCGGCTCCGGCGATCCTGGTCGTCGCATTTCTTCGGAATCGCCGCGCAACTTGGCCGGTGCTTCTCTTGCTGTGCGCTGTGGCCGAGCTGACCGTGAACCCCAATCCTGACCGTGTCATGGCGTGGATCAACGCTTTCGGAAACCTGTCGGGGGCCCTGCTGGTTGCCCTGCTGCTTTCGCGTTTCGGCGACCTTAACACGTGGTTCGTTTCGGCGCGTTGGTTCGTGCTGCTGGTCTGTTCCACCCTGCTCTCCGTAGCCGCCGCGAACATGGCGATAGACCTGATCCTGCTGGCGAGCGGACACCCAAAGGCGGCCGACGCGTCGCTGCTTCTGTTTTACAAGATAGTTACCACCGACTCGATCAGCATCGTTCTGGTGACGCCACTGATACTCAGCTGGACCGAGCCCGCGCTCCGCCTCAATCTTCGATCGTGGCACCTCGTGCAGGCCATTGCCCTGATCGCCGCGGTTGCCGGCGCCGCCGGTCTGGTGTTCCTTTTCAGCGACAGCGTTGCCCTTTTGTTTTTAATTTTGCCGCTGCTCGTCCTGCTGACGCTACGCACCGGCCTTCCCGGCGCGACTGCGGGCGCAGTGGCGATTATGGGTATCGGCACCGCCCTCACCGCCAAGGGCATCGGACCCATCGCTGCCTATCCCGAGCTGGGCCTGGGCGGCCGCATACTTTTCCTTCAGCTGTATTTCCTGTCGGCTATTCTTTCGAGCATCCCGATAGCGGTCAGCTTGATGATACGGGCCGGTCTTGCCAATGAGGTCAAGCAGCAGGGCGCGATCAGCGACGCGGCGTTAAGCAACATGGCGCAGGGTCTGAGCATGTTCGACAGCCTGAATCGGCTGATAACCTGCAATCGCCGTTTCGCTGAGCTTTATGATCTTCCGACACATCTTACTGCGCCTTTGACTCCGTTGCGGGAGATCGTGGAACATCATCCTCCCGGCGACATGTCTCCAACAGGGCTCGAGACATACATCCGCGAGTTGCTGGAGATCGGCGATCCAAACTGCTCGATTAGCGAACTGAAGCTTCCCAGCGAACGTATCATCAGCATCCAGCGGAGGGCTCTTGAGGATGGCAGTTGGGTCGCCACTCATGAAGACATAACCGAAAGGCGGCGCGCAGAAGAGCGCATTTCATTTCTTGCCAACCACGATCCACTCACCGGGCTTTCAAACAGAACGCACTTTGCCGGGCAACTACGGGCATTCCTGGATCGTGCAGAGGCAGGCCAGACCTTTGCCCTGCATGCGCTGGATCTCGATCGGTTCAAGGCGGTCAATGACGCCTTTGGGCACTCGGCGGGCGACGAGCTTCTGCGGCAGGTTAGTGGCAGACTTCGCGCTATCGTGCGCAGCGGCGATGTCATCACTCGGCTTGGGGGCGATGAATTCGCGATCCTGCAAGCTCCTTTAGAAAATCCGGAGGAGGAGGCGAGCGCCCTGGCGGCCCGAATCGTGGCGCAACTGTGTGAGCCGTTCTCGATAGATGGGCACCAGGTGCGGATCGGCGTTTCGATCGGGATAGCGCTGGCACCTGCAGACGCTTCCGGCGAGGCGGAGTTGATGCAAAGAAGCGACCTGGCGCTGTATCGCGCCAAGGCCGACGGCCGAAGCCGATTTTGCTTTTACGAGTGCAGCATGAACGCGGGGCAGCAGGCTCGCCGTTCCAGCGAAATGGAGCTGCAGGCGGCGCTCGCCAACGGTGAGTTCGCGCTGTACTACCAGCCGATCGTTCGCACCGGCGATCAATCTGTGCGCAGTTTCGAAGCCTTGCTTCGGTGGAGGCACCCTACCCGCGGGATCATCCAACCGCGTGAGTTCATTTCCATCGCCGAAGAAACAAAGCTTATCCATGCACTGGGTAAATTCGTGCTGAAAGCAGCATGCCGCGAAGCCGCCGCGTGGCCGGACGACGTCCAGGTCGCGGTGAACCTGTCGCCGGTGCAGTTCGAGGATCTTGATTTCGTGAGCACCGTCCGGGCAGCGCTTGCGGACTCCGGTTTACATCCCAGCCGCTTGGAGCTGGAGATTACCGAAAGCCTGCTGCTTCAAAAAAGCGAATTTGTGTTAAACTGCCTTCACGAGTTCCGGAGCATGGGGATCAGCATCGCCATGGACGATTTCGGTACAGGCTATTCGAGCCTCAGCTACTTGCTGAGTTTTCCGTTTGATCGAATAAAGATAGACCGCTGCTTCATAAATAAACTTACCACGAGCGATAACTCTCGCGTCATCGTCCGTGCTGCAATCGGTATTTCCAAAGAACTTGGAATGGCGAGCACAGCCGAAGGCGTAGAAACCGCAGAAGAGTATGAGGCCCTTGAGGCGGAGGGCTGCACAAACGTCCAAGGATATTATATAAGCCCGGCGCTTGCCGCCCACTGCGTGCCCGCTTTCTTGCAGCGTCAACTTCGAAGATCACCGGCACGGCTTGCTCTTCATGGCTGAGGAGCTTCGCGTGGCGAGCTTTGTGTTTAGTCGATTATGAGCGCTGCGTGAGGTGCGTGTGCGGCGGCCGGTGTATGTTCGTTCAAGATTCCCGACGGATTGCTTGCGTTTGAGGAGGGGGCGTAAACAGTGACGCCGCGTGTGAGTATCCGTCGCGGAGGAAGGAATCGCCATGCTGGGATTCATGCTTGCCGCCGCCGCGCAGCTTGCGCAGCCGAACTGCCCGATCGACCGGCAAGTGTACGCGCTGCGGAGCGACCCGCGCTTTACCGCCGGCTTTGCGCGCTACGATCCGCGCATGCCGCTCGCCTCCGATCTCGCTTTCTGGCTCAAGACTCCGAAGCGGACCTACTGGTTCAGCTTTCACGCGCCCAACGGCTATGGCGGCACGATCATCATGCCCGATCTCGATCCCGCCGCCGCCTTGCGCAGCCTGGAGGAGGACGCGCCGGAGGCGGAGCTTCCCGACGGCGCGGAAGGGGAGGAGCCGGTGACCATCGCCTTCGACGCTTTTCGGCCGGACCTCAGCGTCTACAAGGCGCCGCCGCAGGTGGAGGACCGGGCGCCGGCCCGGCTGTTCGCGCGCGAGCTTGGCGCGGCGCTCTGGTACAACGCCGCAGCGCTGGCCCGCGACCCGGCGGCCGAGGCGGAAGCGATGCCGATCGGCATGTTCGAGCCCGCATCGTGCATGCGCAAAACGCACTTCACCGTTCGAAAATAGCAGGCGCAGCGCGCGTTCGCCCATGCTATCGGCGCGGCCATGGGCGAGGGCGATACCGCATTGCTGCTGGCGCGAATCCAATTCGCGTTCACCATCTCGTTCCACTTCATTTTCCCCGCTTTTTCCATCGGCCTCGCCTCGTACCTCGCGGTGCTGGAGGCGCTTTGGCTGAAAACCGGGAAAGAGGTTTACCTCACCCTGTTCCGCTACTGGCTGAAGATCTTCGCAATCGCCTTTGCGATGGGCGTCGTGTCCGGCATTGTGATGAGCTATCAGTTCGGCACAAATTGGTCGGTGTTCTCCGACAAGGCCGGGCCGGTGATCGGGCCGCTGATGGCGTACGAGGTGCTTACCGCCTTCTTTCTTGAAGCGGGCTTCCTAGGCGTGATGCTGTTCGGGCTGGAGCGGGTGGGCAAGAAGCTCCACTTCCTGGCCACCTGTATGGTTGCGCTCGGCACGTTCATTTCCGCCTTCTGGATCCTGAGCGTCAACAGCTGGATGCAGACGCCGGTCGGCTTTGCGGTGAACGACGTCGGGCAGTTCGTGCCCGCCGCCGGCTGGCTCCAAATCATCTTCAACCCGAGCTTTCCCTACCGGCTCGTCCACACGGTGATCGCCGCTTATCTGACCACGGCCCTGGTGGTGGGCGGCGTCGGGGCCTGGCACCTCTTGAAGGGCCGCGACACGGCGGGCGTGCGCAAGATGTTTTCGATGGCGCTTTGGATGGCGGCGTTGGTGGCGCCGGTGCAGATCTTCGTCGGCGATCTTCACGGGCTCAATACCCTGGAGCATCAGCCTGCCAAGGTGATGGCAATGGAGGGGCATTTCGAAAGCTATCCGAACGGCGCGCCGCTGATCCTGCTTGGCCACCCGGACAGCGCGGCGGAGAAGACGCACGTTCTTGTCGAGATTCCAAAGCTTTCGTCCTTGATCCTGAAGCACGATGCAAACGCGCCGCTTGCCGGGTTGAAGACGATCCCGAAGGAGAACCGCCCGCCGGCCGAGATCGTCTTCTGGTCGTTCCGGGTGATGGTTGGGCTCGGCATGCTGATGCTGCTGCTCGGCCTGTGGAGCGTAGTCGCGCGGCTTCGCAAGGGGCTGTACACGTGGACGTGGCTGCACCGCTTCGCACTGGTGATGGGGCCCTCGGGCTTCGTCGCGGTGATCGCCGGCTGGATCACCACGGAGGTCGGCCGCCAGCCCTGGGTGGTCTACGGCCTGCTGCGCACCGCCGATGCGCGGGCACCGATTGAAGCGCCGGCGGTGGCGACGTCCTTGCTGGTATTCGTGATCGTCTACTTCGTCGTGTTCGGCGCCGGCACCTGGTACATTTTGAAGCTGATGGGGCATCCTCCGCATACCGGCGAAAGCGGCGAAGCGCATGCGCCGATCCGAACGGCGGGGATTACGCCGTCCGCCTCGATGCGGCGGCCAGGCGCCGATCCCCGGCCGGAGCGGACGGAGGAGGCGGAGTGAGGGAGGCTCTGCAATCTTGTGCCTCCCTGCGCGAAGCGGGGGGAGGGGGACCACCCATAGGGTGGTGGAGGGGTAGCTGCCGTGAGGTCAGCGTTTCCCGCGAGAACCTCGGCGGCCTGCGCCAATTACCCCTCCACCAGCTTCGCTGGTCCGCCTCCCCCTCTTCGATGGGGAGGCACTAGAGGTGGACCTCACAATCGTCTGGGCGTTTCTGATTGCCTTTGCAGTCGCCGCTTACGTGGTGATGGACGGCTTCGATCTCGGCATCGGCATCCTGTTTCCGGCTTTTCCCGTTGGCAAGGAGCGGGACCAGGCGATGAACGCCATCGCGCCGGTGTGGGACGGGAACGAGACCTGGCTGGTGCTTGGCGGCGGCGGGCTTTTGGCGGCGTTCCCGCTTGCCTACGCCATCATCCTGCCGGCTCTGTATGCGCCGCTGATCGCGATGCTGCTCGGGCTGGTATTCCGAGGCGTGGCGTTCGAATTTCGCTGGCGCGATCCGGATCACCGCAAGCTTTGGGATGCCGGCTTCTTTCTCGGCTCGCTGGTTGCGACCTTTGCGCAAGGGGTGACGCTCGGCGCCCTTTTGCAAGGGATCACCGTCACCGGCCGCGCTTATGGCGGCGGCTGGTGGGAGTGGCTGTCGCCGTTCAGCCTCTTGACCGGCGCGAGCCTGGTCGCGGGCTATGCCTTGCTCGGCGCGGGCTGGCTGATCTGGAAAACGGAAGGGCCGCTGCAGGATCAGGCGCGGCGCTGGGCGAAGCGGCTGCTTCCCGCCTTGCTGCTGTCGATCGGCGTGGTGAGCCTAGCGACACCATTCGTTGAGCCGAAATATTTCACCCGCTGGTTCGAGTGGCCGGGGCTGCTCGTCACCGTGCCGATGCCGCTGCTGGTGACGGGCGCGGCGTTTCTTGCCTGGCGCAGCCTTTCCGGGCGCCGCGATTGGGCGCCGTTCGCCTGGTCTCTGGCGCTGTTCGGGCTGACGCTTGCCGGGCTCGCCGTCTCCATCTGGCCGGACGTGATCCCCGGCCGCGTCTCGATCTGGCAGGCCGCCGCGCCCTATGCGAGCCAGCTGTTCATGCTGATTGGCGCCGCCGTGCTGATCCCGCTGATCCTTCTCTACACCGCCTGGTCCTATTGGGTGTTCCGCGGCAAGGTCGGCGAGGAGGGTTATCACTAAGGTGGCGCGGCGGCTCGCCTGGTTCCTCGGGCTGTGGACAGCCGGCGTGCTGGTGGTCGGCGCTGTGGCCTACCTGATCCGCTTCTGGCTGGACTTAGGCTAAGGCGGCGGCGAGCTCGGCATTGACCTTGCGCTGGCGGCGTACCGAGGCGACCAGGAGAATGTTGAAAATCGTCGCCTCGACGAGGAAGAACCAGAGGGGTGAGCCCACTGCCATGCTGAGGCCGAGAAGCAAGGTGCGGCGGTTGGGGCCGAGCCATTCCTGGAAGGCGAGGGCGCGCCGGCCGATGCTCCGCGCGAGGGGATAAGCCGCCTCGCCGCGCGCAGCGAACGCCCGGTCCGCTTCCTCGCTGCGCGGGTTCAGCCAGGCGCCGACGGCGACGTAGAGGCTGGTGAGGCCGGAGAGCACACTGCTTCCCTCCACACTTGCTTTGGTCTGGCCGATCCACGGCACGCCATAGGCGCGCCAAAGGTAGGTGCGGCGCACGCTTTCGATATGGTTGGCCTGAAGAATACGGGAGGCGGCGGCCAGCGGCGTCACCACCCAGCACCAGCCGCCGGCATAGAAAGCCAGAGCCGTGTAGAGGATGACGTGGCCGGCATAATCGCAGATGCCGTCGATCACTTCGCCCAGAGGCGACGTGCGGCCGGACAAGCGGGCGAGATCGCCGTCGGCGCCGTCCAGGATGTGCCACAGGATGTGGAAGCCGAGGCCGATCGCTACGCTCTGCGGCAATGGCAGCGTGGTATAAGCCGCCGCCGCCGCGACGATGGACAGGAAGCTCGACACCGACACCATGTTCGGCGTCACCGGCGTGTGGCGCAGGAGGCGGGCGATGCCGTGCGAGAGCGGGTGGTAGACGAAGCGGTTGAGCCCGTCTTCCAGCTCCGCCGGCCGGGTCTTCACCGGCTGTGCAGCCCCGTCGATCGCGCCGTCGCCCATGGCCTTCGCAACTTCCCCCTCGTTCGGCATCGTCCTTCGTTCTAAAGCGGCGCAATGAAAAGCCAATATTTGCGTCGGCAAGCGAAGCCGTGAAGTGCGTGATCATCGCCGCGGGGCAGGGCACGCGCCTCCGCGCGCTTGCCGCCTCCAAGCCGCTGGCGACAATCGCCGGGGTACCGTTGATCGAGCATATCGTCCGTCTGGCGGCCGCGGGTGGCGCGAGCGCGTTCGTGGTGGTGACCGGCTACGAGCCGCTGCCGCTGGAGGCGGCGCTTGGCGCTTTGGCGGAGCGCACGGGCCTTCGAATTGAGACCGTCCGCAACGAGGATTGGGCGCGGCCCAACGGTTTTTCCGTCCTCGCCGCAGCGCCGCGGCTGGACGGCGAGTTTATCTTGCTGATGTCCGACCACCTGTTCGACCCCGTTATTCTCCGGCGCCTGATTCACGGGCGGCGGGCGGAAGCGGCGCTGACGCTCGGCGTCGATTACCGGATCACCCGGCCCGATCTCGACCTCGACGATGCAACCAAGGTGAGGCTGGACGGGGAGGGGCGGATCACGGCCATCGCCAAGGACCTGCCGAGCTACGACGCGGTGGATACCGGCCTGTTCATTGCCGGGCCCGCTTTGCTCCAGGCGCTGGCGGCAAGCGTCGCGGCGGGCGGGGCTGGCTCGCTGTCCGAAGGGGTGGCCGCGCTTGCGGCGGAGGGCCGCGCTTACACCTTCGACATCGGCGACGGCTGGTGGGTCGATGTCGACGACGCCCCGGCGCATGCGCGCGCGGAGCGGGAGCTTCCGGCGGTGCTTTCCGCCCTCTAGGCCGCGTGGGCGAAAGCGCTTATTCTCCAAGCCATTGCAAGCGGGACGATTACGATGGCCGACGCCGATCTCAACCCCACCTACGAACCCGCCGACATCATGCGCGCGCTCTACGGCGATGGAATTACCGCGCTGAAGGGCGCCTTCTCCCGCGACTGGGCGGAGCGGATGCGGGAGGACATCGACACCCTGTTCGCCGAAGCCCAAGCGACGCCCGGCGGGGCGCTGCCGCGCGGGCCGCAGCGCTGGTATGTGGAAGTGCATCCGGAGCGGATCCGCGGCTTCGTCGACATCGCCACCCATCCCTGGTTCGTTGCCGTGTGCGAAACAGTGCTTGGGCCGGACTATAAAATCGTCGAGGTCGGCTTCGACATCCCCTTTCCGGGCGCGGCCGACCAGCCGTGGCACCGCGACTTCTTTGTGCCGGAAGCGACCACGAGGGGGCGGCGGCTGAACTCGCTCGCCTTCAACCTAACAGCGGTGGACACGGTGCCGGAGATGGGGCCGTTCGAGGTCGCGCCGGGGACGCAGTGGGACCAGTTCGAAGGGTGCGACAAAGGCATGTTTCCGCCCAAGCATCTGTGGCCCCGCTACGCCGAACGCGCTCAGCAGAAGATGCCGCAGATGGGCGACATGTCGGTGCGCTCGGCGCTGACCATCCACCGGGGCACCGCCAACCGGTCGGACCAGCCGCGGCCGGTGCTGGTGGTGGGCGTGGACGCGCCGGACGCCACAAACGCGCAGCACCACGATCTGCAGGTGACGGAAAGCTATCTCGCCTCGCTTCCGCCGCTGGTGCGCGATCACCTGACCTATCGGGTGGCGGATGCGCTGAAGCCGATCATCCAGCACCACACGATCGAAGGGCTGCTGGAGCCGGCAAGCTACTGAACCGGCGTGACGTCGATTCGCATGGTCAGCGTCATCGTCTCGCCCGGGTCCAGCACACGCAAGCCGAGTTCCGCCCATTCCTTCTCCGGCGCGTTCAGCGCGGCGTTGGCGTGGCTGACCGGCTCGATCACGAAGATGTCGCCGGACACGGGGGAATAAAGCTGAAAGAAGCGGGCGTGTGGCGAGGACATGGTGAGGCGGAAGGGGAGGTTTGGGTCTTCCACGGTTGCAGAGCCGCCCCAGCCGCCGAAGCCGTGGTCGAGGTCCTGACCTGCCACAGGACGATTGCGCAGGTCGAAGCGGCCGGTCGCGGGCTGCTTCTCCACCGGAAGTACGTGCTCGTCGATCGTCCAGACGCTCTCCACCTGCGTGTCGAGCACCGTTTCCGGGGTGCAGTGGAAATAAGGGTGCTGGCCGAGGCCGCAGGGCATCGGCTCCGCGCCGGTATTGGTGCAGGTCAGCACCAGCGTCAGGCCTGCTTCGTCGAGCGTGAAGAGCTGCCGCGCTTCGTACGCCCAGGGCCACTCGCCAGCCTCGTGGACGAAGCGCAGTTCGGCCTCCGCTTCCTCAAGCCGCACCACTTCCCACGGTGCGAGCCAGCCCTGGCCGTGGAGCGGGCTCGGGTCGCCCGCCATGTTCGGCGCGATGCGCACCTCGCGGCCGCGAAAGGCGAAGCGGCCGCCGCGGATCCGGTTCGAATAAGGGACGAGCGGGAAGCTGCCTTGTGCCAGCACGTCCGCCGCTTCGTCGTCGCTACCGCGTAAAACCGGTATTTTCTTTCCGTTCGGCGCGGCGTAATCAAAGCGGGCGATGCTGCCGCCGGCTTCCGGTTTCAGCACCAGCGAAAGAGCGCTGCGGGTAAGGGTCGGGGGGCCAACGCGGGTCATGGATGGTGCCTCTTTTTGTGCGCAGCATTCAGCCTGGCGAAACTTCTCTGTGGATAAATCTAGGTTAGCATTGCGGAGGGATTCGTCCCTGCGCTAGATTCGCCCCGGGGATTGTGCGGGGAGGGGATGTACCATGAGTAAGCATGTCAAAGATTTTGTGGAAATCAAGGATCACAGCTCGCTCGACGAGCTGATCGCGCGGTTGATTGAAGTTCGGGACACGCTTCCGGACGCGGCAGCCGCCGAAGTGAAGATGCGGGGCGACGATGTGTTTGGCCGCCACTTGAGCGTCAGCTTCTTCCGCCCGCAGACCGCCGAGGAAGCCGAGTGCGACGCGCGCTACGCTGACGCCTGGCGCCAGTCGCGCGAGCGGGAGCTCAGCCGCCTCGAGGACGAACTGGGCATCTGCTCGCTCGGTACCGCCAAGCGCCTTCGCGCCGTCGCGTAAGCTATTTCCTCCCCTGCCTGCCCGGGGGAGGATTTCACTTTCACCATTCGGCGAAGCTGCCGTCCTTTTGGCGCCAGATCGGGTTGCGCCAGCGGTGGCCGGTCTTCGCCGCCTCGCGCACAGCGTCCTCGTCGATGGTGATGCCGAGGCCGGGGCCGCTCGGGATCGGCAGGAAGCCGTCCACCGGCGTCAGCACATCCTTGTCGGTGATGAACTCCAGGAGGTCGTGGCCGACATTGTAGTGGATGCCGAGGCTCATCTCCTGGATGGCGACGTTCGGCGTGGTGGCGGCGAGCTGCAGGCAGGAGGCGAGCGCAAGCGGCCCAAGCGGGCAGTGCGGCGCGACCGCAATGTCATACGCCTCCGCCATCGCCGCGATGCGCCGGCATTCGCTGATCCCGCCGGCGTGGCTTAGATCCGGCTGGATGATGTCCACCGCGCCGGCCTCGAAGAACGGCTTGAAGTCCCAGCGCGAATAAAGCCGCTCACCGAGCGCGATGGGCGTGGAGGTCATATGGCTGATCTGCGCCAGGCCTTCCGGGTTCTCGGACAGGAGCGGCTCCTCGATGAAGAGCAGCCCCATCGGCTCCAGCACCTTGGCGAGCTGTTTCGCCATCGGGCGGTGGACCCGGCCGTGGAAATCGAGGCCGACATCGATGCCGACGCCCTGCGCCGCTTCGACGCGCGCCATCACCTCGTCGAACGCCTTGGGCGTGCCGATCCAGTCCATCTCGGCGGTGGCGTTCATCTTGACGGCGGAGAAGCCCTGGTCGCGCCGCGCCTGTGCCGCGCCGGCAATGTCGTCGGGCCGGTCGCCGCCTATCCAGGCATAGGCCCGGATCGAGTCGCGCACGCGGCCGCCCATCATCTCCCAGGCGGGGAGGCCGAGCGCCTTGCCCTTCAAGTCCCACAGAGCCTGTTCGAGTCCGGCAAGCGCCGACATCAGCACCGCCCCGCCGCGGTAGAAGCCGCCGCGATAGGCGATCTGCCAGATGTCCTCGATGCGGTAGGGATCGTGGCCGATGAAGCGGTCGCGAAGCGCTTCGAAAGCGCCGTCCACCGCTTCGGCCCACCCTTCCAGGCTCGCCTCGCCCCAGCCGACAGCGCCTTCATCCGCCTCGACACGGACAAACAGCCAGCGCGGCGGAACAAGGAAGGTCTCGATTTTGGCGATCTTCATGGTGAACTCCTTAGGCGTCGTTCTGCGGTTCGGCCGGGATCGCGTCGCGGCGCGTCGCCGAGTCGACGCGTTGCTCCTTTGCCTGTGCGCCCGCCCACAGATGCGGCGGCACGATCGGTACCGAAAGGCACAGGCTGGAGGCGGGAAGCACGTCGCGCCAGTCGCGGATCAGCTTCTTATACGCCTTGCCGACGGCGCGGATGTTGCGGTCGAGATCGAACAGGCCGAGCGGGTTCACATTGCCGTTCTGTTCGCGAAGGGCCGTGTCCCAGTCGATCTGGTCGGTCAGCGAATACCAGGTGAAGCCGACGGTGGGGATGCCGACGTTGCGGATGCGCAGGACGTTCGCCCATTCCTTCCACAACCACTGCACCGCTTCGTCGCCCTTGGGCCCTTCGCGAAGGTTGGTCTCCGTGTGCATCACGGGGAGGTGGTAGCGCTCATAATATTGGCGGGTGATTTCGCTGTAGCCGAACACCTCGCCCGACGCCTCGGTATGGCCGTCGGCGAACACCCGGTGCTCGTTGGTCATGTAATAATCGTTGCCGAGGATACAGTGCTGCTTCAGCCGGTGGGTGAGGAAGAAGTGGTACTCATCCCGCGTCATCCCGTTGTCCATGAGATATTCGTACATCTCGCTGTCCACCCGCCGCCCGTAATTAAGGTCGAGGGTAAGGAAGCGGCGGGCGTTCATGAACTCGGCGGGGCCGATGGCGGATGGGCTGTCGGCGTGGAAATATTCGGAGCTTTCCGACTGAACGAAGATCGCGTCCGGGCGTCGCTTCAGGATCTCGATCATCGCAAGCACATTGGCTTTGACGATGTTCTTGATGGCGGTGACGAAGCTCCTGTCATCCGTCGCCTGCTCGTTCCACCAGCCGTACTTCGCCGAGAAGACGGCGCAAATGAACATCTCGTTGACCGGCGTGTAGAGCTGGATCCACGGGAACCGTTCCGCAAAGGCGGCGGCGTAGGCGGCGAAGAGCTGGGGGAAGTCCGGGTTCTGGAAATTGCCGATCCAGTCGGGGACGCCGAAGTGGCACAGATCGAGGATCGGGATGATGTTGCGGCGCTTGAGCTCGGCCAGGGTGACGTCGGCGAACTCCCAATCGTACAGGCCGGGCGCGCGGAAGGTGGTGTGCAGAGGCGGGCCGTAGCGAAGATACTGGATGCCGATATCCTCGACACAGTCGAAGTCGGTGCGCCAGTGGGTGTAATGGCCGCAGACGTCCATCTGGTCGACTCGGGTGCGGCCGTTATTGATGGTCGGGATGCTGTTTTCGATCCCGGTTGCGAACATGAAATTGGCGATGACGCCCTCCGTCTGCTGCTCTCGTGTGAGCGATTAGCGGACGGCTTGCGGCGTTGCTACCTCCACCACGCCCGCGCTTCCTGCACAAAGGGACTGGGGGACGGAAAGTTGCGAGGGCCGGCGGTTAACCGGCTCCGGGATAAGGCTGGCTGCAGGGCGGAATGGCGGTGATCGGATTCATCACCGGCGGGTTTGGGAAATATTGGGTGGTCTGCTGGACGGAACCGGCGGCGGCGGTGCCGGCCATCAGCTCGATCAGCTTCAATGCCTCGTCCAGCCCGGAGGAAATGCCGCCGCCGGTGAGGCGGTTGCCCGACACGCAGTAACGCGGCAGCCCGTCGATCACCGTCACCTTGGAAAAGCCCTTGAGGCAGTTGATGAATGCCCAGTGCGTCGTCGCCTCATAGCCGTCGAGCAGGCCCGCCCGCGCCATCAACAATGCCCCTTCGCAGACCGAACAGACCCAGGTCGCCCGCCCCGCCACGTCGCGGATGAAGCGGAAATAAGGGTGGTCGGCATCCTCCATCATCGCCCGAAGTGCGTTGGGATCGCCGCCGGGCACCCAGAGCGCATCGACACGGGGCGCGCCCGGCCCGGTCCAGTCGGCGAAGCGGCTCTTTTCCTTGCCGAGGAAGCTGATGCCGTTGACGGAGGTGACTGCGTCTCCATCCTCCGACACGGTGACGGCGCGGAAGCTCTCACCCTGATCGACCCAGAAGAACATTTCCAGCGGCCCGACCACGTCGAGCAGGTTGACGCCTTCGTAGACGGGAATGATGATGTTGGTCTGCACGGCGCCCGGCCCCTTCGGCTGCCCCCAGGAGCCTCAGAGGCTGCGCCTTTGCCCGTGACCGGTCAATCGGGAGCTTCGGGCAATCCTATCGGTTTCGGAGGGGAAAGGCGGCTGTTATGGCGGCCGCGAAAAGAGGATGTTCATGGGCTGGGCTGAAGGTTTCGTTGCGGTCGACTGGGGCACCACCAACCGCCGCGCTTATCGCGTGGGTGCGGACGGCGCGCTCACCGGCGAGATGGAGGACGATCGCGGCATCCTGTCGGTCGGCGAAGGCGGCTTCGACGGCGCGGTGGCGGAAATCCGCGAACGGATGGGCGACCTGCCGATGCTGCTTGCCGGCATGATCGGTTCCAACCGAGGCTGGGTTGAGGCGCCTTATGCGCCCTGCCCGGCGGGACTTCCCGAGCTTGCGCAGCGGGTGAAGTGGGTTGAGCCGGGGCGGATCGGCATCGTGCCGGGCCTTGCTTACTCCAACGGCGATGCGGCCGACGTGATGCGCGGCGAGGAAGTGCAGATACTCGGCGCCTTTGCCGAAGGGATCGTGCCGCCCGACGCGGTAATCTGCCACCCGGGCACCCACAATAAGTGGATCAGGCTGGAGGACGGCCGGATCACCTTGTTCCGTACGGTGATGACCGGCGAGCTGTTCAACCTGCTCAAGGGGCAAAGCATATTGTCCGACCTGCTTGCGCTTCCCGCCGGGCCGGGGCCTGCCTTCGAGGCAGGGGTGCGGGCAGGGTTGGAAGGGGAGGTGCTCAGCGCGGAATTGTTCTCCGTCCGCGCGCGGGTGTTGCTTGGCAAGGCGGCGCGCGAGGATGCGGCGTCGTTCACCAGCGGGCTTCTGATCGGCGCCGATTTGCGCTTCGGCCTCAGGTTCGCGGGCGAGACGGAGATCGTGGTGATGGCGCGGCCGGAACTCACCAGCTTGTTCGCCGCGGCGGCCGCCGTGGCCGGGCGGCAGACGCGCGAGGTGGACGGCGAGACCGCATTCCTCGCCGGAGCGCGCCACCTTGCGGAGCTTGTGCAATGACCCCGTTCGACACCCTGAAATCCCGCCTCGCCGAATGCCCGCTGGTGGCGATCATCCGCGGCGTCACGCCTGACGAGGCGGAAGACATAGGTGCGGCGCTTTGGGAAGGCGGCATCCGCATCGTCGAGGTGCCGCTTAACTCGCCCGATCCGTTTCGGAGCATCGAGCGGCTGGCGCGGTCGCTTGCCGATCGGGCGCTGGTCGGCGCCGGCACGATACTCGATCCGGCCGATGTGGGGCGCGTGAAGGATGCGGGCGGGCAGGTGATTGTTTCCCCCAATACCCACTCGCCGGTGATCGAAGCGGCGGCGGCGGCGGGCATGGTGTCGCTGCCCGGCTACTTCACCCCTTCCGAAGCTTTCGATGCGATCCGCGCGGGTGCGACGGGGCTCAAGCTGTTTCCGGCCGAGGGCGCAAGCCCGGCGGTTTTGAAGGGCCAGCGCGCGGTGCTTCCGAAGCACTTGCCGGTGCTGGTGGTCGGCGGGGTGACGCCTGACTCGATGCAGCCCTGGCTCGACGCGGGCGCGGACGGTTTCGGGCTTGGCGGCGGGCTTTACAAGCCTGGGCAGAGCGCGGAGGAAACGCTGGCGAAGGCGCGGGCCTATGTTGTGGGACTCGGCGGGCGATGACCGTGCACCGCCTCGCCATTGTAGGCTTCGGCAAGATCGCCCAGGACCAGCACGCGCCGTCCATCGCCGCCAACCCAGCCTTCGAACTTGCCGCCACCGTCAGCCGATCCGGCAGCAGCCCAAGCGCAATCCCCGCCTTCGGCAGCGTCAGCGAAATGCTCGCCGCCGATCTCGGGATTACCGCCGTTGCCATCTGCACGCCGCCATCCGTGCGCTACGACGTTGCGCGCGAGTGCCTCGAGGCGGGGCTCCATTGCCTCCTCGAGAAGCCGCCCGGCGTGACGCTGGGCGAATGCGAGGAGCTGGCGCGCTTGACTGCGGAAAAGGGGGTGACGCTCTTCACCACCTGGCACGCGCAATACAATCCCGCCGTCGCCGCTGCGGCCGAGCGGCTCAAGGGGCAGCGGATCGCCGCGATGCGGATCGTGTGGCGCGAGGACGTGCGCAAATGGCACCCCGGCCAGCAGTGGATCTGGGCGCCCGGAGGCTTCGGCGTGTTCGATCCGGGCATTAACGCATTGTCCATCGCCACCCACATCTTCCCCGGTACCCTGATCCTGCGCGAGGCGGAGCTGCTGTTTCCGGCGAACCGCGAAACGCCGATCGCCGCGTCGCTCGGCTTCTCCAGCCCGGCCGCTTCGGGTGCGCTGTCGGCGGAGTTCGACTGGCGGCACAGCGGCGGCGAGGCGTGGACGATCGAGGTAAAGCCGGAAGAGGGGCCGGCGCTTCTGCTCGCCGACGGCGGATCGCGGCTGGTGGTCGGCGGTGTTGAGGAGGTTGGGCACCGGGAGGGTGAGTATCCCGCCATCTACGTTCATTTCGCGGAGCTGCTCGCCAACGGTGCAAGCCACGTCGATCTCGCGCCGCTGCGCCTCGCCGCCGATGCGTTCCTGCTCGGCAAGCGGACGCAGGTGGAGCCGTTCGAGGATTGAGCCGGAGAGGGGGCGCTAAGCGCGCCGCGCCGCTGCTTCTGCGATGACCCGCCGGTAGCCGTCGACCAGCGCCTGGTTGACCTCGTCCCATCCGAAGCGGCGGGTCGCCTCGCTCCCCGCTTGTCCCGCCGCTTTCCGCGCCACCTCATCCTGGCAATAAGCCGCAAGCGCGGCGGCGAAGCCGTCGAGGTCGTCAGGGGCTACCAAGCGGCCCGTCACCCCGTCCTTCACCAGGCTCGTGCTGCCGGTCGCCTTGGCCGCCACCACGGGAAGGCCAGATGCCATCGCTTCCAGCGTGACGTTGCCGAAGGTCTCGGTGACCGACGGGTTGAACAGCATGTCCATGGAGGCGACCGCGCGGCCCAAGTCCGGGCCCTCCTGAAAGCCTGCGAACACCGCCTGGGGCAGCCGCTGCTCGAACCACTCGCGCGCCGGCCCTTTGCCGACCACCAGCACCTTGTGGCGGACGCCACGCGCGCCGAGGCGGTCGATCGCGTCGGAGAAGATGTCGAGGCCCTTTTCCATCACCAGCCGGCCGACGAAGCCGACCACCGGCATGTCGTCCCCGATCCCGAAGCCGCGGCGCCATTCAAGATCGCGGCGGCCGGGGTTGAAGACCTCCGTGTCGATGCCCCGGGTCCAGATGCCGACATCGCGGCTCATGCGCTGTTCGCGAAGCAACTCGGCCATCGACCGGGACGGCGCGAAAATGGCGTCGCAGCTTCGGTAGAAGCGGCGAAGGATGCCCTCCACCACCGGCTCGGCGAAGCCGAAGCCGTAATAGCGCAGGTAGGTTTCGAAGCGGGTGTGGACGGAGGCGACCACCGGCACCCGCCACTTGCGCGCCAGCTTCACCGCGCTGTGGCCGAGCACGTCCGGGCTGGCGATGTGGAAGATGTTGGGGCCAAAGGCGCGGATGTCGTCGCGGACGCTCGGCGGAATGCGCAGCGGGAAACGATATTCCTTGCGGCGCGGGATGGCGACGGACGGGATGTGGACCACCTCGCCCATCGGCGGCAGCGCCGGGTTGGGTACGGTGGGCGAATAGATGCGCACCGCCGCGCCTTGGCGCAGCAGATATTCGACAAGCCGGTTCAGCGCCTGGTTGGCCCCGTCCCTGACGTAATTGTAGTTGCCGCTGAACAAGGCGATGCGGAGGCCGGCTGCGTCCATGGCCGCCGCTTAACCGCCAAAGGCGGCGAGAAAAAGAAGCGCGCGGGCGCTTATTCGCCGTCCTGGCCTTTTCGGATTTTGATGCGAACCACCGCAAGCACCGGCAGGATCATCAGGGCGACCAGGAACAGCGCGATTGCAGCCTTCATGGCTAAGGCTCCCAATTAGCAAAACGCCCCGCCGGACCAGGTCCGGCGAGGCGCTTCGCGTTTCAGTTCAAGCCTAAGGCTTAATCCTGCAGATACTCGCCGGCATCGGCGTCGGTGCCGTGGCCTTCCGGAGTGACCGCCGCGAGCGGATCGTCGCCGATCGCCGCTTCGGGGCCCTGGGCCAGTTCGGCCGCATGTTCCTCGGCGGCGCTGTTGGGCGCGTAGAGGGCCTCCTGCAGCGAGCGATGCTGCGCGCGAAGCGCGGCGTCGCGGCTGGAGGCGGCGATGCGGAAGCGGTTCATGCCCGCGCCGGTACCCGCCGGAATGAGGCGGCCGACGATGACGTTCTCCTTCAAGCCATCGAGCGTGTCGATCTTGCCCTGCACCGAGGCTTCGGTCAGCACCCGGGTCGTTTCCTGGAAGGACGCGGCCGAGATGAAGCTGCGGGTCTGCAGCGACGCCTTGGTGATGCCGAGTAGAACCGGCTTGCCTTCCGCCTTGCGCTGCTTGTTCGTCAGCTTGGCATTGGCTTCGTTCATTTCGCGAAGATCGACCTGTTCGCCGGCAAGCAGGGTGGTGTCCCCGCCGTCGGTGATCTCGACCTTTTGCAGCATCTGGCGAACGATCACCTCGATGTGCTTGTCGTTGATCTTGACGCCCTGGAGCCGGTAGACTTCCTGGATCTCGCTGACGAGATATTCGGCCAGCGCTTCAACACCCAGAACTTCGAGGATGTCATGCGGATCGGGTGAACCGCCAACGAGATTGTCGCCGCGCTTCACATAATCGCCTTCCTGGACGTCGATCACCTTCGACTTTGGCACGAGATATTCGACCATCTCGCTGCCGTCCTCCGGCATGATCCCGATCTTGCGCTTGGCCTTATAGTCCTTGCCGAACACCACGCGGCCCGAGACCTTCGCGATGATCGCGTTCTCCTTGGGCTTGCGTGCCTCGAACAGTTCGGCGACGCGCGGCAGACCGCCGGTGATGTCGCGGGTCTTGGCCGATTCCCGCGCGACACGGGCAAGCACGTCGCCCGCCTGCACCTGGGCATTGTCCTCGACC
>DASWNT010000008.1:0-70939 GCA_036399095.1 Allosphingosinicella sp.
ACACTCGGCGCGGCACCGTCAGAAGAACAGAGCCCGTGCGGGGATCGATCTTCAACCGCATCACCCGCGCTCGGGGGGAGGCTTTGACAGTCAACGGCGTACCGCCGAAACTCAGCTCAGAGCTCACGCTCGACCATGTGATGCTCGAGGTCTCCGGCGACATCCTCGGAGATGGTCCACCCACGGACCGACTGCCCCGCCTCGTGCACCGTCTCACGGTCGCCGCTGATCAGATAATGCCAGGCCGGCAACGGCTCTCCCGCGGCGCGCAGGCGATAGGCGCAGGTGCTCGGCAACCACTCATATTTGCCGAGCAGGCCCATGGTCAGGCGAATGCAGTCGGGCACAAGCGCCTTCCGCTCGCGGTAATTGCTGCAGCGGCAGCTGTCGCGGTCGAGCAAGCGGCAGGCGACGTTGGTCGGGAAAACCTCGCCTGTGTCGGCGTCCTCGATCTTGTGCAGGCAGCATTTGCCGCAGCCGTCGCACAGGGATTCCCATTCGGCGCGGTTAAGCTGATCCAGCGGCTTTTCCCAGACAGGCGTGCCGGCGCTCACTTCACCCAGCGCTCGAGCTCGGCAAGGATCGCCTGCGCGTTCTGTTCGTGGGGAAGCATTGCGATCGGTTTGCCGTCCGGCGCCATCAGGTAGATGATCCTCTGGTGGTCCATCAGATATTCGCCATTATCGGCCGGGGCTTTGGCGTAATAGATCGCATAAGCCTTGGCGGCGGCTTTGACCTGCTCGGGCGTGCCGGTGAGCGCGACGAGGCGCGGATGGAAGGCGGCGGCATAGTCCTTGAGCTTGGCCGGCGTATCGCGTTCCGGATCGACGCTGATGAAGATCGGCTGGATCTTCGCGGCGCGGGCAGGATCGGATTTCTCCAGGCTGCGCAGTGCTTGGCCGATTTGGGCGAGATCGGTGGGGCAGACGTCCGGGCAGCTTGCGAAGCCGAAATAAACGATGCGGTATTTGCCCTGAAAGTCGCGCTCCGTGACCTGTTTGCCGTCTTGATTCACCAAGGTGAAGGGGCCGCCGATGCTTGCCCCCGCGAGCGGCGGCTCCTCGGATGCTCCGCCCAAGCCGCCGCAGGAAGCGAGGGCGAGGCCGAGCAGCATCGGCAGGAAAAAACGGGTGCGGACGGTTTCGTTCATGACGCGAGCAGCCTTGCTTTGCTATAGGCCCGCGATCAAGTGTTCGAGCAGCGGGGAATGATTTTGGCCAAAGTTTTCAAGCGGGTCCTTGCGGCCGTCGCCTTGCTCGCCGCCGTGCCGGTGGCCGCGCAATCCTATTCGGACGGCTATTCGTTTCTGAAGGCGGTCAAGGAGCGCGACGGCGCCAAGGCCACCGAACTGGCCTCGAAGCCGGGCACTACCGTGATCAACAGCAAGGAAAGCGGCAGTGGTGATAGCGCGCTGCACATCGTCACGCGGGCGCGCGATTATAACTGGCTCTCCTTTCTGTTGGGCAAAGGTATTCGGGCCGATCTGCAGGATCGCAGCGGCGCAACGGCGCTCAGCATCGCGGCGCAGCTCGGCTGGGTGGAAGGGGCGGAACTGCTGCTGAGGCAGGGGGCAAGCCCGGATCTTGCGAACAGCCGCGGAGAGACTCCGTTGATCCTGGCGGTGCAGCGCCGCGACATGGCGCTGGTGCGAGTCCTGCTTGCCCGGGGCGCCAATCCGAAGCGTGCCGACAGCGCGGCGGGGCTTTCGGCGATCGATTACGCAACTCGCGACGGTGCGCGTTCGGCGTCGATCCTGAAGCTGCTCGAAACTCCGCCGGCGCCCGCCAGAAAGGTTGCGGGGCCGAAGCTTTAAACGAAGCCGGCGAGGCCCGGATCGAGATCGCCAACCAGCCGCCGGGCGGCGCGGCGGGCGAAGCGCAACGTCTCGGCCTTGCGGCGGGCGGGGGCGAGGCGGCGGACGGCCGGCTCGCGAATCACGGCGGCTTCGTAGCGGTCGGCAACTAGGAGGCCGCAGACGCCCGGGTGGAAGCAGTCCTGCTCGAACGGGCCAAGATCGAACCCGGCCGGCACCGCCCAAAAGAAGCGGTCGCAATAATCCAGGTAATCGAGCCACTTGCCGTCGCCCAGCAGATCGGCGCGGGACACTTTGATCTCGACGATGGTGATGACGCCGGACGAATCGATGCCCATCATGTCGGCGCGGCGGTTGTTGGGCAGCGGCACTTCGCAGAGCGCGAAGATATCCTGGTTGAAGAACAGCCTCGTCACCCCGCGCGCCACGTCCTGCGCGGCGAGCGGGGCATCGGTGAAGCAGGGACTCGGCGCCGTCGACATTCCCGCCGAATAGAATGAAACGGGAACGAAGGCGAGTCCGTGTTGCGCCCTTAGCGGTAGAAGACGTGGTTGCCGACGGTGGCGAGGCGTTTGAGGCCGCGCCAGGAGGGTCTGACCCGGGTGGCGTGGAAGAAGAGTGCGCGGGAGACCGGGCTGTCGGCGAGGTCGGCCTGCGCGATGCGGGCAATCGCCACCGCCTTTTTCCAAGCTGCGGAGCTGCGCGGCACGGAGGGGAGGCGGCCGCCGCGTACGAAGGAGAATTGGCCGCGCTGCTTGACCACGCCGCAGACGGAAGAGGCGAAACGGCCGGACTTCTTGCGGTTGAGAATCACCTCGGCGACCGAAAGCTGGCCGGCGAGCGGCTCACCCTTCGACTCGAAGTAAACCGCGTTGGCGAGGCATTCCTGCTCGCTGTCGTCCGTGTGCGGCGAAGAATGCATGCCGACCAGCTCGGACAGGGTGCGGCGGACGGGCGGCTTTTCAGCCTCGGGCGCCGGAGTCGCGGGCACTGCCGGGAGTGGCTGAGCGGGCGCTTCGGTGGGGAGCGGCGGCTCGCTTTGCGCGGGAGTTGGTGCCGCGGTGCCGAGATCCGGCGCAATAAGGGTGGGGGTGTTGAACTCCCAGGCGAGGGAGGGGGTGCCGAGAATGGCAGCCAAAAGGGCCGCGGCAACGCCGGCGGCGCGAACAGATCGAAACATTTACACTCAGTTCAGTGCGGCCGGCCGGTCCATAAAACGCCGGATGCATGTGCTTTGAATTGAAGCGCATCCCGGGACCCGCCTTCCGTCTCGCGTCGGCGCTCCGCCCCCCTGTAAAACCCCAAGGTAGGACCGCCCCCCGCTTATTCACGAAAGAACAGGGGCGCGGCTAGTTTGTGCGGTGCAGCAGAGTCAATCGAAGGCGGTCATTTCAGCGGTGAATCGTTCCAACGACGGGACGTCCAGCTCCAAAACCCATAAATCCGGGTCGAATCGCCGCCTTCGAGCGATGAAATCGGGAACTTGCGCTGCGGAGTCGATCGGCCGAGCCCAAGTGTAGCTACCGTCCGGGGCAAGCAGCCGCTCCAGCAAGCGGGGCGGGCCGCCGCGTTCGGTGAGGAGAAGCAGGAGGGCGCCGGAGGTTGGATCGCCTTTGGCAAGCACCGCCGCGAAGCCGCCTTCCCCTTCCGCCTTACGGATCAGGGCGCCGGCAAGGACGGAGGTGGCGAGGCGCGGCGTCACGCGCCGCGGGCGTAGCCGGGAAGGCCGGAGAGGGGGATGTGGGAGCGCATAAAGGTGCCGGTGCCGCGCGCCGCCTCCTCGCCGGAGGGGAGAAGAAGACGGGCTTCGCCGACCAGCACCCGGCGGCGGCCGCTTGCCCAGCGGCCTTCGGCGATCACCGGCCCTTCCTTCATGGGCTTGGTGAACAGGAGGTTGAAGGCGGTGGTGAGCAGGAAACGGTCGGTAATCAGGCTGTTGCAGGCGTAGAAGGCGGCATCGTCGAGCATCTTGAAGTACAAAGTGCCGTGGGCGGCACCGGCGGCGTGGAACAGCTCCGGTCTGACATCGAACCGGATCCGGCAGACGCCTTCTTCCGGAATCTCGATCTCCGACGGAAAGACGGCGTTGATCGCGGCGCGGCGATAGAGTTCTTCCAGCGCGCGGTAATGCGCGCCCGCTCCGCCCGGAGCGTCAGGCGGCATGGAGGCTTTCCACGCCGGTGAGCAAAGCGAAAATGGCATCGCGCGAGCGGGCGCCGCGCAGCTTGGCCGCGGTGTTGCGGTCGCGTAGCGAGCGGCTGACTCCCGCAAGCGCCTTCAGGTGGTCGGCGCCGGCGTCCGGCGGGGAGAGGAGAAGAAAGACGAGATCAACGGGCAGGCCGTCCACCGCCTGGAACTCCACCGGCTGCGGCAGACGGGCGAAATAGCCGTAAACCCGATCGAGGCCGTCAATCTTACCGTGTGGAATCGCGACTCCGGCGCCGAAGCCGGTGGAGCCGAGCTTTTCCCGGTCGCTCAAGGCGGCAACAATGGTCTTGGCCGCGATGCCGGTGTGGCGGCTGGCGGCGGCGCCGAGCATCTGGAACAACGTCTTCTTGTTCGAAGCCGGCAGGTTCGCGTCGATGGAATCGATGGTCAGCAGCGCGGATAGGTCGTTCATGGCACCACCAATGGAGAGCGCCCCCGCCCCCGGCCGCTCAGTGTTTCTGAAAATCTGAAGCAAAAAATTCGCTGTTTCGCCGAGTTCAGCCGGCCGCCGGTTCGTCGCGTCGCATCGCTTCGTCGAGCGCGTCCGGCACCTCGCCGGCATGATGGTCCTTGAGGCGGCGATGGTGGCGGCGAAGCTGCTTTTCCACCTTGTCGGCCGCGCTGTCGAAGGCGGCATGGGCGTCGGCGGCGCTGTCGGTGCCCTTCAGCACTTCGCCGGGAATGTAGCAGAGGATTTCGCAGGTGAAGCCGTGATCGTGCGGGCCCTTGCCGAAGGTCACCTGAGCCGAGGTCGCCCGGCTATTGTGCTTCTCAACGGCCGCGGACAGGCGATCAGAAACGTGGGTGCGAAGTGCTTCGCCGGTATCGACCTGGTGACCCGAAACGCGAATGTCCATGCGATGCTCCCGCAAAATTAGGCGGCGGATTAGGCGCGGCCGCCGCGTGCCGTCAACTGCGCGTGTTCAGCCGCGCGCCGCCAATCGAGCCCATATGGGATCGGTAAGGCCCGCAACAAAGGCCGCGTGGGCGGCAAGTTCCTCCTCGGTCGGCGCGTGTGGCCGAGGCGGGCGAATCTCGAAGGTGATGGGCGCGCCGGAGCCGAAGACGGGATCCGCTTTTTCTTCGATGGTGATGACATCGGCCAGGCCGAGGCCGATTTGCCGGCCGCCGCTCAGCTCCACGTAGCATTGGGCGAGCAGCTGCGCGTCGATCAGCGCGCCGTGTTTGATGCGCAGGCTGCGATCGACGCCGAAGCGCGAGCAGAGCGCGTCGAGGCTGTGCTTGGCGCCCGGGTGGCGGGTGCGGGCGATGGTGAGGGTGTCCACCATCCGGTCCATCGACACCAAGGGCCGTCCGCAATGGGCAAGCTCGTGATTCAGGAAGCCGAAGTCGAAGCTGGCGTTGTGCGCGACCAGCGGGCAATCGCCGAGGAATTCGAGCAGGTCCTCGACAAGATCGCCGAACAACGGCTTGTCGGAGAGAAAGGCGTCGGACAGGCCGTGCACCGCTTCCGCGCCGCTCGGCATCGAGCGCTGCGGGTTGAAATACGCGTGGTATGTGCGGCCGGTCTCGACCTTGTTGAGCAATTCCACGCAGCCGATCTCAACCATGCGGTCGCCGGTGAGCGGGCTCAAGCCCGTGGTTTCAGTGTCGAAAACGATTTCCCGCATGGCGGCGACTATGAATCGGAGGGGCCGTTCAGGCAAGCGAGGATGCGGCGAACGGCTTGTCGCGTTTCGGCAAGCGAGCCGCCGGTGGGGACGACGAAATCGGCGCGGGCGCGCTTCTCCGCGTCCGGCATCTGGCGGGCAAGGATGCGCTCGAATTTTTCTACGCTCATGCCCGGGCGGGCAAGGACCCGGGCGCGCTGCACGTCGGCGGGGGCGGAGACCACGGCGATCTTGTTCACCCCCTGCCAGCCGCCCGCTTCGAACAGGAGCGGGATGTCGAGCACCACCACCGGCGCGGCGGCATGGGCGGCGAGGAACGCCTCGCGCTCCCGCGCGACGGCAGGGTGGACCAGCGACTCAAGGCGACGAAGCGCTTCAGGAGAACCGAGCACCCGCTCCGACAAAGCGGTGCGGTTCACACCCTCCTCGCCGGTGGTGCCGGGGAAATGCGACTCGATCACGTCAACCAGCGCGCCTTCCCGGCCCTGGAGGCGGTGAACAATGGCGTCGGCGTCGAACACCGGCACACCTTCGTCGGCGAACATTGCGGCAACGGTGGATTTGCCCATGGCGATGGAGCCGGTGAGGCCGAGCTTGATCATCGGATAAGTAACTCGCGCAGCTCAGCATCATGGCCGCGCGGGGCGGGGGTGCCGAAGAAATGCCGAAAGGCTATGGCCGCCTGGCCGATAAGCATCGCCAAGCCGTCGATCACCCGGTGGCCGCGGCGGCGGGCTTCTGCGAGCAGCGGAGTTTCCAGCGGATCGTAGACGATGTCGTAGATCACCGAGCCCGGCGGGACGTGGCTGAAGTCCAGGGAGAGCGGGGGCTTGCCGGTCATCCCGAGCGGTGTGGTGTTGACCACCAGATCGAGGATTTGCTCCCGATCGTCGAAGGTGAAGTCGGTCGGATCGGCGAAATGGCCGAGCGTGACCGCGTGGTTGAAGTGCGGATCGAGGCCGTCGACCAGCCGCGCCGCTTCTTCGACCCGCCGGGCGGCTATAACAAGTGCAAAGCCTTCGCTTTTGAGCGCCTCGGCGATAGCCCGCGCGGCTCCGCCGGCGCCAAGCAGCCGCGCCATCCGGAACAGGTGCCGCTCGCCGAGCAGCGGCTGCAGAGGCTCAAGAAAGCCGGCGGCGTCGGTGTTAAACCCGGTCTCGGGCGCCGCTCCTTCCGCAACGATCGTGTTCACCGCGCCGATCCGCGCCGCGGCGGGATCGAGCGCGGAGAGGAAAGGGATCGCCGCCTGCTTGAGCGGCATTGTGAGATTGCAGCCGCGCCAGTCCGGATCGAGCCGACGGGCAGCGAGGTAGAGCGGCAGTTCGTCGGCGGTGACCTGGGTGCGCCGGTACTCGCCGACGACGCCCAGCTTCTCCAGCCAGAATTGGTGGATCAAAGGCGATTTGGAATGGGCGACCGGGTCCCCGATCACCTCGGCATAAGGAACGCCCATCAGCTGAGCAGCAGCCCGCGCTCGCGCAGATAGGCGAGCAAGGGGAGGAGGGGCATTCCGAGGATCGCGAAGTGGCTGCCGTCGATGCGGTCAAACAGTTGCGCACCCGGGCCTTCGATCCGGTAGCCGCCGACGCTCCAGCGGATATGCTCCCACTCGCGGTCGAGGTAATTCTCGAGGAACGCCTCGCCGAGCGGGCGCATGGTAAGGTCCACTGTTTCGCTTGCCCACCAGGTCGCTTCGCCGCCCTCGACGATCACCGCGGCGGAGTGGAGGCGGTGGGTGCCGCCGGCGAGGGATTGAAGCTGGCCGAGGGCTTCTTCGCGCGACGCCGGCTTGTTGAGCAGAGTGCCGTCGTCGCGCTCCAGCGTCTGGTCGGAGCCGAGAACGAGATCGCCCGGACCCGCAACGGCGGAGAGTGCCTTCAGCTGCGCCAGTTCCTCGGCAACGCCGCGGGCGTCGAAGCCGGCGCTCCACAGGCCGGCCTTCGCGGCGCCTTCATCGAGTTCCGCTTCAACTGTTTCGAACGGTACGCCGGCCGCCTCCAGCATCGCCCGGCGGGCCGCGCTTTTGGAGGCAAGGAGCAGCTTCACGCCTCCGCCTCCCCGGCCGCCGCTTCGGCGGCGTCGCAGCGTTCGTTGCACAATTTGACGATCGCGTAGGCGGTTTCCTCGATCGAGCGGCGGGTGACGTCGATCACCGGCCAATCGTTGTCGGCGAATATCCGGCGGGCAAAGGCAAGTTCGGCATTCACCGCTTCGGTGTCGACATAATCGGTTTCCGGCGCCTGGTTGAGCGACAGCAAGCGATTACGTCGGATCTGGATCAGCCGGTCGGGATTTGTGGTGAGGCCGACAACCAGCGGTTGCTTGAGGCTGAACAGCGCGCCCGGCGGCGGCGATTCCGGCACCAGCGGGATGTTGGCGACCTTGTAGCCGCGATTGGCGAGATAGATGGAGGTCGGCGTTTTGGAGGTGCGCGACACGCCGGCAAGGACGATGTCCGCTTCCTCCCAATTCTCCCAATTCATGCCGTCGTCATGGGCGATGGAGAATTGGATTGCGTCCACCCGCGCGAAATAGGCCGCGTCGAGTGCGTGCTGGCGGCCCGGCCGCGCCGTCGCCTGCTGGCCGAGCGCTGCGGACAAGGCATGCACCACCGGATCGAGTGCCGAGACCGCGTGGATGCCGCGGCGGCGGGTTTTCTGCTCCAGTTCTCGGCGGATGTTGGAATTGACCAGGGTATAGAGAACAAGGCCGGGGCGGCGTTCGATGTCGTCGAGGACGCGGTCGAGATGGCCTTCGGAGCGCACCATCGGCCAAAGGTGGCGGCGGACATCGACGCCCTCGAACTGGGCAAGACAAGCTTTGGCGATCAGCTCCAGCGTCTCCCCCGTGGAATCGGAGAGGAGATGGAGGTGGATCGCCGTCACGCCGAAATCCCGCTGTGGATAAGCATGGGGGTTTCGCTAGCGGAAGGCTCGGGACGGTTGCAAGCGAAGGGATCGTCCCCGGTTTGCAAAAGCTGTCCACAGATTCGCGAAGATGGTACAGTTTCCATGACTTACCTGTGGATAGCGGGGATGAGCTTCGCGAATCCGAGGGCTTCTGCGGCTCCGTCCGAGTCAACGCTGTTTGCAAAACCGGGTGGAGCGAATAAACCCCGGCTTCGCCCGACCAACTATCTTCAACAGACTCTCTTATATAAGACTCTTATAGAGTAGAGAGCCGAGCCAGGCCCCTTTCCATGCCCGCGACCGACAAGCTTCTGCTCAGCACCTTGAAGGGCGAAAAGGCTGAGAAAACACCGATTTGGCTGATGCGTCAGGCAGGGCGGTATCTTCCCGAATATCGTGCGCTTCGTGCTGACAAGGGCGGCTTTCTTGCGATGGCGATGGACCCCGAAGCCGCGGCGGAGATCACGCTTCAGCCCATTCGCCGCTTCGCCTTTGACGGCGCGATCCTGTTTTCCGACATCCTGATCGTGCCCTGGGCGCTTGGCCAGGACCTGCGTTTCGAGGCCGGCGAGGGCCCAAGGCTGTCTCCGCCGCTGGTTGAAGCGTCCTTCGGCAGCCAGACACCCGCTCCAGAACGCCTGGAGCCGGTCTACGGCGCTGTGGAGAAGGTTTCCGGGCTCCTCCCGCCCGAGACCACGTTCCTGGGCTTTGCGGGCAGCCCCTGGACGGTTGCGACCTATATGGTGGCCGGGCGCGGCAGCAAGGATCAGAGCGAGACGCGCCGCATGGCCTATCGCGATCCGGCCGCCTTCGCCGAGATTATCGATGCAGTGACGGCGATGACGGTGGACTATCTGTCGCGCCAGATCGAAGCGGGCGTGCAAGCCGTGCAATTGTTCGACAGCTGGGCGGGGACCTTGTCGCCCGCGCAGTTCGAACGCTGGGTTATCGCGCCCAACGCCGCGATCGTCCGCGGTCTCAAGGCGCGGCATCCGGAGACGCCGATCATCGGCTTTCCCAAGGGCGCCGGCGGCAAGCTTCCGGCTTACGCGCGCGAAACCGGCGTCGATGCGGTGGGGATCGACGAAACGGTGGATCCGGACTGGGCGCACGCCAATCTTCCGGAGGGGATGCCGGTGCAGGGCAATCTCGATCCATTGGCGCTGATCGCCGGCGGCGAGGCGCTTGAAAGCGCGGCGCGGCGCATCTTACATAGCTTCGCGGACCGTCCGCACGTCTTCAACCTGGGGCATGGCATCTTGCCGGACACGCCGATCGAACATGTCGAGCAGCTCATCGCGCTGGTGCGTCGGTGAATGTGGAAACGGCGCTTAGCTTGACCTACGCCTGGATCAAGGCGGGGCACCTTATCTTCGTGATCTTCTGGATCGCGGGATTGTTCATGCTGCCGCGTTATTATGTCTACCATCAGGAGTCGGACGCCGGTTCGCCCGAGGAAGCGCGGTGGATCGACCGCGAAAAGAAGCTGCGCAACATCATCATCACGCCGGCGATGCTGCTGGTTTGGGTGCTTGGGCTTACTCTCGCCTTCATCACCGGCGCGTGGAGCGAGACCTGGTTCCACATCAAGTTCGCGCTGGTGATCGCGCTCTCCGCCTACCACGGCTGGCTGATCGGCTACGGCAAGAAGCTCGCCCGCGGCCAGCGCGCGGTGAGCGGAAAGACGCTGCGCATCATGAACGAAGTGCCCGGCCTCGCTACGGTGCTGATCGTGATCCTGGTGATCGTGAAGCCGTTCTGAGCCGCGTTCGGCCTCGCTAAGATCGTGCGGGCGAGCTTCAAGGATGCGGCGCTTCAGCGGGATTTGGAGGAAAGCGGTTTTGCGCGGGTGTCCTTGTGGCCACGTCACGAGGTGCAGTCGCTGCTCGACAGGCTGACGGCGGAGGTAGGTTCGGCGTGGGGGCGACACTCCGCGCTTGGGGGGCGCGATTACACCTTCCACTCCACGACGCTTGACGATGATCTCGACTATCGGCGGCGGGCCTTTGAGATCGTCAAAGAGGCCGCGGCGCCGGCGATACAGCGGCTTCTGGAGCGGTACACGGTGGTGACCGCCGGTGTTGTGGTGAAAGAAAGCGGGAGCGGTCCGCTGACGCTGCATCCCGATCCGACGCTGACGAGGAACGTCGACGATGTATCGCTGACCATCTGGTGCCCGCTGGTCGACACCGACGCCGCAAACGGCGGGCTGTGCGTGGTGCCGGGCAGCCATAGGGTTGCGCGGCACATCACTGGGTCGGCAATTGAGGGCTATCATTGGTCCTATGTCGAGGCGCTGGCGCCTTTTGCAGTTCCGCTGTCGCTGGCGGCTGGCGAAGCGGCGATCTTCGATAGCCGGCTTCTTCACGGCTCGCCGCCGAACGGGAGCGACCGCATCCGGCCGGCGGTGATGATCGCCTGCGTGCCGGACGAAGCGGAGCCGGTGTTGTATACGGCCGATCCCGGGGGAAGCGGCAGGCTGCTGATGTTCGATCATTCGAACGCGCGGTATTTGAACTATCCGGCGGCGGATTTCTTCTCCGGCCGGGTTGCCGAGGAGCTGATCGGAAGCATCGCCAATCCAAACCGGCCTTTGCCGTTCGCGGAGTTCGAGCGGCGGCTGGTCGGGGGAAAGCGCCCGCCGGGGGGGCTGCTCGCCCGTTTGGCGGACATGAAAAGGCGCGTGTTCACGCGCTGATAGCCCGCCGCGATTCTCCGCTTGCCCTCGCTTGACTTGAAAGGGAGCGGCCCGTAACGCCCAGCCTGTCGTTCAGCCCGCCGTCCGTGCGGGCGTTTCAGCCCGAACATCGTTGCCCTTGCACGAACCAACGACTCCCGAACCATCTTTGCCGAGTTTAGCCCGCATGCATCTCAAGGACCTCAAGCTCAAATCCCCCGCCGAACTCGTGGCCATGGCCGAAGAGATCGGGATCGAGGGCGCATCCACCCTGCGCAAGCAGGAGCTGATGTTCTCCATTCTCAAGGTCCAGGCTGAGAACGGTCAGGAGATCATGGGCATGGGCACCATTGAGGTGCTTCAGGACGGCTTCGGCTTTCTGCGCTCGCCGGAAGCCAACTATCTCGCCGGACCGGACGACATCTATGTGGCGCCGAACCAGGTACGGAAGTTCGGTCTTCGCACCGGCGACACGGTGGAAGGCGAGATTCGCGGGCCCAAGGACGGCGAGCGCTATTTCAGCCTGGTGCGCCTCACCCAGATCAATTTCGACAATCCGGACGCGGTGCGTCACCGGGTGAATTTCGACAATCTTACGCCGCTTTACCCGAACCAGAAGCTGACGCTCGACACGCTCGACCCGACGGTGAAGGACAAATCGGCGCGGGTAATCGACATCATCTCGCCGCAGGGCAAGGGCCAGCGCGCGCTGATCGTGGCGCCGCCGCGCACCGGTAAGACGGTGCTGCTGCAGAACATCGCCAAGGCGATCACCGACAATCATCCCGAAGTGTTCCTGATCGTGCTCTTGATCGACGAGCGGCCGGAGGAAGTGACCGACATGCAGCGCTCGGTGCGCGGCGAAGTGGTCTCCTCGACCTTCGACGAGCCGGCCAGCCGCCACGTCCAGGTCGCCGAAATGGTAATCGAAAAGGCCAAGCGCCTGGTGGAGCACAAAAAGGACGTCGTGATCCTGCTCGACTCGATCACCCGCCTCGGCCGCGCCTACAACACGGTTGTGCCGAGCTCCGGCAAGGTGCTGACCGGCGGCGTCGATGCCAACGCATTGCAGCGGCCGAAGCGCTTCTTCGGCGCGGCGCGCAACATCGAGGAAGGCGGCTCGCTGTCCATCATCGCCACCGCTTTGATCGACACCGGCTCCAAGATGGACGAAGTGATTTTCGAAGAGTTCAAGGGCACCGGCAACTCGGAAATCGTGCTCGACCGCAAGGTTTCCGACAAGCGCATCTTCCCGAGCCTCGACGTCGGCAAGTCCGGCACCCGCAAGGAAGAACTGCTGGTCGACCAGGCGACGCTCAGCAAGATGTGGGTGCTTCGCCGCATCCTGATGCAGATGGGCACGGTGGACGCCATGCAGTTCCTGCTCGACAAGATGAAGGACGCCAAGTCGAACGAAGACTTCTTTGCGTCCATGAACCAGTAAGCAAAAGGGGCTTTCGCGGACATCATGCTCGACATTCTGATCAGCGCGCACGGCGCGGTTCCAATCGGCATCGGCGGCATCTGGGATGCAATCGTCACCGATTTCTCCAAGCTCAACACCGCCGCCGCCTGGGTGGTTTTCGGCCAGGTGCTGATGATCGACATCATGCTTGCCGGCGACAATGCGATCGTCGTCGGCGCGCTGGCCGCGGGCCTTCCTCCGGAACAGCGCCGCAAGGTGATCCTGATCGGCATCATCGCGGCGCTTGTGCTGCGCATCGCCTTTGCCTTGGTCGTGACCCAGCTGATGCAGATCGTCGGTTTGACCTTCGCGGGCGGCCTGTTGCTCCTTTGGGTGAGCTGGAAGATGTGGCGCGAGCTGCAGCATTCGAACCAGTCGCATGGCTCGCCGGAAGTAGACGGGGACGAAGATAGCGGTTTGAAGCCGGCCAAGAGCTTCGCCGCGGCCGCCTGGGCGGTTGCCGTCGCCGACGTTTCGATGAGCCTCGACAACGTGCTCGCCGTCGCCGGCGCGGCGCGCGAGCATCCCGGCATCCTGATCATCGGCCTGCTGCTTGCCGTGGCGCTGATGGGCGTCGCCGCCAACATCCTTGCCAAGTATATCGAGCGCTATCGCTGGATCGCCTGGGTTGGCCTGCTGGTCATCGTCTATGTCGCGGGCAAGATGATCTACGAAGGCTTCGTAGATCCCAACGTCGGCTTGGGCACCTTGTTCGGCTGATCAGGGAATCAGGACGGTCGAGCCCGTGGTTGCACGGGACTCGATCGCCCGGTGAGCGTCGGCGGCTTGCAGAAGCGGGAAGCGGCCGCCGATCCTGATGTCCAGCGTTCCGTTGGCGATCAGCTCGAACAATCGCGCCGCCGATGCGCGCATTTCCTCTGCGGTCGCGCAGTAATCGGCAAGCGTCGGGCGGGTAACGAAGATCGAGCCCGCGCTGAGCAGATCCAACGCGGTAAAGGGCGGCACCGGCCCCGAGGCGTTGCCGTAGGTGACGATCAGCCCCCGCCGGGCAACCGAGCCGAGCGATGCCGCCCAGCTTGCCGCGCCGACGCCGTCCAGCACCACCGGAACGCCTTTGCCGCCGGTGAGCGCGCGCACTTCGGCTGCCAGTTCTTCATAGGGGCAGCACAGGCTGTGATCGGCGCCCCCCTCGCTCGCCATCGCCGCCTTTCGGCTGTCGCCGCTATGCGCGATCACCGTTGCGCCGAGATGCTTCAGCCACGGCACCAGGATCGAGCCGACGCCGCCCGCCGCGGCGTGGACGAGCACCGCTTCCCCCGCCGCGATCCGGGCGCAGCGCTCGACCAGATATTCGGCCGTGCAGCCCTTAAGCATCGCGGCGGCGGCCACCTCGGCCGTGATGCCTTCCGGCAGCTTCACCAGCCGCTCCGCGTCGATCGCGCGGTGGGTTGCGTAGGAACCTAGCGCCCCGGTGAAGTAGCCGACCCGCTGGCCTTCCCGAAAGTCGCTTACCCCTTCGCCCACCGCCTCGACGACCCCCGCCGCTTCGGTGCCGAGGCCGGAAGGCAGCGGCACCGGATAAAGGCCGGAACGGTGGTAGGTCTCGATGAAGTTCAGCCCGACCGCCTCGTGCCGCACCAGCACCTCACCGGCGCCGGGCGCGGGAATGTCGATATGTTCGGCCGCGAGCACTTCGGGTCCACCGGGGCGGGAAAGGGTGAAGGCATAAGGATCGGCCATATCAGCTCCGCGTCGAAAGAAAGGTCCAGGCGCGCCAGGTGCCGACGGCATAGGCGATCCCGTACACGAGAACGATCATTGAGCTCCAAAGTGCAAATGCATCGAGCATGAAAGGCCGCAGCAGCCAAAGCGGGAGTGGAGCGAGCCCCCGCAGCAGGTAAATACCTGAAATCGTTACCAAAGCTGTCCGCATCAACGGCAGGCGACGGATCAGGCCCGTGCCCGCAAAGGCATAAGCCGACCAAAGAGCCAGCAGGGCGGCAATTGCCACGGTGATGAGCGCCGGCCGAAGCAAACCTTGCTCCGCCATTCGTGCCATATCCTCGCCCGCACCGACGGCGCGATACCAGTCGGGGCCGCCGGCGATTACGGCCAGGTGGAGAAGAGCGGCGACGGCGCTGAGAATACCGCCCGCGACCAGCCATGGGTTTGGCTGGCGCCCGGCCTTGCCCCTGTCGACACTCGGCACCCGGCTTCTCCTTGTTTGCGCTGTGCCACCTTTCACATAGAAGAGGCGCGCGGCAAGGACCCGGAGGACTGCGAAATGAAGATCAGCGTGGATGTGGATTGCACACCGGAAGAAGCGCGCCGCTTCTTGGGCTTGCCGGACCTTACGCCGGTGCACGACGCCTATGTTGAGAAGATGACCCGCGCGGTGTCGGAAGGGGTCACCGCGGAGTCGATGGCCGAGCTGATGAAGAGCTGGGGGCCGATGAGCGAAGCAGGCATGACGATGTGGCGCGGCATGCTGGAAGGGATGAGCGGGCGGCGTGACGGCTGACACGATCTTTGCCCTGTCGTCCGGCAGCCCGCCCGCGGCGATCGCCGTCGTTCGGATCAGCGGTCCGCGTGCCGATGCGGCGCTGGAGGTGCTGACTGGGCGGCTGCCGGAGCCAAGGCGGGCGAGCGTGGCAAAACTCCTTTGGGGCGGCGAGCAGCTCGACGAGGCCCTTGTGCTGCGCTTTCCCGGTCCAGCGAGCGCAACGGGCGAAGACATAGCCGAGCTGCACCTGCACGGTGGACGTGCGGTGGTGGCGGCGGTGCTTGCCGCGCTTGGCGACATGGAAGGATGCCGGGCGGCGGAGCCGGGCGAGTTCACCCGGCGCGCGTTTGAGAATGGCCGCTTCGATCTTGCCGAGGCGGAGGGGCTCGCCGATCTCCTCCAGGCGGAGACGGAGACTCAGCGCCGGGCTGCGCAGGCGCTTGCCGGCGGCGCGCTGAGCCGGCTGACAGGAGGCTGGCAGTTGCGCCTGCTGCAGCTCGCCGCGGCGTTGGAAGCGGTGCTCGACTTCTCCGACGAAGGGGAGGTGGGCGAGGAATGGCCAGCCGGATGGAGCGAGGGCGTTGCGACGCTGGCAGACGAGATGCGCGCCGCCTTGGCGCGGCCGGCGGCGGAGCGGCTGCGCGACGGGCTTCGGGTGGTGATTGCCGGCCCGCCCAATGCCGGTAAATCGAGCCTGCTCAACTGGCTTGCCGGGCGGCAGGCGGCGATTACCTCCGCTATCGCCGGCACGACGCGCGATCTTGTGGAGGCGCCGACGGCGATCGGCGGCACTCCTTTCCTGTTGGTCGATACTGCGGGGCTGCGCGACAGCGACGATGAAGTGGAGGCGATGGGCGTCGGCCGGGCGCGGGACAGCATGGCGGCTGCGGATCTCATCCTGTGGCTCGGACCGCCTGAAGATGCGCCGGACCGGTCGATCCTGGTTCAGTCGAAGATCGACCTTGGCGGTCCGGCACGTGCGGCGGATGTCCGGACATCGGCAGAGACAGGCGAAGGCATGGATGCGCTTGTGGCGCTGCTCATTGCGCGGGCGCGCGATCTGCTTCCGGGCGACGGGGAGGTGGCACTCAATGCGCGCCATCGCTCTGCCATTGCATTGGCCGAAGAGCAGCTGCGTGAGGCGGCGGAGGCGCACGATCTGCTGATTTCCGCCGAATGCCTGCGCCAGGCGCGGGTGGCGCTGGACCGCGTCACCGGGCGGGCGGGCATTGAAGATATGCTCGACACCTTGTTTGGGCGCTTCTGCATCGGGAAGTGAATGTTCCATGTGGAACATCATGCTGCGCCTGCGGTAAGGGCGAAGCGTGGCACATGATTTCGACATCATCGTAGTAGGCGGCGGACACGCCGGAACCGAGGCAGCGGCAGCGGCGGCGCGGATGGGCGCGTCGGTGGCTTTGATCAGCTTCAACCGTGATCAGATCGGCGCAATGTCGTGCAACCCGGCAATGGGCGGCTTGGGCAAGGGCCATCTGATCCGGGAAGTGGACGCAATGGATGGGCTGATTGCCCGCGCGTCCGACGCGGCAGCGATCCATTATCGAATGCTCAATGCCAGCAAGGGCGCCGCCGTGCGTGGGCCGCGGGTGCAGGCCGACCGGCAGCGGTACAAAGCGGCAATCCACCGGATGATCGGCGCGCAGGCGGGGCTCGACGTCGTGGAGGGCGAAGCCGCGGCGTTGCTGCTGAACGGGCGGAAGGTCGAGGGGGTGGCGCTCGGCGACGGACGCATGCTCCGCGCCGGTGCGGTGGTGCTTGCGACCGGCACGTTTCTTGGCGGCAAGCTCCACTTCGGGATGACGAGCTGCGCCGGCGGCCGGGTTGGCGAACGGGCGGCGACCGCAATGGCGGCACAGTTGCGCGAGCTTGCTTTGCCGCTGGCGCGGCTCAAGACCGGCACGCCGCCGCGGCTAGACGGGCGGACGATCGATTGGGGGGCGCTGGAGCGGCAGGAGTCCGATAGCAGGGCGTGGACGATGTCGCCCATGTCGGGCGCCCGTACGGTGCCGCAACTGTTCTGCGCAGTCACGCGAACCAACGACCGGACGCACGCGATCATCCGCGACAGTCTAGATCGCTCGCCTTTGTTTTCCGGGACGATCGAGGGGGTGGGGCCGCGTTACTGCCCCTCCATTGAGGACAAGGTGCACCGCTTCGGCGACCGCGACGGGCATCAGATTTTTCTGGAGCCGGAGGGGCTGAACGACCCGGCGGTTTATCCCAATGGCATTTCCACCTCCTTGCCCGAGGATGTGCAACTCGCCTTCGTGCGCTCCATGACAGGGCTGGAAAGAACGGAGATCCTGCAGCCCGGCTATGCGGTGGAATATGATTATATCGATCCGCGCATCTTGGAGCCGACGCTTGCGGTGCGGGACGTGGCGGGGCTTTACCTCGCGGGGCAGATCAACGGCACCACCGGCTATGAGGAAGCGGCGGCGCAGGGGCTGATTGCCGGGCTGAACGCTGCGGCGGCGGTGGCCGGAAAGTCGCCGGTGCTGTTCGACCGGGCGGAGAGCTACATTGGCGTCATGATCGATGACCTCACGCTTCAGGGTGTGACCGAGCCGTACCGGATGCTGACGGCGCGGGCCGAATACCGGCTTCGGCTCCGTGCCGACAATGCCGAGGCGCGGCTAACGCCCAAAGCCATCTCGGCGGGCTGCCTATCGGTGGCGCGGCAGCGGCACTTCGCGGCGCGGGAGGAAACGCGCGGCAATGTGGAGACGCTTCTTGCCGGCGTGCGGTCGGCGGGTGATTTGCAAGCAGCTGGTGCCGCGGTTCGCGACGATGGGGTGAAGCGTTCGGTGGCTGAATGGCTTCGATTCCCGGAGCTGACTATGGCGCCGCTGCTGCGGCTTCTGCCGGAGCTACAATATTTTTCAAGCGCTTTGCTCGAAGAGGCGGTCGAGGATCATCGCTACGCCCCGTACCTTAAGCGCCAGGAAGCGGAGGTGGCGCGGCTCCGCGCGGACGATGCGGCGAGGCTGCCGGAGGATGTAGACTACGGGTCGATCCCGGGGCTTTCGGGCGAGATGATCGAGCGTTTGTCGTTGGCGCGGCCCTCGACCCTGGGTGCGGCACGGCGAGTCCGAGGAGTCACACCGGCTGCGCTTGCCGCAATCCTGGTTCACGCACGGAGGAAGGCGGCGTGACCGAGGAGGAGGCACGAGCGGCGGTAGGCGGGTCCCCCGAGTTGATCGAACGGCTTGAACGGTTCGTTCGTCTGCTCGCTGCGGAGAATGAGCGCCAGAACCTCGTTTCACGTGGAACGTTGGCCAATGCGTGGAGTCGGCACATGCTCGATTCCAGTCAACTTTTGAGGTTCGCACCGGGCGAGGGGAGCTGGATCGATCTCGGCAGCGGAGCGGGGTTTCCGGGCTTGATTGTGGCCGCGCTATGGCCGGGGCGGGTAACCTTGGTCGAAGCACGGAAGTTGCGGGTGGAGTTCCTTCACCGGGCAGCCGAGCTTCTTGAGCTCGGGGACCGGGCGGAGATCCTCTGCGCCAAGGTAGAAGCGGTCCCGGCTCAAGCTTACGACGTGATCAGCGCCCGCGCTTTCGCGCCGCTCGACAAGCTGCTCCGCCTCGGATTGCCCTTTTCCAATGCCGAGACAGTGTGGATCCTGCCAAAGGGCCGCAACGCCAAGTCGGAACTGGATGCGGCGCGTTTCTCGTGGCAGGGTGAGTTCCGGATCGAACCGAGCCTGACCGATGCCGATGCCGGCATCATCGTGGCGCGGGGCGTGCAGCGGAGAGGGAAAAAGGGCCGATGATCCGCATCGCGGTGGCCAATCAGAAGGGCGGCGTGGGGAAAACAACCACGGCGATTAACCTGGCGACGGCGCTTGCCGCGACCGGGTGGCGGGTGCTGCTCATCGATCTCGATCCGCAGGGGAACGCCTCGACGGGTCTCGGCATCACCCACGCGCAGCGCGATCTTTCCAGCTACGAGCTGCTCACCGGGCAGTGCAGCCTTGAGGAGGCGGTGGTGCCGACGCGGGTGCCGCGGCTCGATCTGCTGCCTGCGACGGTGGACCTCTCCGGTGCGGAGATCGAGCTGGTGGAGATGCAGGAGCGCACCCACCGCCTCGACAAGGCACTGGACGGTCCCGCCGGAGCGAGATGGGACGTTTGCCTGATCGACTGCCCGCCTAGCCTTGGGCTGCTGACCATCAACGCGCTCGTTGCGGCGCAGTCGATCCTGGTGCCGCTGCAGACGGAATTCTTTGCGCTTGAGGGGCTTAGCCAGCTCCTTCAGACCATCGAGCGCATCCGCGCGCGCTTCAATCCGGAGCTGTCGATCCTCGGCGTCGCGCTGACCATGTTCGACAAGCGCAACAACCTTTCCGCGCAGGTCGCCGACGATGTCCGCGCCTGCCTGGGCAAAGTGGTGTTCGAGACGGTTATCCCGCGCAACGTCCGCCTCTCCGAAGCACCGAGCCATGGAATTCCCGCCTTGATCTACGACCATCGCTGCTCAGGCTCCGAAGCCTATATCGCCCTTGCCCGCGAGACGATCGGACGGCTGCCCAAGCCGGCGGCGGCGGCATGAGCGAGGACGCACCCGCCCGCAAGCGGCCGTCCGGCCTCGGCCGCGGGCTTTCGTCGTTACTCGGCGAAGTTTCGCAGGAAGCGCCGGTCAGCGGCGGGGGCCAGGTGCAGGGAGGCGGGCCGCGTTCGGGCGTGCAGATGATGCCGGTAGGCTCGATCGAGCCGCACCTCGACCAGCCCCGCCGGCACTTCGACGAGGAGAAGCTTGCCGAGCTTGCCGAGTCCATCCGCGCGCGGGGCCTCATCCAGCCCATCGTGGTGCGGCCGCACGGCCATCGCTACCAGATCGTCGCCGGCGAGCGGCGGTGGCGGGCGGCGCAGCGTGCGCAGCTACATGAAGTCCCTGTAATTGTTCGTGAATTTACCGACGCGGAGACGCTGGAAGTTGCACTGCTGGAGAATATCCAGCGCGCCGACCTGAACGCCATCGAAGAGGCTGAAGCCTACCGCAAGCTGATGGACGAATTCGGCCATACGCAGGAAGCGCTGGCCAAGATCGTCAACAAGTCCCGTCCGCATATCGCCAACCTGCTGCGACTGCTGGGCTTGCCGGACTCGGTTCGGCAGATGGTGGTGACGGGGGAGCTCAGCATGGGCCACGCCCGCGCGATCGCCTCGGCGCCCGATCCGGAGGCGATTGCCGGCGAGGTGGTGCGCCGCGGCCTCTCCGTACGCGAGGCGGAGAAGCTCGCCCGCTTCGGCAAGCCGGGGCGGGAGCGGCAGGGCAAGCTTGAGTATAAAGGGGCAAGCGCCGACATCGACGCGCTAGAGCGGCAGCTGGGCGACATGATCGGCCTCAACGTCAAGATCACCCACCGGCCGGACGGCGGCACGGTGGCGCTGCATTATTCGAGCCTGGATCAGCTCGACATGATCTGCCAGCGGCTAAGCGGCGAGAAGATCTAACGCAGCCGCGCCGCCTGGCGGCAGATGGCGAACATTTCTTCGTCCACCGCCGCGGCGCCCAGGCCGCCGCTGGTTTTGGCCTGGCGTTCGGCTTCGAGCAGGCGGCTGATGCTTTTGGCGAGAAGCTCGGAGCGCCAGCTGCGCAGCTGGGCGGCAATGGCGTCCTTTTCCTTCCAGAAGATCGCCTTGCCGTGCGAGGCGATCACCGCACCGGGATTGTTGCCACGGTCGATTTCGGCGCGGAGGCGGGAGAGCATGGTCATGCGGCGCAGGACGGCGCGGATCAGGGGAATGCCTTCAATGCCTTGGCTTGAAAGGCGGGCAAGTTCGTCGCCGAGCACGTCGGAACGACCCGCGCTGACGGCATCGACGAAGCGGGAGAGGTCGCCTTCCTCCTGCGCGGCGCCGATGGCGTCGAGCGCGTCGTGATCGGCCTGCTTGGGGTCCTCCGGCGAAGCGTCGACGTAGAGGGCGAGCTTCTCCAATTCGCTGGCGAGCACGGCGCGGTTGCCGCCGCAGGCGCTGCCGAGGCGGCGGGCCACGTCCGGGCGAATCACCAGACCAAGCTCGCGCGCCTTGTCGAGAGCGAGCCGGTCCGCCTCCTGGCCTTCAGGTGCGTAGCTGGCGTGGACGAGAGCGGTGGGCTCGGCGAGGGCGAGTTTGAGAAGCTTGGAGGCGGGCTTCAGCGCGCCTGCGACCAGGATCACCGGGTTGCCGGCGGGCGGTGACTGGAGGAGTGCCTCCACGGCGGCGAGGCTCTCGTCGCCGGCGGGCTCGACGACGATGTAGCGGGCGCCGCCGAAGAGGGAGATTGAAGAAGCCTCGTCCGACAGGCGCGCCGGATCGCTCTTCAGCTCCGCGCCGCTCAAATCCACCCGCTCCGCTTCGTTGCCCATCGCCTTTCCGGCGGCCTTGGCCAGCGCGCGGGAGCCGGAATCATCGGGACCGTAGAGGAGAAAGAAACGCCACTCGCGAGGCGCGCGGACGGCGCGGTCGATCTGGCCCTTGGCGGCCTTCACCGGAGCGCCGTCACTGCGCCGTGCCGCCCCGCGAGGCGAACAAGGCCAAGCGGGTGACGATCTGATCGGCAAGCTCCTTGGAAAGCCGCTCAAGCGCCGTCTGCTCAGCGGCAACCACCGCATATTCGGAGCTGACGACGTCGATGCCGACGTCCGAGCCGGCGGTAGCGTCCAGAACCACGGTGCCCTTGTCCTGCTCGACCAGACGGTAGCGGGCGCGCAGCGTGCGGCGCTCGCGGGTCTCGGCATCGTCGGCGCGGACGCCGAAGCCGATGATCTGGTCGTCGAGCTCCACTTCCAGGCGGTAGCGCTTGGCGCCGGCGCCGGGCGCAAGCCGGTCTTCCAAGGCAGTGCGCACCAGCCAGCCGGCGCGGCCGCCGATCGGGCCGACCTCAATGGATCGCAGCGACTGCGCCACCAGCCCGGAGCCGCCGCCGGCATAAAGCGGCCGGAGCCCGCAGCCGGTGAGCGGAATCGTTAGAGCGAGGAGCAAGGCCGCGGCGCGAAGGGTCATGCGACGATGTTCACCAAGCGGTCCGGCACCACAATCACTTTCCGCGGCGCTTTGCCTTCCAGCACCCGTTGAATTTTGTCGGAAGCCAGAGCGAGTGCTTCGAGATCGCCCTTGGCCATGCCCTTGGCGGCGCTCAGCGTGTCGCGAAGCTTGCCGTTGACCTGCACCGCGATGGTGACTTCGTCCTCCACCAGCAAAGCCGGATCAACTTCCGGCCAAGCCGCATCGGAGACCAGCCCTTCACGGCCCATGGCTTCCCAGGCGGTTTCGGCGAGGTGCGGCACCATCGGTGCGACCAGCCGCACCAGCGTCTCGATCGCCTGCTGCCGGCTCGGCGACTGCGGCGCTTTCTCAATCGCGTTGGCGAGTTCGTAAATATTCGCCACCGCCTTGTTGAAGGCGAGCGCTTCGATGTTGGCGGCGATTGCGGCGGTGGTCTGGTGGAGCTTGCGAAGCAGCGGCTTGTCCTCGCCGTCGCCGCCGAGCCACGTGGAGTGCGAGCCTTCCGCCACTTCGGAGGCCAAGCGCCACAAACGCTGCACGAAGCGCCAGCTGCCTTCGATCCCGGCTTCAGACCAGGGGAGGTCGCGCTCCGGCGGGCTGTCGGACAGCATGAACCAGCGAACCGCGTCGGCCCCGTACTGGTCAACGATCGGCTCCGGATCGACCGTGTTGCGCTTGGACTTCGACATCTTCTCGACTCGGCCGGCCGTGGCCGCTTCGCCAGTCTGAACCACCGTCAGGATACCGTCGCGGCTCTCGACTTCATCTGGGGACAGCCAGCGTCCGTCCGGCGCCTTGTAGGTCTCGTGGGTCACCATGCCCTGGGTGAACAGGCCCTTGAACGGCTCGTCGACGCCGAGTCGGCCGATGCGGTTCAGCGCGCGGGTCCAGAAGCGGGCGTAGAGGAGGTGCAGGATCGCATGCTCGACGCCGCCGATATATTGATCCACCGGCAGCCAGCTTTCGGCGTCGGCACGCTCAAAGGGCGCGTCGGCGGGCTGGCTTGCGAACCGGATGAAGTACCAGCTCGAATCAACGAAGGTGTCGAGCGTGTCAGTCTCGCGGCGGGCCGAAGCGCCGCAGCTTGGGCATTCCGCCTTGTTCCAGCTCGGGTGGCGGTCGAGCGGGTTGCCCGGGATGTCGAAGCTCACGTCCTCCGGGAGCACCACCGGGAGCTGCTCGCGTGGCACGGGTACGGCGCCGCAGGCGTCGCAGTGGATGATCGGGATCGGCGTGCCCCAATAACGCTGGCGCGACACGCCCCAGTCGCGGAGTCGCCAAACGGTGGTGCCTTCGCCCCAGCCATCGGCTTCGGCGCGGGCGATCACTTCGCGGATGCCGTCCTGAGCGGAGAGGCCGTCGAGGAAGCGCGAATTCACCAGGCGGCCGGGGCCGGTATAGGCTTCCCCGCCGATCGGATCGGCGGCTTCCTCAGGCGAGGGCGCGACGACGCGGGTGACGGGCAGGCCGTATTTGCGCGCAAAATCGAGATCGCGCTGGTCGTGCGCCGGGCAGCCGAAGACGGCGCCGGTGCCGTAATCCATCAGCACGAAATTGGCGATATAGAGCGGCAGCTCCCACGCCGAATCCATCGGGTGGCGAACCCGAAGGCCGGTGTCGAAGCCCTTCTTCTCCGCCGTCTCAAGCTCCGCCGCGGTGGTGCCGCCGCGCTTGCACTCTTCGATAAAGGCAGCCGCTTCCGCGCTCCCCGCCGCGACCGCCTCGGCGATCGGGTGATCGGGCGAGATCGCCGCGAAGCTTGCGCCGAAGATGGTGTCGGGCCGAGTAGTGAAGACTTCGAAGCTGGCATGTTCGCCCGCCGACTGAGTCAGATCGAAGCGGAAGCGCAGGCCCTGGCTTTTGCCGATCCAGTTTTCCTGCATCAGCCGGACCTTGTCGGGCCATTGATCCAGCTCGCCCAGTCCGTCGAGCAGCTCTTCGGCGAAGTCGGTGATCTTGAGGAACCATTGGCTGAGCTTGCGCCGCTCCACCAGCGCGCCGGAGCGCCAGCCGCGGCCGTCGATCACCTGCTCGTTGGCAAGCACCGTCATGTCGACCGGATCCCAATTCACCTCGCTCTGCTTGCGGTAAACGAGGCCTGCTTCGTAAAGATCGAGGAACAGCGCCTGCTCGTGCCCATAATATTCAGGGTCGCAGGTGGCGAGTTCGCGGCTCCAATCGAGCGCGAAGCCGATCCGCTTCAGCTGCGCCTTCATCGTCTCGATGTTGGAGCGGGTCCAGGCGCCGGGATGCACCTTCTTCTCCATGGCGGCATTTTCGGCCGGCATCCCGAAGGCATCCCAGCCCATCGGGTGGAGCACTTCGAAGCCGTTCATCCGCCGGAAGCGGGCAAGCACGTCCCCCATTGTGTAGTTGCGGACGTGGCCCATGTGGATGCGCCCCGACGGATAGGGGAACATCTCAAGGATATAGGCCTTGGGCTTGCCGCTTGTGTCGGAGGCGTGGAATGTCCCCCGCTCCTCCCAGACCTTCTGCCAATGCGCATCGGCCTCGAGCGGATTGAAACGCGCCGCCATGTTCAAAAAAGCTCCCTTAACCGGCGATCGCATTCCGGCGCATGTCGCGGGCGCGGGTCAGGATGATTTCCTCAAGCCGCTGAACGGTTGCCGCGGCGACCGGCGCGTCCACCCACTGCGCGCCCTGCAGAACCTGGCGCGATGCGGCGACCCGCAGCGCGTCGGCGCGCAGATCGGCGTCGAGAATGGTGGCGGTGACCTTGACCCGCTCGTTCGGCGAGTTCGGGTTGGAATACCAATCGGTGACGATCACGCCGCCGTTGGAATCGGTCTGCGTCAGCGGCGCGAACGAAAGCGTCTCGAGGGCGGCGCGCCACAGGTAGGAGTTCACGCCGATCGTGGTGACCTGCGACGCGGCGAGATCGGATGCGCGAACCCGATCCTGCGGAGACTTGCCGAGCGTGCGGTTGATATCGTCCCGAACGAAGTCGCAGGCGCCGAGCGACAGGGCCATGGCGACCGGAAGAACGAAGGAAGCAGCACGTACCATCAGAGGCGGTCCTTGAAACAAGCGGGGATCAACGGCCGTTATAGAAGGTGCGGCGCAGGCGGCAAGCCGTCTCTCCCAGGCCACAGGGGGGGCGCCGCAAGCGGCCCTTCATCGCCGCGAAAGGTGGCTTGTGGATGATCGGCCTGTGGATTGAAAGCAACAGGGTTGAGGATTCGTAGTGGCTTTGCGGCACTTAGCTGGTCTGGGGCGTTGGGAGCCACTACATCGCCATCGTTACGGGAGTCGAATGGCGTGAATAAGGCTGTGGCAGGGACTGGAGTGGTTGGAGGGGCGCTTGCGGCGCTTTCCCTGATCCTCGCGCCTGCCATTGCGGCGCCGTCCTCCTCCTCGGCAAAGAAGCGGCCCGCGCCTTCGCTGCGCAGCGTCGGCGGCAGCTTCACCCCCGCGGTCGCAGACCCTTCGCTTGCCGCCGAGCTTGCTCGCCGCGGTTTGAACGGCACCAGCTTCCGCTTCACGCCGACGGCGACCGCGTCCAGCAAGAACGGTGCCGTGCGAGTCGCGGTGCGCGCCCGCGCGGCGACGCCGGCTCTGGCGATGCGAAGCGTTTCGGCCGGTGGCGAAGGCTCCGCCTCGCCGGTCACCGCCGTTACGCCAACCGCTTACAATATCGGCGCAACCGTCGGCTGGCGCGGGCTTGCCGTGTCGGGCGACGTGGCCGAGGTCAAAGGCGGGGCCCTCCCGGGCACGCGTCGTAATGCGGCGGTTGGGGTGAGCTATTCGGTGAAGCGCTTTACCGGCCGTGTCGAAGCCGGCGTCGACAAGACGGACGACGTGGCGCGGATCACGCCGCTCGATTCGGCTTATTCGGTGGGAGTCGGCGGATCGTACCAGATCGCCCGCAACATCGATGTCACAGGCGGCGTGCGCTACAAGATCCAGAGCGACCGGCTCGAGCCGCTCGCCGATCAGCGCCGCGACAGCCAGGCCGTCTACATCGGAACCGCCTTCCGCTTCTAAGCGCCCGCCGGTTCGCACCAGGCGTCGATTCCGGCCCAGCCATGAGCACCGCCAAGGTCACGCGCCTTGGCCGCATCCATTCCGCCGAGCGCAACCACCGGCACCTTGGTTTGATGGGCAAGCAAGGCGAAGCGGCGGGGGCCGAGCACCTGTGCGCCGGGATGGGAGCTGGTCGCGAATACGGGCGAGAGGAAGATGAGGTCGGCGCCGGCGCGTTCGGCGGCACGAATCTCCCGGAGGCTGTGGGCGGAAGAGGTGCGGATGCCTGCACCGCTGCGGTTGTGGCAGCCGTCGGCTCCTGGGAGGGCAGGTCCGGCGGCGATCAGCGTCAGACCCTTTGCGCGTCCCGCGGTTCGCACCCTCTCCCACAGCGCGCGGCGTTCTTCGGCAGGCAGGGCGTAGTGGCGGAAGACCAGGCCCGCGCCGTGCGGAAGCCGTTCGATGGCGCCGAACAGCCGCTCCCCCATCCTCTCGTCGGTGAACAGCCAGGAGCGCGGCAGGGACTGGCGGCGGTGCATGGCCGTTTCTATAGCAGCGGCGATGAACCCTGCATCTCCCCACGAACGGCTCGACGACGTCCGCACCCGCATTGCCAAGGCGGCTGCGCTTGCCCGGCGCGAGGCCGCTGACGTCACTCTGATAGCAGTGTCGAAAACCCACGGCGCGGAGGCGATCGAGCCGCTGCTCACCGCCGGGCACCGCGTGTTCGGCGAAAATCGCGTCGCGGAGGCTCAGGAGAAGTGGCCGGCGCTTCGGGAGCGCTATCCGGACGTGACGCTGCACCTCGTCGGGCAGCTGCAAAGCAACAAGGCCGAGGAAGCGGTGGCCGTGTTCGACGTCATCCACTCTGTGGACCGCCCCTCGCTGGTCGCGGCGCTGGGCAAGGCCCTCGCCAAGGCGGGGAAGCGGGTGGACTGCTTCCTGCAGGTCAACGTGGGCGAGGAGCCGCAGAAAGGCGGCTGCACTCCCGCCGAGCTGCCGGGGCTGATCGCCGCGGCACAGGCGGCGGGGCTGCCGTTGGCCGGACTGATGTGCATCCCGCCCGCGGATGTAGAGGCGGCACCTTATTTCGCGCTGCTGGCCAAGCTTGCCCGGCGGCATGGCTTGACCGGCCTCAGCATGGGTATGTCCGGCGATTACAAAACGGCGGTCACCATCGGCGCCACCCACGTCCGCGTCGGCAGCGCCTTGTTCGGGGCGCGGGATTGAGGTTCGGCGGGCTCATCCTCGATTTCGACGGGGTGCTGCTGGAAAGCGAATATGCCGGCAACAAGCAGATCGCCGACTACCTGACCGGCATCGGCCACCCGACCAGCGCCGAAGAATCGATGACGCACTTCATGGGCCTGAGCGGAGGCGACTTCCATGCCGCGGTGGAGCGCTGGATCGGCCGCCCGCTACCGGAGAGCTTCCATACCGCGCGGGCCGAAGAGGATGCGCGGGTGCTGAGCGAGGGGCTGGAGGCGGTCGCCGGCGCGGTACGCTTCGTGAAGGCGCTTCCGCCGGAGCTGCCCAAGGCGATTGCCTCCTCAAGCATAACCCGCTGGATTGAAACGCACCTCGACCACCTTGGCCTGCGCCATCATTTCGAAGGACGAATCTTCAGCGGCCACGAGCATGTCTCGCGCGGCAAGCCTGCCCCCGATCTCTACCTCCATGCCGCTGACGCCATCGGTGTGCCGATCGAACGAGTTGCGATCGTTGAGGATTCTCCGGTTGGTGTCACGGGGGCGGTGACGTCGGGTGCCTTCGTGATCGGGCTGTGTGCCGGGCGACATTGCCTTGCCGGCCATGGCGAGCGGCTGAAGGCCCTGGGGGTGCATGCGCTGGCTGGGAGCTTCGAGGAAGTGGAGGCGGTGCTGGGGCTCGATAGCCCGAAGCGCTCCCCCTAACGAGGTGGTCGTTAAAGCAGATGCCCGCTCTTCACGCGCTTGGTGTCTAGATAGCCTTGGTTGTGGGCGTTGGCCCCAGCTTTCAGCGGCACTTGCTCTGAAACCCTTACCCCCTCTGCTTCAAGCCCCGCCACCTTGCGCGGGTTGTTGGTGAGGAGGCGCACTTGCCCCTGCCCGAGCAGGCCCAGCATGCGGGCAGCCACGCCGAAATCGCGTTCGTCGTCGCCGAAGCCCAAGCGCAAGTTGGCGTCCACGGTGTCGAAGCCCTGGTCCTGGAGCTGGTAGGCGCGGAGCTTGTTGACGAGACCGATGCCGCGCCCTTCCTGACGGAGGTAGAGGAGGATGCCCCAGCCGGCGGCTGCGATGGCGGAGAGGGCGCCATTCAATTGTGGTCCGCAATCGCACTTCAAGGAGCCGAGGACATCGCCGGTGAGGCACTCGCTGTGCAGCCGGACGAGCGGCGGCCGGCCGCTGGGCGCGCCGATCAGCAGGGCCACGTGCTCCGCGCCGTCTTCGGCGCGGAAGGCCACGATTTCGGCTTTGTCGGCGGCTTGGGTAGGCAGCTTGGCGCGGGAGGCGATGCGCAGCCCAGCTTGGCCGTCGAACCGTGCCACTTCTTCCGCGGAAACCTGCACCGCTTCGGCCCCGGCGTCGCCGCCGATAAAGAAAGCGGGGAGCAGCCCGGCGCGGCGCGCGAGGGTAATCGCAGCAGCGGCTTCCGCATCATCTTCCACAGGGAGGGTGCGGAAGGGTCCCTTGAGCGGTGACGCCAGATCGCGAGCAGGATCGGCAATGGCAACGGCTTCGTTGAGGTCGATCCACGCGGTGCGGGCGATCCGCACCGGCCCGGTCGGCACCGCCTCGCGTTGATTGGCGAGCTTCAAGGTAGCGGCGCGGTGGCCGGAGATGAGCAGGTCGGCGGGGGCGGCGGAGTCGAAGGCGGCAAGCGCCTCGTCGTCCGCCGTCTCCACGGCAAGGAATCCGGTGCCGCCGATCCGGATCGCCCAGCCCCGCTTCAGCGAATCGAGCGCGCGGGCGACTTGGCGGCTCCTCATCAAATTTCGAACTCGGTGACCAGGGGCACGTGGTCGGACGGCTTGGTCCACGACCGGCAATCCTCATGCACCGTGTGGCGGGTGGCGAGCTTCGCCACGTCGGGCGTCGCCCACATATGGTCGAGACGGCGGCCCCGGTCGTTGACCTTGTAATCGGGCGAGCGATAGCTCCACCAGGTGTGGAGACGTCCCGGCGCCGGGTGGAAGTGGCGGCCGAGGTCGACCCAATCGGCGCTTTGCTGAAGCCTGGTCAGCGCCTCCACCTCAACCGGCGTGTGGCTGACCACCGACAGGAGCTGCTTATGGCTCCAGACGTCGCATTCCAGCGGCGCGACGTTGAAATCGCCGACCACGATGGTGGGGCAGGCGCAGGCTTCGGACCAGGCGGTCATCCGCTCCAGGAAGTCGAGCTTCTGGCCGAACTTCGGGTTCACCTCCCGGTCCGGCACGTCGCCGCCGGCGGGCACGTAGACATTCTCGAGCCGGATGCCGCTTTGCACCAGACGCACGCCGACGTGGCGCGCTTCGCCGTTGGCCTGCCAATCGTGCCGTTCCTCCTCCTGCATCGGAAGGCGGCTGAGGATCGCCACGCCATGGTGCATGCGCTGCCCGCACAGCACCTGGTGGGTGTAGCCAAGGGCGTGAAAGAAGCCGGCCGGAAAGTCCGCGTCGCAGGCCTTGGTTTCCTGCAGACACAAGATGTCGGGCGATTCTTCGCGCAGGAACTGCTCAACGATGTGGCTGCGCGCCCGGACCGAATTGATGTTCCAGGACGCGATCTTGAGGGTGGAAAGCATGAACGGGCTCTAGCGACGGGGGCCCCTTCTGTCGATGCGGCGGCTTGGGCCCCAACGGCAAAGGCCCCCGCTCCGGGGGCGTGGAGCGAGGGCCTACCAGGCGTTGTTCACGCGAGGCCGATTGTGGCGACCGCCCCGGACAACAGGGGGAAAATCCGGGAACGATCCTTCCGCAATCGATAGGTGGTTTTTAACCACCGCTTCCTGTCGCGCTCATGAATGAATTGTGGTCATTTCTTGCCCTTGCGCGGATCGGCCCAGGCAAAGGCGCTGTCCGCAACGCCGACGTTAAAGCGTTGGCCGGACAGCTTCACGGTGGTGCGGTTGTTCTGCGCGTCGATCACCGTCCAGCCCTGGAGAAGCAGCCCGGACGGGGCGCTTGCCACCTTGGCGAAGCCCAAAGTCACCGTGCCATATTCCGGCCGCTTCGGGTCCTTCGCCTGGACAAGCAGCGTCTGGCGGTCGTTGCGGACGATTTTGGCGATTCGGGCGAGGTTCGGGTTCGGATCGAGGAGTACGCCGAGCGGGGAATTGCCGATCGCCCAGTTGCGCACGTCCTTTGTTTCGTAATCGATCATGTACAGCCGGTTGCCGTCGGCGACGACCAGCATCGGCACGCCGCGCTGATACTGGAAGCGGATCTTGCCCGGCCGCTTCAAGGTGAACTGGCCGGTCAGCGTCTGGCCGCGGCGGTCGGTCTGGCTGAAGTTCGCGGTCATCGTGTTCACCGCGCGAAGGTGCGCCTGCACCTGATTGAGCGGCGCGGAAGCCTGGGCAACGACCGGCGCCTGCGGCACCAGCAACGCGGCGGCCGTGATCGGCGCGGCGGCAAGGGCGAGCGTCTTCATGCGCAACATCAACGGTACTCCTGAACGGTTCATTTGGGTGGGGATATGGGGATGCCCCATTGAATGCCCAGTGAACCCGGCGGTTCCGTCCCGTTCAGCTTGGGCAGCGCCTCAGCTTAGCGGCCGGCCGTCCGGATCAAGGAGGACTTCGCGGCGGCCGACATGGTCGGGGGCGCTGACGAAGCCGTCTTTCTCCATCCGCTCGATCAGCCGGGCGGCGTTGTTGTAGCCGATGCGGAGCTGGCGCTGGATGTAGGAAGTGGACGCCTTCTGGCTTTCCGCCACCGTTTGCACCGCCTTGCGGTAGAGCTGCGCTTCGGGGTCGTCGTCGCCGGTCGGCTGGCCCTCGAACATGTAGCCGCCGTCCTCCGGCTCCTCCGTCACCGCCTGGATATAATCGGGGCGCCCCTGGCCCTTCCAATGCTCGGCCACCGCGCGGACCTCCTCATCGGACACGAACGGGCCGTGGACCCGGGCGATCTGCTTGCCTCCGGGCATGTAGAGCATGTCGCCCTTGCCCAACAGTTGCTCGGCGCCTTGTTCGCCAAGGATGGTACGCGAATCAATCTTGGAGGTGACCGCAAAGGAGATGCGGGTCGGCAGGTTCGCCTTGATTACGCCGGTGATGACGTCGACCGACGGGCGCTGCGTCGCCATGATCAGGTGGATGCCTGCGGCGCGGGCTTTCTGGGCAAGGCGCTGGATCAGGAATTCGACTTCCTTGCCGGCCGTCATCATCAGATCGGCGAGCTCGTCCACCACCACGACGATCTGCGGCAAAACTTCGTAGTCCAGTTCCTCATTTTCGTATTTGGGCTGGCCGGTTTCGGAATCGTAGCCGGTCTGCACCCGGCGGCCGAGCGACTGGCCCTTGCCCTTGGCTTCGCGCACCTTGGCGTTGAACGAGGAGAGCTGGCGAACGCCGACGCTCGCCATCATCCGGTAACGCTCCTCCATCTGCTCCACCGTCCACTTCAAGGCGCGAATCGCCTTGGCGGGCTCGGTCACAACCGGGGCAAGGAGGTGGGGGATGTCGTCGTAGACGCTGAGTTCCAGCATCTTGGGATCGATCATGATCATTTTGCACTGCTCGGGCGTCAGCCGGTAGAGCAAAGACAGGATCATGCAGTTCAGACCCACCGATTTGCCCGAGCCGGTGGTGCCGGCGACGAGCAGATGCGGCATCGGCGCGAGATCGGCGACCACCGGATCGCCGGCGATGTTCTTGCCCAGAATGATCGGAAGCGCGGCGACCTGATCCTCGAACGCGCTCGACGCGACGAGTTCGGACAGCGCCACCATTTCGCGCTTCGCGTTGGGAAGCTCGATGCCGATCACGCTGCGCCCCGGAATGGTCGCGACTCGGGCGGAGAGGGCGGACATGTTGCGGGCGATATCGTCGGCAAGGCTGATGACCCGGCTCGCCTTGATCCCGGAGGCCGGCTCAAGCTCGTACATGGTGACCACCGGGCCGGGGCGGACCTCGACGATTTCCCCTTTTACCGAAAAATCGTCGAGCACCGATTCGAGCAGACGCGCATTGCGCTCGAGCGCCGCCTTGTCGAGCGTTCCGCCGATCGGCGGCGGGGCGGGGGCGAGCAGCTCGATGGGCGGAAGCTGATACGAATCGCCAAGCGCGAGCGAGGGCTGGCGGTCGCGGGCGGGGCGGCGCTTTTCGGGCTGGGCCGGGCGGTCGGCGATCACGGTGCGCGGCTTGTCGGCCGGCGCAACCACCGTCGGGCGGGCGGGGCGGTCCTCCGGGTCGAGAAGCTCGTCTTCGTCATCATGGTCGTACACGCCGATCGCGCCCGCGGGGCGCGGCTCGCGGCGGGGGAGGCGGCGCGACGCGATCCAGCCGCGCTCCTCCGAACGAAGCGCAAGGCCGAACCACGCGGTGATCAGGCCGCCGACCGCCAGCAGGGCGACCGCGACAAGGCGAAACGGCTCGGCAATCGACGGCTCACCGATCGAGTCGAGGCCGAAGCCGGCAAGCTTGGCAAGCGCCAGGCCGGTGGCGCCGCCCCAGCCGGCGGGCAGGCCGTTGACGCCGCCGCCGGAGAGGAGGGCAGTGCCGGCGCCCAAGAGGGTCATGCCGAGCATGGTGAGAAGCAGGCTCTTGGCCCAGCGCCCCGCACCCGCACCGCGGGCGACGCGCAGGCCGAAGACAAAGATCAACGGCACCAGCAACGCCGCGCCAAGGCCCCAGAGCGTGAGCAGCAGATCGGCGACAAACGCGCCCGGCGTGCGGAGCCAGTTGGCGATTGGACCGGCGGCGGCGGTGTTCAGCGATGGATCGGTGGGGTGGTAGCTCCCCAAGGCGAGGGCGACGGCAATTGCGGCCACGATCAGCAGCCCGCCGCGCACCATGTCCCAGCTGCGCCGCGCGCCGCGCTTCACGCCCGCGCGCCACTGCGCCATCCGTTCCCCCCGGGCGCCCTGCGCTACCGATGCCGCCATGTGCCGTGCCCCGAATGTTCCTTTCTGCCTTCATGCGCCCGGCCAGACTCGCCGGTCAAGCGCTTGGCGTTGCGTCCCTGCATCGGTAAGGCGGCAAAATGGAGCGCGCAGACGTCATCATCCTGGGCGGCGGCCTTGTCGGGCTGACCGTTGCGATCGCGCTGGACCGGCATGGCCTGTCCAGCATCGTGATCGACCGGGCGGACCCCGAATCGCAGCTGGTGCCGGCTTATGACGGCCGCGCCACCGCGGTGGCGAGCGCGTCGTGGCGAATGCTGCAGGCGATCGGCGTCGGCGAACGGTTGGAAGGCGAAGGCTGCCCGATAGAGGGCATCCGCGTCAGCGACGGGCTGGATCCGGGCGGCATCTCCTTCGATCCGCCGGCGGGCGACGATCCCCTGGGCATGATGTTCGAAAATCGCCGCCTTCGCCAAGCACTGCGCGAGACTGCGGCCGACGCAAAGAACATCCGCCTAATAATGCCCGCCGAAGCGGCCGAAGTGGTGCGCGACGGCAATGGCGTTCGGGTCGCGCTCGTCGACGGACGGCTCTGCGCTGCGCCCTTGCTGATCGGTGCCGAGGGACGCAACTCACCGACTCGCGAGGCCGCGGCGATCGCGATGGCGCGCTGGCAGTATGCGCATTCCGCGATTGTGCTGACGGTGACGCATGAATGCCATCACGAGAATCTGGCTTACGAAATCTTCTACCCGAGCGGGCCGTTCGCGATCCTGCCGATGCTTCCGGGCACCCGCTCGGCGATCGTCTGGTCGGTTGCGAAAGCGGATGCGGCGGCGGTGGTCGATCTTCCCCATCGGGCGATGGCCGCGGAAATCGAGAAGCGCATGGGCGGCTTCCTTGGCCGGGTGGAGCTCGCCGGCCCGCGCTGGTCCTATCCGCTTGGCTTCCACCATGCCGCAACGATCACCGCCGAGCGGCTGGCGCTGGTCGGCGACGCGGCGCACGGCATTCACCCGATCGCCGGCCAGGGCCTTAACCTCGGCTTTCGCGACGCCGCCGCACTTGCCCAGGTGCTGGTGGAAGGGGCGCGCCTGGGGCTCGACCCGGGCGATGCGCAGCTCCTTGCCCGCTACGAACGGTGGAGGAGCCTCGACACCTTCACCGTCGCCGCAGCAACGGACGCGCTGACCCGCATCTACTCGGTGCCGGGCCGTACCGCCTCCGCCGTTCGCCGGTTCGGCATGGGCATCGTCCAGCGCGTCGGCCCCTTGCGCGACCAGTTGATGGCCGAAGCGCGCGGCGAGACCGGCGACCTGCCTCTTCTACTGCGCGGCCTGCCCATTTAACGGCTTGGCCGCTTCGGCGAGCAGCACTGGAACGCCCTGCCGGACCGGATATGCTAGCCCAGCCTCGTCGCTGACCAACATGCTCGCCTCCTTGTTCCACCGCAGCCCGGTGCGGGTGATCGGGCAGACCAGCAGCGCCGCCAGTTCATCGGTCATTGCAGGGTTTCCGGCCCGTCTGCGCCGCCCGGGATCATCCGCTGGAACTGCATGAACTGGACGAGGAGCTCACAGCGCGCCGCCATGTCCGGCGCTTCCAGCAGTGCCTGCTTGGAGCCGGGGTCGAGCGGCGCGATCTGGACGATGCCGTTGACCAGCATTTCGTCGTCGAGCCGGCTGACCGCTTCCCAATCGACCGAATAACCCAGCGCATCGGCGTAGCGGCGCGATTCCTGCTCCAGATCGGCGCGGTGGGCGAGGCCGAGCGGTTCTTCCTCCGCATCGTCGTCAAAGGACGAGCGATCCACTTCCGCCTGGCGGTAGGGCGTCTCCGCCGCCACTTCGCGAACGATCCGGAAGCGGCCGAGCCCCTCCAGGACGATGTTGAACCGCCCGTCCTCCAGCTCCTCCGCACTCTCGATCCGCCCGAGGCAGCCGGTGGCGTAGAGGCTCGGCGGCTCCTTTGTGTCGCGCGGCTGGACCATTCCGATCAGACGGTCGCCCGCCAAGGCGTCTCGGACCATTGCCCGGTAGCGCTCTTCGAAGATGTGCAGGGGCAGCTGGGTGCGCGGCAGCAGAACTGCGCCGGACAGCGGAAACAGCTTAATGGCCGCCGGTTCGGCCATCAGGTGAACAGGATCGCGGACAAGCGGCGGCGCTGATCGCGCGCCCATTGGTCCTCGAGCCCGACCACTTCCAGAAACTGAAGGAAGCGCTTGCGCGCCGCGCCTTCGTTCCAGTCCCGGTCGCGGCCGATGCTTTCGAGAAGCTGGTCGGCGGCGCCGTCCCGGTCGCCGGACGCCATCAGCAGCCCGGCCAGCTCGTAGCGCGCTTCGTGGTCGCCGGGATCGGCGGCGATGCGCTGCTCGAACGCGCCCGTTTCGGCATTGGCGGGCGCGATCTCGGCCAAGGCGAGGGCGGACTGCGCGCGGGCAATTGCGGGGTCGCCTGCCTGCTTCTCCGGCACGGCCGCGAGTATAGCGCGCGCTTCCTCGGCCTGGCCGGAGGCGATCAGCGCCCGGGCGAGGCCGCCGAGCACTTCGGCATTGTCCGGGGCCATTGCCTGCAGTTCGGAAAAGATGCCAAGCGCCCGCTCCAGGTCGCCCGAGCCGAGCGCTTCCTCGCCCATGGCGATCAGCGGCTCGATCTGCGCCTCGAGCGCTTGTTCTTCGCCGGCGATCGGAAGCTGCGCGAGAATCTGGTCGAGGATGCGGGTAAGCTGCCCTTCGGTGCGGGCGGGGGTGAGGTCGGCGACGAGCTGCCCCTGGAACAGCGCGTAAACGGTTGGGATCGACTGCACCCGGAACTGGGCGGCGACGATCTTGTTCGCGTCGACGTCGATCTTTACCAGCTTGACGCCGCGCGCGGCATAATCGGCGGCGACCTTCTCAAGCACCGGCCCAAGTTGCTTGCAGGGGCCGCACCATTCCGCCCAGAAGTCGAGAATGACGAGGCTGTCCATGGACGGCTCCACCACGTCGCGGCGGAATTGCTCCAGCGCTTCCTTTTCGGCCGCGCTCATGCCCAATGTCGCCAAAGTCTCTCTCCCGGAACCGTCGCTATCCTGCCGCCCTATGTGGGATATCGTGTCTGTCTGCCAAGCCTTCGATGATGGGGGTTGCGGGCCCTGAAAGACGATGCTAGCAGCCGCCGCCTTACCTCAGCCGGTTCCAACCGGCTTTGCGCACGAGCGGGCGTAGCTCAGGGGTAGAGCACAACCTTGCCAAGGTTGGGGTCGAGGGTTCGAATCCCTTCGCCCGCTCCATTTTCCGATAATCAGCGCGATGGAACCGCCGGTTCCAATCGGCGTGACATCGTTCACATCTCGTCGTCCCTGCCGCCTCGCTTGAGCGCCTTTGCCTCCCTGCGAGCGGCAGCTCGTGGGGAGGGGGACCACCGAAGGTGGTGGAGGGGTGATCTGGCACCAGGCTCCGTTGCTTCTCGCGCGAACCGGCTGACTCTACGGCAGCTACCCCTCCACCACCCTTCGGGTGGTCCCCCTCCCCATCTGGCGATGGGGAGGCAAGAGGGCCCGCCACCGCCTCGTCAGGCGGGCACCCGGTACAGGGCGCAGACTTTGTTGCCTGCCGGATCGCGCAGGTAGGCGAGGTAGAGCTTGCCCTTGGCGCCTTCGCGGATGCCGGGCGGATCTTCGATGGCGGTGCCGCCGTTCGCTAAACCTTCTTGGTGCCACGCATCAGCAAGCTCGGGGCTTTCCGCGGCGAAGCCGATGGTGCTGCCGTTGCCGCAGGAGGCCCGCCGGCCATCGATCGGCTTGGTCAGAATGAACACGCCGGTGCGCGTCATGTAGAAGATGCGGCCTTTCTCATCGAAGCGCCCCGGCGGCACGCCAAGCGCGCCCAGCGTTGCATCGTAGAACGCCTTGGACGCGTCGAGATCGTCGGCACCAAGCATGACGTGGCTGAACATCTTTCATTTCCCCTTTGCGGTCGCGACGCGCCTTGTGAACCGCGCCGCGTGCCCATGCAACGGCGGCCTGGGTGGTACAAAGCAGGTAGGAACCGGCGCCCGCGGCGGCAGGTTGAGTTTGCGCAACCCGCACTCCTGCAGAAGAGGAATCACGCATGGTAGACGCATCAAGCATCCAGCCGCACATGGAAGTGCGCGGCGCCGACGGATCGCACTTCGGAACGGTTGACGGTGTCGAGGGCGACCGGATCAAGCTCACCCGCAAGGATTCGCCGGACGGCGAGCATCATTATCTCGATCTCGGTTCGGTTGAGCGGGTGGACGAGCATGTTCACCTGGCATCCGGCGCCTCGGCCAGCTGAGGCCTCGCGGGCCGTGCCGGCGCCTTCGATAGTCTGGTTCCGGCAGGATCTGCGCCTCCACGACCAGCCGGCCCTTTTCGCCGCCGCGCGCGAAGGGCCGGTTGTGCCGGTTTACATCCTCGACGACGAGACCCCCGGCCGCTGGGCGATCGGCGGCGCGCAGCGCTGGTGGCTGCACAACAGTCTCCAGCGTCTGGCGGAGAGCTTGGAGCAACTCGGCTCCCGCCTGATCCTTCGCCGCGGCCGCTGCGATGTCGAGCTGGCGCGGCTTGCCGGGGAGGTGGGCGCGACCCGCATCCACGCGACCCGCCATTACGAGCCGTGGTGGCGGGATTTGGAAGCGTCGGTCGGTTTAGAACACGACCTCGATCTACATGCCGGCAACGTGCTGGTTCCGCCCGAACAGGTGCGAACCGGCACCGGCGCGCCTTTCAAAATCTACACGCCTTACTGGCGCGCGCTCCAGGCGCTGTTGCCGCCGGAGGCACCCGAGCCCGCGCCCGAAGCGCTTGAGCCGCCGCCGCAATGGCCGGAAAGCGAGCCGCTCGCCTCCTGGAACCTGCTTCCCACCCGCCCGAACTGGGCGAGCCGCTTCGGCGAAGACTGGACGCCCGGCGAAGAGGCCGCGCTTGAGCGGCTCGACGCCTTCGCCGGCATAGCCGAACATTATGGCGTCAGCCGCGACCGGCCGAGCGAGGAAGGCACCAGCCGATTCTCCCCCCACCTCCACTTCGGAGAGCTCTCCCCCCGCCTGATCTGGCATTCGCTCCCCGGAGAGCGCGGTGAGAAGTTCCGCAAGGAGCTGGCGTGGCGCGATTTCGCGCACAACGTCATGCTCAGCCAGCCCCGGGTCGGCGAAACCGCAGGGCGCCCTGCGTTCGAGCACTTCCCCTGGCGCGCTGGTGCCGAGGCCGATGCCGACTTCAAGACCTGGACGCGCGGCCGCACCGGCTACCCGTTGGTGGATGCAGGGATGCGGCAGCTCTGGGCGACCGGCTGGATGCACAACCGGGTGCGGATGGTGGCCGCGTCTTTCCTGGTGAAGCACCTGCTGATCGACTGGCGGCGCGGCACCGACTGGTTCTGGGACACGCTTGTCGATGCCGATTACGGCAATAACGGCCAGAACTGGCAGTGGATCGCCGGCACCGGCATCGACAGCCAGCCGTTCAACCGGATCATGGCGCCCACCGTGCAGTCGAAGAAGTTCGGGGCGGAGGACTATATTCGGCAATGGGTGCCGGAGCTTCGCGGATTGCCTGACGCGGCGATTCACGAGCCTGGCGACGCCCGGCCTCCGGACTATCCCGAGCCGATCGTCGGCCACCGCGCGGCGCGGGAGCGGGCGCTTGCCGCGCTGCGGGCCTTTGCGAGCGGCAGGGGAGCGGAAAAGGGTGCGGGCGGCGACAACTCCTGACGGGCGCTACATCGTGGTCCGCGGCCGCCTGTGGCGCGCCGCCGATCCGCAGCTTGCCCCCGAGGTCCGGCAGGAACTGGTGCACAAGCTGATGGATGCGCGGCGGGCGGTGAAAGCGGCACTGCACGCGGGCGATCCGGCGGCGCTAGCCGTTGCGCGGTCGCAGGTGCAGGCGGCGAAGGAGGGGCTTGGCGAGCGCGGCCCCGTTTGGTGGACGGACGGCGCGCCCGATCTTAACCGCCGCATGATCGCCAACACGCCCTACGCCGCCTGGTGGCACGCGCAGTGAGCTGTTCTTCGGAGGCGGGATTGGCTACAGCGCCCTGAACTCACACGGGAATTCGCCTGATGCTGCCTTTCGCCCTTGCCCTCGCTGCTGCCCAGCCAGCCGTGCTTCCGCCCCGTTCCTTCATTCCGCCGGTATCGGCCAAGGCTGTTGTGACCACCCCGTCCGGCCTGCGATTCGAGACGCTGAAGGCCGGCACCGGCGAGAAGCCGACTGCTACCGATCTGGTGCTGGTCACCTATGAAGGCCACCTCGCCGACGGCACCCTGTTCGATGCGAGCCCACTGCCGACCGCCTTCCCGGTGGCCGGCGTTGTGGACGGCTTTGCGGAAGCGCTGAAGCTGATGCAGCGCGGCGGCCGCTACCGCTTCTGGATTCCGTCGGCGCTCGCTTACGGCCCGAACGGTGTTCCCGGCTCCATTCCGCCGAATGCCGAGCTCGAGTTCATCGTCACCTTGCTCGACATGAAGCCGGCCGAAGCGGCCCCCGCCGCGCCGACGCCCGAGGCGGAAACCGCGCCCGCGCAATAGCCTCTGTGCGCCGGGCGGAACGCATTGGCCCGCGTCCCGTTCTCAAGCGCACATGAGCACGACCCTGGACAATATGGACGCCTCGGCGTTCGAGCCGCCGCCCGAAGCCGTCGATTTCTACGTCGAGAGCCTGAAGCTCCTCAAGGAATCGGGGGTGCCGTTTCTCCTATCGGGTACCTATGCACTCGCCTGCTTCACCGGCATCACCCGGCCGACCAAGGACCTCGACGTCTTCTGCAAGCCCAGCGATGCGCCCAAGATCCTCAGCTTCTTCAAGGCGCGCGGCTTCGAGATCGAAATGGAGGACGAGCGCTGGATCGGCAAGGTCTGGCGCGACGGCTGGTTCTTTGACGTGATCTTCAACATCTCGTCAGCCTCCATCCCGATCACCGACGACTGGTTCAAGGACGCGTACGAAGCGGAGGTCTACGGCACGGTGGTGCGGGTCACGCCGCCGACGCAGTTCATTCTCTCCAAGCTCTTTCTCCAAACCAGGTACCGCTACGACGGGGCCGACATCGTCCACGCGATCCTGATCAAGCATGACGAGATCGACTGGGAATGGCTGCTGTCCAACATGGAACTGTATTGGGAGGTGTTGCTGATCAACATCCTCAATTTCCGCTTCGTATATCCGACGGAGCGGGACCTCATCCCGCGCTGGCTCTACCAGGAGCTGATCGAGCGGCTGAAGGCGCAGGACGATATGCCGCCGGCCGGAATCAAGATCTGCCGCGGGCGGCTGATCAGCCCCACCGATTATGTCGTGGACGTCACCGAATGGGGCTTTGCGGACGTGGTCGGCAAGGGAGTGGACGAAAAGCATGAGCCCCACCACTGAGGAGCCGGGAAGCGGCGGCCCGATCACCGTTGCGGCAATTGGCGACCTCCACGTCACCGAAACTTCGCACAACCGGTACCGCGACCTCTTCAAGGAGATGTCCGACAACGCCGACGTAGTAGCGCTTGCCGGCGATCTCACCAACTTCGGCAAGGTCAGTGAAGCGGACGTGCTGGCCGAAGACCTGCGCCACTGCACCGTTCCTGTCGTCGCCGTACTCGGCAACCACGATGTCGAGGCCGGCGAAACGGAGGAGGTGGTGAAGATCCTTCAGGCGGCCGGAGTGACTATTCTCGACGAGCAGGCGGCGGTGATCCACGGCGTCGGCTTTGCCGGCGTGAAGGGCTTCCTAGGCGGCTTCGGGCGTGGCGAGCTCGGCGCATTCGGCGAGGATGCGATCAAGGTGTTTGTGGACGAAAGCCGCAACGAAGCGCGTAAGCTCGAAAATGCGCTCCGTTCGCTGCGCACCGAGCGGGTAATGGCGGTGCTTCATTATGCCCCGATCCGCGAAACGGTGGAGGGCGAGCCGCTGGAGATCTTCCCGTTCCTGGGCTCCTCGCGTTTGGCCAACGCGATCGACCGGTTCGACAACGTCAAGGTCTGCATCCACGGCCACGCGCATCGCGGCACCTATGCGGGGCGAACGCCGGGCGGCGTCCCCGTCTTCAACGTCGCGCAGTTCGTGGTAGAGCCGGAGCTTGGCCGGCCTTACGCCCTGCTACAAATTTAAAGCGGTCGGCCCCGCGGTACCGGCGCCGGCTGCGCAATCGGCGCAGCGGCGGCGGCGGGGCTGCGCGTCTCGAGCAAGGCTGCCGTTTCGATCGCGTCCAGTGCGCGGCGGGCGAGCACGTAGCGCCTTGCTTTGGCGATCCAGTCTCCAGCCTCGCTGCTTCCCGGCAAACGAAGCACTTCGGCAAGCGCCACTTCGGTGAGCCCCGCGTCGAGAGCGCGCCGGGCGCGGGCGCGGCGCTCGGACGGCACCGTCGACGGCGTCCCGGCTTTGCGGATCCGGATCAAGTCGGAAAATTCGCTTTGAAACGCGGTCCACCAGCTCTGCTCGGCACCGCCGGCGTCAAGCTGGGGCGAGATTTCCTTAAAGCCGTCCTGCAACTGCTGAAGCGTTACCGGGTCCCGCGCGGCGGTGATCACCGTCCCCACCGCCTGCGGCTGGGTGGCGCCGAAGCGCTGGCGAAGCAGGCCTTCGAGATAGCCAAGCGCCACCCCGCGATCGAGCGCCCGCCGCGCCGCGAAAGCGACCAGCAGCCCTTCCGCGCGGTCGGCATTGCCGACGGCGGCGCGGGACTGAAGGTCGAGCTGGGCGAGCCTCTCCTCGAGCATATTTACCCGCCGGGTCATTTCCGGATCGATGACGAGCCGCGCGCCATCAGGCGCGGGCGCGAGTACAGGCGCAGGGGCGCGTTCCACCTGCACCTGCGGCACAGGCGCGGCGGCGGCCATTGTTGGCTGGGCGGATGGCGCGATGCCGAGCCACTCGGCCCCCCGGTCCCACCGGGACAACAGCCAGCCCATGGCAGCAATGCCGAGCAGAAAGGCGATCAACGGCAGGATCAGAAGCGCCCAAAGCGGCTTCTTGCGCTTCGCCGCCGCCGTCTCGCCAGGCCCATATTCCATTCGCGCGTCCCGCTTGCCGTCTTCTACCAGGCGTCAGTCTTGCACAGTCGCGCGGCAAGCTCCAGCAATGCCTGATCGCGCGGCTGCTCGGCGACGTGCACCGAAGCCCAGCCCAGGCCTGCCGCGTCGGCTGCCGCCTGGCTTATCGCGGCGATTCGCAGCGCTCCGCGATTCCCCACCAGACTGGAAAACAAGGCAGCGGCGCGCGGGGAGTGGAGTAGGCTAAGGGCATTCGCGGCCAAGGCTTCAACTGCCTCGGGGGGAAGCGCCGTTTCCCCTTCCGCAGCGTAAACGATGCGCCTCTCAATCGCGATGTCCGGATGCGACAGGGGAAGGTGCTCCCGCCCGCAAAGGTGAAGCGCACGCGTTGCGCCTGCTTCGGTCATTAGCGCAACGGCGGCAGCGCCATCGGAGGACCCGGCAACCACCTGTGAGGCGCCGGACGCGCGTGCCGCTTGCGCCGTGGCTTCGCCCACCGCGTAGCAGAGAAGGCCGCAGAGCTCCGGCCTCAGCCCGAAGCGGGCGCCGTTGGCGCTCGTGAGGAGAAGCGCGTCGAACGCGCCTTCCGGCACATCCCACGCAAGAGGACGCACGGTGAAGAGCGGCGCCACTACCGGCTCCAGCCCGAGTGCCCGCGCCCGCGCAGCGCTCTGGTCCGCGCCCGGTTTCGGGCGGAGGATCAGCACCTTTTTCAGGCGAACAGAGCCCGCAGCGGCGGCGATGCCCGGTCCAGCAGATCGCGCGCCATGGCAAGCGGCGCCTCCCGGTCGGAGGCGGCGAAGCGGTCCTGCGCATCGTGCGCTTCGCCGCCGTCGGGGCTCAAAATCTGCGCGCGCAGGTAGATTTCGTCGCCGTCGAGCCGGGCAAGCGCCGCGATCGGCGAGCGGCAGGTGCCGCCGAGCCCCTCAAGCAGCCGCCGCTCCGCGCCGACGCAGAGATGCGTCTGACGATGGTCGATCGCGGCAATGAAGGCGCGCGTGCGGCGGTCGTCGGTGCGTACTTCCACGCCCACCGCGCCTTGGGCGGGGGCGGGGAGAAAGTCGTCTAGCACGACTCCCGTCTCGTGGTGACCGAGCCGGTCGAGCCCCGCGGCGGCGAGCAAGGTCGCGTCGGCCTCGCCGAGCGCCAGCTTCTTGAGCCGGGTTTCGACATTGCCGCGGATCGGCACGATCACCAGGTCCGGCCGCCGCGCCATGATCTGTGCTGCGCGGCGGGGCGAGGAGGTGCCTACCCGGGCACCGGGGGCAAGCGCGTCGAGGCTTTCCGCGCCGATCAACCGGTCGCAGACATGCGCCCGCTCAAGCATTGCGGCGATCTCGAGCTCGGGGGGCCGGATCGTCTCCACATCCTTCATGGAGTGGACGGAAATGTCGGTGCGGCCCTCCAGCAGACAGGCGTCGAGCTCCTTGGTCCAGAGGTACTTGCCGCCGATTTCGGCGAGCGGCCGGTCGCGGACGATGTCGCCCGTGGTGGTGATCGGCACGATCTCGATCCGCTCCGGTCCCCAGCCGTGCGCGTCGCGGAGCGCAGTGGCGACCATTCGCGCCTGCGCCAGCGCAAGCGGGGAGCCGCGCGTACCGATCCTCAAGGTGCTCATCATGGGGCGCTTGTGCTAGCCGCTCCTTGGGTGGCAGGGAAGCATCTATGAGCCTGATCCTCGGTATTGAATCGAGCTGCGACGAAACGGCGGCGGCATTGGTCACCTCCGGCCGGCGGGTGCTTGCTCACCGCTTGGCGGGGCAGGAAAGCGCCCACCGCCCATTCGGCGGGGTGGTGCCGGAGATTGCGGCGCGTGCCCATGTCGAGATCCTTCCGCGGCTGGTGGAGGAAGCGCTGGAGGAAGCGGGGGTGCGCCTTTCTGAGGTTGACGCCATTGCCGCGACGGCCGGGCCTGGCCTGGTCGGCGGCGTGATGGTTGGGCTGGTTACGGCCAAGGGGCTGGCGCTTGCGTCCGGAAAGCCGTTGGTGGCGGTCAACCACCTTGAGGGCCACGCCCTGTCGCCGATGCTCAGCCAGCCCGACCTGGCCTTTCCCTACCTGCTGCTGCTTGTCTCGGGCGGCCACTGCCAATTGCTGTTCGTGCAAGGCCTTGGCCGCTACCGGCGTTTGGCGACCACCATCGACGACGCGGCCGGCGAAGCGTTCGACAAGACGGCGAAGCTGCTCGGCTTGGGCTTTCCCGGCGGACCTGCCGTGGAGCGCGCAGCGGCAAGCGGCGACGCCAAAGCGGTGAAGCTTCCCCGGCCGCTGGTCGGCTCTCACGAACCGCATTTCTCCTTTGCCGGGCTGAAAAGCGCCGTGCTGCGTGCCCGCGACAGCGGCGCCCACGCAGCAAACGACATCGCCGCCTCCTTTCAGCAGGCGGTGGTGGATTGCCTGGTGGACCGCACCCGCCGCGCGCTTGGCAGCGTCCCGCAAGCCACCGCGCTGGTCGTGGCCGGGGGTGTCGCGGCAAACAAGGCGGTGCGTTCGGCACTCACCGACTTGGCGTCAGCGCATGGCGTTCCCTTTGTTGCGCCGCCTTTGTGGCTGTGCACCGACAATGCGGCAATGATCGGCTGGGCGGGAGCGCTCCGCTTCGAAGCCGGGCTGATCGACGGGCTCGACGCACCGGCGCGGGCGCGCTGGCCGCTCGATCCGGAGGCGGAAAAGGTTCGCGGCGCGGGGGTGAAGGCATGATCGGTGTGGTCGGCGGCGGCGCCTGGGGCACCGCATTGGCGCAAGTGGCGGCGGAAGGCGGCGAGACCTTGCTCTGGGCGCGCGAGCTCGAAGTGGTGGAAAGCGTCAACGCCCGGCACGAGAACAGCCTGTTCCTGCCCGGCGTGCCGCTCGACCCGCGCATCCGCGCGACGGGTGCGCTGGAGGAGCTTGCCGGCTGCGAGGCGCTGCTGATCGTCACGCCGGCGCAGCATATGCGCAAGGTCCTCGCGGCGATGCCGCGCCTCAACGTGCCGCTGATCCTTTGCGCAAAGGGCATGGAGGAAGCCTCCACCAAGCTGATGCACGACGTCGCCCACGAAGAGCAGCCGGACGCGCCGGTGGCGGTGCTTTCCGGGCCGACCTTTGCCCACGAAGTCGCGGCGCGGCAGCCGGCGGCGGTGACCCTTTCGGTCGAGGACCGCGAAGTCGGCGAGCGGCTGCGCGCCCGCCTCGCCCGTCCCTGGTTCCGGCCTTACCTCTCGGACGATGTGGTCGGCGCGGAGATCGGCGGAGCGGTGAAGAACGTCCTCGCGATTGCCTGCGGAGTCGTCGAGGGCCGCAAGCTCGGCCTCAACGCCCGCGCGGCGCTTATTTCACGCGGGTTCGCGGAAATGACCCGATTCGGCCTCGCCCGCGGCGCCCGTGCCGAGACGTTGGCCGGACTCTCGGGTCTTGGTGATCTGGTTCTGACCTGTTCCTCCACCAACAGCCGCAACTTCTCGCTCGGCAAGGGCTTGGGCGAAGGCCGAAGCGCCGCCGAACTCCTCGCCGACCGCCGCACCGTTGCGGAAGGGGCGCACACCGCTCCGGTTCTTGCGCGGGCGGCGCGCGAAGCGGGCGTGGACATGCCCATTGTTGCCGCGGTCTGCGCCCTCCTCAGCGGAGAAGCTTCCGTAGAGAAGGTGGTGGAGCGCCTCCTCGCCCGCCCGCTACGCGCCGAGGGCGTCTAACCCCCGTGCCTGCTCGCGACCCCGAACCGGATCGAAGTACCACTTCGATCCAATGCTAAAAGTCCCAGGCGATGCCCTTATTCTCCCAATCGCCGTAGCGGGTCGGTTCCTCGCCTTTGGGACCGCCATGTTCCTCGCCGCCGTGTCCGGGCTGCGGCTCCGGCAGCGGCGGGCTTTTCGACAGGTGGGCCGGCGGCTTCACGTGCGGCGGGCGGTTGGCCATTGCTTGGGCTCCAGATTGAAGATCGGACGGGCTCTCCCCACATTTCGGTGGTGAGAGGCGCAACAACAAGATGAACGCCATGCGTACCACCCTGCTGCTCGCGGCGTTGACCGCATTGTTCATGGGGCTCGGCTTCACGATAGGCGGCCCACGCGGCGCTGTGATCGCGCTGCTGGTGGCCGGCGGCATGAACCTTTTCACCTTCTGGAACGCGGACAAGATCGTGCTTCGCATGCATAATGCGAAGGAGATGACGGCCGCCGATTGCCCGAAATTCGTCGGAATTGTGCGCGAACTTTCGATGCGCGCCGGGCTGCCGGTGCCGCGCGTCTACATCATCGATTCTCCACACCCGAATGCGTTCGCGACCGGGCGCAATCCCGAGAATGCCGCGGTGGCGGCGACGACCGGCCTGCTCGCCATCCTCGACCGCGACGAGGTTGCGGCGGTGATGGCGCACGAGCTTGGCCACATCCGCAACCGCGACACGTTGATCATGACCATGACGGCGACGATTTCCGGCGCCATCTCGATGCTCGCCAATTTCGGTTTCTTCTTCAACAATGGCGAGCGCGCAAACCCGCTGGCGATGATCGCGGCGATCTTTCTCGCGCCGTTCGCGGCGATGCTCGTCCAGCTCGCGATCAGCCGGAACCGCGAATATGGCGCCGACCGCGCGGCGGCGGAGATCTGCCGCAACCCGCGCGCTTTGGCCTCAGCCCTCGCCAAGCTCCACCACGCCGCGCGCCGAATCCCCAATCCGGTGACGCAGCGCAATCCCGCCGCGGCGGCGCTCTACATCGTGCCGGGCGCAAGCGGCGGACGCGACAGCCTGTTCTCCACCCATCCGGACACCGGCAACCGTATCGCGGCGCTTGAACAGCTCGCGTCCCAAATTGGTTTGCGCAGCGATGTTGCGCGGCGCACGGCAGTGCCTAAGAGCAAGACCTCGTCCCCACGCGCCAGTGCGCTCAACCCGCTCAAGAGGCGCAATCACGAATGACGGATCCCATTGGCACGGAGTCGCGCCGGGCGGCGCTAAGCCTGCTCGACGCGGTGCTTCGCAAGGGGCTTCCGCTGGAGGCCGCGCTCGACACGGCCGCCCGCCACCTCACCCGCGCCGACGACCGCGCATTCGCCCACGCAATGGCGGCCGAGACGTTGCGCCGCCTGGGCGATCTCGATGCGCTGATCGACAGCGCCACCAAGAACCGCCTGCCGGACGACGCGAAAGCGCGCTTCGCCCTTCGCCTTGCGCTGGTTCAGGCGCTTGCCTTGGACACGCCGCCGCACGCGGCGATCTCGACGGTACTTCCGCTGGTCGATGGCGGCCCGCGCAAGCTTGTCCACGGCGTCTTCGGCACCTTGATGCGGCAGAAAGTCGCGCTTCGGTCGGTACCGATGCTTCCGCCGGCGGTGGAGATTCGCTGGACGCGAAATTGGGGCGACGATGTTGTCGGCGAAGCAGCGCGCCTGCTCGCGTCCCCGCCGCCGCTTGATCTGATTTACGCAGCCGGCGAGGAGCCTGACCAGGAGGGCATCAGCCTGCTCCCCGGCCATGTGCGCCTGCCCGGCCGCACCGCCGTTCCGGGCCTCACCGGCTTCGGCGAAGGCCGCTTGTGGGTGCAGGACGTCGCCGCCTCCATTCCCGCGCGCCTGTTCGGAACGGGTCAGGGCCGAACGGCGCTCGATCTCTGCGCCGCACCGGGGGGAAAGACGATGCAGCTCGCTTCCGCGGGCTTCCAGGTGACGGCGGTGGATTCGTCGCAGAGTCGTCTGGCACGACTTTCCGAAAATCTCGCCCGCACCAACCTTGAAGCGAGAGTGGTGGTCGGCGATCTGATGAAATGGTCGCCGCCGGAGAAGGTCGACGCGATCCTGCTCGACGCGCCCTGCTCGGCGACCGGAATCTTCCGCCGTCACCCCGACGTGCTCCACCGCGTCCGCCCCCGCGCCATCGCCGAACTCGCCGAAGCGCAACGCGCGATGCTTGCCCGCGCCGCCGGCTGGCTGAAGCCGGGCGGAACCCTGGTCTATTCTGTCTGCTCGCTCGAGCCCGAGGAAGGCGAAATGGTGGTGGACGCGTTTCTCTGCGAACGCCGCGATTTCGAGGCGTTCCACGTCGCCCAAGGCGAGCTTCCGGACACGATCCCGGTGGAAGGCAACCGCATCCGCATCCTCCCCGGCCTGTTCGCCGAACAAGGCGGCGCCGACGGCTTCTTCATCGCCCGCTTCCGCCGGGTTTGACGCCGTGGCGCGTGTCCTGCGCGTCCTTGGCCTGCTCTGCGCCGGTGCGGCGGGTATGCTGTTACTGCCTTGGGGTGCCTTCGCGCTCTACGCCGCCGTCACCTTCAACAATGGCGGCAGCCTGTGGACGCACCCGGCAATCGTCGATTTTCTGACGGTGCAAGCCGTGCTTCTTGCCGCCGCCGCCTTCCTGCTCGGCCTTGCCGCGCTTCTGCGGCGCCGCGCGCAATCAGCCGGGGATAAGTAGCCGCCCTTCCTTGCCGGGCGAGTCGGGCTTGGCTAGTGCTGAGGCGTGCAGCAGCCCGTCCGTATCGCCCCGTCGATCCTGTCCGCCGACTTCGCCCGGCTCGGCGAGGAAGTGCGCGCAATCGACGAAGCGGGCGCCGACTGGATCCATGTCGACGTCATGGACGGCCATTTCGTGCCGAACCTCACCATCGGCCCAGCGGTGGTAAAGGCGCTCCGCCCGCACACCGCAAAGCCGTTCGACGTCCACCTGATGATCTCGCCGGTGGACAGCTTTCTTCAGGCCTTTGCCGAAGCGGGCGCGGACATCATCACGGTGCACCCGGAAGCCGGCCCGCACCTCCACCGGACGCTTCAGGCGATCAAGGCGCTCGGCAAAAAAGCCGGGGTGGCGCTTAACCCGGCGACGCCCGCCAAGATGCTCGATTACGTGCTGGAACAGGTCGATCTCGTCCTGGTGATGAGCGTGAACCCCGGCTTCGGCGGCCAAAGCTTCATTACCTCGCAGCTTCGCAAGATCGAGGCGGTGAGGAAGCAGATCGACAAATCGGGGAAGGAGATCGACCTGCAAGTCGACGGCGGCATCGACCGTGAAACCTGCCGCCGGGCCATCGACGCGGGCGCCGACGTGCTGGTCGCCGGCACCGCCACCTTCCGCGGCGGGCCTTCCGCTTACGCCGACAACATCCGGAGCTTGCGCGGGTGAGCCCGCCGGGCCCGCTCCAGGATGAGGACGGGATCGAGCCGGGCAAGAGGCTGATCCGCGCCGGCGATGATCGCGGCGTGTCGCTTGCCGAGCGCCTCTCGTGGCGGCTCCACCGGCTCTCCTGGCGCACTCCGCTGCACAGCCTTCGCCTTCGCGGTCGGCACCCGCTCAAGCTCCTCGCCGTGCCGAAGGACCCGGTGGCAGGCGACAAGCTCGCCGGCGAGGCGATCCTGCGCGGCCGCTTCCTGCACCGGGGGCAGACGCTTGAGATCGAGAGCCTCGACTTCAGCGATCCGGCGCTGCCGCGCGACTTTTCCGATTACCTGCAAAGCTTCGAATGGCTCCGCGACCTCGCCGCCGCCGCAACCCGCGAACGCGCCGCCAAGCCCGCCGAGATGGTCATGGCGAAATGGCTCGCCGCACACGGCACCCAGCTCAGCGACCGCGCCTGGCGGGCCGATTTGTGGGGCCGCCGCATTCTCTTCTGGTCGGCTTACGCGCCCTACATCCTCTCCAGCCGCGACGCCGATTATCGCGGCCAGGTGCTCAACACACTGTCGCGCGGCGCACGCCATCTCGACAAGGCCGCCGACCGTGCGCCGCCGGGCATCGCGCGGATAACCGCTTGGGCGGGTGTGATTGCCGCCGCTTTGGTGGTGCAGGGCGGCCCGGCCCGGCTCAGCAAGGGTGAGACCGGCCTGCTGCGCGCCCTTTCCCTCGGCCTTCACGACGATGGCGGCCTGACCAGCCGCTCGCCGGTGGAGCAGCTCGCGCTCGTGGAACTGCTCAGCCAGCTTCGCGCCGTCTATTTCGCAGGCGAGGCGGAGATGCCGGATATGCTGGGCGACGCGCTGGAAGGCGCGGTCGCCGCCTTGCTCGGCGTTGCGCTGGGCGACGAGGCGCTGTCCAATTGGCAGGGCGGCAACATGCTCAACAAGCGCAGGATCGCGGCCGCAGTGGAAGGCACCGGCGTTCGCGCCCGCCCGCTTCGCCAACCGCGCGGCTGGGGCTACCAGCGGCTCGACGCCAAAACCACCGTCGCCATCTTCGACGCCGCGCCGCCGCCGCCAAGCCGCGCTTTCTCCGGCGGCTGCGCCTCCACCCTCGCCTTCGAGCTGAGCGAAGGCCAGAACCGCATCGTGGTGAATTGCGGCGGCGCCGGGGCGGCGGCCGGCGCGCTTCCGGAAGAGCTCGCAGCGGCGCTTCGCACCACCGCCGCCCATTCAACGCTGACGCTCGGCGACCGCAACTCCACCGCAATTCACGAGGACGGCACGCTTGGCAAAGGCGTCGCTCAGGTCGAGCTTGCCCGCGACGACACGGCCGGCGTGGTCCAGGTCGAGGCGAGCCACGACGGCTATGTCCGCCGCTTCGGCTTCGTTCACCAGCGCACGCTGACCCTCGCCGCCGACGGGCGCGAGCTGCGTGGGCAGGATGTGCTGCTCCAGCAAGGCCGCTCGAAGCGCAAGGCAGGCGAGCCGCTCCCCTTCGCCGTCCGCTTCCACCTCGCCCCCAATGTCGAGGCGGCAACCACCGCTGATGGCCAAGGCGCGCTTCTGCGCATCCGCGGAAGCACCGTTTGGCAATTCCGCGCCCGCGGCGGCCAGCTCGCCATTGAGGATTCGATCTGGATCGACGGCGAAGCGCGCCCGCACGCAAGCCTGCAGCTCGTCGTCAGCGGCGACACGCCGCCCGACGGGCATACGGTCGCCTGGATCTTCCGCCGCCCGAATTAGGGAGAATATTCTTCGTGCCCGATCACGTCCGAATCCGCCGCGCGCTCCTTTCCGTGTCCGACAAGAGCGGGCTCGCCGAACTCGGCGCCGCCCTTGCCCGCCACGGCGTCGAGCTGGTCTCCACCGGCGGCACCGCAACCGCGCTTCGGGAGGCGGGGCTGGACGTAAAGGACGTGTCGGACCTCACCGGCTTCCCCGAAATGATGGACGGGCGGGTGAAGACCCTCCACCCCAAGGTTCATGGCGGATTGCTGGCGGTGCGCGACGATCCCGCCCACGCCGAAGCGATGGAGGCGCACGGCATCGGCGCGATTGATCTGGTGGTGGTGAACCTCTACCCCTTTGCCCAGACGGTCGCGCGCGGGGCAGGGCGGGACGAGGTGATCGAGAATATCGATATCGGTGGCCCCTCAATGGTCCGCTCGGCGGCGAAGAACCATGCTTATGTCGCCATCGTCACCGATCCCGCCGATTACCCCCAGCTGATCGAGGCACTGGACTTCAACGGTGCCGCAACCTCCCTCGACTTCCGCAAGTACCTCGCCGCGAAGGCCTTCGCCGCGACGGCGGCTTACGACGCGACCATCGCCCAGTGGTTCGCCTTTGCCGATCAGGGCCAGATGTTCCCCGACACGCTGCCGCTGACGATGAGGCGCGGCAATACACTCCGCTACGGCGAGAACCCGCATCAAAAGGCGGCGCTGTACCTGCCGATGGGCCCGCACACCCGCGGAATTGCCCAGGCGGAGCAGGTCGGCGGCAAGGAACTGAGCTACAACAACCTCAACGACGCCGATGCCGCGCTGGAGCTGGTCGCCGAATTCGCCGACGCCGGCCCCGCCTGCGTGATCGTCAAGCACGCCAATCCCTGCGGCGTCGCCACCGGCGCGTCGCTCCGCGAGGCTTATGAAGCCGCGCTTGCCTGCGACAGCGTCTCGGCATTCGGCGGCATCGTTGCCGTGAACCAGCCGCTGACCGGCGAGGCCGCGGAAGCGATTGCCGCGATCTTCACCGAAGTGGTGATCGCGCCGGACGCCGACGAAGCGGCGCGCGAGGTGTTCGCCCGCAAGAAGAATTTGCGCCTGCTGCTCAGCGGGGAGCTTCCGAGTGCCGCGCGTCCCGGACTCCAGCTCAAGTCGATTGCCGGCGGCTACCTCCTGCAGTCGCGCGACAACGGTCGGATTGGGCGCGACGATCTAAAGGTCGTCACTAAGCGCGCGCCGAGCGAACAGGAACTCGCCGACTGCCTGTTCGCCTGGACGGTGGCCAAGCATGTCAAATCGAACGCAATTGTTTACGCGAAAGGCGGCGCCACCGCCGGCATCGGCGCGGGGCAGATGAACCGCCTCGAATCCGCCCGGATCGCCGCCTGGAAAGCGCGCGATGCGGCGGAGAAAGCCGGCTGGCCGGAGCCGAAGACGATCGGCTCTGCCGTGGCGTCCGACGCCTTCTTCCCCTTCGCCGACGGCTTGCTTGCCGCGGTGGAAGCCGGCGCCACGGCAGTGATCCAGCCCGGCGGCTCGATCCGCGACGCCGACGTCATCGCCGCCGCCGACGAAGCCGGCCTCGCAATGGTCTTCACCGGAATGCGCCACTTCCGGCACTGAGGCCGCTTAGCCGGGAGGAGGTTCCGCACCCGGCGGTGTCACGCCCAGCGGAGTCGGCAGCTCCGGCTTTTCGCCTTTCTTCATCCGGAACAGCGCGCGGTCGTCGTGGGTGAAGCCGCGCTTCCAAACCACGAAGCCGAAGGTGAAGAGTATCGCCGGGATGCCAAAGGCAAGTTCCACCCATTCCAGGCTCGGCGGGAGCCAGGTGAAGCCGACGCCGACCATCACCGCCGCCGCAGCAGCCCACACCAAAGGCCAGCGCCAGCCCTGTACCGGTGCGTCGAGCAAGCGGCAGAGCAGGCGCGCCTTGAGGATCGATCCGAGACCGAGAGCAACCGCAAGGCCGAGCGCCGCGCCCGCCGCCTGCCAGCCCTCCGGCCAGCCGAGCTTCCGCATCGCCACCAGCATCGCAACGGTGATGCACGCCTGCACGCTGAGCGTCAGGATCGACAGCATCAGGTTCCGGTGCCGCGCGACGTAGACCAAGGCCGCTTCGGACACCGCCGCAGTTGCCGCCACCACTTCTGCAGCCAGCAAAAAGGCGAGTGCGCCGGTGCCGCCGACGAATTCGGGCCCGACGATGCCCATCACCGCCTCGCCGGGAATGCCCAGCGCGAGGGCAATTCCCGCCTGCGCTGCGATCACCCAGAAGCCGACCTGCCGTACCTGCTTGGCCACCGCCGCGCGGTCGCCCTCGGCGAGTTTCTGGGTAATCACCGGCGCAAGGATCGGATCGAAGCTGGTCTTCAATTTCTGCGGCAGCGAAGCGACCTGCTGCGCGACGTAATATACGCCGACCCAGTAGGGCGCGACGAACAGGCCAAGGATGGCGATGTCGAGGCGCCGCGTCCCCCACTCAATCGCGTCCGCACCGGCAAGCGGGATGTTCTGTTTGGCGACGTAGAGCAGTTGCGCCGGGTTGGGTTTCCAGCCCTGCGGCACGCCATAGCTTCGAAACAGCGACCACAAGGCCGTTGCGAGCCCGGCGACGACGGAGATCACGTAAGCGATGATCAGCCCGTCGCGCGAACGGGTGCCGTCCTCCGCTGCCGGGAAGAGGAGAACGCACACGCCCGCGGCGATGCTGATCGTCCACGGCTCGACGATTGCGCGGGTGCGCACGGTTGCACCGATGTCGTGGCGGTAGGCAAGCGCCGCCAGCGCCACGTCGGCGCCGGCAATGCCGAAGATCACCACCGGCAGCAGCCAGTCGGCGCCGTGGATGCCGCCGCCCGGGAACATCGCCTGCGGGAAGAACATCAGGATCGACGTCGCGAAGGTGGAGGCGATCGCCGCGGCGAGCAGCGCATCCATGACGACGCAGCTATGCGGCTGGTCGCTCGCCGAAAGCTGCTGCGCGAGGCCGCGCTTCAGCCCAAGGGTGGATAGCTGCGCGGCAAGCTCGATCACAATCACAGCGTAGGCAAAGGCACCCAAAGCTTCCGGCCCGTAAAGCCGCCCGGCGATGAACAAAAAGGGCAGCCGCGCCGCAAGCCGGATCAGGAAGCCGAAGAAGTTCGTCCGCCCGCCTTTGGCGAGCGCGGCAATGTCGTCACCGGCTTCGGCGGCCGGGTTGCTCAATGGGCGGCGCCCCAGTTGCGGCCGGTGCCGATCTCGACTCCGAGCGGAACGGAGAGCGTCACCGCCGGCTCGGCCGCGCGCTCCATCACCTCGCGGATCACCTTGGCGGCGGCTTCCTCGTCGCCTTCCGGAACTTCGAAGACCAGTTCGTCATGGACCTGCATCAGCATCCGCACGCGGCCAAGGCCTGCCGCCTCCAGCGCTGGGCACATCCGCACCATGGCGCGCTTGATGATGTCGGCGCTGGTGCCCTGGATCGGCGCGTTAACCGCGGCGCGTTCGGCGCCTTGCCGCTCGTGCTGCACCTTGCTTCGGATGCCGGGAAAGTGCGTCTTGCGGCCGAACAGGGTGGTGGTGAAGCCGGTGTCGCGCACGGCGTTCAACGTCGTGTGGATATAGTCCCGGATGCCGGGGAAGCGGTCGAAATAGCGGTCGATCATCGCCTGCGCTTCGTCGGCGGTGATGCTCAGCCGCCCCGCTAGACCCCAGCGCGAGATGCCGTAGAGGATCGCGAAATTGATCGTCTTGGCGCTGGCGCGGGTGTCGCGGGTGACTTCGCCGAACAATTCCTGCGCGGTCATGGAGTGAATGTCGTCGCCGCGCGCGAAGGCGTCCCGGAGCTGCGGCACGTCCGCCATGTGCGCGGCCAAACGAAGTTCGATCTGGCTGTAATCGGCGGCGAGCAGGACATGGCCTTCCTCGGCAACGAACGCGTCGCGAATGCGGCGGCCGATCTCGGTTCGGATCGGGATGTTCTGGAGGTTCGGATCGGTCGACGACAAGCGACCGGTCTGCGCACCGGACAGCGAGTAGCTGGTGTGGACCCGCCCGGTTTCCTTGTTGATCTGCTGCTGCAGCGCGTCGGTATAGGTGCTCTTGAGCTTTGAAAGCTGCCGCCATTCCAGGATCATCGCGGCGATCGGCACGCCTTCGCGCGACAGCCGCTCGAGCTCGTTCACGTCGGTGGACCAGGTGCCGGACTTGCCCTTGCGACCGCCCTTGAGGCCCATCTGGGTGAACAGCACTTCGCCAAGCTGCTGCGGGCTGCCGATGGTGAACTTGCACCCGGCCTCTGCGCAGATCTTGTCCTCCAGCTCCGCGATCTGAGTCGAGAACTCAGCCGAAAGCCGCGTCAGCTCCTCGCGGTCGACCTTGACGCCTTCGCGTTCCATCCGCGCCACCACCGGCACCAGCGGCCGGTCGACCATCTCGTAGATCCGCGTCGCCCGCTCGTGCGGAAGCCGCGCCTTGAAGCGCTTCCAGAGCCGAAGCGTCACGTCCGCATCCTCGGCGGCATATTCGGTGGCGCGGTCAAGCGGCACCTGGTTGAACTTGATCTGCTTCTGCCCCGACCCGCACACGTCCTTGTAGCCGATGCACTGGTGGTCGAGATGCTTCTTGGCGAGATCGTCCATCGAATGGCTGGCGAGGCCGCCCGCGTCGAGGTTGAAGCTCATCACCAGGCTGTCGTCGATCGGCGATACCTTGATCCCGCGCCGGTCGAACACGATCCAGTCGAACTTGAAATTGTGGCCGACCTTGAGAACCGCCGAATCCTCGAGCAGCGGCTTCAGCTTGGCAAGCGCCACCTCCGTCGCGATCTGCTGCGGCCGCTCCGAGAGGAGATCGTGCCCGCCATGCTCCAGCGGCACGTAGCAGGCCTTGCCGCATTCGGTGGCGAGGCTGATGCCGATCAGATCGGCGGTTACGCAGTCATAGCCGGAGGTCTCGGTATCCACAGCGATCAGCCCGTTGGCGAAGCCTTCGGCGATCCAGCGGTCCAGGGCCGCTTCGTCCGTCACTGTCTCGTAAAGCGATCGATCGATCTTCGGCTCCGGCCGCACCTCCCGCTGCACCGCGGCTTCGGGCGCTGCGGACGGCGCCTTGACCTGGCTGGTGCCGTTGAGGCGCGCGAGGAGCGTGCGGAAGCCCTGATCCTCGAGGAAGGCGGCAAGCGGCTCCTTCGGAATGCCCTTCATCTCCAGCGACTCGAGCGGCTCGGGGAGCGGCGAATCGCACACCAGTTCGACAAGCTGCCGCGACAAGCGCGCCGCATCGGCATGTTCGATCAAATTCTGGCGGAGCTTGGGCTTTTTGATTCCCTCGGCAGCGGCAAGCACGGCCTCCAGCGACCCATGCTCCTGAATGAGCTGCGCCGCGGTCTTCGGCCCGATTCCAGGCACGCCAGGCACGTTGTCGACGCTGTCGCCCATCAGCGCCAGCACGTCGCCCAGTTTCTCCGGGCCAACGCCGAACTTCTCCTCCACGTACGCGCGGTCCAGGCGCCGGTCGTTCATTGTGTCGTAGAGGTCGAGCTTGCCGTCTTCGATCAGCTGCATCAAATCCTTGTCGGAAGAGACGATGGTCACCTTCCAACCTTCCGCCAGCGCGGCCTTGGCGTAACAGGCGATGATGTCGTCCGCCTCTAGGCCTTCTTCCTCGATGCAGGGGAGCGAGAAAGCGCGAGTGGCATCGCGGATCAGCGGGAATTGCGGGACGAGATCGGGCGGCGGCGGCGGGCGGTTCGCTTTATACTCGCCGTACATGTCGTCGCGGTGGGTCTTGCCGGCCGCATCGAAGATCACGGCAAGGTGCGTCGGCCCCTCCTCCTTGTGCAGGCTGTCGGCGAGTTTCCACAACATGGTGGTGTAACCATAAACCGCGCCGACGTTCAGCCCGTGCCGGTTGGTGAGCGGCGGCAGCCGGTGGTACGCGCGAAAGATGTAGCTCGAACCGTCGACGAGATAGAGGTGGGGGGAAGCCATAGCGGGGGTCTAGCCGAACCCTGCGGCGGGACAAACAGTCTTTGCCTTCACCGTCACCCCGGACTTGATCCGGGGTCCACCTTCCTTCCTCTGCGGCGGCAAGAAGAAGGTGGATGCCGGATCAAGTCCGGCATGACGATGCAGCAGTTCTACGATGTGGGACTCGTTAACCATCCGAGCTTAGCCTCAAGGGCATGAGTCGCAGAGCCTTCCTCGGCGCATGTGCCGCCTTCGCCGCAGCCGCCGCGCTTCCCGCGCCGGTGTTTGCCGCAGCGTTTCAACCCAGCCGAATTCACGTCGCCGTGGCCGGTAGAGGGCCCGACGTGATCCTGATCCACGGCCTCTCCGCCTCGCGCAACGTCTGGAACTCCACCGTCGCGGCGATGCCGGGCTATCGCTTCCACCGGGTGCAGATCCTTGGCTTCGCCGGCACTGCGCCAGGCGGCAATGCGAAGGGCAGGGTGGCCGCGCCGGTCGCGGACGAGATTGCCCGCTACATAACCTCCAACCGGCTGAACCGCCCTGCTATCGTCGGGCATTCAATGGGCGGTTCCATCGCGATGATGCTCGCCGCGCGCCATCCGCAAGCGATCGGCAAGGTGATGGTGGTCGACATGATTCCGGCCCCTGCGCATCTCGCCGGCACGTCGGCGAAGACGGCAGGCCCGCTAGCCAGGTTTCTCGCCGGTGAAATCGAGGGGGCGGACCGCCTGCGCCGCGACTTGAAGAGCCTGATCGGCCGCTTCGGAAGCACCGATTGGCTGGAGACCAACAGCGACGCCGGCGTCGTCGGTCGCTCGCTCGACGAACTGCTCTCCACCGATCTGACGCCGGAGCTCGCCCGCATCGCCGCGCCGATGACGGTGGTTTATGCCTGCCCCGATCCACTGACCCTGTCGCGCCCCCGCATCGACCGCTTCTACGCCTCTGCCTACGCCCGCCGCCCCGGCACCCGGCTGATCGCCGTTCCCCACAGCGGCCACACGATCATGCACGACCAGCCCGCCGCTTTCCGCGCCCATTTAATGGCGTTTCTCGCCTGACCCGGTCAGCGCCCGTTCAAGGGCCCATACCTATCCGGTCGGAATGAAGAGCCTTCTCCTCGGCGTCTGCGCCTTCGCACTGGCCGGCGCGTCTGCAACGCTTGCTCCCGCCAAATCCGCGCCCGCGCCTGCTCCCGCCAAGGCTTTCGCACCGACCCGCTTTTCCGTGGAGGTTGTCGGCACCGGCCCCGACGTGATCCTGATCCCCGGCCTCACCGCTTCCAAGGAAGTCTGGCGCGGCACCGTCAACGCCGTGCCCGGCTACCGCTACCACCTGATCCAGGTCGCTGGCTTCGCCGGCACCCCCGCGCGCGGCAATGCCAAGGGCGAAGTGGTCGCCCCGCTTACCGATGAGATCGCGCGCTACATCGATGCGAACCGGCTACGCGGCGCCTCCCTGGTCGGTCACTCCATGGGCGGCACCGTCGCGATGATGGTTGCTACCCGCCACCCCGGCCGCGCTGGCAAGGTGATGGTGGTCGACATGCTCCCCCAGCCCGCCGGCCTGGTCGGCTCCTCTCCCGATCGGGTGCGCGGTCTCGCCGAAGCGCTGCGGGGCCTCAGCGAAAGCGAAGACGGCCGCCGCCTGATCGGCTCGGCGATACGCATGTTCGGGGACCCCGAAAGCGCCCGCAACGGCAGCGATCCGGACGTCGTCGCCCGCGCCACCCACGAACTCGCGCTGATCGACCTCGCCCCCGAGCTCCCCCGCATCTCAGCGCCGCTCACCGTGGTCTACGCCGGCTTCGACGCCGAACGCCGCGCCGCCGCCACCCGCGGCTACACTTCCGCTTACGCAGCGGCGAAAGGCGCCAAGCTCGTCCGGGTCGACGGCAGCGGCCATATGGTAATGCACGATCAGCCAGTCCGCTTCCGCGCGGCGCTGAAGGACTTCCTCGCCCGCTGACCGCCTTGACGATGCTGTATTGCTGATCTAACACACCCCTGGGGCAAAGGGAGGTGTACAAATGAAGCTTTCGATCTGCCTGGCCGCAAGCCTGCTCGCCACTGCGCCCGCCGCCGCCGCGCCCGATGTCCGCAAAGTCGCGCTCGACCGCGACATGCCGGCCATTCTCGCCAAGCACAAAGTGCCAAGCATCTCCGTTGCCAAGGTGGAGCGGGGACGGATCGTCTTCGCCGCCGCTTATGGCGAGCAGAGCCCCGGCGTCCCGGCCACGCCTCGTACACTCTACAACGTCGCATCGCTGACCAAGCCGATCTCGGCGGAGGTGGTCCTGCTGCTCGCCTCCCAAGGCAAGCTGTCGCTCGACGAGCCGATGCACACGGCCTGGGCCGATCCGGACGTGTTGGCCGATCCCCGCCACAAGCTGCTGACCCCCCGGCTGGCGCTCAGCCACCAGACCGGCTTCCCCAACTGGCGCTACCAAGCGGCGGACAAGAAACTCGCCTTCGCCCACGCGCCTGGCCAGGGGGTCGGCTATTCCGGCGAAGGCTATGAATGGGTGTCCCGCTTCGCAGAGCGCAAGGCCGGCGTGCCGTTCGAGACGCTCGCCCAAAGGCTCGTATTCGGACCGGCGGGGATGGAGGATACCGCTTATACCGGACGCCCCTGGTTTGCGGGACGGCTGGCGGTCGGCGTCGGCAAGGACGGCAACCCGGTGCCGTCCAAGGTGCCGACCGAATATGTCGCGTCGGACGACATCCACACCACCGCGTCCGATTATGCCCGCTTCATGATCTTCGCGGCGGAAGGCAAAGGCCTAACCCGCGCGATCCGGCAGCAGCGGCAGACGGTGCAGGCAAGCACGCACGCAAAGACCTGCGCCGGCGAGAAAGCGAAAACCTGCCCCGACCAACTCGGCTTCGGCCTCGGCTGGGAGGTGCTGCGGTTTGGGAAGGATACGATCCTGTTCCACACCGGGGCGGACAAAGGGGAATTCACCCTCGCTTTCTTCAATCCCCGGACCCGCAACGGCACGGTTGTGCTGACCAGCCACAGCAATGGCGCTTACGCCATTGTCGACGTGCTGGACCGGATCGCGGGAGAACCGGCGCTGATGGACTACCTTCACGAACAGGCGGACTATTAAGCTTTAGATCGAGTCGAATTCGTCCTCGACGGGAGGCTCGAACTGGCAGCGACTCTTATGGTCGGCGCGGAGTTCGGCAAGCGCCGGCCGCGCCGCGTCCACCGCTCGGTTGAACGCCTCCACCTTGCGCAGATCGAAGCGGCCTTGGCCCTCCGGGTTCCACTTCACGTCGCCGCCCACCCAGCGGACGAGCTGCCACTCGAGCTCGCGCTCGTCGGCGGCAAAGGCGTCCAGCACCCGGTAAGGCGCCGCGGCGATCGTCCAGCGCAGGTGGCGGGCGTGGGAGGCGACCAGGGTTAGCCCGTCCTCGTAGCGCTCGCCCCTGCGCGACGGGCGCCGGAACGTGATCGCGGTCGCGCCCTTAAGCTTCTTGTCGGTGACCACGGTGATCTGCACCTTGGCGCCGCCAAGGTCGAACCAGCCGGGCTCTGTGTTCGAGGGTTCGAGCCCGCCCCGGACGCTTATCGTCATGTAACCGCGCTCGGAAGGCTCCGGCGCGCCCTTGCGCCGCGAGTCGAGCCGGTAGCCCGCCGGCTCCACCCAGCTCGCGTCCGTGGATAGCGGCCGCCCGAGCACGCTCACCAGCTGCGAGATGTGCAAGGTGCTGGCTGGATCGGGCTTCAGCGTGCAGCGGTAGGCGCCGTGCACCGCCATATCCTCCGGATCCTGCGCGGCCCCAAGCAGCGCCAGCAGCGGCAGGAGGCGCAGCGCCTTCACGGCGTCAGCACCGTGTCCGCCGCTTGCGGCAGAAGATCGGGGTAATCGCTGGTATAATGAAGCCCGCGGCTCTCCTTCCGGGCAAGCGCCGAGCGGACGATCAGCCCGGCCACCTCCACCAGGTTGCGAAGCTCGATCAGGTCCGGCGTGACGCGGAAGTGGCCGTAATATTCCTGCGTCTCATCGCGCAGCAGGTTCACCCGGTGCAGTGCCCGCTCGAGCCGCTTGGTGGTGCGGACGATGCCGACATAGTCCCACATGAAGCGGCGGATTTCGCGCCAATTGTGGTGCACCACCACTTCCTCGTCGGAGTGGGTCACCCGGCTTTCGTCCCAAGGCCGGATCGCAGGTACGGGCTCCAGGCTGGTCCAGCTCCGGTTGATGTCCTGCGCCGCCGCGACCCCGAACACCAGGCACTCAAGCACCGAATTCGACGCCAGCCGGTTGGCGCCATGGAGGCCCGACATGGTGACTTCGCCCGCCGCATAGAGGCCCGGCAAGTCCGTCTTGCCGTCCAGGTCCACCATCACGCCGCCGCAGGTGTAATGCGCGGCCGGAACCACCGGGATCGGCTCCTTGGTGATGTCGATGCCGATGTCGGGCTCGGCCAGCCGCGCGGCGATCGTCGGGAAGTGGGCGCGGATGAAGTCGGGGTCACGGTGCGAAATGTCGAGGTGAACGAAATCGAGCCCGAGCCGCTTCAGCTCATGATCGATCGCGCGGGCGACGATGTCGCGCGGCGCAAGCTCGGCGCGGGCGTCGAATTCCGGCATGAAGCGGTGGCCGGTGCCGGGGATCTTGAGCTGCCCGCCCTCGCCGCGCATCGCTTCGGTGATCAGGAAGTTCTTGATCTCGGGATGGTAGAGGCAGGTCGGGTGGAACTGGCTCATCTCCATATTCGCCACCCGGCACCCCGCACGCCACGCCATTGCGATGCCGTCGCCGGTCGACCCCTTGGGGTTGGTGGAATAAAGCCAGGCCCGGCTCGCCCCGCCTGACGCCAGTACGGTGGCGCGGCCGGTGAACAAGGAAACGCCGCCGCCTGCCCGATCGAGCGCGTAAACGCCCCACACCCGATTGCCGCCGTCGCCGCCTTCGGTGTGGCGGCCGGTGACGAGGTCGATTGCCGCCATGTTGGGGATCAGGCTGATATTGGGGTGCTCGGCCGCGGCTTTTTCAAGCGCCTGCTGCACCGCGCGCCCGGTTGCGTCGGCGACGTGGACGATGCGCCGGTGGCTGTGGCCACCCTCTCGCGTCAAGTGCCAGCGCTCCTCGCCGCCGGAGTCGAACGGTACGCCAAGCGCCGCCAGCCGCTCGATTGCGGCGGGCGCGTTCTCCACCACGAACTCCACCGCCTCGCGCCGGTTGAGGCCGGCGCCGGCGATCATGGTGTCCTCGATATGGCTGTCGAACGTGTCGCCCGGTTCGAGCACCGCGGCGATCCCGCCTTGCGCCCAGGCCGTCGATCCGTCCGAGATATCGCCCTTGGCAAGCACCGCGACCCGCAGGTGCGGCGCCAGGGTCAGCGCCGCCGAAAGCCCCGCCGCGCCGGAGCCGATCACGATCACGTCAAACGCGTGATCAGCCATTGGCGTTGGAAGCGCGCGTCAGGTTCAGGAACACGTCTTCCAGGTCCGCTTCCCGCGTTGAAACGTCGACGATGCCGAAGCCGTCGCGCTGCAAAGCGGCGAGCACTTCGCCGGCATTCACCTTGTCCTTGCGGTAGGTGATGGCCAGCGTCCGCTCGCCCTTCAGCTCGATCTTGTCGAAGCAGGAGGCGGACGGCGTCTCGACGACGTCTCGGTCCACCGTCACTTCCACGGCTTTTTCCTGCGCCATGCCGACCAGGGTGCGGGTTTCTTCGTTGGCGATCAGGCGGCCGTGATTGATGATCGCGATCCGGTCGCAAAGCTCTTCGGCTTCTTCAAGATAGTGGGTGGTCAGCACCACCGTAACGCCCTGCGCGTTGAGGCTTCGGACATAGTCCCAAAGCTGCTGGCGAAGCTCGATGTCGACGCCGGCCGTCGGCTCGTCGAGCACCAGGATCGGCGGCGAATGGACCATTGCCTTTGCGACCAGCAGCCGCCGCTTCATGCCGCCCGAAAGTGTGCGCGAATACGCTTCCGCCTTGTCCTCCAGATGCACCGCGCGAAGCAGCTCCAGCGTCCGCCGCCGCTCCTTGGGAACGCCGTAAAGGCCGGCCTGGATCTCCAACGTCTCGCGCGGCGTGAAGAACGGGTCGAATATGATCTCCTGCGGCACGATGCCGATCGACGCCTTGGCGTTGCGCGGGTGCTTCGAGATGTCGAAGCCCCAGATCGACGCCGATCCGCCGGTCTTGTTCACCAGGCCGGCAAGGATGTTGATCATGGTCGACTTGCCGGCGCCGTTGGGCCCAAGCAGCCCGAAAATCTGCCCGCGCGGTACGTCCAGGCTCACGCCCTCCAGCGCGCGCTTGCCGCCGGCATAGGTTTTCTGGAGGTCGCGGATTTCGATTGCGGGAGCGGCGGTCATGACGCCGCCTTAGCCGCCGCTTAGCGCGATGAACAGGCGGCTGCTATTTCGCCCCGAGCGCGAAATCCACTTGTACGTTCACTTCACTGGTGTTGACGCCAGGGCGGATCATCGGCGCCGAAGTCTGCGCAACCGGCGGCGGTGCGGCCTCCATCGCCATGCTGGAGTCATAGGCCATTCCCGGATGGTAGCTCTGCCCGGCGTCGCGGATCGACAGGATGCGCACGATCTTGAGCCCCGCCGCGCCGGCATACGCCTCCGCCCGCGCCCGCGCCGCCTTGAAGGCGTTGGCGTAAGCGCCGTTGCGCGCCGTCTCCGGGTCGCCGACCGTGAGGTTGGGGCCGGACAATACGTTGGCGCCCGCATCGGTGGTGGCGGCGATGGCCTCGCCCGCCTTTGCAACGTCGCGCATCCGCACTTCGATCATGTTGCTGGCTTCGAAACGGCCTCGGTTGGGGCCATAGGTGATCCGCTGCAGCGACACCTGCCGGGTCTGCACATCCTCCTTCTTGACGCCAAGCCCATCGAGCGCGGCGAGCACCTTGTTGATCGTCTCGTTGTTGCGCCGGCTCGCTTCCGCCGCATTGGCACCGGTCGACTGTACGCCTGCCGAGAAGCGCGCTTCGTTGGGCGTGCTTTCCGCGCGGCCGGAAGCGTTGATCTGAAGCAGGGTCTCGTCGGGCTTCACCCGGTGCGGGCTCGGTTCGCTGCCCGTGCAGGCGGCGAGGAGGAAGGGAAGGGTGAGCAGGGGCAAGCGGCGCATCGCGGAGAACTCCTCGAACAAAGATGATACAGTGTAACACGCGCCGGCGCCGCCGCAAGGGCGATGCGTGCCGCCGCTTTTGTGCTAGGGAACAGGCGATGCTTCAGGCGACGCCAGTTTCCACCATCGGCAACCTCATCCAGCTGGCCATCGCGCCGGTGTTCCTGCTTGCCGGCATCGGCGCAATCTTGAACGTTCTTGCCCAGCGTCTCGCTCGCGTGGTGGATCGCGCCCGCGCGCTTGAGAGAGAGTTCGAAACGCTGGGCGACGGGCAGCGGGACCGCGCCGCGGCGGAGCTGGTGCTGCTCGACCGGCGGATGAGCGTCGTCAACTCCGCGATCAGCTCTTGCACGGCCAGCGCCCTGTTCGTCTGCCTGGTGGTCGGAATCCTGTTTGTCGCCGATCTTGCGGACATTGCCTGGGGGCGGCCGCTTGCGGTGCTTTTCATCGTCGCGATGCTGCTTCTGACGGTTGGCCTGATCTTGTTCCTTTACGAAATCCGCTTGGCCGCCCGCTCGCTGCGCGTCCGCCAGGAATATATGCCGCACCGCCGGAAGGGCAGGAAATGACCGACCTCGAGACCCGCCTCAAGGAAGCCGAAGCCGCCGCCCAACGCGCTGCGCAGACCTCGCGCGTGGCGCTGATCGTCGCGTCGATCGCCGCCGCTCTCGCGGTGCTGGGCTTGTTTCTGCCGATTGATCTTTAAGCCGCCGGCACGTCGCTCTTTTCGTCGATCTGCAGGGCGTCGCTCTCCGTCTCGGTGAGTTCTTCGCCTTTGCCGGCAAACGCCGCCTTCACCCGCTTGAGGTCCAGTGCTCCTTCCCACCGCGCCACCACAAGGGTTGCGACCGCATTGCCGGTGAAGTTGGTCAGCGCCCGGCACTCGCTCATGAAGCGATCGACGCCCAGGATCAAAGCCATGCCCGCCACGGGAACGCTCGGCACCACCGACAAGGTCGCGGCAAGCACGATGAAGCCGGAACCGGTCACCCCCGCCGCGCCTTTCGAACTGAGGATCGCCACCGCCATCAGCAGCAACTGATCGGCCATACTGAGCGGCGTGTTGGTCGCCTGCGCGATGAACAGCGCGGCAAGCGACATGTAGATGTTGGTGCCGTCCAGGTTGAACGAATAGCCGGTCGGCACCACCAAGCCGACGATCGGCTTCGGCACGCCCGCGCGTTCCAGTTTCTCCATCAACAGCGGCATGGCGCTTTCGGACGACGAGGTGCCGAGCACCAGGAACAGCTCTTCCTTGATGTAGCGGATGAGGCCGAACAACGAGAAACCCGCCGCCCGGCAGACCAGCCCGAGCACCACCACCACGAACAGCAGGGAGGTGACGTAGAAGGTCGCAATCAGCCCGGCGAGGTTGCCCAATGTGCCGATGCCGTACTCGCCGATGGTGAAGGCCATCGCGCCGAAGGCGCCGATCGGCGCGGCGTACATCAGGATGTGCACCATCCGGAACACGATGGCGGTGAGCGTGCGCAGCGTGCCAAGGAACCGCTCGCCGCGTTCGCCGATCATCGCCAGCGAAATGCCGAACAGGATGGCGACGAACAAAACCTGCAGGATCTCGCCGGAGGTAAAGGCGCTGATCGCCGTGTTGGGGATAATGTTGAGCGCGAATTCGGTGACGCTTTGCTCCTTCGCCTTTCCTACATACGTAGAGATCGCGGACGTGTTGAGAGTCGCCGGATCGATGTTCAGCCCGGCGCCGGGCCGCGCGATGTTGCCGACCAGCAGCCCGACGGCGAGGGCAAGCGTCGAGAAGGTGAGGAAATAGGCCATCGCCTTGGCGCCGACGCGGCCGAACGCCTTGAGGTCGCTCATCCCGGCGATACCGGTCACGACGGTGAGGAAGATCACCGGCGAGATGATCATCTTGACTAGCTTGATGAAGCCGTCGCCCAGCGGCTTCAGAGAGCGCCCGAAATCCGGAAACAGCCAGCCCGCCAAGATGCCGAGCGCGATGCCGACGAGAACCTGGAAATAAAGCGTCTTCCAGAACGGCCGGCCGGCGCCCGTCACCGGCTCAGGCCGCCGGGCGGAAGCGGATTGCGCGGCCGTCAGGCGCGATCAGGGACAGGCTGCCATTGCCGTAGCGGGTGTAGCTGCGCGTCGCGGCGAGGATGGCAAGAAAGCGCGCCTCCTGCTCCATCACCGCAGGCTCGCAGGCCATTCGGGTACTGACGATCGAACCAAGCTCGATCCGATCGGCGGCCGAGCGGATCACCGGCGCGGAATAATTGTTGCAGCCGGAGCTGCCCGCGGCGCGGCCGTCGGCGATGCGCAGGGTGAGCGGTTTCGATCCGGCAACAACCGGGATGCCGTTCACGTCCTGCGCCTGCCAGTCGCGGTTTGCGACCTTGCCGCTTAGAGCGGAGGTGCTTGCGCAGGCGGACAGGGCGAAGAGGGCGATCAAGAAGGGGGTGCGCATAAGCAGTGTGTCTCACGAAGCCTGTGGCTTCCGCAACCGCCGCTGCTGTGTTTGGGTTCCGCCGGGGGTTCAGCCGGCGCGGCGCCCTTGCCGTGGGGGCGGCGAGGCGAGGAAGGCCTGCAGACGCCGCATCCAGGCGCGGTAGAGTTTGTCGGTCATCTCCGTCTCCCTCAGCTCTGCGCCGGGGCGATAAGGCCGGCGGCGATGTAGAGGGGAATGGTCAGACCGGTGAGGCAGAGCGTCACCGCGACCACGAGGACGCGCACCAAGGTCACGTCGAAGCCGGTGCTGCGGGCCAGGCCGGAGCAAACGCCCATCAGCTTGCCATTGGCTTTGTCGATCGCAAAGGCGGAGGTCATGTCACGAACTTTCGAGTTGAGGTGAGGTGGTCCGAACGGACCGGGCGCTTAGACGAGCTGAGCGGCCGGGCCGACGGCGGCGGAAATGAAGAGGCTTGCCGCGAAAAGCGCGCTGACGGCGGAAATCGCGAGCTGCTGAACGCTGGAAAGATTGAAGGTCATCGGTCATCTCCTGTGTTTGCCGCCGAACCATTCGGCAGCGATGCCAAGCAGTTTGCATCCGCCGTGCCAAGTCGCGAAAAGCGCGGAAATCCGCCATTTCTACCTGGCGAAACTGTTCAACCCCCGATCGGCCTCCGCCGCTTCTTGGTAAAATTTCCCAAGCCTTGGCGTGCGATTTCGGACAAGGTGCGCACAAGTGTCCGCCATTGCAGCGGGGGGAGCGGCTCCCTAGGTCTAGGCCACAAAACAAGGAGCGTGGCTGATGGTGAATCGCAGCGGACCGATGACTTGCCCGGTGGACGGCACCACCCTGGTGATGAGCGAACGGCAGAATATCGAGATCGATTATTGCCCCACCTGCCGCGGCGTCTGGCTCGATCGGGGTGAGCTCGACAAGATCATCGAGCGCAGCGCCCCCGCTGAAGCGCCGCAGCAGCCGCAAGCGCCGCAAGCCCCCCAGGCTCCGCAGGCACCTTATCCTCCCCAGGCACCTTACCCGCCGCAGCAATCGCCCTGGGGCGGCGGCCACCAAAGCCATGGCCATGGCTACGGCCACCACCCCTACAAGAAGCGCAAGAAGAGCTTTCTCGAGGAGTTGTTCGACTGATCCCGCGTCCGCTCTTCACCATCGGCTATGAAGGCAAAACGGTTGCCGAGTTCCACGACGAGCTGAAGGCGGCCGGCGTGGAGCTGCTGATCGACGTGCGCGCCGTTGCCGCTTCGCGCCGCCCGGGCTTCTCCAAGACGGCGCTCAAGAACGGGCTTGCGGAACAGGGTATCGACTATCTCCACCTCCGCCCGCTCGGCACCCCCGCCGCCGGACGGGAGGCTGCGCGCAAGGGCCGGGTGGCCGAAATGCGTGCCATCTACGCCGATCAGCTCGAGACGCCGGAAGCCGTGGTCGCGCTGGAGCAGGCGCTGGACGCCGCCGGCGAGCGTAAGGCCGCGCTGCTTTGCTACGAAAAAGAAGCGCCCTGCTGCCACCGCGCAATGCTTGCCGAACGAATGATCGCGCGGCTGCCGTTCGAGGTTGTCGACCTTTAACGCGGCCGCCGGTCGAGGTGGAGGTAACCCGCGTCCCATTCGGCCCGGCGGGTAAGCGCCTCCCAATCGTGGATCACGACCTCGCTGCCGCGAAAGGTCAGCAGATCCTCCTCGCGCAGCGTCTTCAGCATCCGGTTGACGTGAACGGAGGTAAGGCCGCTTGCATCGGCCAGGTCGCTTTGGGTCAGCGCCAGCGTGTAGCGGTAGTCCTTGGCGAGGCCGACCGTCTCCAGCCGCACGTAGAGTTCGCACAGCAAATGGGCGATCCGCGACAAGGCATCGCGCCGGCCGATCGACAATATCTTTTCCCGGTGCACCGCCGAATCGAGCAGGGTCGAGAACCACAGCATGCGGGTCAGGTGCGGATAACCTTCCGAAATGGCGCGCAGCCGGTCGTGCGGAACGATCCCGATTCGTACCGGGGACATCGATCCGACATTGTGGTCGAGCTGCTTCAGCAAGAAGCTGTGGAGGTCGAGGAAATCGCCCGGAACGTGGAATTCCATGATCTGCCGCTGCCCGTCGACCAGATCCTTGTACCGGCAGGACAGGCCATCGAAGAGCACGGTGCTATGGTTGAGCAGCTCTCCGGCGCGCACCACCACCTTGCCGGCGGGAAGTTCGCGCACCTCCACCACCGCGTCGCGCAGAACCGCCTCTTCTTCGGCGCCGATTGCGTCGCGGATGCGCAGTTTCTCGACGGCGCGGTCGAAGCCCGGATCGTCCACCGCCATTAAGCCGTCTCCCCCGTCACACCCGCGCGGCGCAGCTCCGGCCCGAGCCGGCCGGTGAACCACAAAAAGAACATGCGGAAATCGGAGAATAAGGACCAGAGGGGGTAGGTGAAGGTCGCGGGCCGGTTGCGCTCCACAAGGGCATGGCTCGACCAGGCGAAGCCGTAGCCCGCGACCGGCAGCAGCAGGGCAAGCCACCACTTGCCGGTCAGCAACGCGGCGGCGGCGAGGATCAGCACCAGCGACGTGCCGGCATAATGAAGCGCGCGGGTGCGCGGGCGGCTATGCTCGCGCAGGTAGAAGAGCCAGAACGAGTCGAAGGCCTGGTGCTCCTTCACTGCGCCCCCGCTGGCGAGATAGAGGGTTCGCGCTCCCGCACCGTCAGGCGCGCAAGGCAGCCGCCGATCACCGGGGCTGCAACGGCAGCAATCTGCAGGAACAAGGGGTGAGCGACATAGAGGATGTTGGCGATACCCGCCAAGGCGACCAGCCCGGCCACGACCCAAAGCGCCCGGGTGCTCCGGGCGATCTTTGCTGCCACCAGGCCCCCGACGAACGCCCCAGCGAGCCAGCCGCCGGCGATGAACAGCATCTGCGGCAGCGCCATTCCGGCGATGTAGCGAGCGAGGCCGGCATTGTCGGTCAGGCGAACGCCGCTGGGCACCGGGTAAAGGAGGTGGTGGACCATTTCGATCGCCCAAATCGTCGCGAACGCGGCCAATATCCCCAGCACGATGCCGCCGATCGTCCGTCCCATGCCTCTTCCCCCTCCTGTTTCGGCAGGCGGTATAGCATGAAAAGGCGGGGTGCGCGGAAGCCCCCTATCCGTTGACGATGGTGCCGCCATTGGGGTGCAGCACCTGGCCAGACATGTAGCGCGAATCCTCGCACGCCAGGAACAGGAAGCTTGGCGCGACTTCATTGGGCTGCCCGGGCCGCCCCATGGGCGTATCCTCGCCGAAATTCTTCATCTTTTCGGGAGTCGATCCGCCCGACGGGTTGAGCGGAGTCCAGATCGGCCCGGGCGCCACCGCATTCACCCGAATGCCGTCCTCGATCAAGTTTTCGGAAAGGGAGCGGGTGAAGGCGGTGATCGCGCCCTTGGTTGCCGAATAATCGAGCAGTTCGGACGAACCCTGGTACATCGTCACCGAGGTGCAGTTGATGATCGCCGCGCCTTTTTTGAGGTGATCGCGCGCCGCCTGGACCATGAAGAAATAGCCGAAGATGTTGGTCTGAAACGTCCGCTTCAATTGCTCTTCGGTGATGTCGCGGATGTCGGCGTCCGGATGCTGCTCGGCGGCATTGTTGACCAGGATGTCGAGGCCGCCGAGCTCCTCCACGACCTGCGCCACCGCCCTGTCGCAAAATGCCTTGTCGCCGACGTCGCCCGGAATTGCGACGGCCCGGCGCCCTTCCGCCTCGACGATGCGCTTGGTCATGGCCGCATCGTCATGCTCGCACAGATAAAGGATGCCCACATCGGCGCCTTCGCGGGCGAAGAGCGCCGCAACCGCCCGGCCGATCCCGCTGTCGGCGCCGGTAATCAGCGCCACCTTGTTCTTCAGTCGGCCGGAGCCGGGGTACAAAGGCTCCCACTCCGGCTTGTCCTTCATCCGGCTTTCATGGCCGGGAAGGCCGTCCTCGTGGATCATGCCGACGGTTTCGGTGGCGCCCATGCCGCTTACTCCTTCGCGGCCACCCCGGCACCTTCTTCCCCGAATGCCTCGATCGTGGACTGGTCCTGGCTGTCGCCTTCCGGCGCCTTTTCCACCGGCGTGTTACCGTCCTTGCCGAGCGTAAAGCTCTTGCGGCTGCCGTCACCGGGATCGTCCGACATCTGGTTGTTCTGGTTCATGGTCTTATCCATGCTGCTGCTATTGTGCTGGTTCTTGCTCATGAGCGTCTCCGGGGAAAAAAGGCTGGGTTGCCAATGGGCTCGCGAAGAGAACAGCCATCCCGCGCGGCGGTTCCGGCGGGGAAGGCGAGTTGTTCTCTGAAGCGGAGGACCTTGGTCGAGGCTCTGGTGCACAGCCGCTCAGGCTGGCTGACCCCATCATACCGACCTTGCTTCAGCGTCTTCTTCGGGGCGCAGTGCGACGCAGGGATGCACCCTGAGCCAAGCTCAGGATGGTTTACGCGTCAGGGTG
>DASWNT010000009.1:0-65828 GCA_036399095.1 Allosphingosinicella sp.
CCGAATTCGCCTGGTATTTCGCGCACAACGGCACCGCATGGGCGATGGAATCCGGCAAGGTGACGCAGCTCGGCACCTACAATGCCGGCGACAATTTCTGGCTTGCCCGGGTCGGCGGCACGATCAGCTATTACAAAGGCGCCACCTTTGAAGAGGCGATGGCCGCCGGTCCGCTCCGTAGCCAAAGCGGCGCAACGGGCACCTTTTACTTCGATTCCTCGCTGCACACGGTCGGGTCTACCGTCGACGTAGCCTTCACGCCGACCCTCAGTGCCTCCTCCTTCAGCGACATACTTGCCGGCCTGACCCCGCACGCGGGGGACCGCACCGCACGCTTCGTCTACGATAGCGAGAGCAAATTGCGGTATCGGGTCGACGGGCTCAATCAGGTAACCGAACTTCGGTACAACGCAGCCGGGCAGCACACGCAGACGATCGCCTATGCCGGTAGCATTGCGGCGGCAACGGGCGCCTACACGGTCGAAAAAGTCGCCGCACTTGTGGAATCGGCCCGGCTTACCGGCGATCCGGATAATCGCATCGATTGGACAGTCTATGATGCTGCGGGCAGGGTTGCCTACGCGGTAGGCCCCGAAGGTGCCGTCACCGGCTTCACGTACGACGATATGGGCCTGGCCACCAAAGCCGTTCAATACGCCGCCAAGCGCCCGACGCCATCGCTGCCGGACCTGGCGACAATGAACGGCTGGGCCGCCCAACAGGCGGCGGAGCCGTCCAACCGCGTAACCCGTTCCTTTTATTCAGCCCGCGGCGAACTGCGTTTCTCCATCGACGCCGAAGGCTATGTCACACGCATCGATTACGACGCCGCCGGGCGGGCGATCGGCACGGTCCGGTGGTTCGGGAAGATCTCGGCAACCGACGCCATCACGATCGCCGACGTGAATCGGCTGGCGGTCGGCGAGTCCATCACCACGGGCACCGCGTATGACGCCGCCGGCCGGGTAAGCGATACCTATGACGGGGAGGGCATTCGCCGTCACCTCGATTACAACGCCAACGGCACGCTTGCGTCTGAAACAGTCGCCTACGGCCACCCCACCGACGCGAGCCGCACCACGTTCGTTTACGACAATGCCGGCCGCGTGGTGGAGGAATATCGCGCGCACGGTACGCCAGAACAATCGGTGACCCGCTTCGGCTATGACGGGTTCGGGAATGTTGTGCGGGTAACGGACCCGAACGGCAACGTCACCACCCGCAGCTTTGACAAGCTGGGCCGGATGATTGCCGAAACCGATGCCGAGAACGGCACGGTTACGATCGAGTACAATGCGTTCGGCGAGGCGGTAAGAAGCACAAACCCAAGAGGCGCATCGGCAACGACCGAATATGACAAGCTTGGCCGGGTAATCGCGCAAACCAACGCTGCGAACGGCGTAGTACGCTACCAGTATAATGCATTCGGCGAACCGGTTAAGGTGACCGACGCGCGGGGCAATTCCTCTTATTCCTATTACGATAAGCTTAGCCGTGTCGTTAGTTCGCGCGATGCAGAGGGCTTCGTCACCGAGACCGCCTACAGCGTCCTTGGCGACGTGCTCAGCGTCACGCGGCGCGCGAACCGGGCGAGCAATGCGGCAAGCGCCGAAGCGCTCCCCACGGTTGCGGCCTCCGCCCGAGATGCCACCACTCGCTTCGAGTACAATCGCCGCGGCGAAGCGGTCAGGGTCACCGATGCCGAAGGCCATGCGGAAGACTATACCCTGAACGCGATGGGCTGGCGGGTTGCTGAACGCAACAAGATCGGCGGCGTCGTTACCAACACCTACAACAAACGCGGTCTTTTGATCGCCCAGCAGCTCCCGATCTCCGTCACTCTGGCGAACGGCGAAACGCGCGCCGTTATCAACCGCTTCGAATATGATGCGCGCGGAAACCAGCTGCGGATGATCGAGGCCTCCGGCCTTCCAGAGCAGCGCACGACGAGCTTCGTTTACGACAAATTGGGACGCGTTACCCAGAAGCGCGGCGACAACGTCGTCGCGGTCAGCCAAAGCGATCACGCCAGCGTCAGCGTGGTCACCCCCACCGAAACGACGAAATACGATGCTGCCGGCAACGTCATCGAAACAGTGGACGCACTCGGCGCCAGGAGCCTGTTCTATTACGACAAGCTCAACCGCAAGGTGGCGGAACTCAGCCCGGTCGGAGCGCTCAGCACCTTCCAATACGATGCCAACGGCAACGTGGAAATCTTGCGGGTCTACGGCACCGCCGTTGCCCTGCCGGCCGCAGCGGGCGGAAACCCGCCTGCCGCACCCGCCGGCGAATATCGCGAAACGCGCAACGCCTACGATTCCTTGAACCGCGTGATCTCCAGCACCGTCGCCGGCGCAGTGACAGGGTCGTGGAACGGAACGGCCTTTGTGACCAGCGCGTCCACGCCGATCACCACCCGCTTCGAATATGATGCCAACGGCAACCGGGTTAAAACCACCGACGCCCGGGGCAATTCTTCTTTCACCTTCTACGACAAGCTCGGCCGCACCATTGCCGCTACCGATCAGGCCAATTTCCTGACGAGCTACACGATCGATGCGGAAGGCAATGTGTTAAGCGAGCGGCGCTTCGCAACGGCGGTGGCGTCCGTGTCCACTGCCGCGATCCCGCTCGCCGCCGCGCACGCTGACGATCGCGTTACCAATTTCACCTACGACAAGAACGGCAGGCGACTGACCGAGGAGCGCACGGGCGTTCTTTCCTACAATGTCGATGCGAGCGGTCAGCTGGTGGAAGCCACCCGCTCGGCCATCGTCAGCTACGCGTATAATGGGCTTGGCCAGGTAACCCGTAAAACCGAGGCAACCGGCGATTCCATCGCTTACGCCTATGACTCGGCCGGTCGGCTGGTGGTTGAGACGCGATCCGCCTTCACCGACTTCCGGGGGGCACAGGTCAGCCCGGTTGTTCGCTACAGTTATGACGGGCTGAACAACCTTACGCAGACCCGGCAGGGGGCGCAGGTAGAGGCAAGCACCGACCGCATCACCCGCAACAGCTACGGCGCCGGCGGGCGTCTGGAGAGGACATGGGACGCCAACGGCGTTGCGTATTCCTACGCTTACGATGCCGGTGGCAACGTTGTTCGCGAACAATATCGGCGTGAAAAATCGGGCGGCGTCGTTGACGAGGCGATCTTGTACCAGCGCGACGTTCTTGGCCGCGTCACCGGCCGGAACGTGGCCTCTTGGGACGGTGCGGCCTGGGTGCGCGGGGACAGCCAGAACACCGCCTACAATGTCTATGGCGACGTGTCCGCCCGCGGCGTGAACGGCCTTCAGGAGAAGTTCGTCTACGACCGCGTGGGCCGCCTTTCCGCGACCAATTCGGGTGACGGAGTCTGGCGCTACTTCGTTCACGACGGCAACGGCAACCAAACGCTGGCGATCGAGAGCGAGGGCATGGACCTCGCCGGCAAGACGGTGGAGCAGGTGCTTGCCATTGCCACCCAGAACAACACGCGGGCTGTCGGCGCCACCTATATCGACCTGATCAACGTTTCCATCAGCGCATACGATTCCCGTGGGCTGGCGACGTTCACCCTGCAGGCCAAGCGGCAGATGAGCGCCACCGAAGTCGTCGATCTGACGGTGAGCCGCGCTTACAACGCGTTCGGCGAAATGGTGTCCGAAACCGACGCGAAGGGAAACCAGACCCTTTTCCGCTTCAACGCCATGGGCCGCGCCATTGAAAACAAGCGGGCGGCAGTGTCGATCACGCTGGAGAGCGGCGCGGTGGTGCAGAACCACACGCCCACCGAGCGCTTGTTCTACGACGTGTCCGGCCGGCTTGTCGGCAGGGAAGACGCAAACGGCAACCGCACCAGCCGCAGCCTGCTCGCCGGCACCGGCTACGATGGCACGGACGGGGCCGTTACGGCGGAATACCACGCCGACGGCGGCGTCGTGCGCAACCGGTACGACGTGTTTGGGGACACGCGCCAGTCGATCGACGAGCTCGGCAGAGTTTCGTCGATGACCTACGACGCGCGCGGACGCTTGACGCAGGTGACGCGGCCCAGCGGGCTGACCGAATATTATTCGTACGACCTGCTCGGGCAGCGCATCCGGAACTGGAACTCGCTGCTGGGCGCGGCAAACGTCGCCACCACCGATTATGACGCGCAGGGCCGCGTCGTCAGCCAGCTGTCCTTCGGCTATGCGCCGGAAAGCCGGAATTCTTATGACAACAAGTGGGTCGCGGCGCAGCGCGGTGATCGCACCCGCACCGAATATGTCTGGTCCGAAACCCTTTCAACCACAGGCATGGGCACCTTCGGCGGGTGGATTGAAACCACCATTTACGAGCATTGGGTGGAATATGGCCAGGAGGGCGCGTCAAACGCCCGCTACACCGAAACCCACCGCAAAACGGCGGCCGAAGACATGTTCGGCCGCGAGGTTTCCAAGATCGACCTTGGCGGGCACAGCTTCGCGTCGACTTTCGACTTGGCCGGCAGGCTTGTTCGCCGTGATGCGGCAAACGGCTCCGGCACGTTGAGCTACGGTTATTTCAACACCGGGCTGGTCGGCACAATCGCCGCTTCGCAGGCCAATGGCGACGGCAGCTTCGACGTCACCCGTTCAACCTACGGCTACGATCGCAGCGGCAACAGGACGCTGGAAACCGGCCGCCGCGACCGCGAAGCCGCGCCGGGCACCGTTGCCGCCTCTTATGCTTCCAGCGGTTCGCTGGAAGGGGAGCAGGACGACATGCGCTACGATGGCGCAATGGAGTTGCCGCCGCCCGACGAGGACGCGCCTCCGCCTCCGGGACCGACGCCGCCGCCTCCGGGCCCAACGCCTCCGCCTCCGGGGCCGACGCCGCCGCCGCCGGGGCCGACGCCGCCGCCGCCGGGACCGACGGCTCCGCCGCCGCCCGCGACGGTGCACTATGGGGTGTTCCAGAACGCGACCGCGTCCTACGACGCAATGGGCCGGATGATCTCCTGGTCCGAAGCGGGCGGCGGATTAACGCCTGCCTCCAGAGTCCGGTACGAATATGACGCCGCCGGGAATATCCGGCACACGGTCGCCAATTATTCTGAAATTGACAGCAATGGCGCGCAGGCCGCCGCGGTTGAGAAAAACTATTGGTACCGCTACGACAACATGAACCGCGTGGTTGTCAGCAAGGGCGTGCTGGACAACGGGGTGATCAAGCGGGCCGCTCAGTCTCAAACCGCGCAAGGCGTGGAAATCGTCTACGACAGAGCCGGGCAGCGCCTGAGCACGTCTCAATATGTCCGAACGGACGTCAAGGTCACGATGAAGATCCCCGAGGCGGGAAGCACATCGTCGGCCTCTGCAAGCGGGGATTACAGCGCCGGGGCGACAACCGGCGGCAGCACCAGCAGCTACATCGATTACAACGCCGACGTCTTCGAAGAATATGTCTACGATGCCGGCGGCCGGGTGAAGCAGGTTTACACGGCCCGCAGCACCGCCAAGGACGACGGCACCGGCCGGGGAACCTATGTTGAAACGGCGCGGCCGGCGACCACAACACTCAAGGCCGACATTACCCACGACAGCATGGGCCGTCTTGTTGAGCAAAAAGACTGGAACAACGCCGCAAACAGCGACGCGCGCTACCATCGCAAGGTAGAATATAACGCCCGGGGCCAGGTCGCCCATGAGGAGGTTTGGAGCAAAGGGGACGACGCCAAGCTGTCCTATACCAACACCTTCACCCATTATGCGGACGGGCAGACCGGATATTCCCTTGGCACTGCGGTGATTGTCACTACGGCCCAATATAAAAACGGTGAGTTTGTCGGGAAGACGCACACCTACAATCAATATGAATATTATGACGGTGCGGTTCAGTCGAAGATCGCCACCACGAACTACAAGGCCGACGGGACGTACGACACGACGTTTGCCACCGATCTCGCCTATAATGCCTTCGGCCAGCTTTCTTTCGCCAGGGTGGCCGACGGGCGTCCTCGCACCGTGAGCTATCTCAATGACGTCAGCGGTCAGGGCATCCGCCGGGACGAGAGCGACAACGACGCAACCAGGGGAGACCCGCACGAATTCTGGTATCGCTTCGACGGGCGGCAAGTCGGCTATACGGGCAACAACGGAACGGCCGATACCGATTACGCCACGTCGATGGGCGAACGCGGACGCACCGTTGATCAAGGGGCCTTCAGGCTCGGCGCGTCGTCAGGCTCCGCATACGCCGATTTCGATCAGAATTATTCGCCAATCAACACCTTCGGCCAGGGCAGCGCGGGCGGCAGCTATCAGGTTCGCTCCGGCGACACGCTGAGCTCAATCGCCGCGACCCTGTGGGGAGACGCCTCGCTTTGGTTCAAGCTCGCGGAAGCGAACGGCATGAGCGCGGCAAGCGCGCTTATTGAAGGGCAAACGCTCACCCTTCCCTCTGGCGTGGTAAGAAGCAGCCATACCGCCAATACGTTCAAGCCCTACGATCCGTCTTCGATAATCGGCGACGTCAGTCCGACAACGCCGCTGCCGCCGACGGCGGCGCCCAAGGCGAACAAGTGCGGAATGTTCGGGCAGATCCTGCTGGTTGCGATCTCGGTGGCGGTCAGTGCGATCCTTCCAATTGCCCTGCCGGCCGTGTTCGGCGGCTTTTGGGGCGGGGTAGCAGCGGCCGCGGTAGGCAGCGCCGCCAGCCAGGGCGTGGGCGTTGCAACGGGCATTCAGGACAAGTTCGATTGGAAAGCCGTGGCCATGGCCGCCGTCGGGGCGGGCGTCAGTGGCGGGCTCGACAAGGTCGGTTTTCTGCAGAACGGCACCAAGGCGGGTGCCGGCAAGATCGGCAGTTTCGCCAGGGATGTGGTTCGAGGCGCGGCGGCAAGCGCGATCACGCAGGGCATTGGCGTGGCGACACGGCTGCAGGGCAAGTTCGACTGGGCCGGCGTGGCCGCGGCGGGGGTCGGTGCCGGCGTCAGCGGGGCACTTTCGCGCGAGACCGCAGCGGCCAACAACGGCGTGCTCAGCCGGGCCGATGCCTTTGGCGTAGCCACCGTGGGCACGATCGCTAGCGCTGCGGCTCGCTCCTTGCTTACCGGAACGAGCTTCGGCGACAATCTGAACGCTGCGCTTCCGGGGCTGATTGGGAGCACGATAGGCCAAATGGTAGCCGGGTATCTTCTACAAGAGGAACACTCGGCCGCGGAAGTCGACTCGCATATGGGAGGTCTGCCGGACCAGGAGTCAGATTCTGAGGACTGGCGGGTGGGGACCCGAATGTCATACACACCCCAGCAACGGAAAAGCTTAAAGCGTGGAACTATCGTTGCTGATAACAAGCCGATAACAATCTATATTGATGAAAATAAGGACGCCAAGCCTACCGATATATCAATTTGCCTGCCGAAGAATGGTGGGGAGATGCTATGCGCCGCTATTCGAGGTGAGCTAGGTGACGCCGCCACCGATGATCAGATAGTCTTGGCAATAAGGAAGAAAGCGAGAGAGGCTGCCCTCACCCTGGGAGACGGGTCAGGGACCGTGATAGTGGGCAAAAACGGAGGCTACCTTCCCGACGATCCCCGACTAAACGACATGGCTGCGCTTATTCACGATGCCGCTCAATACATACTAGGATTCCAGGATCAGCCTAGCAGAAGAATTACTTTGGAGAGCGGAGCATTCCAAGCCGCAAAAGATTTCTTTAGTGGCTTGGCGTTTCAAAACTGGTATCGTAAGGACAGCGCCGCCGCCGCATATGGTAACCTTGTAGGGTCTGTTTTCCTTCAAGGCGCGTCAGACGTCTTGAATGTTACACATGCTCTCTACGAGGTGCTCCTCCAACGTAAGGGAGCTTACGACAATTTGCTTTCCACGGTGGTGGAGACGCTCGCTACGAGCGAGATCGTCAAGGGCAGGCGCGCGCTAAATCGCACCTCGGGCGTCAACGAAGCTCCAGATATAAAGTCCGAATTTTCTGCAAGCGACTTGAAGCAGAAACTCGCCGCTAGCAAGGCGGCGCGAGAGTCCTCTAACTTTCAAGTGCACCTTGCGAGGACGGATCAAACCTTTTATGGTTTCAAAATTGACGATTGGGAAATGGGGAAACTTAAAAAGGGTGACCTAGTGTACGGCGCCCTTCCTGGACAGTCGGCTTACTACACCAACCTGGTAACCGTGGAAGTGGGCGCAGGTAGTCGTCGGCTACAGGCCGATCTATTGCAGACAAAGATACACCCTGAACATGGGCATAGAAGTGCGATGGGAGTTTACGAAGTTCAGCGAGATATGCGGGTGCCGTTCGCTAGGACCAAAGCAAATCCGTTCGTTGGACCATACCAGCAGCCTTTCGATCCAATCCGTGGAGGGGGTGCACAACGTTTTATCTTCGATTATAGTCGATCCTTAAAGCTCGTAGGACAAATGCCTCTACCGAAGCCGTGATCGTAGCTATGCATTGGCCGTAAGCCTGTGTGTTGCTTGACGCTTTCTTTCGCCGAAGTCGTTTGAGGCTCCTAGGCAAAATCGCGGCCAAACAATAACTGTAACTTTCTCTACAGCAGGTGCGGTGGGGGTTAAAGCAGTCGCCTTGTCCCAGAGCGCAAAGCTCATGGCTGCTCTGTACGCGCTCTGAATCAAGCTCTTGAACTCGCTGTTAGGCAAGCGGGCTCCGGCTCGGGTGACAAATCGCGTTCAGCTCGAGCTTGGACCCACCGAAGTGATTGCCGCGCGCTTAAGCGCATCGCTGAATCGAAATCGCCGATGGTCCATCATCTAACTACGGGGCGACACGGTCTGGTCTCTTGCTTCTTCCAGGGGGACGCAGAGGACGGGTTACCCATTTCTGCACTTCATATGGCCGCTTTGATGCCTCTGCCGGACGCGCTTGGTCGGGTCATCTGCTACGTCACTACACTTCCAATAGACGCCTGAAACTCGTTTGGATTGGAAGCAGCCTGACCGGATACTAAATAAAAACAAATAGTTGCCAACACCTATCACAGTGGTTCACACCATAACCAACGGCGATTCGGTGGAGGTTTGAATGTCGGGTCTTATAGAGTCGGCAAACGCGATACTAAGCGGGGCAGAACGTCGGCTTAAGGCAATTTCGAATAACGTATCGAGCGTCTCGATACCAGGCTATAAACGAACAACCAGCTTTTCCGATGAAATTAACTACGTGTCTACTTCAAAACCGGAGGTGGCGCCTTCCACTCGCTCTGATCTGTCGCAGGGGCGGATGAGCTCCACTGGGAACCCCCTCGACCTTGCGGTCAGCGGTGAAGGCTTCTTCCAGCTGCGGGCCGGCAAGGAGATCGTCTACTCCCGCCAGGGGCAGTTCCGGCTGGGACCGGACGGGACGGTAGTGTCTCCGCAGGGCTATGTGCTTCAGCAGGCCGGCGGCGGCGATCTCGTGCTGGAGCGGGCCGCCGTCAAGATCCTCGCCGATGGCACAGTTCTGGACGGAGACCGCCCGGTCGGCCGCGTCGGCCTGTTCGGCACCGCCCCGGGCCATGCGCCGCAGCCGCTCAGCGGCTCCATCTTCACCATTTCCGAAGACGCGGTCGAGGAGATCGCCGCGCCCGAGCTTCGCCAGGGCATGGTGGAAGCGTCCAACGTCACGCTCGGCGACGAGATGGTCGAGATGATGGCCGTGCTCCGCCAGGCGGAAGGCGGCTCGCGCATTGTACAGCTTTACGATGATCTTTTGGGGCGGGCGATCAGCACGTTCGGTCAGGGGGGCAAATGAACGGGGCATTCCACGTCGGCGCGATCGGGCTGGAAGCGCAGCAGCGCGCGCTAGACACTATCGCCAACAACATCTCCAACGTGAACACACCCGCGTTCAAGCGCTCAGACGTCCGCTTCTCGGAGATCCTCGCCAATCAGTCCGATCCGGATAGAATCTCCGTAAATCTCGGCCGCTCGGGGATCACCACGGCGGGCGTGATGTCCGAACAGGTCGTGATGACGGGCGAGGCAGGCCAGATCGAGTCCACCGGAAGGCCGATGGACCTGGCGATCGACGGCCAGGGCTTTATCGAAGTCATGGGGCCGGGCGGACAGACTTTGCTTTGGCGCGGCGGTACGCTCAAGGTCGGTGAAGACGGCCTGCTTTCCACCGCCAAGGGGCTAGGCCTAAAGGCGGGGATCACCGTTCCCGGGGACGTAACCGCCATCGAGCTCGCTGCCGACGGGGTGGTGCGCGCCAAGGTCGGCGACAGCGCGGAGATGGTGGAGATCGGCCAGATCGCGCTCGTCAAAGTTGACGATCCGTCGGTGCTTCAGCGCCTGGACGGCGGCTTCTACCGGGTGGATGAGGGCGTGACTCTGCTCGACGCGCAACCGGGCGAGGATGGCGCCGGCACGCTGGTGCAGGGCGGCATGGAGCGTTCGAACGTAGAACTTACGTCCGAAATGGTGCAATTGATGATGGTTCAGCGTGCATACGCGGCCAACGCCCAGATCGTCCAGGCAGCCGACCAGCTGATGGGCATCGCCAACGGCTTGCGCAGGTAAGGGCGATGATCGCGGCGCCTTTGCTTCTGGCTATTTCGGGTGCCTCGGCGATCGTACCGATCAAGGCGGCCGCGCATGTCGAACTCGCCGGCCGCGACATCCGGCTGAGCGATGTGGCCGAACTTCATCATTTGGACGCGGCGACGCGGCGGCGCCTCCAGTCGCGGGTCGTGGCGCGGCTGCCGGAGCGGGAGGGCAGCGTCGCCGTCTCTCGCAAGGATCTCGCCGCGCTGATCCGTCGAAGCGTGCCGGGGCTTCAGCCGAGCGGCGTCGAAGGCCGCATCCTGTTCCGCGCGGCGCTGAAGCCGGACGCAATCCAGCCGAAATGCTCCGCTCTTGCCTCCCCGCTCGAGGCTGGCCAGGCGATCCTTCCTTCCGATCTCGTCTCGGCGCCCTGCGAAAAAGCTCCGGCCCGCACTCTGGTCCGCTTCGACCGCCGCGCCGGTGTCACCCGCGCCGCCGCCGCGCTTCCCGCCGGAACGATGCTCGGCCGGATCTCGGTAACCGAAGCGCCTGCCATCGGCGCGGGCGACAAGCTTACCCTCCTGTCCACCTCCGGCCCCGTCCGCATTGAACGGCCGGTGGTCGCGCTGCAGCCGGGACGCGCCGGGGGCAAGGTCTTCGTGATGGCCGCGGACGGCGAAGTGCTCGCCGCTCCACTCGCGGCACCCGCTACCCAGGAGGACAGCGAATGAACAGCTTCGCCACCCGCACCCTGTTCGCGCTTGCGGCGCTCGCCGCCGCAGCGCCCGGCGCGGCAGAAAACCTCTACCGCGGCTCCAATTGGCCGGCGATGAGCACCGACGAAAAGGCGTTCGCGGTCGGCGATGCGCTGACGGTGGTGGTCTACCAAACCGCCGAGGCGAGCAATTCCGCGCAAAACACATCCCGCAAGAAGACGGACGTCGGCGGAAGCATCAACGTCGGTTCCATCAACGAAAGCGCATCGCTGGATTTCGGCGGCGGCTATACCGGGCGAGGCGAAGTGCGCCGCAGCGAGAGGCTGGTCGCCCAGATTACCGTGGTTGTTCAGGAGACCTTGCCGAACGGCGATTTCCTAGTGACCGGCGAACAATGGATGCGGGTCAATGGCGAGACGACCCGGATCGGCGTTCAGGGCCGCGTCCGCCGCGCCGACATCAGCAGCCAGAACACGGTGCTGTCCAGCCGCATCGCCGATGCCAAGATCAGCTATGACGGCCGCGGCTTCGTGTCGCGCAGCGCCAAGCCGGGCCTGGTCAACCGCATCTTCAGCTTCCTGGGGCTCGGCTGATGCGGCGGCTCCTTCTCCTCCTCGCCGCACTCGCTTTGCTCGCGCCGGCTTTGCCCGCCGCCGCGCAGCAGGTGCCCCTTCGCGGGCTCGGCCGCTTCGACGGCTGGCGCGAGAATTCGCTGATCGGCTACGGCCTCGTCACCGGGCTCGCCGGTTCGGGCGACAGCCGCCGAAGCGCGGTCACCCGCCAGGCGCTGCGCAATGTGCTGAGCCGCCTCGGCACCGCGGTGACGGAGGATCAGCTCAGCAGCCGCAACGTCGCGGTGGTGATCGTTACCGCTAAGCTCGCGGCTTCCGCTAATATCGGCGACAAGATGGACGCGGTGGTCGCGTCGGTGGGGGACGCGCGGAGCCTTGCCGGCGGCACCTTGCTGATGACGCCCCTGCTGGGCCCCGACCAGCGCACCTACGCGCTTGCCCAGGGCTCGCTGGTCGCCGGCGGGCACAGCTTCGAGAGCGACCTCAACCAGCAGCAGCGCAACTACCCGACCAGCGCGGTGCTGCAGGGCGGCGCAACGGTGGAGTATGCGGTCGACGCGCAAATCCGCCGCGCCGACGGCGACCTTGCCTTCCTGCTCAGCGAACCGAATTTCGGCACCGCGCAGCGGATCGCGGACGTGATCAACGGCCGCTTCGGCAATGCCGCGACGGTGAAGAATGCCGACGAGGTGCGCATCCGCTTCACCGGCGAGCCCGACCGGCTCGCGGCCTTTGTTGCCGAACTGGAATCCCTCCCCGTGCAGCCGGAGCGGGCGCCGCGGGTGGTGATCAACGAGCGGACCGGCACCATCGTCGCAGGCGGCGACGTGATGATCTCTAGCGTCGTCATCTCGCAAGGCGACATCAAGGTGACGATCACCGCCGAGAACCAGGCCTCGCAGCCGAGCTTCATCGGCGGCTTCGCAAGCGACGTCCGAAGCTTGGTGGTCACCAACACAAGGCTGGAGGTTGAGGAGGGCGCGCGCGACGCCGTTGTCCGCTTTCCCAACACAACCGTCGGCGATCTGGTCCAAGGCCTCGCCCATGCGCGGGTCGGCACGCGGCGGATGATCGACATTCTTCAAGCCATCAAGACCGCGGGCGCACTGCACGCGGACATCATTGTGCAGTGAGGAGGGGGTAAGAGCATGGATCCGGTTTCGGCCCTTTTGATCAACAAGGCCCTCGATGGCCTGTCGATGCGGGCGCTGGCGACGGCGCAGAATATCGCCAACGTGAACTCGCCCAATTTCCGGCCGGTTCGGGTGAGTTTCGAAGACGCGCTCCGCTCGGCTGTGCAAGGCGGGCCGGAGCGTTTGGCGGCGCTGAAGCCGCGGCTCGAGCAAGCGCCGCGATCGGCGGCGAGCAGTGAGATGCGGCTCGACCTGGAACTGGCAACCGCGTCCGAAACGGGGCTTCGCTACGCGGCGCTGATCGATCTCCTCGGCCGCCAGATGCAGATCAGCCGCACCGTCATCAGGGGAGGGCAATAAGCATGCGCGCCATGGAAATCAGCCGTTCCGGCCTCGACGTCGAATGGCAGCGGCTTCAGGTTATCGCCCACAACATCGCCAACGTGAACACCACGCGGACGGCGGAAGGCGATCCGTTCCGGCCGATGCGGCTCCTCTCCGGGCCGCGCGCCGATTTCGCCAAATTGCTCTCCGGCTCCGCCGATCCGCGCGGGCTTTCGGGCGTGCGGGTGCTTGGGCTGGACAGCGCGGGCGCGGGCGTCCGCCGGGTGCACGAACCGAACCATCCGCACGCCGATCCGGAGGGCTTCGTCACCTATCCCGATCTCGACCATGCAGGGGAAATGACGCTGATGATCAAAACGTCGCGCGCTTACGAAGCGAACCTCACCGCGATGAACATCGCCCACCAGATGTATTCGCGGGCGCTTGAGCTGGGGCGGCAGGGATGAGCGGCATCGAAGCCATCGCCGCCGCCTCGGTCAGCGCCGCCTCGCCCGCGCTCACCCAGCTCAGCTTCGCCCCGTCGCTAGGCCATGCGGCCCAGCCCGCGCAGCTCGGCTTCGGCGAAATGCTCGCCGCGAGCATGCGCAAGGTGGAGGGGAAGGTCGCCAACGCCAACGACATGGTGCGCAAGTTCGCGCTCGATGACTCGGTGCCGCTCCACCAGGTGACCTTTGCACTGGAGGAGGCGCGCCTGTCGGTGGAGCTCGCCATGCAGGTCCGCGGCCGGCTGGTCGAAACCTACCGCGAACTCATGAACATGCAGCTTTAGGCGCCAGGCACTTATGCAACAGATCGCCACAGACAAGCGGAGCAACAAGCGCCAGCTTCAGATCCTATTGCTAGTCTTCGCGGCCGTGTTCGCGGCCCTTGGCGCCGGCTATTATCTGTTCCTGCGCACCGACTACACTGTGCTCTACACCGGCCTTCGCCCGGCCGACGCCTCCGCGATCGTCACCGAACTCGATGCCAAGGGCGTCACCTACAAGCTGCAGGACAAGGGCTCGACCATCCTTGTCGCAGAGGACGAAGCGGACAGCGTCCGCCTCGCCGTGGTCGGTTCGGACGCGCCGCTCAAGGGCTCGGTCGGCTTCGAATTGTTCAACAAGTCGGACATGGGCCTCACCGACTTCGCGCAGAAGATCAATTACCAGCGCGCGCTGCAGGGCGAACTCTCCCGCACCATCATGATGATGGACGGGATCGAGGACGCGCGGGTGCACCTGTCCATCCCGGACCGCTCGCCCTTCCGCGGCGGACGGAGCGAACCCAAGGCCGCCGTCACCATTTCCGTCCAGCGCGGCCGGGTGGTGGACGGCGCGCGGGTTGCCGGTATTCAGCGGCTGGTCGCGGCGGCGGTGCCCGATCTTGCGCTCTCCAGCGTCGTAATCCTCGACTCCGTCGGCCGCGTCATCAGCCAGTCCGCCGCTCCGGACATGGCGGCGGCGCCAATGCAGGAGCGCGAGGCGGTTCAGGAATATTACCGCGCCCGCATCCGGACCGCGGTGGAGGCGGTGCTGCCCGAGCTCAAGTTCGACGTCCGCGTGCTGGTTCTCCCTTTCGTCGACGCGGGCGGGCAGTGGGGCGAGGCCGCTGCGCCTGGCGCTCAGCCGCGCACCGGGGCGCCGGCACGAGACTTCCGCCTGAGCGTGTCGCTGGTTACCCTCGCGCCGCTCGGCCCGGAAGAGCAGAACGTCGTCCGCAACGCCGCGGCGGGCGCAATCGGGTTGAAGCCGGAAGCGGGCGACGCCTTTGCCTTCGCGGTCGGCCCGCTGACGCCGGTTGCCGCCCCGCCGACACCAGGCACTGCCGTATCGGTCGGAACTGTGGTCCACGACACCGCGCCGGCGACGCCGGGTCGGCCGGCCTGGTCGTCTTTGTGGCTGATCCTGTTCGTCGCCCTGGTCGGGGTGGCCTTGCTGCTCCTCGCCCGCCGGACGCGCGGGACCGGGCTGACGATGATCGAACGCGATGCCTTTGTTGAACGCATCCGCCACCAGCTCGCGCCGCCCAAGGAGATCGAAGATGCGCGCGCCTGACGGTCTTTCGGCTCTCGCCGCCGACCTGAAGGCACTGCCGGCGCGGGACCGCCGCGCGATCCTGGGCGCCCTTTCCGCCTTTGAGCGCGCCGAAGTGGCGGTGCTGCTTGAAGTCTCCGGCCAAGGCGAACGGCAGGACGAGCCGGATTTCAGCGCCTTCTCCCCCTGGCTTGCCGAACATCTGAAAGGCGCGGCGTCGGAGAACAGCAAGGTGACCCCGGCGACGGCTGGGCTTCTTGCCGAAATTGCTGCTGCCCAGGCGGCGAAACCGGCCGGCGAACAAGGCGCGTCGGGCGCCCGGCGCCGAACGCTGGCCGCGGCGATTGCCGCCTGGCTCCTGCCGGCGTCGTTGCTGTCATGAGCGGCCTCATCAAAGCAGGTTCGGCGGCGTCCATCCGGCCCTTCTCGCACCGGCCGGATGAGCCGAAGCTGCAAGAAGCAGCGCCGGCCGAAGACCCGCGGATCACCGCATTGCGCGAGGAGGTAGCGTCGCTTCGGCTGGCCGTGGCCCAGCATCCGGCGGCGCTGGAGCGGGCGAAAGCGGACGCAAAAGCGGCCGGCAGGCGCGAAGCGGGCGAGGCCATCCGCCAGGACGGAGAGAAGCAACTCTCCGCCCTTCGCGCGGCGATCGCCACAGCGTTGAAGGATTGGGACGCGCGGCTGGCCGAGCTCGACGGACTTGCTGCGCTGCTCAGCAAAACCGCACTGGCCAAGGTGTTCGACGACGACGAGCGTCGCGCCGCCTTGGTGGGCGAAACCATCGCGCGCCAGCTTCGGCACCTGCGCCGGGAAACGGTGCTTGCGGTGCGGGTCAGTGCCCGTGACTTCCCGGATGCGGCGGCGCTTCAGGCGGTCGCGGCGGAGAGCGGCGGCGCCCTAAACGTGCTCGCCGATCCCGATCTGCGCGGCGGCCACTGCCGCCTCGATCTGCAGCTCGGACGCGTCGACATCGGCCCGGCGACGCAGTGGCGCGAACTTGCCGCTTTGCTGGACGGCTTCATGAGCGGGGAGGGCGGCCGGTGAACGCGCACCCGTTCCTCACCCGGCTCCACCAGGCTGATTTCGCCAGCCCCTATGGCTTCGTCCGTAAGGTGGCGCCAGGCTTGGTGGAGGCGAGCGGTCCGGCACAGGCGCTCGGTGAATTGTGCGAGATCGAATGCGCTGACGGCGGCACCGCCTTGGCGGAGATCGCCGCGGTCGATGAACGGCGCGTGGTGCTGATCCCGCTCGATCAGCAGGTCACCATCCAGCCGGACGCAAAGGTCAAGGCGCGGGCGATGCGGGATCGGGTCCCGGTCGGCGATGTCTTCGCCGGGCGCGCCGTGGACGCGCTTGGCCGCCCGCTCGACGGAGGCGGCGAGATCGTCGCCACTGCCCACGTGCCGCTCGCCGGATCGGTGCCGAGGCCGATGGACCGGGCCAATCCGTCGAAGGTGCTGCCCACCGGCATCCGCGCGCTGGATGGGGTGCTGACGCTTGGGCTCGGCCAGCGGATCGGCGTCTTCGCGGCAAGCGGCGTCGGCAAGACCAGCCTGATGGAGCAGCTCGCCTCGCAGGTCGAATGCGAGCGCTGCGTCATCTGCCTCGTCGGCGAACGCGGCCGGGAGGTGGAAGCGATCTGGCGGACCCTTTCGGCGCGGCCCGATGCCGCGCGCTACACCCTTGTCGCGGCGACGTCGGACGAGAGCGCGGCGCTTCGCGCGCGCTCGGTGAACTATGCGCTCTGCCTTGCCGATTACTGGCGCGACAAAGGCGAGCAGGTGCTGGTGATGGTGGATTCGGTCACCCGCCTCGCCATGGCGCTGCGCGAGGTCGGCCTCGCCGCCGGCGCCCCGCCGACGGTGCGCGCCTACACGCCCAACGTCTTCGCCGCTCTGCCCCGGGTGGTGGAGCGCGGCGGCGCGATGCGGGCCGGTGGATCGATCACCACGATCATGACGGTGCTCAGCGAAACGGACGACGTCGACGATCCCATCGTGGAGCTGATGAAGTCGCTGCTCGACGGCCATATCGTTCTGTCCCGTTCGCTTGCCGAGCAGGGCCACTTCCCGGCGGTGGACATCACCCGAAGCGTCAGCCGCGGCGCCGAAAAACTCGTCGCGCGCGAACAGGCAGAGGCGATGCGCGACGCGGTGGCCATGCTTGCCGCGTACGAAGAAGCGCGGGTGATGATTGAAAGCGGCGTCTACAAGGCGGGCACCAACGCGCAGGTCGATCGCGCGGTGGCGGCGCGAGGGGACCTCAACGTCTTCCTGCGGCAGGGGCCCGCCGAGAAGGTCCCATTCGCGGATACGGTGCGCAAGCTGCGCGCGATCACCGAGAAGGGCGGCGCCCATGCGTGACCGCGCAAGGCTTCCGCTGATGAAGAGCCTCGCCGCCGTGCAGCGCGCGCAGCGCGCGTCGGCGGAAGCGCAGTTGTTCGCCGCGCAAGCGGCCGAGGCGGCTGCGCGCAGCGCCGAAGACGAGGCGCGCGCCACTGCCGCCGAAGCCGAACGCCACTGGCTCGACCACCTCGCGGCCCCGGGCTTCTCGCCGGAATATGGCCGGGCGCTGTCCGAGCGTCTGATCGGCCGCCACGACGAGGCGAACATCGCCGCCGAGCATCTGCGCACCGCAACCGGGCTGCGCAGCCGGCGCGAGGCGGATTGGCAGAAAGGCGAAGCCCGCGTGCGGCTTAGCGAAGCCTCCGTTCGCCGCCTGAAGCGCCGGATCGACCGGCGCGCCGAAGAAAATCGGATGTCCGAACTGGCCGACCGGGTCACCTACAGCTGGAGCCGCTCATGAGCCTGCCGCCGATCCACCACGCCCCCGGTCACAACCCCGAATGGCGCTCGCGCGGGAAAACGCCCGAAGCGCAAGCGGGGAATGGCTCGTTCGGCGACCTCTTTGCCGCGCTCGGCGGGACCACGGGCAAGGCGGCGTCCTTTCTTGGTGTGGAGGTGGTCGAAGGCGCCGCTTCGCCGACCGGCGGAGCGCAGCACGTCGCCGCCATTTTCAACGAAAAAGGCCTTCTCCACGGCCTGACGCCCGCGGCCTCGACACAAGCGGTCAGCGCACCGCCGGCCAGCGACAGTCTTGTCGCCGAGGGGGCGGCCCGAAACCCGATCGTTTCCGAGGGCTCAAAGGTTGCAGCGACGCATGACGTCCCGCCCCTGAACATTGCACTGCCAGCAGATAACGGGTCGGTGCCGCCAAGCAGTGGGCGAGGCGGGCCTGCACTGCTCGCGCACGCGCCGCTGCGCATCATTGGGTCGGGTCACCACAGCCTCCGCCTCCCGGCGGTACGGCCGGAGCCAGCGCTGCCTTTGGCGGATCAACAAGCACCGGCGACGGAAGGAGCCGAAGCGGCTGCGCCTGGCCGTTCCGGGTCTTCCCGGATCAAGAAGCTGCTGCAGAACTACCTGGCCCGAATGGGCGCAAGCAGCGCCCAGGTAAGCGTGCAGGCGGGGGAGGAGGGTCTCACCGTCGCCACCCGGCTCGACAGGATCGGGCGGGAGGAACGGGACCGCCTTCGCGCCGCAATCGCCCAGCTTCTCGCGGGCCACGGAATGGCGGCGGCGCGCATCCTGGTGAACGGCGCGGGCCGGGGGGACGGCAGATCATGAGGGAGTACGCACCATGCAGGTAGGCGGCGTGGGCACAACGCCCGGCACCATTACACCACCGGGCGGCGCGGCAACCCCGCAAAGCACGGCCACCAACGCATTCGGCCTGAGCTTCGAATCGCTGCTCAAGATCATCCTGACGCAGCTCACCTACCAGGATCCGCTCAAGCCGATGGACAATTTCCAGTTCGTCTCGCAGCTCGCGCAATTCTCGCAGATCCAGCTCGGCCAGACCACCAACGACCGGCTGCAGACGGTGGTCACAGCCCAAGCCAATCTTCAAGCCACCGGCCTGCTCGGCAAGGAAGTGGATATCCCCGCCGGCACCGCCGTGGTGACCGGCAAGGTTATCGCCATCGCGTTTCAGAACGGCGACGCGCGGCTCACCATCGAGACCGCCGCCAAGGACACGATCGCCAACATCTCCATCGGAAGCATCAGCCAAATTCGGGAAGGAAAATAGGCCATGTTCGGATCGATCTATGTCGGCCTCAGCGGCCTCAACGCTTATTCTCGCGGCCTTCAACAGGTCAGCAACAACGTCACCAACCTGAACTCGTCCGGCTTCAAGGCGGCGACGGTGACGTTCAGCGACCTTTACGGCGTCAACGGCGGCGGCGGCCTCTCCTACACGGACGGCGGCACCGGCAGCGGCGCGGGCGTCAAGATCGGCGAAAACCAGATCGACCTGCGCCCGGGCGAACTGCGCCAAACCGAACGCGACCTCGATCTCGCCGTGCAGGGCAGCGGCTTCCTGATGCTGATGCGCGGGGACGAGGTCGCCTATACGCGCACCGGCAGTTTCGAAGTCAACAAGGACGGCTTCATCGTTCTCGCCGGCACCGAATACCGGCTCGCCACCTTGGACGAGACCGGCAAAGCGGTGAGCCTGTCTATCGACGACTTCCGCACAAGCCAGCCCAAGCAGACCAGCACGATCGCCTTGGCCGACAATCTCTCCTTCACCGCAACCAGCTTCGGCCTCAGCGACATCAAGGTGCATGACAGTCGCGGCGTCGAGCATGTCTGGCAGGTTCAGTTCACCAAGACGGCCGTCGGCGATGAATGGACGGTCAAGGTCACCGACGAAAAGGCGCGGGAGATCGGGTCGCAGACCTTGAAATATATCGGCGGGGTCATTGATCCGGCGACAAGCAAGCTGGTGTTCGCGGACGCGCCGAACGGGCTGTCCGTGACCATGGATTTCACCAAAACGACATCCAGCGGATCGAGCGGGTCGATCTCCAGCCTCAGAGTGGCGTCAGTGGACGGCTACAAGCTCGGTTCCATCACCACTTTGCTGGTGAACGATCTCGGCAAGCTGGAGATCGGCTATTCGAACGCGCAGAAAAAGGAGCTCGGCGCGGTGGCGATCGCCGACTTCCGCGATCCGCAGGCGCTGCAACAGAAAAGCGGCGGGCTGTTCACCGATCCCGGCTCGGCGCAGCGCGAACTGCTGACCAGCCAGGATGACCGGGTCGGCCAGGTCCTGTCGCGCCGGCTCGAAGCCTCCAATGTCGATCTCGCCAAGCAATTCGGGGATTTGATTTTGATTCAACGGGGGTTTCAGGCTTCGTCGCAGATCATCAGCGTGTCCAACGACATGATTCAGCAGCTGTTCGGCATCCGTGGCCAGGGCTGAAGCCATTGCACCGGGCGACGCCGCGTGGATACCCGCGTGGGAGCCATGGCTGCCCGTGAGCGCGCTGGGCGGCGGCACGATCGGGCGCCTGCTTGGCGAGGCGGTAAGCCGCTGGTCCGACTGTTGGCTTGTAGATCGGGAGCGTGTTGTAATCGGCGCCATCGCCGAATTCAGCGCCATCGGCGCGGACGGTGCGGAAACGCTCATCGCCGATGACGGCCTTGCGATCCGCTCAACGGAGCAGGCGCGCATCGGACTCGCAAGGTTGATGCTGGGCGCCTCGAGCGGGGAAAAAGCGCCAACCGCCGCGGACCGTGACGTTCTTCGCCAGCTTGCCGAACGCTGCCTCAACGATCTGCGCCAAAGGCTGGCCGCCGCGCTTGGCTTTTCCGGCGGCGAATGGCGCACGGAACATGAGCCCATCCCGCTCGCGCAGGCGCAGATCTACCCAATCGGCATTGCCGGCAAGGAGCCGCTGCTCGAGCTCACCTTGTCCAGGGCGCTTGCCGTACGGGCGATCAAGCGCGCCGCCGCCCCAGGCGCGCACCGTTCCGCGCTTCGGCCGCTGTCGGACGCGTTGGCCGGGCAGGAAGTGGCCGTCTCGGCGGCGCTCGGGCGAAGCGAACTTAGCTTAAACGATCTTGCCGCTCTGGCCCCCGGCGACGTGCTGGTCCTCGACCGGGATGTCGGCGCGCCCGCCCCGCTTGCGGTGAACGGCACGGCAAGCGGCGGACGCGCGACCATAGAAGAAGCAGGCGGCGCCCTTCGCCTTACCATTGTGAAACCCTTTAGCTGACAGGCATCCATGGCAGACCAACCCAAAGCGTCGTCTACTCCCGCCCCTGCAAAGGGAGAGCCGGCGCGCGCCGCCGGAATCAATCCCAAGCTCATCGAGACCGTCGGCGTCACCCTGGAGGCGTTTCTGGGCGACGCGCGGATCACCGTGGCCGAGCTGGTGGCGCTGAAGGAAGGCGCGGTGCTGCCGCTCGACGGCTCGCTGGCCGAAGCGGTGGAGCTTCGGCTCAACGGCCTGCCCGTCGGCCGGGGCGAGCTCGTTGCCGCCGGCGACAAGTTCGCCGTCAGGCTGATCGAAATTTCGAAATGACGCAAAGCCGCCCGCGGAGCGCTGCTTTCTGGAGCGCCCTCGCGGCGGCGGCGCTGCTTGCGGCGCCGGCTTTAGCCGCGCCGGGGCGGCTCGGCGGCGGCGAGCAATTGGGCGTGTCGCTTGGCCGTATCGTTGGCGCGCTGATCGTGTGTATCGTGATCGCCGTCCTTGCCGCCTTGCTGCTTCGCCAGCGCTCCGGGCGGATGGACCTGCGGGCCGTGTTCCAAAGGCTTTCGCCCCGCACGCCGGCGATCGACGTGGTGGAAACGCGGCGCCTCAGCCCTAATGCCGACATTTGCATCGTCCGCCACGATGGCCGCGAATATCTGCTGCTGCTGCTCGCCGGCGGCGCACAGGTTTTGAACGAACAAGCCGTCGCCGAGGCCACTCAATGCACGGAGGCGGACGTACGATGCGACTGATGCGTCTCGCTTTCTGCGCAGCCGCGCCGGCCATGCTGCTCGCCGAGCCGGCCATGGCGGCCGCGCCCGCGGCCGGCATGACCTCCGACGTCGCGCGCACCGCGCTTCTTCTTACCGTCATGGCGGTAATCCCGGCGATCCTGGTCAGCATGACCAGCTTTATTCGGATCGTGATCGTGCTCGCCATGGTGCGCCATGCGTTTGGAATGCCCGAAACGCCGCCCAATGCGGTGCTCGTCAGCCTTGCCTTGTTCCTCACCGCCTTCACCATGTCGCCGACGCTGTCGGCGGTGAACGCGTCGGCGCTGCAGCCTTTGCTTTCCGGCCGCATCGGGGTGGAGCAGGCGATGGAGCGGGGCAGCAAGCCTTTGCGCGACTTCATGCTCTCGCAGACCCGCGATTCCGACATCGAGTCCATTTACGCGATCTCGAAGACGCCGCTTCCCGAGCGCCCCGATCAGGTGGATATCCTGAAGCTCGCGCCCGCTTTCATTCTCAACGAATTGCGCGTTGCCTTCACCATCGGCTTTGTGATCCTTTTGCCCTTTCTGCTCATCGATCTGGTGGTGTCGAGCATCCTCCTCGCGCTCGGCATGATGATGGTGCCGCCCACCACGATCTCCCTCCCGATCAAGCTGCTGATGTTCGTCCTGATCGACGGCTGGAAGCTGGTGCTGGAGGGTGTGCTCGAAAGCTTCGGGTGATGCGGGCGCGGCGGATCAGCGGAATGGATCTGGTGGTGCGGGCCCACCGGGTCGAGGCGTCTTTGTGGCGGCGTCTGCGTGCGGACAATGACAGCGATTGCCGCGAAACCTTGTTCAACCGTTATGTCGATCTGGCCCGCAAAATCGCCGCGTCCCATTATTACCGGCGGCGGGTGAGGCGGGCCGACCGCGCCGATTTCGAGCAATTCGCGTTCGAAGGTTTGCTGCAGGCGATCGACCGGTTCGATCCTTTCCGGGGCATCCCCTTTGGCGCCTTTGCGCGCCGCCGCATTGCCGGCAGCATATCCGAAGGCGCGGCGCGGATGAGCGAGGTCGATGCCCAGATCAGCCATCGCAACCGTATCGAGCAGGAGCGGGTGCGCTCGCTGGTCCGGCGCGACTCCGGTGCGCCGGACGACGCCCTGACGGCCCTTGCCGATCTGGCGATGGGCCTTACTCTTGGCCTAATGCTGGAAGGCACCGGGCTGATGGAGAATGGCGGTTTGGCCGACAGCAGGCCGAACCCCTATGAAAGCCTGGAATGGCGGCAGATGCAGACCAGGCTGCTTCGCGAGGTGGTCCGGCTTCCGGAAAAGGAGGCGTTGGTTATTCGCCAGCATTACGACCATGGGCTGGCGTTCGCGCAGATCGCCGAATTGCTTGAACTCAGCCCGGGACGAATATCGCAGCTTCACCGTTCCGCCTTGGAACGGCTGCGCAAGCGCGTTGGGGCGCTAAGCGAAAGGGACGATCGATGAGTTCATTGTGTAGCGACGCCGAACTGCAGGAACTGATGGAGGCCCTGCAGGCGGACGACGGGCGGGAGCTGGAACAGGCCGACCGGCTGATCGCATCCTATCCCGAAGATGCCCGGCTGCACTTCCTGCGCGGCTCCATCCTCGCTGGGATCGGCCGGCCGATCGAGGCGCTGCCCGCATTGCGCAGAGCCGTGGAGCTTGCGCCCGATTTCGCGATCGCCCGCTTCCAGCTGGGCTTTTTCGAGCTGACGTCCGGCGAGGCCGCGTCGGCTTTGTCCACCTGGGGCCCGCTCGCACTGCTTCCCGAAGGCCATTACCTGCGCAAGTTCGTCGGCGGCCTCACCCACTTGATCCGGGACGAGTTCGCGGAATCCATCGAACAGCTACGCGAGGGGATCGCGCTCAACAACGAGAACCCGGCGCTTAACCGTGACATGCAGCTGCTGATCGATCAGGCTGCGGAGCTTCTTTCCGGCCAGAGCCGGCCGGCGGAGGACCGCGAGGCGGCGTCCGCCACCAGCTTCCTTCTTAATCAGTTCGCCGGCCGCGGCGACGCGGGCTGAAGGCTGCGCAAGCAATGACCCGGATCACCAGTTCCGACCACGTTTTGCTTCTGCTGCGCGAACGGCTGCAGCGGCTCGATCGCGGCCGGGCGGGAAAGACGGGACGCACGGGCGGCGCGGGAAAGACGACCGCGCCGCCGATGGAAAGGCTGCAGGCGCTTGCCGCGCTTGAAGGGGCGTCGGGCGAGGAGTTTCAGCGCAGCCTGGTTCGCGCCTTGTTGTCGGAGGAACTTGGCGAGGCGGTGGTCAACGAGCCGGCGTTTCAATCCATCGTCGCCGAAATATTCCAGGTGATCAACGCTTCGCCTGAAGGACGCGCCCTGATCGAGCGGGCGGCGCGGGAGCTGAAAAACCCGGCCTGAACCTTGTTCCGCTTCAGCCGCGCGCCATTGCCAGCTTCGCCATCGATTGAGCAATGGTTCGCCCGCTGGGATCGACCGGCGTATTCAGCGCGAGCTCGAAGATTCTGCGGGCGTTGTCCCCATTGCCTTCCCCGGCTGCAAGCAAGGTGCGCGCAAGCGCCGCCGAGAAGCATTGCTTGTCGAGCCGAAAAGCGATCTCCGCCCGGCGCCGCGCGCTTGCCGCATTGCCTTCAAGCAAGTCGACCACGGCAAGGGAGCCGTGGCTTTCCGCAAAGGCGGAATCGAGGCGAAGCGCCGTTTCGAAGCGGGCGCGGCTCGCCGACAGGTCGCCCGAAACGAAATGCGCCCAACCGGCCGCAATCCAGGAGCCAAGGTGGCTTCCGAACATTTCCGCGCCCCGATCGATATCGGCCGCGGCCCGCTCGCTTCGCCCGGCAAGCAATTCGGCAAGCCCGCGGCCGACCCACGCCCGCGGCACCGCGCCGTTGCGCTCAAGCGCGCGGTTGAACATATCGAGCGCGTCTTCCGGCCGCTCCTCCCCAAGCGCCAAGGTGCCCAAAGTTGCGAGCGCGTCCGGATGGCCCGGCGCCCGGGCGGCGCAATAGGCGGCAAGTTCCGCATCCTCCACATCCATGGCGAGCACCGACACCGCCGCCATCAGCCCGGCATGTTCCGGGTGAAGCTCCACCAGGCGGCGGGCGCGGGCGGCGCCCAGGTCGAACTCGCCGAGTTGGTGGAGAAGCTGCACCTGCAGCATTCCAGCCTGGGGAAGCGCGTCGGCAAGCTCGTCCGAAAGCAGCGCAAGGGCGCCGTCGAAATCCTTCTGCATCGCCCGCGTCCAGGCGAGGTTGAAGCGCAGCGCGCCGTCTTCTTCGCCGCTGTCAAGCAAGCTTTCGAAGCACGCGGCGGCGGCCGCAAATTCGCCGAGCTGAAGCGCCGCAAGGCCCGACAGATTCAGCTCGCGCGGCGGCAGTATCGAGATTTCGGCATAGCGTTGCAGAAGCGCCTGGGCGGATTGCGGATGACGCTCGGCAAGCGCCGCTTCGGCGGCTTCGCCGAGCAGCGGCAGGTTGCGGGGATCGGATTCCAGCATCGCCAGCAGCCGCGCGAGGCGGCCGCCGGGCGCTATCGTGGAAGGCGCTTCATCCATGGTCGTTCCTTATGAAGGGCAAGGGGCAGCGGCAAGGGGAGCGCATCAGCCTTCCACCTGAACGATGTCGAACGACCGCAGGGTCATTCGCATGGGAATTTCGTTCACGGAAAGCACTGAAAGCCGGGGAATGCTGCGCCGGGTAAACGCCTTGAGGTGGCGGCGGACTTCGGCCCCGCAGAGCAGAACCGGCGAGCGTCCTTCGCCGTGCATCGCTTCGGCAAGCGCCGACAACTTGCGAATAAGCTGGTCGGCGAGCTTTGGCTCAACAAGCAGCGCGCCGGAGACGCCGCCTTGCGCGACGTTGGCCACGATCTGGTTCTCGATGCGTGGGTCGAGGCTCAGCACGGCCAGGTCGTTGTGCTTGCCGCGCAGCTGGTGGCAGATCGAATAGCTTAGCCGCTGGCGGATCGCTTCGGTAAGTTCGCCCGGGTCCTTTTGGGTGCGCGCGAGATCCACGAGATGCTCGAGAATGAGATCGATGTTGGCGATGGAAACGCCCTCGCCGAGAAGGTTCTGAAGGACCCGCTGGACGTCGGAGACGGAGAGGGCGTTGGGGATCAGTTCCTCCACCAATCCCGGCTGCCGCTCGCGCACGTCCTCGAGCAACTTCACCACCACCGGGCGCGTCACGAGGGTGGCGATCTCGCTTTGCACGATTTCGGCGAAATGGGTGATCAGCACGGTGACCGGATCGATGACGTTGACCCCGGAGCGCCGCGCCTCCGAAGCCGCCTTCGGCTCAATCCAACGCGCCGGAAGGCCGAAGGCCGGGTCGCGCGTTTCGATGCCGTCGAGCGCCGGGGCGCCGCTGCCGGGCGCGCCGATCGCCAGCAGCCGGTCCGGGTGGATTTCGGCAACGCCGAAGCGGCTTCCGAACAGCCGGATTTCATATTCGTGGGTGCCGAGCCCGCCGCCGTCCGCCGTGCGTACCGCCGGAAATCCGATCCCGTAATCCTGCTCATGCACCCGCCGCAGGCTTGCGATCCGTTCGGTCAGGATCGCCTCCTCACCGCGCCAGGCGGCGGCGAGTTCGGTGCCGAGCCGGATTTCAAGTGCAGGGGCGGGCTGCGTGCCAGCGGCATCGCTCGCTGCGTTCTCCTCGCCGGTCTCCGCCGCGGTGATGCGCGCCGCCGCGGATGCCTTGCGGGCGCGGTGCCATGCGAAGAGCGACAAGGCGATGATCAGCAGGATCGGCCATTTCGGCATGCCGGGCAGAAGCATCAGCGCCATCAGCGAAATCGCGACAATCAGCGGAATGCGCGGCACGGAAGCGAGCTGGCGGAACACCTCCGTGCCGAGTTCCTTATCCGCCGAGGAGCGGGTGACGATGATGCCGGTGGCGATGGCGATGATCAGCGCCGGAATTTGGGTGGCGATGCCGTCGCCGATGGTAAGCAAGGTGAAGCGCTCAAGCGCCACGTCCCACGCCATGCCCATCTGCACCACGCCGATGATCCAGCCGGCGATGATGTCGATGAGGAGGATGATGATTCCGGCGACCGCGTCGCCCTTCACGAACTTGGACGCGCCGTCCATGGAGCCGTAGAAGGACGCTTCCTTTTCAAGCTCTTCGCGGCGCCGTACCGCCTGTTTCTGGTCGATCAGGCCCATGTTGAGATCGGCGTCGATGCTCATCTGCTGACCGGGCATGGAATCGAGCGTGAAGCGCGCCGCGACCTCCGACACGCGTTGCGCGCCCGAGGTGACGACGACGTACTGCACCACCACCAGGATGGAGAAGACGACGAGGCCGATGACAAAATTGCCCTGGATGGCGAAGGTGCCGATCGAGTTGATCACTTCGCCCGCATCGGCGCCGGTCAGGATCAGGCGGGTCGCCGCGACATTGATCGCCAGCCGGTACAGGGTCGCTACCAGCAGAAGCGAGGGAAAGGTGGAGAATTCCACCGGCTTCGCCACGTAGAAGGTGAGCAGCAGGATCGTCAGCCCGAAGCCGAAATTGATAATGATCGCAAGGTCGAGCACCGGCGCCGGGATCGGCGCGAACAGGATCACCAGGATCAGGATCATGCCGACGACGAGCGCGAGGTCCTTGTTCTTGCGGAGCGCTTCACTGGCCATGGCGGTTCTTCGGTTGCGGGGTTGAGCGGGCGGCCTGGAGCTTCAGGTACAGGTCTGCGACGGCGCGGAAGTGATCCCCGGGGATCTCGCGGCCCGCCTCGCATTCGGCATAAAGCGCACGGGCGAGGGGTTTGAGCTCGAAGATCGGGATGCCGAGGCGAAAGGCCTCGCGCTTCATCGCCAGCGCGAAATTGTTGCGCGCTTTCGCCGTCACCGTCGGCGCCGCCATGTCGCCCGGGCGGTAGGCGAGCGCGACGGCGAAATGCTCCGGGTTGACGATCAGCAGGTCGGAGCCGGGCAGGTTGTTCATTGCCTTCGCCTGTTTGGCGAACTCCGCGTGGATCTGCTTGCGCTTTTGCTTCAGCCGCGGTTCGCCTTCGCGCTCCTTATGCTCGCGGGTGACTTCGCTCCGGCTCATCCGCATCTGTTTCGCGAACTCGCGGCGCACCATGACCTGGTCGATCGCCGCGAAGAACAAGGCCGTGAGGATGAACAGCAGCAGCAAGCGCATGCCGCTGCTCTGCAGGGCGCCTGCGAGCCCCGCCGCGTCCGTGCCCGCCCGGCCGGGCGCGGCAAGCGCGCCGCGCACCACGAAATAGGTCATCGCCGCATAAACCGCGAACTTGAAGACGTTCTTGAACGCTTCCTTCAGCATCCGCATCGAGAAGAGGCGCTTCAGGCCCTTGCCCGGGTTGATGCGGCTGAAATCGGGCTTGAGCGGGTGGCTGCTGAAGCTGATCCCGCGCAGCTGCACGATCTCCAGAAAGAGAACAATGCCAACCGCCGTTCCGGCGAACAGCAGCACCGGCTGAAGCGCCGGCCAGTATAGCGCTCCAACCATGGCGGCGGCGCCTTGCGGATCGCCTGCGCCCGCTATACCCGCACCGAGCGCGCGCCGCATCAGCAGCGACAGGCTGTTCGCCAGCCCTTCCCCGGCGACGATCAGAAACCCGGCAAGCGCGGCGAGCCCGCCGAGATAGCCAAGATCCATCCCCCGGGCGACCTGGCCCTTCTCCCGCGCGCGGGTGAGCTTGTAGGGGGTCGCCTCCTGGCTTTTATTCTGTTCGGAGTCTTCGGCCATGGCCTAGATCATCTCGGACGTGGTTTGCAGCGCGAAGCGGAGCATGCGCAGGAACAGGGTCGCGGACAAAGCCAGGGCGATCGGCAGCACAACAAGCGTCGCAAGCGTTTTCACCTGAAAGCCGAGGATCAGCACGTTCATCTGCGGCAGGGTGCGCGACATGAAGGCGATCGACAGGTCGATCACGAACAGGACCAGCATCACCAGCCCCGCCGCGCCGAACGCCATTACGAAGATCGCGCACATGTACGCGGCGAGCACGCCCACCTTTCCGCCGATCGCCGCTTGGCCGAGCGGCACCTGCGCCACCGAATTGCCCCAGATTGCGAGGAGGTCCGCCGGTCCGTTCGACGCGAAGAAGATCAAGCCGGCGGCATAAGCGAAAAAGGTACCGACCAGCGGCAGCGGCGTTCGCGTGCCGGGATCAATCAGCGTGGCGAGTCCGTAGCCCGCCTGAATGTCGATCGTCCGCCCCGCCGTCAGCAACGCCGCAAAGGCAAGCTGCAGCGCCAGCGCGAGCATGATCCCAAGAAGCAGCTCGGACGCCGCGGTTGCGACCAAGCCGCTCCGGAAGTCGGTAAGCGCCGTCTGTTCAGGATAAGCGGCGACCAGCCAACCGGCGAGACTGATGCCGAGAATGAGGCGCACGGTGGCGGGAATGCGCATCAAGGTGAAAGGCGGCGCAAAGGAAAGGGTGGGAGCAATGCGCAGCGTCAGCAGCAACGTCGCCAGCGCCTGGTTGGTCAGGGTTTCCACCGCCGCCGCGCCCTAATCGGCGAGAGTCGGAATGAGCAGGTAGAGCGAGATGGCGAACTGCGTCACCCGCCCCATCATCCACGGACCCACCGCGATCAGCAGAAAGGCCGTAACGACGATCTTGGGCACGAAGCTCAGCGTCATCTCCTGGATCTGGGTGGTCACCTGGAAGACGCTGATCAGCAGTCCGACGATCAGGATGGTGACGAGAATGGGCGCGGAGATCAGCAGGCTGTTCCACAGCATACCGTTCAAGAAATTCAGCGCGCGATCAGATCCCATGCCCGTCCCCGCCGAATCCGGGATCGGCTAGTCCCTAAATCCATGTTATAAAAAAGCTATTTCAAGAATAGGCACCTGTCAATCGAGCCAATGTTCAACAAACGAGACAGAATAGCTGGTAAAGCAGGAGTCAAATTGCCGAAGTTGTCGTTTTCATGGGATGTTGCACTGGCAATCGGAGGCAGTTCGCAAGCCTCGCTCCGGCGGCCACTTCGAAGCGGCTGCTGTAGAGGTGCGCACCGGCGCGACCGCGAAGCGAGTCGCCGTGCTTTCCCCTGTGCCCTGCAGAACCGCGGAGCAGCGTTCATGGTAGCCGACATGCCGCAAACCGATGAGTGCCCGGTTCAAGTTTTCGCTGCGGTTGGCAGCGCCAGGGTAAGCTTGTCTCGTCGCGCTCCAAAAAGGCTCTCGCAGCCGGCGGGAGGTGCGGAGAAGGTTGATAGGAACGCTGTCTTGCTATCGGCTGGGCATCTGGCTTTTCGGACCGCGCTGTTGTGAACCTCCTATCGCACCGTCGCCTCGCCTTGAGTAGCCGAAGCACGGCTCAAACCCTGATTCAGGACCTAAATTCGCCACAGCCTTGCGTTTGAGCTGTGGAACGCTCATCTGCAGCTATATGGTGAGGGCAGAAATCAGATGCTTCTGAAAATCGAAGTAGCAAACTTCCAGGCAATTCGGGACAGGCAGACGGTCGACCTTCGGGTGCCGACGACGACCCCTGACGACCCAAAGCGTTTCATGCCCGTGCGAGCCGAGGCCGTCGCGCGAGTACCGAAGGTGGCCGCGTTTTTCGGCCCAAACGCCTCGGGTAAAACAACATTCTTAAAGGCGATCACCTTCGCATTTGAGTTTGCCCTGCAGTCGTTTCACCGCAATGAACCGGGAAGCGGGATACCTGTTGAGCCGTTTGCTTCGGCGCCATGGCGGCACCAACCTACTGAGATCGTAGTGGAGTTCGCACCCGGCCCGTTTATCAATGAGGCGGAGCCGATCTACCGGTACGAGCTGATAATTGATCGTGATGCGGAGACATCATACATCAGTTGGGAGGCTCTTCGACGCTCAGGCGGGGGAGCGAAGTTCCGGACGCTGTTCGAGCGCACGGGCGATAAAGAGACATCCACGGTAAAGCCGTTCGAGGACTTGGGGCTCCCAAGGGGGGATCCACGCTTGAGCGTCAGAAGCAACGTCAGCGTTATTTCTAATCTATTACAATTTGACCATGACCGGTCCAAGCAAATATTCATGGACTTTCGTGCATTTTTCGGCAATGCAAATCTAGGTCGACTTGATCAATATACATCAAGCATGACTAAGTACTATGAGGCCAAAGTCGGTTCAGTTAACAACGTCGACTCCTTGAACAAGTTCATACGAAATATCGATATTGGTGTAGAGCGCGTCTACCTAGAAACGAAAAATGGGATTCAGGTTCCCATGTTCGTGCATAAAGGTTTGGACATTCACCAAAGATATGAAAACGAGTCACAAGGCACGCGTAATTTCTACTGCTTGTTCCCGATGATAAATCTTGCGTTGATGGGCGGTGGGACGGCGGTGATCGACGAGATAGATTCGGATATACACCCGATGCTTATGCCGGAGATAATCAGATGGTTTCGATCCTCCCGTACGAATCCATACAATGCGCAGCTTATTATGACTTGCCACACCGCGACGCTTCTTGAGGATTTGGTGAAGGAGGAAGTGTGGTTTGCTGATAAGGACGAAACCGGTTCCACGCACCTCTACGGCGCAAAGGAGATCGAGAACGTCCAGAGGAGGACCAACATCTACGCGAAATACCTGGGCGGCGCTTTTGGTGCCCTTCCCCAGGTAGGCTAAGATGCGACCGGTTCCGCAGCGCACCCGCTTCTTTGTCGCAGGAGAGGGAGACAGCGAATATTCGTATGCCCTTTTTCTTCAGCGTCTGGCCGATCAGCTGGGCCTGCATATCTATCTTGACCGTTCCATCGGCGGAGGCGGCGACCCTTTGGCGACCGTGGAACAGGCTGTGGAGGACTTGCGCAAGGGTCTTCGACGCGGAAGTTACCGCGGCCGTTTCGTTTTATTGGACGCCGATCTCATCGGGCGGGATCCAAATCGCGATCAGAAGATGCGCAACCTATGCGCTCGCTGGCAGCTCGACCTAATCCTTCAAGACTGTGACCATGAAGCGGTTCTCCTGCGGCACTATAATGGGCATCAGACCCGCCGCCCGCCGGCGGGCAGTGCCGAGACCGAGCTTCGGCGCGTTTGGCAAGGCTATAGCAAACCCATGGCTGCTGACGATCTCCTGAAGCAATTCGGCATAACGGACGTCAGGAGGGTGGCGGGTGTTGAGCCGGACTTCCAGCGGATGTTTCGAGCACTGGGCCTCATTTAGGCGCTGCACGATCGCTGACGCAGCTCGGCAGCAGGGGTCGGCGCGAACTGTGTCACATACTTGACCGAGTTGGAAACGGCTCCCCAGCAGGGGAAAGCTCCCCCCTTCGAAGCTGCCACACAGGAGGAGGCACCAACAGGGCTTCGCTTGGGTAAACCGCCAGTTTCTTGAAACTGGCTGGGGCGGCAGGATTCGAACCTGCGAATGCCGGTACCAAAAACCGGTGCCTTACCACTTGGCGACGCCCCAACAGCCGGGCGGCTTATACCGGCCGCGCGGGCAAGCGAAAGCCCTAGCTGTTCGAAATTCGCCCGTTGGCGAGATCGAGATAATCGCGGCGCAGCTGCTTGGTCATGTCGCCGACCTCGAAGCGCCACGGACCGGCCTCGGCGACGGGGGTAACCTCGGCCGCGCTTCCCGTAAGGAAGAATTGCTCAAAGCCTTCCAGCTCCTCCGGCCAGATGGCGCGTTCGACGACTTCGATGCCGCGCTTCTGGGCGAGTTCGATCACCGTCTGGCGGGTGATGCCGTTCAGGAAGCAATCCGGCGTCGGCGTGTGGAGCTTGCCGTCCTTGACGAAGAAGGCGTTGGCGCCGGTGCCTTCGGCAACCTGGCCGCGCCAGTCGAACATCAGGGCATCGTCATAGCCCTTGGCCTGCGCCTGATGGCGGGCAAGGGTGCAGATCATGTACAGGCCGGCCGCCTTGGATTCGACGGGCGCGGTGTAGGGGGCGGGGCGGCGCCACGGCGAGATGTCGAGGCGAAGGCCCTTCATAATCGCCTCCTCGCCGAAATAAGCGCCCCAGGGCCAGGCAGCGATGGCGAGGTGGATCTTCGACTTCTGCGCGGAGACACCCATCTGCTCGGAGCCGCGCCAGGCGAGGGGACGCATGTAGCAATCCTCGAGCCCGCTTGCTTCCAGCACCTGGCGGCCGGCGGCGTCGATTTCCTCGACGCTCCACGGAATGTCGAAACCGAGCAATTCGCCGCTGCGCTTCAGGCGCTTGCTGTGGTCGGTGAGGCGGAAGATCTCGCCGCCATAGGCCCGCTGACCTTCGAACACGGAGGAAGCGTAATGCAAAGCGTGGGTGAGCACGTGGACGTTGGCGTCGCGCCACGGCACCATCTCGCCATCGAACCAGATCAGGCCGTCACGGTCGTCATAGCTGCGCTGATCTGTCACGCTTCTTCTGCTCCTTTTATCCCGGCGGAGGCGATAGGCCGCGCGTCCGGGAGCGTCAATCTGAGGGGGTGAAGGAGGTTCAGCGCCCTACCGTCTTGTCCGTCGCGCTGGTGGTGACCGCGTGGTAGCCCGGCCGAGTTAGCGCATAGATGCGCTTGGCGTGGGGGCGGCCCCATTCGCCTTCGTTCATCAACGTTTCGAACAAGGGCGCGACGAACTTGCGGCGGCCCATCGACAGCAGGAAGCGCTCGGTGGCGGGAAGCGCCGGTTCGTAGCGGTTGGACAAAGCAAGCTGCAGCCAGGCGAAGAGGGTCTCCGAATTGCCGCTTGCCGTCAGGTTCATCGCCCGGTCGAGCTCGGCGAGGCGCGCTTGCGGGAGCTCGCGCGGAAGGCCGTTCAGGAAGCGCAGCCGCTCCGCCGTTGTCCAGCCGGCATAAGGCACCGCCGCCGCCGCGCCGCCTCGGTTAAAGGCGGCAAGCGCCGCGTCCACCGGCGCGAAGGCGTTGGGGTCGGGTCGGGCGGCGTTGGCGGGCAGGCCGGGCTGGTAGACCCATTGGTCGAGCATCAACCGCCGCTCGAGATTCGCGTCGCCCTTGATCAGATTGGCGCGCAAGTCGGCAAGGAAGCGTGGCGAGGTCATCGGCTGGAAGGCGTGGCGGTCGAAGTAGGAGCGCAGATAGGCGTCGAACCGCTCGCGGCCGACGGTGCGCTCGATCGTGCGCAGGAAATCGGCGCCCTTGTCGTAGACGATGCCGCTGGAATCGGCGCCGCTCGGATCGTGGAGACGGGTGCCGGGCGCGGTTGCGCCGAGCTCCTTCACCGCCCCTTCGAAGTCGGCGAAGGAGAGGGCCTCCTCCTGGCTCGCCCGGGTCTTGCCGTAGAGCGATTCCATGATCCGGTTCTCGAAGTAGGAGGTGAAGCCCTCGTTGAGCCAGCTGTCCGCCCAAACCGCGTTTGTGACGAGATTGCCGGACCATGAGTGGGCAAGCTCGTGCGCGACAAGCCCGTTCAGGCTGCGGTCGCCGGCGATGAAGGTGGGGGTGAGGAAGGTGAGGGTGGGGTTCTCCATGCCGCCGTACGGAAAGGCCGGAGGCAGAACGATCATGTCGTACCTCCCCCAGCGGTAGGGACCGTAGAGTGCCTCGGCGGCGTCGATCATCCGCTCGGTATCGACCAGCTCGGCTGCGGCGGCGTTGATCGTCGCCGGTTCGGCATAGACGCCGGAGCGGGGGCCGAGCTTCTGGAAGGCAAGGTCGCCGACCGCGATGGCGATCAGGTAGGGCGCGACCGGCTTGTTCATTCGGAAGCGGAAGGTGCGGCGGCCATTCGCCGCGGCTTCGCCCTTGGGCGTCAGGCGCTCGCCGCTCATCACCGCGGTGAGCGGCGCGGGGACGGTGATGCGGGCTTCCCAGGTCTGGCGGATGCCGGGGCTGTCCTGCGTCGGAATCCAGCTCCGGTTGAGGATCGCCTGGCCCTGGCTGAACAGAAAAGGGTGCTGCTTGCCGGCCGTCTGCGGCGGGCTCAGCCATTGCAGCGCTTCCGCTTCAGGGGCGCTGAGATAATCGATTCGGATTTTCCGGGCGCCGTTCAGCTGGATCGTCAGCGGCGCGCCCTTCGCGCCATCGGAGGCGCCGAAGGCGAAGGGAAGAGCGCGGCCGGACGCGTCGGTGACGGAGCGGATGGCAAGGCCGCGGCTGTCGAGCACGATCTCCCGGGCATTGGCCGCCGCCTGGATGTCGAGCGTCGCCGTGCCGGCCATGCGCTTTGCTTCGAAGTCGGCCTGGAGGTCGAGCGCGACGTGGGTCACCCGCGCTTCGGCCGGGCGGGCGTAGCTTGAGGTGTCGAGCGCGTCGGCGCCGGTGAGAACCGGTGCGACCATTTGGTTGGAAGCGCTGCGGATGGCGCCCGGGCCCGGATCGCAGGCGGTAACGGCGAGGGCGAGGAGGGGGAGGGCGAATTGGCGCAAGGGACAGGCTCCTGATGAGCGGGAGAACATGATCGGCGGTTAGTCTGTCTCGCCTCGAAGCGCCAGCGGCAGGCGGTTCATCGCCGCGCCCACGGCGGCTTCGGCGGCAAGCCCAATGGCGATGCCGGCGCCGACATCGCTCGGATAATGGGCGCAGCGCGGGATCTGGGCGAGGGAAAGGACGCCGCCGATCAGATAGGCCGGTGCCGCCCATTCCGGCACTTCGCGGGCAAAGGCCTGGGCCACCGCCGTTGCGCCGGCGGCGTGGCCGGAGGGGAAGCTGGTTTCCTCCTTTTCCTCGCTTCGGCCGGGGGCAAGGCGATGGTCCTTGCGTGGGTCGCCGGCCGAGCGGGGGCGGGTGCGGTCGACGCGGTGCTTGACGAAGTCCTTGGTCCAGGTGGCAAGCGTGTGGGCGGCGAGCATCCGCATCCCGGCGCGGACGAAGCGCTTGTCGCGGGCAAGCATTCCGGCGGCGATGGTTGCAACGCACACCACCCGCATCGCCGGCTGGTCGCCCAGGTCTGCGAGCCGCTCCAGCACCGGATTGTCCTGGTAGGGCTGGGCGGCTTCCACCGTTTTGGCGTCCGCCTCCAGCACGCTTTCGCCGGCGTCTTCAAGCGTCGGCATGGCTAAGCGCTCCAAAGGGCGAATGGTTGAAGCGGGCAAGGAGATCGGCCGCGCCGTTATACAAAAAGGCGGCGCCGCTTTCCCGGAGCGTTTCGTCCGAGAAGCCGCCGGAGCGGAAGCCGATGGTGCGAAGTCCCGCTTTCGCCGCCGCCTTCACGTCCCACGGCGTGTCGCCGATCACAATCGCTTGGGCGGCCGGGATCGGCGCCACCTTGGCGAGCGCGGCGGCGAAGATGTCGGGGCAGGGCTTGGAGCTTTCCACGTCGTCCTTGGTGGTGACGGCGGAAACCAGGTCGGAGCAGGCGATCAGGTTGAGGTGATAATCCACTTCCTCGCCGCTGGAGGAAGACGCGAGAACGATCTTTACTCCGTCCGCCACCAGCCGCTCGAACAAGGGCCGGACACCGGGGAAGGGCACCGCGCGGGGAAGGTAATCGCGCTTGAACAGGTTGCCGCGGAAGCTGTCCATTTCCTCCTGCTCCGCGTCCGAAACGTCCGGCAGCAGGGTGGGGATGAGATTGTCGCCGCCTTTGCCGATCTGCTCGCGGATCGCGGTCATCGGTATGTCGTGGCCGAAATGGGCAAAGGAGACGCGCCAGGCTTCGGCGTGGAGGTGGTTGGTGTCGACAAGGGTACCGTCGACGTCGAACAAGGCGGCGCGCAGCCGCTGGGTGGGAGCTTCAGGCATTGCCGCCTTAACGGGCAGCCGCCGAAGAGTTTCCTTCAGAGGCCCGCAGGTTCGGCGCGGCGGTAGGCGAAGACGCCGCCGTCCGCCTCGATGCCGGGCACGCGCGGGTAGAAGCCGATGAAGCGCTCGCATCCCGCCGACATGGTGAAGCGCCACGGTGTGCCGCCGGCGAGCCGGAACAGGATCTCGCTGCGCGGCGCGGCGAAGAATTCGCTGTGGGGGGTGTGTCGCATGCTGCTTTTCATCGCAGCAAAAGGTTCACAAATGCTTCCCGGTTCCCCCGGCCGAACCCCTTAATTCAAGATAAAGAACTTTCCGGCACAACAGAACCGTATCGGAGGAAATTTTGCCGGGAATAGTGAAAAGGCTGCGCCAGATCGGCAAAATCGACCAAACGGTTGCCGAAGAGGTTCGGGGATCGCTGGTGGAGACGCTGTTTACGTCCTCCGTCTCCCTCGGGATCGGGGCAATGGCCGGCGCCTCGGTTGCGGCCACGCTTGCTTTGGCGACCGACGATCCGTGGCTGACGATGATCGCCTTTGCGATCTCCTTCACGGGCGCGCTTCGCGTTCTTCACGCCGTGTTCCTTCATCCTTCCCGCAGGCGGGGCGATCAGCAAAGCACGCGCTCCGAAATCACCTACGAACTGGGCGCCTGGGCCTTCGCGCTCCTGCTCGGCCTCTTGGCTTTCGTCACCCTGCTCCGCTCGGACAATGCGCTTCACCACCTGCTCGCCGCGGTGACGACCAGCGGCTACGCGGCCGGCATTTGCGGCCGCAACGCCGGCCGGCCGGTGATCGCCATCGGCCAGCTCGCCCTTGCCGCTGCGCCGCTTTCGCTTGGCCTGTTCATCAGCCCCAATCCGCTGCGCTGGGTGCTGGGCTGCGTGGTGGTCGCCTTCATCGTCGGCATGATCGACATCACGCTGCAAACCTATTCGGCGGTGCTGAAGGCGATAACGGCGACGCACGAACAGAAGCGCCTGACTGCCCGCTTCGAGCGGCTTGCCCGCTACGACACCATGACCGGCCTTGAAAACCGGGGTGCATTCCAGGAACGGCTCCACGCCGCGATCGCGGCCGCCGGCGACACCGGCGAACAGGTGGCGGTGCTGTGGGTCGATCTCGACAAGTTCAAGGAGATAAACGACTCGCTCGGCCACCCGACCGGCGACAAGGTGCTGTGCGCGGTTGCCCGCCAGCTCACCTCCTTGACCGAAGGCCGCGGCGCCGTTGCCCGTTTCGGCGGCGACGAATTCGTGCTGCTGCTGCGCGGCAAGAAGCCTGGCTTCGTCGAGGAAGCGGCGCGCGAGCTGATGCGGGCCTTGTCCGTACCGATGAGCATCGACGGCGTCTCGCTCCAGGTCACCGGCTCGATCGGCGCGGCGGTTGCGCCGGTACACGGCACGGACGGCGAAGTCCTGCTCCAGCATGCCGACATGGCGCTCTACCATGCCAAGGCGAACGGCCGGAACGACTTCTGCCTCTTCGAGGACTCGATGGAGCAGCAGTTCCACGAGCTTCGCACGCTCGAAGGCGCGCTCAAGCTCGCCATCGAGAATGAAGAACTGGAAGTCTATTACCAGCCGATCGTCGATCTGAAGACGGGTCAGGTGACCTGCTGCGAAGCCCTGCTTCGCTGGCACCATCCGGAGCTTGGATCCGTCAGCCCCTCCAAGTTCATCCCCATCGCCGAAGCGACCGGCCTCATTTCGCCGATCAGCCATTGGGTGCTTGCCCAGGCCTGCCAGGCGGCGGCGCAGTGGCCGGAATCGGTCAGCGTCGCGGTGAACATGTCGCCGGCGCTTCTCAAGGATCTGCACTTGAGCCACATGATCCTGTCGTCGCTGTACACCAGCGGCCTTGCCGCGCGGCGGCTGGAGCTTGAGATCACCGAAACGGTGCTGCTGGAGGACAATGCCCAGGCCAACACCCTGATCAAGGAATTCCAGAAGATCGGCCTCAAGCTCTCCATCGACGATTTCGGCACCGGCTATTCGTCGCTGACCTATCTCAAGAAATACAAGTTCGATAAGATCAAGATCGACACCACCTTCATCGCCGACGTCACCCGCAGCAAGGAAGCGCGCGCCATCATCCATGCCTTGGTCGGCCTCGCCGCGGAGCTGGACATGGAGATCGTGGCGGAGGGAATCGAGACGGAAACGCAGCTCGGCTACGTGTCCGGCGCCGGCTGCACGGCGGCGCAGGGCTTTTTCATCGGCCGCCCGATGCCGCGCGCCGCCATCGCCAGCCGCCTCGCCGCGCAGGCGAGGGGCGAGACGTGGGAAGGGCCCGAAGCGAAGGAAGCGGCGCGGCTCAGCGCCTAAGCGTCAGGCCACCGCCAGGCGGGTCTGCGCTTCCACCAGCCGCTTCATCATCTTCAGGTCGGCGTCGCTAAGGCACAAAGCGGAGTCGGCCCACACCTCCACCACCGCTTCAAGCTCTTCCAGGCTGATCGGATCGACAAGCGACGACGCCTGGTAGATGCCGCGGTGGCCGTTCTGCTTGCGGCCGTTTTTCGCAATGTAAGCCTTCACCGCCTCCTCGCCGCAGCCCGGCTCGGCAAGCACGTGGACCAGGCCCATTTCATGCATTTCCTCGGCCGAATAGAGGCGGTTGGACAGCATCATCTGCTCGGTTTTGGCGAGCCCGATCTTGCGGGACAGGAGGCAGTGCGCGCCCATGCCCGGAAACAGCCCGAAGGCGATTTCGGGAAGGCCGAAGCGGGTGCCGCGTTCCGCCACCACGACGTTGAACGACAACATGGCTTCGAAGCCGCCGCCGAGCGCGTCGCCCTGAACCAGTGCAATCGTGACGATTGGAAGCTCCAGCCGCCGCATATTGTTGTGAAGAATGGAGACGCAGTCGCGCCCGTAGCGGACCAGCCCCGCGCGATCGCCTGCACTGATGAAGCCGGCGAACAGGTCAAGATCGCCGCCGAGATTGAAGATGCCGGGGAAGCGTGAGCCGAGAACCAGGTACTTCAGCCCCGCATCGGGCGCGGCGAACTCGCGCCTGATCTCGCTTTGCCAGCGCTGGAAATCGCGAAGCATCGGCGGGTTGAAGTTCGGCCGGTCCAGCGGCGTCATGTAGCTCCACAAGGTGCCGGTGGCCGCATCCCACTGCACGTCGAGCTGGCCCAGGTCGAACAAGCGCGATCCGGCGGCGTCAGGCTCCAGCGGCACCGTTCGGGGCAGCCGGTGCGGCGCGATCGGCACGGCAACCGCTTCCTCCGCCGGCTTCAGATTGAACTGGTGATCCATGAACGCGCCCCTGATACGTTGGTTTACGAACAAGTAAGCATATTGGCGGAGCCGCAACAATCGCTGCCGGGTTACGCGATCACGTTAGGTGGTTAACTGTTGCGCCCAAGACTCGCTTTCGATGCTTTACGAACAAAGCGGCCACTTAAGTTTCTCCGGCAAGCAAAAGCGCTTGAGAAACAAAGATATGGTGCATAATCTGCGGGTGCGGCACGGGGGTGCCGCGGATCTGATCGGCGGGGGTAAGGAATGTCTTCTTTGGGGGGTGTCGGGCTATCTAAGGTCCGTGCCGTGTCGCTTTTCGGGACGGGGGCAAGCCTGCTGTTACTGGCGTCAGAGCCTGCACTGGCGTCAGGTTTTTATCTTCAGGAACAGTCCGTTAGAGGATGGGGCCGGGCGAATAGCGGCGAAGTCGCCGATGCCGGTCCGGCTTCTTTGTGGTGGAACCCTGCGGCCATCGGCTGGGACGGGCGCAGCTCCGCTTCCTTTGGCGCAACCGCGATTCTGCCGAGCGGCCGCGTCGAGGACTTGGGAACCCAGATCGACCGCCCCGGCGCGCCGCCGGTTGCCGTCGGCGGCACGGCGGTGCTTCGCGATCCGGTGCAGAAAGGCGTGCTTCCGTCCTCCGCAGCCGCGCTCCGAATCAACGACCGGCTTGCCCTCGGCCTGGCGATCAGTTCGCCGTTCAGCTTCACCACCGATTACGATCCGAATGGCTGGCAACGTTATTCGGCGATCCGCACGCGGCTGATCACACTCGACGTGCAGCCCTCGCTTGCCTGGGCACCGAACGACATGCTCAGCATCGGCGCGGCTTTGAACATAGAATATAGCGACGCGCTGCTCTCCAACGCCCTCCCGAATCTCGCGTCCGGCTCTCCCGACGGGCGGCTTCGCCTCACCGGCAACGGCGTCGATTTCGGCTGGAGCGTCGGCGCCCAAGTCCGGCCGGCGCCTCGCGTGACGATCGGCGTCGCCTACAAATCGGCAATCGAGCACAAGCTAAAGGGTGACGTGTCGATCACCGGCCTCCTTGGTCCGCTCGCTTCGCGCAATCTTGAGTCGGACGTTACCGCCACCTTCTCCACCCCCTGGCAGCTCATCCTCGGCGCCCGCGCCGGAGTGACCGAGCGGCTGACGCTGAACGTCCAGGCGGTGCATGTCGGCTGGAGCAAGTTCGAGCGGATCGACCTTGGCGCGCCGCTCAATAATTTCATCCCGCAAGGCTATAAGAACAGCTGGAGCTTTGCCTTCGGCGCCGACGCCGGCGTCTCGGAGCGCCTCACCCTGCGCGCCGGCATTCAGTTCGACGGCACCCCCACCCGCGACGACCGCCGCGATCCGCGCGTGCCCGATTCGGATCGGGTGAACTACAATGCCGGCGCAAGCTTGCGGATGAGCCAGCGCATCACCCTCGACGCCGCGGCATCCTATACGGATTTCCGCACCACGCCGATCACCCGGGACGAGCGCTTCTACGCCGGCACGGCCGCGCAGGTGGACGTGTTCACCGAAGGCCAGGCCGGCAAGCAGCGCGCGCTTGTGCTGTCGCTGGGCGGCCGAATCGGCTTTTAGCCTCAGCCGCGTTCCCGAAGCGCGTCGCGGATCTCGCGCAGGAGAAGCACCTCCTCCGGCGTCACCGACGGCGCGGCCACTGCTTCTTCTTGCCTGCGGCGGAGCACCCGGCCTGCCGCCTTCACCAATTGAAAGATGATGAAGGCGAGGATCAGGAAGTTGACGACCACGGCGACGAACTGGCCGTAGCCGAGCATCGGCACGCCCGCTTGCTTCAGCGCCGCATAGTTCACCGGACCGGAATAATCCTGCGGCAGCGGGGCGAGCAGGAGATAATGGTTCGAAAAATCGAGGCCGCCGAAGATCGCGCCGACCACCGGCATGATGATGTCGTCGGTGAGGCTTGAGACGATGGTCGCGAACGCCGCGCCGATGATCACCGCCACCGCCAGGTCGAGCACGTTGCCGCGCGCAATGAACGCCTTGAATTCTCCCATCATTCCTTCTCTCCGCCTGAAGCTCCTGCCGAATCGTGGCATGGAAAGCGCAGCGCGGCAAACGAAGCGCGTGGCGGGCGTTGCGGCGCTTGCCGGGCCGCCCTCCCATCGTCCAAAGCAGCTTTCTATGTCGGCAATGATTGAAATGGGCACGGGCGCCGGCGGCGCGGCGGTGACGATGGACCTCGAAGAGCTCCTCGCCACCCGCTTGCTCGTGCAAGGCAATTCGGGATCGGGCAAATCGCATCTGCTTCGCCGCCTGCTCGAGGAAAGCGCCGGCCTGGTGCAGCAGATCGTGATTGACCCGGAAGGCGATTTCACCTCGCTCGGCGACCGCTACGGCCATGCGGCGATCGAGGCGTCCAACTACAGCTTCGCGGAAGTTGCCAAAATGGGCGCGCGGGTGCGCGAGCACCGCACCTCCGTGGTGCTGAGCCTCGAAGGGTTGGAAATGGACGCGCAGATGCGCTGCGCCGCCGTGTTCCTATCCGCCCTCTTCGATGCGCCGCGCGACCATTGGTATCCGGCGCTCGTGGTGGTCGACGAAGCCCAGGTCTTCGCCCCGGCCGCGGCAGGGGAGGTCAGCGACGAAGCCCGCCGCGCCTCGCTTGGCGCGATGACCAACCTCATGTGCCGAGGCAGGAAGCGCGGGCTCGCCGGGATCATCGCCACCCAGCGCCTCGCCAAGCTCGCCAAGAACGTCGCGGCCGAAGCGTCCAACTTCCTGATGGGACGGACCTTCCTCGACATCGACATGGCCCGCGCCGCCGACCTGCTCGGCATGGAGCGGCGCCAGGCGGAAGCGATCCGCGATCTGCAGCGCGGCGAGTTCCTGGCGCTCGGACCGGCTTTGTCGCGGCGCCCGGTCAACGTGCGGATCGGCGCGGTCGCAACCCAGGCGCGAAGCTCGAGCCCCAAGCTCGTGCCGCTGCCCAGCCAGGCGGGCCCGGCCGCCGACCTTTTCGCCGGCCTGGAGGACGCGCCGCCCCCGCCGCCGGCGCCGCCGCCGCCTCCCGCGCCCGCCGCCGAAAGCCTGCTCCGCGCGCTTGAGGCACCGGTGCGCGCGCCCGTTCCCTCGCTGCCCGCGCTCGATGAGGAGGCGCGGGAGCGGATCGTCGGCGAGGCGCTGACCGGCATCGTGGCGGAGACAGGCTCCTCCACCCAGCCGGTGCCGGTGCTGTTCCAGGATTTCCAGACCCGCTGCCGGATGCTCGGGCTGACCGGCCAGCCGCTCGATCTCCCCGCCTTCCGCACCCGCCTGGCCATGGCCCGCGCCGGGATCCAAGGGGAGGGGTGGGACGATGCCCTCGCCCTCGGCGCATCGCTGCCGGACGATATGCTGCCCGTCTTCCTGCTCCTCGCCCGCGCCGCGCGGGAAGGCGCCGCCTGCCCCTCGGATGCGGAGCTTGCCGCGATCTACGGGACCGGCTCGCTAGGCCGCCTGCGCCGGGTGCTTGCCTATATCGAGGAGCAGGGAATCGTCGTCGCGCGCACCGATTTGTCCGGCCGACGCAGCCTGTCGCTGCCCGCTCTCGGCTGGACGACCGCTCCCGCCGAAGCGGAAGCGGATGCTCCCGGTCCCGCTCGCCGCACGGCTCGTCGCGGTTAGCCGCATCGAGATTCGACTCCCGGGAAACCTTCTGCCCTATACCGCCTGCGGAACGACCGCGGGGGTCCTTGAATATGGCCGAAATGAGGCTATATAGTTGATATGCAACATTTAATTCGCCTCGTGGCGCTGGCCTTGGCCGCGCTGGTCGCTACTCCTGCGCTGTCCGCAAGCCTGCCCGAGGGGCAGAACAAGGCGGATTACCTCGCCTGGCTCGCGAAGGATCCGGGCGCCCGCGCGGAGGTTCTTTCCTTCCGGTCCTATCTCGATGCCGCCGGCGTTCAGGACGTGATCCCGACCTGGCAGCTGGTCCGCACGGCGAGCAAATGGCGCGATTGCAGCGGGCCTCGTTTCGAAGTCGCGCCAATGGGCGAATGGACCCACATCGCGGAAACGCTTGAGTTCGTGAAGAACCATGTCGAGCCGGTGATCGGCGAGGTCGAAGCAGTGTCCGGCTTCCGCAACGCCGAGCTCAACGAATGTTCGGGCGGCGCCAAGGCAAGCGCCCACCGCCACTTCTACGCCCTCGATCTGGTGCCCGCCAACGAAGCGCTGCCCCGCTCGGCGATGATCAGCAGCATCTGCCGCATCCACGATCTGCGCGGCGACGATTACGGCATCGGCCTGGGCTTCTACACCGGCAACCGCTTCCACGTGGATTCGAAAGGATTCCGCCGCTGGGGCGCCGACGGCAAGGGCGCAACCAGCCCCTGCGTCACCGGCATCGCCTGATCGGCACAGGCTGAAGGTTCAAAAAAGGGGACGGCTGCTCAGCGTAGCCGTCCCCCTTTTTCTCAGGCCCGCGACAATTCGCGACGATTTGGGGCGTCCCCGAGGATAGCTCAGGGACATGCGGGATGCATTTAGGTCTCAACGCCGATGGTGGCGTAGCCAAGGAGACCCATCATGAAGAAGATCATTCTCGCAGCCCTCGCCGCTTCCGTTCTCACCGCGCCGGTCGCCGCCGCGCCGGGCTTCAACAACACGAACCGCGGCTACACCCAGGTGGGGAAGCAGACGGTGGTTCAGACGCGGAACGGCGTCCGCACCAAGCAGGTGGTGCGCACCAAGCAGGTGGTCCGCAACGACCGCGCCGCCAAGCGCAACTGGCGCAAGGGCGAGCGGTTCGACAGCCGCCAGGCGCGCAACTACCGGGTGATCAACAACCCGCGCGCCTACCGCCTCTACGACGCGCCCCGCGGCTACCGCTGGGTCCAGTCGAACAACGATGCGGTGCTGGTTGCGATCACCAGCGGGCTGATCGGCGCGGTGCTCGGCAACATGTTCTAAGCCGAAGCGACGCGAATGGGCTCCGGGGAGGCGATCGTCCCCGGAGCCTTTCGCTTTTCCCAAACAGCGCGTTTAAGAGCAAAGGCATGACTGGCGAACCGCACATCCTCCTGGTCGATGACGAGCGCGACATCCGCGATCCGCTTGCCGCCTATCTCGGCCGCAACGGCGTGCGGGTGACGAAGGCGGAGAATGCGGCAACGGCGCGCCAGCTTCTCGCCGCCTACGGCATCGATCTCGTCCTGCTCGACATCATGATGCCGGGCGAGGACGGCTTGTCGCTTGCCGGCTTTATTCGCGCGACCAGCAAGGTGCCGGTGATCCTGCTCACCGCCAAGGCGGAGGAGACCGACCGTATCGTCGGGCTGGAACTTGGCGCCGACGATTATGTGGTGAAGCCGTTCAGCCCGCGCGAATTGCTCGCCCGGATCAAGGCGGTGCTTCGCCGCTCGGGCGGCACAGCGGAAGTGCGGGCGCCGGACGCCGACGGCTACGGCTTCGGCGACTGGGTGCTGAAAACCGGGGAGCGCGAGCTGGTCGGCACCGACGGCGTTTCCGTGCCGCTCTCCACCGGCGAATATAATCTGCTGCTCGCCTTCGTCACCCACCCCAAGCGCGTGCTGACCCGCGATCAATTGCTCGACCTGTCCCAAGGGCGCGAGCTTGCCGCGTTCGAGCGCAGCATCGACAACCATATCAGCCGCCTGCGCCGCAAGATCGAGGCGGACCCGTCCGACCCCAAGCTGATCAAAACGGTGTGGGGCGGCGGCTACACACTTGCCGCGGAGGTCCGCCGGCTGTGAGGCGATTCCTGCCCAAGAGCCTGATCGCGCAAATGGCGCTGCTTATCGGACTGGCCTTGCTTGCCGCGCAGCTCGTCAACTTCGCGCTGATCCTGAACGAGCGGGAGAAGCTCAGCCTCGCGCAGAACCAAGGCCCGGCGATTACCCGCTTCGCCTCCGTCGCCCAGGATGTCTCGGACGCGCCGGCCGAGTTCAAGGACGCGGTGTTGCGCGACTCCTCCCGGCGCGGCGCGCGGTTCGCGGTTGAACCGGCGCCCGCCGTCGGCGCGGGCGAAGAGCGCGAGCCGCGAGCCGAGGCGCAGCTCACCCGCGCCCTTGCCGAAGCGGGCGTTGCCGCCAGCGAAGTGCGCGCCACCTTTCGAACGGAGGCGCGGGAGCCCCGCCCCGGCACCGAGCGCGCCGGCCGCGAGCGGCGCGGCGACGCTCACATGATCGTGCTGTCCGCACGGATGGGCGAGGTCTGGCTCAACGGCCGGATGCCGACCCCCCGGGGCGATCCATGGCTTGCGGGCCGCCTCGGCGCGGCAACGCTTATTCTCTACGTCATCGTGCTCGGCATGACCTTGCTTGTCGCGATGCGCCTCGCCCGTCCGTTGCGCGACCTCACCCGCGCCGCCGAAGCCTTTCGCGGCCGAAGCCTTGCCCCCGAAGTGGAGCCGCGTGGCCCCGCCGACCTTCGCCGCGCCATCGACGCGTTCAATGCCATGAACCGGCGAGTCACCGCCTTGCTCGACGAAAAGGACCGCATGCTCGGCGCCATCGGACACGATCTGCGCACGCCGCTCGCCTCCCTGCGCATCCGCGCAGAAAACCTGGAGCCGGAGAGCGAACGCCAGCGGATGGTCGCCACCATCGAAGACATGACTGTTATGCTGGAAGACATCCTCGTTCTGGCCCGGTCGGGGCGGGCGCGGGAGGAAGCGCGGGCGGTGGACCTCGGCGCGCTTGCCGAAACGGTGGCCGACGAGTTTCACGACCTCGGCCAGGACGTGACGGTGGAAAGCGGCGAGCGGGTGGTTGCGGAGGTGCAGCCGGTGCTGCTCCGCCGGGCGCTCCGCAACCTGATCGACAATGCCGTGAAATATGGCGGATCGGCGCGGGTGCGGGTTGCGGCGGCAAAGGGGCAGACGACGATCTCCGTGGCCGATACCGGGCCGGGTCTCTCCGAAGACGAGCTGCAGCGGGTGCTGGAGCCCTTCTACCGGGTGGAAGAGTCGCGCAACCGCGACACCGGCGGAAGCGGCCTGGGCCTCGCCATCGCCCGCGCGATCGCGGAAAGCCACGGCGGCTCGCTCACCCTTGCCAATGGCGGCCCGGGACTGGTCGCGACACTTACCCTGCCGGGGAACGGCGCGCACTAAAAAGGCGGCCGGCACGGATGCCGGCCGCCTCTCTTGCGGGAGCTTCAGCCGCGGCGGCCGTGGTGCGGGCGGGCGGCGAGTTCTTCCGCAGACAAAGCGCCGTCGCCATTGGAATCGGCGCGGGTGAGCCGCTGGCGGTGGTCGGCGACGAACTCGGCGAGATCGACAGCGCCGTCGCCATTCGCATCGGGCGACGGCCGCTCGCCGCGCACCGGAGCGAGCATCACTTGCTGGGCAGGTGCAGCGCCCGGCTGGCCCGCCGCAGGCGGCGCGGCGGGCTGTACGACGCGATAGAGCCGCGCTTCCCCGTCACGCTCGCCATGCGCCCGCCCGCCGAGCCGGCTGTCGTGCCCGCGCGGCAGTTCGGCGCCGGCCAGCTTGCCGTCCTTGTTGGCGTCGAACCGGGCGAACATCTGCTTGCCGCTTTGCTCGATCTCGGCGGCGCTGACCTGGCCGTCCTTGTTGAGGTCAGCCCGGTTGCGGCCGCTGCAATCGGCGTTGACCGCGAAGGCGGTGCCTGCCGCCGCGAGCAAGGCGATGCCGCCGCCCGCGCCGAGGATGATCTTCTTTTTCCTGTTCATGTCTGAAGCTCCCGTCACGCGCCGGAAAGTGGCGCCGGGAGCCTTGATGAACGCCGCCTGTCGCGCCCCTATCGCGGGGTCGCGCGAAATTGTCGCAAATTGTATCGGCGGCCTATTCGGCAGGCGCGGCGCGGAGGGTGCGGCGCCCTTCCATCCCCTTGCGGCGGCGGCGGGCGGTGAGCCACATCAGCACGCCCGTGACCGCCAGCAGAGCGGGAACGATGCCGCCGAGGAAGATGATGACCTGCCAGACCGCGCCCATGCCGGTGCCGTCGTGGATCCGCCGCATCAGCCGGGCGGTGGTTTCCGGCTGCGGCGGCTTGGGCGGTGTGACCTTCGCCGTGCCGTCCTCCACGCCGACTTCGGCGTTGCCACCGGGGCGGGCGAAAGCGAGCTTCCACTTCGGCTCCTTGTCGGTCGGCCAGCTCAGCGTGACAAGCCGCCCGGTGGCGAGCGGCTGCGCTGCGGCGAGCGCGGCGTCCGGTGCAAGCCGGGTCTCGGCAAGCGGCGCCGCCGCCATGCGCCGCATCCGCTCGGCGGGGGACGGGCCCGCCGGGTCGCCCGACAGGCTCGCGAAGAAAGCGGGAAAGGAGATCCAGGCGCCGGTGAAGGACAAAATCGCAAGGGGGAGCGCGATCCAGAAGCCGCCTTGGTGGTGGAGGTTGCCGCTCGTCTCCGGCTGCCGCCGCCAGCGCAAGCCGCGCCCGATGCCGCCCTTCAAGGGCCACCATAGCCACAAGCCGGTGAGCGAGGAGAGCAGCATCGCCACCCCGATCCAGCCGACGATCTGCCGCCCAACGCCCGGCACCATTAGGCTGCCGTGGAGGACGTGCATCACGTGCACCGCGCCTTCGTTGCTCCGCGCGGTGTCGAGCAGCCGCGCGTCGGTGGGGTGGAGGTAGAGCATCGTGCGTACCGGCCGCCCGCCGCCGGGCGGCGCCGGCTGAGCAAGCGTCGCCACCACCGCGCCGGCCTCTTCGGGAAAGCCGATGCTGACCAGTTTCTCGTCCGGCGCGGCACGGCTTCGCGCGGCCTCGGCATAAGCCGAGAGGGGGAGGGCAGGGGCGGCCGCCACCGCCCGCTCCGGGTTCAGCACGCCTTCCAGCCAATCGTGCCACACCAAGGCGGCGCCGGTCAGCGAGATGGGAATGATCAGGACGGCAAGGCTGAGCCCGAGCCACTTGTGAAGCTGGAACCAGAGGCGGCGGAGGCGGACTTTGCTGGACATCGGGCGGGACTAAGCAAATTGCGAACGATTATCAATAAGGGTCAGCGCGTCCCATAGGTCCGGTCGCCCGCATCGCCGAGGCCGGGGACGATATAGCCGTGGTCGTTCAGCTCCTCGTCCATCGCCGCTGCCCAGATCGGCACGTCCGGATGCGCCGCGCGCAGGGCTTCCGCGCCGGTGCGGGCGGCGAGCAGGCAGACGAAGCGCATGTCGGTGACGCCGGCTTCCTTCAGCCGGTCGATCGCCGCGATGGCGGTGTGGCCGGTGGCAAGCATCGGATCGACGAGGATGACGAGCCGGTCGGCGACGTCCTCCGGTGTCTTGAAATAATATTCGACGGCTTCCAGCGAGGCGGGGTCGCGGTAAAGGCCGATATGAGCGACGCGCGCCGAGGGTACTAGGTCGAGCATGCCTTCCGCCATGGCGAGGCCGGCGCGAAGGATCGGCGCAATCACCAGCTTCTTGCCGGCGATTGCGGGCGCCTGCGTCGTAGCGACCGGCGTCTCCACGTCCACCAGATCGGTGGGCAGGTCGCGGGTCACCTCGTAGCAGAGCAGGGTCGCCATTTCCCGCACCACCGTCCGGAACAGCAGGATGGAGCTTGAGCGGTCGCGTAATATGGTGAGCTTGTGCTGCACCAGGGGGTGCGAGACGATGGTCAGTCCGTCCATTAGAATACAGTCCCGTCGCTGAGGATATCGAAAGGTGGCCCGCCGCCGGCGCGGCGTTCGGCGGCGATCCGGCGCCCGGCCGCCCAGCTTCCGCCCTCCAGCATGCAGGCGAGCGGGAAGGCGGCTTCCGAAACGCCGAGGCGTTCGCGCACCAAAGGCGCCATGCGGTCGAGCAACGCCACCGTCATTGCCCGCCAGGCGACGATAAGCGGGTCCGACACCTTGTGGGTGCGGGCGGCGTCCTCCGGATCGGTGAGGGTGAGCACGCCTGTGTCCACGAACAAGCCGCCGTTGCGGTATTCGGCGAGGCCGGTGAGGCCGTCCATGTCGACCACCTCCACGCCCGCCTCCTGAAGCGGCTCGATCAGCGAATAGCTAAGCCACTGCGAAAGTTTGTGCAGCGGCACCAGGCCATTTGTGGCGTCGTCTCGCTTAAGCGCCGGGTGCCGCCAGCAATCGCCGAGCGCGACGCCGTCCAGTATCAGCCGGTCCGCCCAGATCTGGCCGAGCGCTTCAAGCAGCAGTTCGAGGATCGCGGCGGCGGGGAGCTTGCCGCCCACCGCACGTGCGCAGAGGACGTCGAACAGCCCGCCCGGCCGCGGCGCGTCGGCGGTTGCGAACAGGTCCGGCCGCGCCAGCACCTGTTCGCCCAGCCGGCGAAGCAAGGCCGCGCGCCCGTCAAGGCCGAGCAGCGGATTGCCGTCATCCACCTGAAAGCCGCCGGCCAGCGTCTCCGGCGCAAGTTCGGCAAGCGCCGCACCGTCGGCGCGCAGCGGGGACGCGGAAGGGGAGGCGAAGGCGCCGCTTTCGAACATCCGCTGGCTTGCAACGGCCAGGCCTTCTGAACGGGTATAGGTCTCGGCGCCCTCCCTAAAGCGCCAGCCGGGGCCGGTGCCTGCGTCGAGCAGCACGGACATGATGATCAGGTCAAACGCCGCGCGCCCGCGCTCCGCCCGATCACCGTCCGGAAGCTTCGGCGCACCGGCAACGAAATGCCGCCAGCGCGCGTGAAAAGGGATGTCGAGATTCGGATAGCTTTCGCGAGTCACCGCGGCTGTGCGATCCGCCGCTTCCTCGAGCCGAGACAGGTCCACGGTCCAGCCCTCGACCTCGCCGGCCAGCGCAAGCTCCAGCATCTCATGCGCCCGCTCCCGCACCGCGGCGGCGGAGAGCAGGCTGCGCACGTCCCCCTTGGCCACGGCGCTCAAAACTTCTCCAGGTCCCGGCCGACGACGCCGCGCAGCGCCTCTTCGCTTGGCGCACCTTCGGGGGTGTAATAGCCGGCGGCCTTCTTGGCCTCCATCTCGACGCTCGCATCCTCGGGCACCAGCCAGTCGGGGATCGGCACCCGTTCGCCGATCTCGACCCCGCCTTCAGCCAACGCGTCGTATTTCATGTTGGACATGGAGACGAAGCGGTCGATCTTGGTGATGCCGAGCCAGTGGATCACGTCCGGCATCAATTGCTGAAAGCGCGCGTCCTGAACGCCGGCGACGCATTCGGTGCGTTCGAAATAGGTCGCCGCCTGGTCGCCGCCCGGCTGGCGCTTACGCGCATTGTAGACGAGGAACTTGGTCACTTCGCCGAGCGCCCGGCCTTCCTTGCGGTTGTAGACGATCAAACCGACGCCGCCTTCCTGCGCCGCCCGCGTCGCTTCCTCGATGCCGTGGGTGAGGTAGGGGCGGCAGGTGCAGATGTCCGATCCGAACACGTCCGATCCGTTGCACTCGTCATGGACCCGGCAGGTGAGCTTCTTGGACGTGTCGCCAAGGCTCAGCGGATCGCCGAAGATATAAAGCGTCATGCCGCCTATGGGGGGCAGGAAGACCTGCATGTCCGGGCGGGTGACGAGCTCCGGATACATGCCGCCGGTTTGTTCGAACAGGCAGCGGCGAAGGCCGGCCTCGGCCACCCCGAAGCGTTCGGCCACGCCCGGCAGCCACCACACCGGATCGACCGCGATCTTGGTGACGGAGACGTCGCCCGCTTCGTGGACGATCTCGCCGTCCACCTTGAGGCGGCCGAGCGCGATTGCGTCGCGAATTTCCCCAAGCGTCAGCCGCGCCTTGGTGATTGCAATCGAGGGGCGGACATCGACGCCTTCGGCGATCAAATCGGCGAAGTCGCAGGTCAGCCGGTGGCCCCAGGGGTCGAGGCTGACGATCTTGTGCGGGTCCGCCCATTGCGCGTGCGGCCCGATCTCGCAGACCGGCGAGGTGTCGTGCAGGTCCGGCCGCGCCGAAGGGTCCATCGCGCCGGAACTGATCGCAAGCGCCCGGTACACGGAATAAGAGCCGCCATGCGCCCCGATCGCGTTGCGGTCCGCGCCCGCGTTGACGGTGGCGATCACCGGCCCGCGTTCGGCCGGTGTCGCGGCCCCCCAGCGCAAGGGGAAACGCGACGGCCGCCCCGGGTGCGAGGTAAGCCGGATATGGCTGCTCCTGGTTTCCGCTTCCGCCTTCATCCGCTTGTCCTTTTGAACCTGCCCAGGGGCAATTTAAGAGAAGCGTAGAGCCAAGCGCCGCGCGGTGCTAGCCGGGAAAACCGAAGGGCAGGGCGATGCTTTTCGCCTAAAGTCCCGGAAGACGATTAGGGCTCGAGGCAAAAACCGCACCGGCAACTCATCCAAAGCTTCGGCAACGGCAGTCTAATAAGCATTACACATCGAAGGACGATCGCCATGCACCAAGATTTCTTCCTCAGCGTAGACCGGAGCGTCATCGCGGTCGCCATTCCGCTTGCCATTGTCACCGCGTCCGTTCTGGTTGTGAACCAGATCGCGCGGATCCGGCGCACGTCGGCGCTGCACAAAACCATCCGCGACGCCGTCAACGCCAACCATCCGCTTGCCCCGTCGCTGATCGCCAAACTCGACGAAAAGCCTTCTCACGAAGGCGATGCGCGCACCGGCATCGTTTTGCTGGCGGTGGCCGTGGGCATGATCCTGTTCGGGCTAATCCAGGGCGGTCCGGCGACCCTTCGGTCGTTTGTGGCCGTTGCCATGTTCCCGGGCGCGGTAGGCGCGGCCTTGTTCGGCCGGGCCCGGCTCGCCACCCGCACGGACCCGGTTAGCTGAACCCGCCCGACGACGATACGCTGGCCCATGCGGCCGCCGCCGGGGATGCCCGGGCCTTTACTCTTATCGTTGAACGGTATGAGCGAAGCGTCCGCAACTTGCTCGATCGACTGACCCGGGGCGCCGCAGGCGAGGATCTCGCGCAGGAAACCTTTATCCGCGCGTGGCGCTCCGCGTCGTCTTATTACGGCAAGGGCGCGTATCGGGCGTGGTTGTTCAGGATCGCCTGGCGGGTTTATCTCAGCAGCCGGTCCGACCGGCCACCCACCGAGGAATATGACGCCGAAAAGCATGGCGAGGCTTTCACCCCCTCGCCCACCTTGTCGATGGATCTGGACCGGGCCATGGCACGCTTGTCGCCGCGCGAAAGGGCGGCGGCCATCTTGTGCTTCGGCGAAGGCTGCTCGCACAGCGAAGCCGCGCACGTGCTTGATTGGCCGCTTGGCACGCTGAAAAGTGTCGCCGCCCGCGCGCGGCAGGAATTGCTGCTTTATCTGGAGACGGAAGATGGTGACTGACGCCGATCGCAAATTGAGGAACTTGCTCGGCCCGCCTGCCCGGCCGGTGGACCGTGCCTTCGTCAACCGCGTCGATCTGAACGTCGCGTTCGACCTGCGCATGCGCCGGGCCAAGGCGCTGGGCTGGCGCAGATTCTGGAAGGACCTGTTGATCAGCCTGTTCGTGGTAGGCGGGCTGCTCGCGCTTGTTGGCTCGGGGAACAGCATCGGACGCGAATTGGCGCCGGTGATGAGCCCGGTGACCTTTGCCTTGTTCCTGTTCGGCATCTGGGCGGCCGCGGCGCTTAAGCCCTCTTATTCAAATGCCTGATCCCAAGTAATTTTGCGGCTGCCTCATCCAAATCCAACACTTCCCCCGTCTAACAATTAGCAGGCTGGTTGATCGGCTTGCGTGACCTTTCGGGGGATTTCGCCAATGCAGCCGTTCTTGTTTTCCAGCCAGTCGCCTTCACTTCGCGCACAGGGAGCCGCCGCCCGCGAAGAAGTTTCCGCTCCGGGGCCGCGGCTTCGGCGCCTCGCTGGCGCCTTGCTTGGCGCAACCATCCTCGCCCTGGCCGTGCCTGCCGCGGCCGCTCCGGCCAAGCCGGCGCCCGTGCTCAAGCTCGAACCGTATATGTTCAAGCTGTCGGACGGCACCCAGCTCCCCGCGGAGCGCGGCACCTTTTCCGTGCCGGAGGAACGGGGCAACCCGAAGTCGCGGCGGATCAATATCGGCTTTGTTCGCCTGAAATCGACCAGCGCCACCCCAGGAAACCCGCTGGTCTATGTCGCCGGGGGCCCAGGAGGGTCGGGCGTCGCTTCGGCGGAAGGCGCGCGCCAGGCGGTGTTTCTCGCACTCCGGGCTGCGGGCGACGTGATCATGCTCGATCAGCGCGGCACCGGTTTTTCCAACCATATTCCGAGCTGCACCGCGCAGCGGCGCTTCGACCCGGCGGTAACGCTGACCGACGCGACGCTGACCGCATATTATCGCGAAACGCTGCGCTACTGCGTCGGCAAGTGGACCGCGGCCGGCGTTGCCGTGAACGGCTACACCACCTTGGAAAACGCCGCCGACATTGAGGATCTGCGGCGCGCCCTGGGCGCCAAGAAGATCGATCTTTGGGCGATTTCCTACGGCACCCAGCTCGCCATGGCGACGATGCGGCGTTATCCCAAAAGCATCGGTCGGGTCGTTCTTTCCTCGGTCGACGGCGTCGATCAGAACATCAAACTGCCCGCCGCCGTGGACGCCACGTACAAGCGGATCGAAGGCGCCATGCCGAAGCCCGGCCTGATCGCGCTGATGCGGCGGGTAAATGCCCGCTTCGACGCGGCGCCGCAGAGCTTCACCTTTACGCCGAAGACGGGGCCGGCGGTTACCTTTAAGACAGACTCCTTTCCCTTGCGCATGATGGCCGGCATCCTGCCGAAGGATCCGGCGGGCATCGGCCAATTGTTCGGCGCTTACTCCGCGCTCGATGCGGGTCAGGGCGCCGCGCTTGCGCCGCAGATCTACAGCACCTTTTACCAGAACCCGCTGACCATGGGCGGCATGTCGCAGCTGATGGACATCTCGTCCGGGCTTAGCGAAACCAAGGCGGCAAAGGTGCGGGCGCAAATCCCCGGCTCGCTGTTGGGCGACGCGATCAACTTCCCGGTGTCGCGCCTGATCGGCGAAGTGCCGGGCGTGGATCTCGGCAACGCCTATCGCGGCGCGGTTCGGTCAAAGATTCCGGTGCTGGTGCTGAGCGGCGACCTTGACGTCCGCACCCCCCTGGAGGAGCAGGCGGAGGCGATTTCCGGTCTTCGCAAGCGCCATCAGATCATTGTCCGCAACGGCGGCCACGATTTGTTCGAAGCGCATCAGGACATTCCCAAGATCATGATCGACTTCTTCGCCGGGCGTCCCGTCGCCGTGACGGAGCTCAACCTGCCCAAGCCGGCTCTCGTGCCACCGCGCCAGTGATCCAGCGGCCGTTTGTCTTTGAATTGAAAGGGTAAAAGCATGAACGTTCGTTTCATCTGCCTGGCGGCGGCGTTTGCCGCTGCCGCGGCTGCTCCACTCGCCGCGGCGCAAGTCGTAACGGTGCCGGCCTTCACCTCCGTCCAGCTTCGCGGCGGCGGAAGTCTGGTGGTTCGCCAGGGCCCCGTTCAACGGGTGACGCTTGTTGAAGGCAATAGCGGCGAGACCCGCATCCGCGTCACTCCCGAAGGCGAGCTGCGGATCAACGCGTGCACCGGCACCTGCCCGAAGGGCTATAAGCTGGTCATAGAGGTTCAAACCGCGACCGTCCCCGGGCTCGCCGTGTTTCAGGGCGGCCGAATCGATGTCGATAAGAGCTTTTCGCCGCAGGCAAGCCTGTCCGCGGCGGTGTCCGGCGGCGGCCAGATCGACGCCCGGGCAGTGGTCGCCCGCAACGCCGCGGCATCGTTGAGCGGCGGCGGCACGATCCGGCTTTGGGCGGAGCAAAGCCTCAGCGCGTCGGTTAGCGGCGGCGGCCATGTCGGCTACCTCGGCCGCCCGGTGCTGCACACGGCGATTCATTCGGGCACGGTTGCCGCCGAGGGCAACCCGGCCCGCTAGAGGTGGGGGAGGGGCGCAAGGCGTTTCGGGTTCCGGCCGCAAGGCCCAAAAGCCCGGGCGCCTTGCGCTTTCGCCCGTTGACCCTTTTGGCTCCCGCCGCTATAGGCCGCCTCGCCCGGGGCTGTGGTGGTTCTCATGGAGAGCCGTTTCTCCGCCTCTGACGGGCACAAGAGCTTGAACATTGCTGTTGCGACGCAGGGGCCGGGGGCCGTTTGGTTCCCCGCTTTTCTGCGTTTTTTGGCACCAGTAAAGTAACTTAAGGTGAAGGGCTTCATGCCGACGATTAACCAGCTGGTCCGCAAGGGCCGCGAGCCGCAAAAGGCGAAATCCAAAGTTCCGGCGATGGAGCAGAATCCGCAAAAGCGCGGCGTTTGCACCCGAGTCTACACGACCACCCCGAAGAAGCCGAACTCGGCGCTTCGCAAGGTCGCCAAGGTTCGCCTGACCAACCAGCGCGAAGTGATCAGCTACATTCCGGGCGAAGGCCACAACCTCCAGGAACACAGCGTTGTGCTGATCCGCGGCGGCCGTGTGCGCGATCTTCCGGGCGTTCGCTATCACGTCCTGCGCGGCGTGCTCGACACCCAGGGTGTCAAGGACCGCCGCCAGTCCCGTTCCAAGTACGGCGCCAAGCGTCCGAAGTAAGCCGGTCGGCGGGCATCGCCCGTCCGGTCACCAAGGCTGAAGTCAAGAAGGGTATAAATTATGTCTCGTCGTCGTCGCCCAGAAAAGCGCGAAATCCTCCCCGATCCGAAGTTCGGGGATCTCGTCCTCTCCAAGTTCATGAACAGCGTCATGCTTGACGGCAAGAAGTCGGTTGCCGAAGGCATCGTCTACGGCGCCTTCGACACGGTGGAAGCGCGCGCCAAGCGCGATCCGCTCGGCGTCTTCCACGATGCGCTGAACAACGTGAAGCCGGGCATCGAAGTCCGCAGCCGCCGCGTCGGCGGCGCGACCTACCAGGTTCCGGTGGAAGTGCGCACGGAGCGCGCCCAGGCGCTTGCAATCCGTTGGCTGATTTCCGCGGCGCGCAGCCGTTCGGAAAACACCATGGCCGGCCGCTTGTCGGGCGAGCTGATGGACGCCGCCAACAACCGCGGCAACGCGGTCAAGAAGCGCGAAGACACCCACCGCATGGCCGAAGCCAACCGGGCATTCTCGCACTACCGCTGGTAAAAATCGTCACTATATCGTCGGGTAGCGGGCCATTGGGCCTGCCCCCGACATCGGAGAATTGATCATGGCCCGCCGCCATCCGCTCGAGCATTATCGTAACATCGGCATCATGGCGCACATCGACGCCGGCAAGACGACGACCACCGAGCGTATCCTTTACTACACCGGCAAGTCCTACAAGATCGGCGAAGTGCACGAAGGCACCGCGACGATGGATTGGATGGAGCAGGAGCAAGAGCGCGGGATCACGATCACCAGCGCCGCGACCACCTGCTTCTGGCAGGCCGAAGAGGGCAAGGGCCCCGAGCACCGCATCAACATCATCGACACGCCCGGCCACGTCGACTTCACCATTGAAGTCGAGCGTTCGTTGCGCGTTCTCGACGGCGCCGTTGCCTGCTTCGACGGCGTCGCCGGCGTTGAGCCGCAGTCCGAAACCGTGTGGCGCCAGGCCGAGAAGTACAAAGTGCCGCGGATGTGCTTCGTCAACAAGCTCGACCGCACCGGCGCGAACTTCGACATGTGCGTCGGCATGATCAAGGACCGCTTGGGCGCCCGCCCGGCCGTTCTCTATCTCCCGATCGGCCTTGAAAGCCAGTTCAAGGGCCTGGTCGATTTGGTCAACAACCGCGCCATCATCTGGCTCGAAGAGTCGCTGGGCGCGAAGTTCGAATATCGCGAAATCCCGGACGACCTGAAGGACGTTGCCGAAGCAGCCCGCATGGAGCTGATCGAAATGGCCGTCGAACAGGACGACGACCTGATGGAAGCCTATCTCGGCGGCGAAGAGCCCGATGCGGCGACGCTGAAGAAGCTGATCCGCAAGGGCACGCTGAACTTCTCGTTCGTGCCGGTGCTGTGCGGCTCCGCGTTCAAGAACAAGGGCGTTCAGCCCCTGCTCGACGCGGTGGTCGATTATCTTCCGAGCCCGCTCGACGTTCCCGCCATCCAGGGCCTGAAGCTCGACGGCGAAACCGTTGACGAGCGTCCGGCCGACGACGAAGCGCCCTTCTCGGCGCTGGCGTTCAAGATCATGAACGATCCTTTCGTCGGCACCTTGACCTTTGCCCGCATCTATTCGGGCAAGCTGGAGACCGCGTCGCAGGTCACCAATTCCGTCAAGGACAAGAAGGAAAAGGTCGGCCGCATGCTGCTCATGCACGCCAACGACCGCGAGGACATCCAGGTGGCCTATGCCGGCGACATCGTCGCTCTGGCCGGACTCAAGGACACCACCACCGGGGACACGCTCTGCGCCGCCAACGCGCCGATCATCCTCGAGCGGATGGAATTCCCCGAGCCGGTGATCGAGCTTTCCGTTGAGCCCAAGACCAAGGCCGACCAGGAAAAGATGGGGGTCGCATTGAACCGTCTCGCCCGCGAGGATCCGTCCTTCCGCGTGTCCACGGACAATGAAAGCGGCCAGACCATCATCAAGGGGATGGGCGAGCTCCACCTCGAGATCCTGGTCGATCGCATGAAGCGCGAGTTCAAGGTCGAAGCCAATGTCGGCGCTCCTCAGGTCGCGTATCGCGAATATCTGAAGAAGCCGGTTGAGCTCACCTACACCCACAAGAAGCAGTCGGGCGGCTCCGGCCAGTTCGCCGAAGTGAAGGTCAAGCTTCAGCCGGGCGAGCGCGGTTCGGGCTTTGTCTTCACCGACAACGTCAAGGGCGGCAACGTTCCGAAGGAATATATCCCTTCGGTCGAAAAGGGCATGCGCGAGACGGCGGAAGGCGGATCGCTGATCGGCTTCCCGATCATCGACTTCGAAGTGCAGCTGATCGACGGCAAATACCACGACGTCGACTCGTCCGCGCTGGCGTTCGAAATCTGCGCCCGCGGCGCGATGCGCGAAGCGGCCCAAAAGGCCGGCATCACGCTTCTCGAGCCGATCATGAAGGTCGAAGTGGTGACTCCGGAAGATTATCTGGGCGACGTCATCGGCGACATCAACAGCCGCCGCGGCCAGATCCAGGGCACGGACAGCCGGGGCAACGCCCAGGCCGTTGAAGCCATCGTCCCGCTTGCGAATATGTTCGGATACGTTAATGAGCTGCGCTCGTTCACCCAGGGCCGTGCGCAGTACACGATGCAGTTCTCGCACTATGACGAGGTCCCATCGAACGTGGCCGATGAGGTCAAGGCCAAGCTGGCCTAAGCTTTACACACTGATTTGAACCGAAAGAATGAGGGTTAGGCACAATGGCGAAAGCTAAGTTTGAGCGGAACAAGCCGCACTGCAACATCGGCACCATCGGTCACGTCGACCATGGCAAGACGTCGCTCACCGCGGCGATCACCAAGGTTCTCGCCGAAACCGGCGGCGCGACCTTCACGTCGTACGACAACATCGACAAGGCGCCGGAAGAGCGCGAGCGCGGCATCACCATTTCGACCGCGCACGTCGAATATGAAACCGAAGCGCGCCACTATGCGCACGTCGATTGCCCGGGCCACGCCGATTATGTGAAGAACATGATCACCGGCGCCGCGCAGATGGACGGCGGCATCCTGGTGGTGTCGGCCGCCGACGGCCCGATGCCGCAGACCCGCGAGCACATCCTGCTCGCCCGTCAGGTCGGCGTTCCGGCGCTGGTCGTGTTCATGAACAAGGTCGACCAGGTCGACGACGAGGAGCTCCTCGAGCTGGTCGAGCTCGAAATCCGCGAGCTTCTGTCGTCCTACGACTTCCCGGGCGACGACATTCCCATCGTCAAGGGTTCGGCTCTGGCCGCGCTTGAAGACAGCGACCGCAAGATCGGCCACGACGCCGTGATCGAGCTGATGGCCGCCGTCGACAGCTACATCCCGCAGCCGGAGCGTCCGCTGGACCGTCCGTTCCTTATGCCGATTGAAGACGTGTTCTCGATCTCGGGCCGCGGTACGGTTGTTACCGGCCGCGTCGAGACCGGCATCGTCAAGGTTGGCGAAGAAGTCGAAATCGTCGGCATCAAGGACACCCGCAAGACCGTCGTCACCGGCGTTGAAATGTTCCGCAAGCTGCTCGATCAGGGCCAGGCCGGCGACAACATCGGCGCGCTGATCCGCGGCGTCGGCCGTGAAGAAGTTGAGCGTGGCCAGGTTCTGGCCAAGCCGGGTTCGATCACGCCGCACACCGACTTCCAGGCGGAAGTCTACGTGCTCTCGAAGGATGAAGGCGGCCGTCACACGCCGTTCTTCGCCAACTACCGCCCGCAGTTCTACTTCCGCACCACGGACGTGACCGGTGAAGTGGTTCTCCCCGAGGGCACCGAAATGGTGATGCCGGGCGACAACGTGCAGCTGGGCGTGAAGCTCATCGCACCGATCGCGATGGACCAGGGCCTGCGCTTCGCAATTCGCGAAGGCGGCCGGACGGTCGGCGCAGGGGTTGTCGCCGAGATCACTAAGTAATATAGGGCTCGGGCCGCGCGGCGCCTTCGGGATTCGCGCGGCCCAGCTTTTTAGCGTCATCCCGGCGAAGGCCGGGATCTCGTCGGGTGAGGGACCAAGGTGCCTTTTCCGGCCTGAGACCCCGGCCTTCGCCGGAGTGACGATTCTATCTTTTGGGTTGCCCCGTTTGGGCATGGCTCTTTGCAATCGGTAAGCAGGTTATGGAAACGCAGAACATCCGCATTCGCCTGAAGGCGTTCGATCATCGTGTGCTGGATCAGGCCACGGGCGACATCGCCGATACCGCTCGGCGCACGGGTGCTCTTATCCGCGGCCCGATCCCGCTGCCGACCCGTATCGAAAAGTTCACCGTCAACCGTTCGCCGCACGTAGACAAGAAGTCGCGCGAACAGTTTGAAGTGCGCACCTACAAGCGCCTGCTCGACATCGTTCAGCCGACGCCGCAAACGGTTGACGCACTAATGAAGCTCGATCTCGCCGCAGGTGTTGATGTTGAGATCAAGCTGGCCTAAAGGGCTGGCACAGCTTCCGGAATCGGGGCAAATCGTCGCACCAGCGTAGGCTGGTGCCCATACTGACTCTGCATGGATGCCAGCCTTCGCTGGCATGACGGAGTAGGGGCCTCAAGGCCTCTCGCACAGTCGAGGATACCGCCGGGCTTGCCCCGGGTCTGCGTCCCCGCCGTTTCGCTAACGCGAAGCATGAGCCCAGGCGGGGCACGCATTTTTCATGGGCTGCAAGCCCCTCGGATCGTCCGGGGGGCCTCTGTATAAGGAGCATGATCATGCGCACTGGCGTGATCGCGAAGAAAATGGGGATGACCCGCCTGTTTCAGGACGACGGCCGGCACGTGCCGGTAACCGTTCTGGCGCTTGAAGGCTGCCAGGTCGTTGCCACCAAGAATGCCGACAGCGACGGCTATGTTTCGGTTCAGGTCGGTGCGGGCACCGCCAAGGCCAAGAATCTTTCCAAGCCGCAGCGCGGCCATTTCGGCAAGGCCGAGGTGGAGCCCAAGGCGAAGCTCGTCGAGTTCCGGGTGTCGGAAGACGCCGTTCTCGACGTCGGCGCCGAGCTTTCGGCCGACCATTTCGCAGTCGGCCAGATGGTCGATATCCAGGGCGTCACGCAGGGCAAGGGCTTTGCCGGCGGCATGAAGCGCTGGGGCTTCGGCGGTATGCGCGCCACCCACGGCGTCTCCGTCTCCCACCGTGCACTCGGCTCCACCGGCCAGCGCCAGGATCCGGGCCGCGTCTTCAAGAACAAGAAGATGGCCGGCCACATGGGCGCCAAGAACCGCACGCAGCAGAACCTCGAGGTCGTCCGCACGGACGCCGATCGCGGCCTGATCTTCGTCAAGGGTTCGGTTCCCGGCTCCAAGGGCGGCTGGCTGCTGATCAAGGACGCGGTGAAGATCGCTCGTCCGGACACTGCGCCGTACCCGGCCGGCATCCGCCAGGCCGCAAACAGCAACACCACCGACGCTCCCGCCCCGGCGGAAGCAACCGACGGCCAGGAAGGCTAAGCCATGAAGATCCAGGTCCGGAACCTGAACGCCGAGGACAACGGCGAGATCGAACTCAACGACGATGTGTTCGGCGTTGAGCCCCGCGCGGACATTCTCCACCGCGTCGTGACGTGGCAGCTCGAAAAGCGCCGCGGCACCGCCCGCGCCGCCCGCGAGCGTTCGGACGTTGCCCGCACGGGTAAGAAGTTCGGCCGCCAGAAAGGTGGCGGTACCGCCCGTCACGGCGATCGCCGCGCTCCGATCTTTATCGGCGGCGGCAAGGCCCACGGCCCGCGCGTTCGCGACTTCAACCCGTCGCTGAACAAGAAGGTTCGCGCCCTCGGCCTTCGCATGGCGCTGAGCTCCAAGGCCGCGGCCGGCCAGCTGATCGTTCTCGACAGCCTGGACGTTTCCGAAGCCAAGACCAAGGCGGTGCGCGAGCAGCTCGGCAATCTCGGCCTCGGCAAGACCACCCTGGTGATCGACGGCGATGCGCTGAACGTGGGCTTCGCCCAGGGTTCGGCCAACCTGCGGCAGATCGATCTGCTGCCGGCGGCCGGCGCCAACGTGTACGACATTTTGAAGCATGAGACTTTGGTGCTGACCCGCGCCGCCGTCGAGAAGCTGGAGGCCCGTTTCAATGGCTAAGGCGAAAACCGCCAAGGTCGATATCAACCATTATGATGTCGTCCTCGCGCCCCACATCACCGAAAAGACCACCCTGCTTTCCGAGCAGAACGCGGTTGTCTTCAAGGTCGCGAACGACGCAACCAAGCCGCAGATCAAGGCGGCCGTGGAAGCTTTGTTCGGCGTCAACGTGCTGGGCGTGAACACCCTTAACCAGAAGGGCAAAACCAAGCGCTGGAAGGGTCGTCCCTACACGCGCTCGGACGTCAAGAAGGCGATCGTGACGCTGGCCGAAGGCCAGTCCATCGACGTCACCACCGGTATCTGAGGCGGTCACGATGGCACTCAAAACCTATAATCCGACAACCCCGTCGCAGCGCGGCCTGATCCTTGTCGACAAGTCTTCGCTTTGGAAGGGCAAGCCCCTCAAGGCGCTGACCGAAGGCAAGCACAAGACCGGCGGCCGCAACAACAAGGGGCATGTGACCTCGCGCGGTATCGCCGGCGGTCACAAGAAGAGCTACCGTTACATCGATTTCAAGCGCCGCAAGTGGGACGTGCCCGCAACCGTTGAGCGCCTGGAATACGATCCCAACCGCACCGCGTTCATCGCGCTGGTGAAGTATGAGGACGGCGAGCTTACCTACATCATCGCTCCCCAGCGCCTTGCGCCGGGCGACCAGGTGATCGCCGGCCGCAAGGTCGACGTGAAGCCGGGCAATGCGATGGAACTGGGCGCGATGCCGGTCGGCACCATTGTTCACAACGTGGAAATGAAGCCGGGCAAGGGCGCGCAGCTCGCCCGTTCGGCGGGCACCTACGTTCAGGTCGTCGGCCGCGATCGCGGCATGGTGATGGTCAGGCTTAATTCAGGCGAGCAGCGCTACATCCGCTCCGACTGCATGGCCACGGTTGGCGCGGTTTCGAACCCGGACAATCAGAACCAGAACTTCGGCAAGGCCGGCCGCACCCGCTGGCAGGGCCGGCGACCGCTGACCCGCGGCGTCGCAAAGAACCCGGTGGATCACCCGCACGGCGGCGGCGAAGGCCGTACTTCGGGCGGCCGTCACCCGGTTACTCCGTGGGGCAAGCCGACCAAGGGTGCCCGCACCCGCAACAACAAGTCGACGGACAAGATGATCATCCGTTCGCGCCACGCTAAGAAGAAGAGGTAATAATGGCCCGCTCCGTCTGGAAAGGTCCGTTCGTCGAATTGTCGCTGCTGAAAAAGGCAGAGGCAGCGCAGGACGCCAACAACCGTTCGCCGATCAAGACCTGGTCGCGCCGTTCGACGATCCTGCCGCAGTTCGTCGGCCTCACCTTCAACGTCTACAATGGCCGCAAATTCATTCCCGTTTCGGTGAATGAAGAGATGGTCGGGATGAAGCTCGGCGAGTTCGCGCCGACCCGCTACTTCCCGGGCCACGCCGCCGACAAAAAGGGCAAGAGGTAAGCCATGGGCAAGCAGGCAGCTCCCCGCCGCGTGGCGGACAACGAAGCGCTCGCGGTTGGCACCACCATCCGCGGCTCCGCGCAGAAGCTCAATCTCGTTGCGGCGATGATCCGCGGCCGCAAGGCCGAAGACGCGCTCAACATTCTGCAGTTCTCGCCGAAGGCGATGGCCGTGGAAGTGCGCAAGGTGCTCGCATCCGCGATCGCCAACGCCGAGAACAACCACAATCTCGACGTCGACGCGCTCGTCGTCGCCGAGGCTTCGGTTGGCAAGAGCATCTCGATGAAGCGCTTCACGCCGCGCGCCCGCGGCCGTTCAAGCCGGATCGTTAAACCCTTCAGCCGCGTGCGCATCGTCGTCCGCGAGCATCAGGAAGCGTAAACCATGGGTCAGAAATCCAATCCGATCGGTATGCGGCTGCAGATCAACCGCACCTGGGACAGCCGCTGGTATGCCGACGGCGCCGATTACAGCCGCCTGCTGCTCGAGGATCTCAAGATCCGCACGTTCATCATGAAGGCGCTGCCGCAGGCGGCGATCTCCAAGGTGGTGATCGAGCGTCCGGCCAAGCTGTGCCGCGTGTCCATCTATGCCGCGCGCCCCGGCGTGATCATCGGCAAGAAGGGCTCGGACATCGAGAAGCTTCGCAAGACGCTTGGCGAGATGACCGCGTCCGACGTGTCGCTGAACATCGTCGAAATCCGCAAGCCGGAGATCGACGCCCGCCTGGTTGCGCAGGGCATTGCGGACCAGCTCGAGCGCCGCATCGCCTTCCGTCGCGCCATGAAGCGCGCGGTGCAGTCGTCGATGCGCCTTGGCGCCGAGGGCATTCGCGTCGTTTGCGGCGGCCGTCTCGGCGGCGCCGAGATCGCGCGAACAGAAAGCTATCGCGAGGGCCGGGTGCCGTTGCACACGCTGCGCGCCCACCTCGATTATGCCGAGGCGCAAGCCCACACCTCCTACGGCGTGTGCGGCGTCAAGGTCTGGATCTTCAAGGGCGAAATCCTCGGCCACGATCCGATGGCGCAGGACCGGCTGATGATGGAGGCTCAAACCTCCGGCGTCCGGCCCGCCCGCTAAGGAACATTTGAAATGCTGCAACCCAAACGCACCAAGTTCCGCAAGGCCTTCAAGGGCCGCATCCATGGCGATGCGAAGGGCGGAACCTCGCTCAATTTTGGTGCCTTCGGCCTCAAGGCCATGGAACCGGAGCGGATCACCGCGCGCCAGATCGAGGCGGCCCGCCGCGCGATCACGCGTCATATCCGCCGTCAGGGCCGCCTCTGGATCCGCATCTTCCCGGACGTGCCGGTGTCGTCCAAGCCCGCCGAAGTCCGCATGGGCTCGGGCAAGGGCTCGCCGGAATTCTGGGTTGCCCGCGTGAAGCCCGGCCGGATCCTGTTCGAGCTGGATGGCGTCCCCGGACCGCTCGCCCGCGTCGCTTTCGAGCGTGCGATGGAGAAGCTGCCGATCAAGACCAAGGTCGTCGCCCGTCTGGGCGAAAGCCTGATCGAGGAAGAATAAGAGATGGCCAAAGCCGACGATCTCAAGACCCGCACCGACGACCAGCTGAACGAGCAGTTGGGCGACCTCAAGCGCGAGCAGTTCAACCTGCGCTTCCAGGCCGCCACCAACCAGCTCGAGAAGCCCGCCCGGATCCGTCAGGTGCGCCGCACGATCGCCCAGATCAAAACGCTGCAGAACGAGCGCGCCCGCGCCGCTTCGGTCAAGGCGTAAGGAGTAGACATGCCAAAGCGCGTTCTCACCGGCATCATCGTGTCGGACAAGACCGAGAAGACCGTGGTCGTGAAGGTCGAACGGCGGGTGAAGCACCCGCTGTACGGCAAGATCATCAAGCGGTCGAAAAAATATCATGCCCATGACGAGGGCAATGAGTTCAAGGCCGGCGAGACCGTCCGCATCGAAGAGACGCGGCCGATCTCCAAGCTGAAGACCTGGCGCGTACTCGACCGCGTGGACACCCATGCGACACCCGAACGGGCCGACACCGCCTGATTTTTATAAGCTGATCGCCGGACGTGTTCCGGTTGAAGTTGGAAGGGAATTG
>DASWNT010000010.1:0-105933 GCA_036399095.1 Allosphingosinicella sp.
CGGCTCCCACTCGGGCTTGTCCTTCATCCGGCTTTCATGGCCGGGAAGCGCGTCCTCGTCGATCATGCCGAGGGTTTGGGTGTCGCTCATCGAATTCACTCCTTGGGCGCGACGCCCGCGCCTTCCTCGCCGAAGGCTTCAATCGTGGACTGATCCTGGCTGTCGTGCGCGGGGGCGCGCTCAACCGGCGTTTCGCCGTCCTTGCCGAGCGTGAAGCTCTTGCGGCTGCCGTCGCCCGGATCGTCGGACATCTGGTTGTTCTGGTTCATGGTTTTATCCATGCTGCTGGTATTGTGCTGGTTCTTGCTCATGGCTTGATCCTTTCGAATGGTTCGAAAGGGTTAACCGCCGCCCGCGCCGCCCGGTTCCGCGAAGTCGGCGGGCCGGTTGCCGAGCAGGAAGCGCGGCCCGGTTCCCGCGCGTGCTGCCCGGTCGCCGGGATTGTAGAGCGCGCACGCCTCCAGCGACAGGCAGCCGCAGCCGATACAGCCGTCGAGCAGGTCGCGCGTCTTCTCAAGCGTTGCGATCCGCGCCTCCAGCGCGCCGCGGATTCGCCGGCTCATCGCTTCCCAGTCGCTTTTGGTCGGCGCCCGGCCCTGCGGCAGGGTGGCAAGCTCCGCCTCGATCTCGCCAAGCGTCAGCCCCACCCGCTGGGCGATCAGCGCAAAGGACAGGCGGCGAATGTCCGAGCGCATGAAGCGGCGCTGGTTGCCGCCGCTTCGAATCGCGCTGACCAGCCCGCGGCTTTCGTAGAAGCGGATCGCCGAGACGCTCAGCCCGGTCCGCCGCGCCAGTTCGCCGATGGAAAGCAGAGCCATGGAGCCTCCGAATAGATGCTTGACCTCAACTTAACTTGAGATCGTACGAATCGCCAAATCAGACCAGCAAAAGGAGCGAAAGCGATGGCGACACCCAGGATCGAGCATGTGAACCTTACCGTCCGAAACCCGGACCGTTCGGCGGCAACGCTGGAGCGGATCTTCGGCTGGACGGTGCGCTGGCAGGGGCAGGCGATGAACGGCGGCCGCACTGTCCATGTCGGTTCGGCCGCGCATTACCTCGCGCTCTACACCGCGCCCGGCACGGCCTATCCGGACGAACAATTCCGCAAGGGCCAGCCGCTCAACCATGTGGGCGTCGAAGTCGACGATCTCGACGCGGTTGAAGCGCGAGTGGTGGAAGCAGGCCTCAAACCCTTCAGCCACGGCGACTATGAACCGGGCCGCCGCTTCTACTTCTTCGACGGCGACGGCATCGAGTTCGAAGTGGTAAGCTACGCGCAGCCGGAGGTGCGCTCATGAGCAGCACCCCAACTCCGATGGAGCCCATTCAAGCCGCTATCCGCCGTCATTTGCGCGAAATCTTCGCAGGTTGCGCCCGAGAATCGGCGGAACGTCCGATCCTGGCCGCGCAGCCGGCCGCGTGAAACTGTCGGATGGTGCGAATCGTCATGCCGGACTTGATCCGGCATCGACCTTCTTCTTGGAAGGGATCAGCTTCGCGCCACTACTTGGCGGCTCGCGCGCAAGCTCAGCGGCTGAGCGGGCTCACCTTGACCTGCGCTTCACCGCCGGCGGGAAGCTGAACGTCGCTGGCCTTGAGCAAGGCAGGCCGGGCATTGGCGGCGGCGGCGACGCAGCGGGCGACGATGACCGGGTAATCCACGTCGCTGTTGGACATGATCGCATTGTCCGTCGCGGCGCTGCAGGCGGCTTCGCTGCGGTAAGGCGTGTTCAGCATCCGCACCTGCTGGCAGGGTGCCTCCGCTTCGCCGCAGCCGAGGATCGCGATAAGGAAAGTGCCTGGTCCCATGATGCTTGCTAAACCCATGCGATTCCTAGCCGTTCCAAATGTTTCGCAGGCGGATCGGCTTTGTTTTTCCGGCCGGTTGGCCGTGGCTTCGGGTTTAGGTTCAGCCCGTGCCTCCGCTGTGCCGCCGCGACGGCTTTCGTGTTTCAATTGTTACAGCCTAAGCCGGCGTTTCCCACGCACCCGCCGCTGTCGCTTGGGTTCCCGCCCTCGCACACCTACCTAAAGCGCAATGCGTCCCCTTGAATCCCCCGACACTGCGTCAAAGCCCGGCTGGGGCGCCCTCCGGCGCTTCCTCCCTTACCTTTGGCCGGCCGACGCGCCCGCCTTGCGCGCCCGGGTGATCGTCGCCGTGATCCTGGTGTTCGTTGCCAAGGGCGCGACCCTGCTCATGCCCTTTGCCTACAAGGCGGCGATCGACGGCATGTCCGCCGGCACCGAAGCGGCGGCGAGCTTGGTCATCGCGCTGGTGGTCGCCTACGCCGGCGCGCGCTTCGCCGGCGTGTTGTTCGACAACCTGCGCAACGCCATCTTCGAACGCGTCGGCCAGGATGCGGCGCGGCGCCTGGCGGAGAATGTCTTTCGCCACGTCCACCGCCTTTCCTTGCGTTTCCACCTCGCCCGGCGCACCGGCGCGCTCACCAAGATCGTCGAGAGGGGCACGAAGAGCATCGACATGATGCTCTATTTCCTCCTCTTCAACATCGCGCCCACCATCGTGGAGCTGGTCGCTATCTGCATCATTTTCGGCGTCAAGTTCGGCGCCGGCCTGGTGATCGCAACGGTGGTGATGGTGGTCAGCTACATCGCCTTCACCCGCTTCGTCACCGAATGGCGGGCCAAGCTGCAGCGCGAGATGAACGAGGTCGATAACCAGGCGATCGGCCGCGCGGTGGATTCGCTCCTGAATTACGAAACGGTGAAATATTTCACCGCTGAGGATCGCGAGGCGCGCCGCTACGGCGATGCGATGAAGAGCTTCGCCAATGCGTCGGTGAAGAACGAAACCTCGCTCGCCCTGCTCAATGTCGGCCAATCGGCGATCACCAACCTCATGATGGCCGGCGCGATGGCCTACACCGTCTGGGGCTGGAGCGTGGGCAAGTTCACCACCGGCGACGTGGTGCTGGTCAACACGCTTCTCGCCCAGCTCTTCCGGCCGCTGGACATGCTCGGCTGGGTCTACCGCACCATCCGCCAGGGCCTGATCGACATGGAAGCGATGTTCGGCATCGTCGACACGCCGGAGGAAGTGAAGGACAAGGCGAACGCCCCCCCCTTGCAGGTCAGCGCGGGCGCGGTGCGGTTCGAGAATGTCCGCTTCGGCTACGATCCCGAACGCGAAATCTTGAAGGGCGTCGATATCGACGTCCGGCCAGGCACAATGCTCGCTGTCGTCGGCCCGTCGGGTGCCGGCAAGTCGACGCTCTCGCGGCTCCTGTTCCGCTTCTACGAACCGACCGGCGGCCGCATCCTCGTCGACGGGCAGGACATCACCGAAGTCAGCCAGGCGAGCCTTCGCGCCGCCTTGGGCATCGTTCCGCAAGACAGCGTGCTGTTCAACGACAGCGTCGGCTACAATATCGGCTACGGGAAAGACGGCTCCAGCCAGGCGGAGATCGAGCAAGCGGCGCGCGGCGCGGCGATCCACGACTTCATCGTCTCGCTCCCCCACGGTTACGAAGCCCAGGTGGGCGAACGTGGCCTCAAGCTCTCCGGCGGCGAGAAGCAGCGCGTCGCAATCGCCCGCACCTTGCTCAAGAACCCGCCGATCCTGATCTTCGACGAAGCCACCAGCGCCCTCGACAGCCGCACCGAAGCCGCGATCCAGGAGACGATGCGCGCCGTCGCCGCCAAGCGCACGTCGATCGTCATCGCCCACCGCCTTTCGACGATCGTCGACGCCGATCAGATCGTGGTGCTGAACGAAGGCCGCGTCGCCGAACGCGGCACCCACGCCCAATTGCTCCGGCTGAACGGCCTCTACGCCGATATGTGGGCGCGCCAGCAGACCGAAGCGGAAAAGGAAGCGGAAGCAGAAGGGGCGGAAGCCGCCGAATAGGCCGCTCCCGCCGCCGCGCCCCTTAGGCCGACGCAGGCCTGGTGCCGGCAACCGCCAGGATGATGGCGAGCAGGTGCATCACCGTCGGCACCAGCGGAATCCAGTTGAACCCGGGCATAAGATCGAAAAAGGCGGCAAGGATCGGGAAGATTACCAGCCACCGTTTGTCGATCAGCCCGCCGCGCAGCCAGGTCAGGCCGCACAGGCCGAGCAGGAACAGAAAATGGAACCAGAACGGTCCATTCGACTGCCCCGCCGCATCGTGCGCGGCCGACATCACGATCGAGTTGGAGCCGACGTAGGGCAAGATGTAGGTCGGGATCATCCCCACCAGATACAGAGTCACGTATGTCGGCGCGTTGCCGAGCGCCTTTTGCAGAGCTTCCATTTCAATTGCCTCCCCTTTGGCTTGGTTGTTCGGCGGGACGCGCCCCATCAAACGCCCACCCGGCGCCTTTCCCGCTTCGCAATTGGGGTGCGGCGAGGGCGGGAGGTCAAGAAAAGTTCGTTCCGGAACGGCGGCTTCAAGCCCGCTGGGGCGAAGGGCCACGGCCCGCGGAATTTTTTGCACGAACCCGCTGATTCGCCCCGGTTTTTCTGCTAGTGTTCGGGCGTTCGGGAGGAAAATCGGTGCCGGGGATCAGGATCATGTTGGGCGCGGCGGCGATCATCGCCGCATTGGCGCTGGTTGGACACGGAACGCCGACGGCGGCGCCGGTCAAGGCCGAGCCACCCCGCCGCTAAACCCTCGACGCGGCCGTCGCCCCTCCGCTAGGGCAGGCGCATCGTGTCCTCCCCCTTAGAAATCCTCCACCAAACCTTCGGCTTCCCCGCCTTTCGCGGCGTGCAGGAGCAAGTGATCGACCGCGTCATGGCGGGCCAGCACACGCTTGCCGTGATGCCAACCGGCGCCGGCAAGTCGCTTTGTTACCAGGTGCCGGCGCTTGCCCGCCCGGGAACCGCGCTCGTCGTCTCGCCGCTGATCGCCTTGATGCACGATCAGATCCGCTCGGCCGACGGCTTCGGCATCCGCGCCGCCTCGCTTACCTCGGCCGACGGCGAGGATTCCCGGCAGGATACGCTCTCCCGCTTCAAGGCCGGAGAACTCGACCTCCTCTACGTCGCGCCCGAACGGGCCAGCGGCAATGCCTTTCGCGAACTGGCGTCACGCACGCCGCTGTCGCTGATCGCCGTCGACGAAGCGCATTGCGTCAGCGAGTGGGGCCATGACTTCCGCCCCGATTACCGGCTCCTCAAGCCGCTGCTCGATGCCTTCCCCAAGGTACCCCGCCTGGCGCTCACCGCCACCGCCGACCGCGCCACCCGCGCCGATATCCTGCGCCAGCTCGGCATCGCCGAAGACGGTTTGATCGTCGCCGGCTTCGACCGGCCCAACATCCGCTACCACGTCCGCCCGCGCGACGGCGTCGGCGCGCAATTGAAGGCGCTGCTTGCCGAGCAACCCGGCGCCGGCATCGTCTACGTCCCCAGCCGCGACAAGGCCGAGAAGCTCGCTGAGCAATTGGGCGGCGCCGGCCGCAAGGTCCTCCCTTACCATGCCGGGCTCGACCCGCAGGTGCGGGCTCGAAACCAGCGCGTCTTCGTGGACTCGGAAGACATGGTGATGGTCGCGACGATCGCCTTCGGAATGGGCATCGACAAGCCGGACGTGCGCTTCGTCGCCCATGCCGGCCTGCCCAAGTCGATCGAGGCTTATTACCAGGAAACCGGCCGCGCCGGCCGCGACGGCGAGCCTGCCGAGGCCTGGCTGTTCTGGGGCGCCGAGGATTTCTCCCGCGCCCGCCGCCGCATTGAAACCGAAACACCGGACGAGCGCCGCGGCGGCGAGCGCACGCGCCTCAACGCCCTTGCCGCCATGATTGAAACGGGCGCCTGCCGCCGCGCGCTTCTCCTGAAGCATTTTGGCGAAACGCCGCCCGAAGCGTGCGGCAATTGCGACAATTGCCTGGCCCCGCCCTCCACCGTCGATGCCACCGAAGTTGCGCGCAAGCTCCTTTCCGCCGCTTTCCGCACCGAAATGCGCTTCGGGATTACCCACCTGGCCGACGTGCTCGCCGGCAAGGAGACGGACAAGATCATCTCCTGCAACCACAACCGCCTCTCAGTTTTCGGCATTGCCAACGACGAGGAACAGGCGCTGATCAAGCCGGTCGCCCGAGCGCTTCTCGCCCGCGACGCACTGCGCGCCGACGAATATGGCGGCCTCTCCTTCGGTCCCGCCGCCCGGCCGCTCCTGAAGGGTGAGGAACGGCTCGACCTGGTTCTCCCGCCCAAGCGCGCCCGCCGCGGCCGCCGCGGCGCCGACGGCGTCGATCACCCGCACGACCCCTTGTTCGAAGCGCTGCGCGCCCGCCGCCGCGACCTCGCCCGCGAGGCCGGCGTTCCGCCCTACGTCATCTTCCACGATTCGACCCTGCGCGAGATGGCCGAGCTCAAGCCGACCAGCCTCCACGCGCTCTCGAGGGTCACGGGCGTCGGCACCGCCAAGCTCGACAAGTGGGGCGGCGCGTTCGTGGAAGTGGTGCAAAGCTTCGCCGGTTAGGCCACGCTTGCAACCGGGGGGACGCTTGCTTGTTACGCCCCCATGGGATCGAACCTGTTCGAGTGGGTAGTTCGCACAGCGATGCTGGTGCTCGCCGGGCTGGTCACCTTGTCCATCCTCGGCTCCATCGCCGCCATGTCCAACGACGCCACCTTCGCCCCCGGCGACCTGCGCGAGCCTCCGGTCCTGACGCCTGCCCCGCAGCCTTCCGCCGCCGAGCCTGCGCCCGGCCCCGCCGCACCGCCCGCTGAGCCCGCGCAATCGGCGAGCGCGGCCGAAACAACGGTACCCGGCGACCTCGTCACCGTGCCCGCCCAGCCGGAAACCCCACGTCCCGAACGCTGGCTCGAAGCGATCGCTTACGCGCTTCTCGCCATCGCCGGCCTGCTTGCGCTTTTGCTTATTCTGCTCTGGCGCGGTGTTCGGGCGTTGGCGAGGATTGCGGATCGCGCCGAACTGGGCCACCACGCAGCGAAACGCGGCGGGGGCAGTTGATCGCCGCGAACAGGGAGACCGAATCGTGACCCGCAGCCTCTTCGAAATCCGCGCGCTTGCCGCAGCCGCTACCGTTCTCCTCGCCGCTCCGGCTTTCGCGCAGGACACGGCCGGCGAACCCGATCTTCCGGAAGACCGCTACAGCCTCACGATCGGCGTCGGCGGCGGCTACGTTCCGTCCTACGAGGGCTCGGACAATTACATCTTCACGCCCATCGGCGCTCTGCTCGGCCGCGTCGGGCCGGTTTCCTTTTCCACGCGCGGTACGGCCCTCGCTTTTGACGTCATTCCCGAGAGCCGGGACGCGCCGATCGCCTTCACCCTCGGTCCGATCCTCAACCTACGGCTCGACCGCAACAACCGGATCAAGGATCCGCAGGTCCGCGCGCTTGGTGAGATCGACAAGGCGATCGAAATCGGTGCCCAGGCCGGCGTCGCCAAGAACGGCGTCTTCCACCAGTACGACACGCTCGGCGTGCGCCTGACCTACCAGAAAGACGTCAGCGACACCCACGAAAGCTCGATCCTGACGCCGGCCATCGAGTACGGCACCCCGCTCAGCACCCGCACCTATGTTCAGATCGGCGTCCAGGCCGAGCGGGTCGGCGACGGTTTCGCCCAGACCTATTTCAGCGTCACACCTGCCGGCGCGGCGGCGAGCGGCCTGCCGGTTTACTCTGCACAGGGCGGCTGGAAGAACTGGCGCACCAGCCTGTTCGTTGCCCAGTCGCTGACCGGCGAACTTCGCGCGCCCAAGCTGTCGCTGTTCGGCGGCCTCGCTTATTCGCGCCTGCTGGGCGATTTCGCGCGCAGCCCGATCGTGTCGCAGGCCGGCGACCGCAATCAGTTCTTCGGCCTGCTGGGGATCAGCTACACCTTCTAAGGCAGGCAGCGGCCGGGGCGGAACCGGCCGGCGGCCCGGCGCGTAGAAACGCCGGCGAAACGGTAACACAGGGAGCGCTCGCTACATGAGAGGATTTGCGCTGGTGACCGGCGCCGTCAGCCTCTGCTTCGCCGCGGCCTCTCCGTCGGAAGCGAAGAAGCGCCCCAAGGCTCCCCCCGGCTACAATCCCGCGTTGAGCGGTATCGGCCGCGTGGCTCCAACACCCGCTCCGCCGCTCCCTTCCAACCGCCTTCGCGTGCAGTTCACCAACGATTCGATCATCCGCTACGACGGAACCCCGGCCGATCGCCGCGCTTTGGTCGGCACCATACCCCTGATGGGTCCGGTTGCCGCCGAACTCGGCCTTTTCTCCGTCACCGGTGCGAGCACCAAGGAACGGGAGCTTCGCAAAACCGATCCGGTCGCCGACGTTCAGCCGCGCCGAAGCAAGGTCGCCGCGGTCGGCCTTCGAATGCGCTTCTGACATAGAAACGCCGGCGGGCGCGAACCCACCGGCGTCTATCTGCCTGGCATCAGGCCAACCGGCTTAGGGGCTGTTCGGCTCGTCTTCGTCGGTCAGCAGATACACTGCCAGAACCGCCGCAACGATCACCAGCAACGGCAGGATGAAACCGCCGCGGATCTGCTCGCCTTCGGCCTGTTCCGTGGCCGGCGCGACTTCCACCGGTGCGCTTTGCGCGGCGGCGAGCGTCGGGCTCAACACCAAAGCGGCGGCCGCAACCGCCCCAATCAACTTCTTCACGTGGATTCTCCCTTCAAGTCCTGTGCCTACAAGGCTGCCCGAGGAATGTGACTGCATCAAGACGCCTAGGGCGCTTTCGTGTTTCAGCCTTGTAACAAACGGCATCGCTTGCCGCCCCACGCTTCGCCGCTTCCCACTGGCGGGCCGCTGCCGCCGAGGCTAGGATCAAAGAGTGAACGCCCAAGCCGCCTCGCAACGCAAGATCATCCATGTCGACATGGATGCCTTTTACGCGTCGGTGGAGCAGCGCGACAATCCGGAGCTCCGCGGCAAGCCGTTGGCGGTCGGCGGCGGCGTCCGCGGCGTTGTCGCGGCAGCAAGCTACGAAGCGCGCACCTTCGGCGTCCGCTCGGCCATGCCCGCCGTCACCGCCAAGCGCCGCTGCCCCGATCTCATCTTCGTCAAGCCGCGCTTCGATGCCTACCGCGCCGTCTCGAATCAAATCCGCGCCATCTTCCTCGATTACACCCCGCACGTGGAACCTTTGAGCCTGGACGAAGCCTATCTCGACGTCACCGAGGACTTGAAGGGGATCGGCATTGCCACCCGAATCGCCGAGGAAATCCGCGCCCGCATCAAAGAAGAAACCGGCCTCACCGCCTCGGCCGGCGTGTCCTACAACAAGTTCCTGGCGAAACTGGCGTCGGACCAGAACAAGCCCGACGGCCTCTGCGTCGTCACCCCGGCGCGCGGTCCGGCATTTGTGGAATCGCTCCCCGTCGCCCGATTCCACGGCGTCGGCCCCAAGACGGCGGAGAAGATGGCGCGGCTCGGCATCGAAACCGGCGCGGATCTGAAGGCGCGAAGCCTCGACTGGCTCGCCGTCCATTTCGGTAGCTCGGCGCTTTACTACCACAACCTCGCCCGCGGCATTTGCCACCGGCAGGTCAAGGCAGATCGCGCGCACAAATCGGTCAGCGCCGAGGACACGTTCAACAGCGACATCGCCGATCCCGATACGCTGCTTGCCGAACTGGAGCGCATCGGCCGCCACGTCTGGGACAAGCGCGTCGAGCCCAAGCGCCTCGCCGGCCGCACCGTGAACCTCAAGGTCAAGTATAGCGATTTCCAGATCGTCACCCGCGCCCGCTCCCTCGACCGCCCGGTCGCCGACGTCGAAGAATTCGTGCAGCTCGGCCAAACCCTTCTGCGCGGCCTCCTTCCCCCCGTACGCGCCATCCGCCTCCTCGGGCTCGGCCTCTCCGGCCTTTCCGAAGGCGCCGCCCCGCCGCCCCGCCCGCTCGAGCTTCCGCTCGCGCTCTAGAGCCGCTCCACTTCGCGCGCCCGCACCACGATCTCCTCCTGACCGAGCTCCGCTTCCAGCCGCTCGCGAAAGCGCCGCCACCAGGCGCGGTCGAGATAGTTGCTCATCACTTCAAAGATCACGATCTCATCATGGCTTCGCGCGCCGCCTTCCTGCCAAATGCCTTCGGCCGGGCTTCGGGTGAAAGCGGTCAGTCCGCCATATTGCGCGACCAGCTCCTCCCGAAGCTTGGCGAACACTGCGTGCCCATAAGGCCGGCCATCATTGTCATAGACCGGGAGAAGGATTTCGATGAGGTGCATGAAAGGTGCAACGCGGACGCTTCCGCAAGGCTCCCCTTTGCCCTACACAGGCCGCTTCCCCGGGGGGACGCAAAGAGTGGCGTCTGAGAGGCTTGGCAATCCAAGCGACCCGTTGAACCTGATCCGGCTGACACCGGCGTAGGGAGGGAGGCCGGGCCCGCCCGCTCTCCATCCGCAAAAGGAGAGCGAACACATGGCCGACATCAACGCCCGCACCGAGCTCAAGGTCACCACCGGTCCGATCCGCGGCTCCCGCAAGGTGCACGTCGGCCGCTTGGGCGTCGCGATGCGCGAAATCATGCTGGAACCCTCCTGCGGCGAGCCGCCCTTGCGCGTCTACGATCCGTCCGGCCCCTACACCGACGCAGAAGCCCGCATCGACATCATGGCGGGCCTTCCCGAACTTCGCCGCGACTGGATCCGCGCCCGCGGTGACGTGGAGGAAGTTCCCCAGCGCGAAGTGAAGCCGGAAGACAACGGCCAGCTCGGCCCCGACCGCTCCGGCGGAGTCCAGCCCTTCCCCAACGTCCGCAAAACCGTCCTGCGCGCCAGGCCCGGCGCCAACGTCTCCCAGATGCACTACGCCCGCAAAGGCATCATCACCCCCGAAATGGAATATGTGGCGGTTCGCGAAAACTTGGGCCGCGAGCAGCTCGCCGCCCAAATCCGCGATGGCCAGGATTTCGGCGCAAGTATCCCGGATTACGTCACCCCCGAATTCGTCCGCGACGAAGTCGCCCGCGGCCGCGCCATCATCCCCAACAACATCAACCACCCGGAATCGGAGCCGATGGCGATCGGCCGCAACTTCCTGGTCAAGATCAACGCCAATATCGGCAATTCGGCAGTCGCCTCCGATGTCGCGGCCGAAGTCGATAAAATGGTTTGGTCGATCCGCTGGGGCGCTGACACCGTCATGGACCTCTCCACCGGCCGCAACATCCACGACACCCGCGAATGGATCATCCGCAACAGCCCCGTGCCGATCGGCACCGTCCCCATCTACCAGGCGCTGGAGAAGGTCGGCGGCATCGCCGAGGACCTGACCTGGGAAGTCTATCGCGACACGTTGATCGAGCAGGCCGAGCAGGGCGTCGACTATTTCACCATCCACGCGGGCGTGCGGCTGCCCTACATCCCGATGACGGCCAAGCGCGTTACCGGCATTGTATCGCGCGGCGGCTCGATCATGGCGAAATGGTGCCTTTCCCACCACAAAGAGAGCTTCCTCTACACCCGTTTCGAGGAAATCTGCGAGATCATGAAGGCATACGACATCGCCTTCAGCCTCGGCGACGGCCTGCGCCCCGGCTCCATCGCCGACGCCAACGACGAAGCCCAGTTCGCCGAACTTCACACCCTGGGCGAGCTCACCAAGATCGCTTGGGCCCACGACGTCCAGGTGATGATCGAAGGCCCCGGCCACGTGCCGATGCACAAGATCAAGGAAAACATGACCAAGCAGCTCGAAGCCTGCGAGGAAGCGCCTTTCTACACCCTCGGGCCGCTAACGACGGACATCGCGCCGGGCTACGATCACATCACCAGCGCAATCGGCGCGGCGATGATCGGCTGGTTCGGCACGGCGATGCTTTGCTACGTCACGCCCAAGGAGCATTTGGGCCTCCCCGACCGCGACGATGTCAAAGTGGGCGTCGTCACCTACAAGCTCGCCGCCCACGCCGCCGACCTCGCCAAGGGCCACCCCGCCGCCAAGATGCGCGACGACGCGGTAAGCCGCGCCCGATACGAATTCCGCTGGCGCGACCAGTTCAACCTCAGCCTCGATCCGGACACGGCCGAGCAATATCACGACCAGACCTTGCCCGCTGAGGGCGCCAAGACCGCTCACTTCTGCTCGATGTGCGGCCCGAAGTTCTGCTCCATGAAGATTACGGCGGAGGTCCGCGAATTCGCCGCCAGGCAGAACGCCAGCGCCGACACCTTCCTGGAGGCCAGCCCCTCTCCCCTCGCGGGAGACTCGCCGCAGGCGAGCGGGGTGAGGGGGCCTCAATCAGAAGCAGAAGCCGAACGCGGCATGGCCGAGATGAGCGAGAAATTCCGCGAAAAAGGCGGCGAAATCTACCTCCCCGCCGCCGAATAAGACGTGCTCACGCTTGCCAGAACGGGAGCGGCCTGAAACGATGGCCGCTCCCCGGAGGCTCCAATGCGGTTTGCTTTTTTGATCCTGTCCCTGCTCCTCGCCGCGCCTGCGGCCGCGCAACAGCCGCGCGGTTTCGCCTGGAAGGTCGGTGACAAAAACGCACCGGCCAATTCCGCCCAGGCGGCGAAGGACGGGTTCGGCGTGATGATGCTCGTCACCGCCGACCCGGAGGGGTTCTGGAAGGCATGGCAAGGCGCCACGCCGCCGCAGCTCCAAACAACGACGCGGGTGACGCGCGATCAGCCCGTACAAGCCGAGCTGATCTTCTCCGGCTGCAGCGCGGCTGCCGACGGCAATTGCAACGTCACGGCCGAGCTCAGCATGACCGGGCCAAGCGGCGCCCCCTACGGAGAAACGGCGACAGGCAAAGTCTGGAGCGGCCCGCCCGCACCAGGCTATAATCTGCAGCTCTCCCAAAGCGGCCTGGGCTTCATCCTCGAACCCCAGGACCCGCTCGGCGTGTACGTCATCAAGGCGGCGGTAACGGACCACGTCGCCGGCCGCACCCTGCACGTGCAACAGTCGATTACCGCCGTCGCCCCTACCGGGAAGTAGCCCACACCAGCCCCTCTACCCTCGCGGGAGAGGGCGACTCAGCGAAGCTGAGCGGGGTGAGGGGGTCTTAAACACGCACATGCTCAGCGGGACCAACAGCATTCACCATCCATTCACCCGACAGCGGCGACTACATCTGTAATTGTAGGGGAGGGGAGGCCAGCAAGCGCCGCGGCCACCTCAAAAAAGGGGAAAAACATGCGTCACCGGCTACCACTGATTCTTCTCGCGCTGGCGCTCGGCGCCCCCGCCGCCGCCCAGGAAAAGCCCGACCAGGACGATCAGGCGGAGATCGTCGTCACCGGCAGCCGCGACGTCGAAACCCAGATGCGCGATTTCGTAGGCGCCCTTACCGACACGCAAGGCGGCGAATTGCTCAGCCGCTTCGAGCGGGAGATTTGCCCAACCGCTGTTGGCGTGTCGCCGGCGCAGAAGCAGGCCGTCATTGCCCGCATGAAAGTGATCGCCGAAGCGGCTGGCATCGCTGTCGGCAATGCCCGCTGCACCCCGAACGTGCTGCTCGTCGTCACCGGAGACAAGGCGGCATTCCTCGACGCCTTGGCAAAGAAGCACCCTTATTATTTCGGCGAGATGTCGCCGGCCGAGATCCGCCGCCTCGCGCGTGAGCCCGGTCCGGCATCCGCCTGGCACATTGCCGGGCCGAAGCGCACGGCGGACGGCGTCGAACTGTACGAAAACAAGGACGGCGTTGCGGTAAACCGCACCACCCGCAGCGGATCACGCCTCACCGCCGGCTCCCGCCCCCAGTTCGCCGCCGCAGCCGTGGTCGTCGAAGCAAAGGCGCTGGATGGCCTCACCACCACCCAGCTCGCCGATTATGCCGCGATGCGTGCATATTCCCGCACCGACCCCTCGAAAATCCCCGCCGCCGCGCCGACCATTCTGAAGGTGCTGGAAACCCCGATGGGCGAGGAAGTCCCGATTACCCTCACCGAATGGGACCTCCAATTCCTCCGCTCCCTCTACACCGCCCCCAAAAACATCTCCGCCGCAGCACAGCGCTCGCAGATCCGGAAGGGGATGAAGGAAGGGCTGGAGAAGGGGGAGTAGGGGATTGCCTCAAACTCTCGCTCACATCGCGCTCGTTGTCCGCGACTATGATGAAGCCATCGCCTGGTACACCGGCATGCTCGGCTTCGCCCTCGTCGCCGACGAGTATCAGCCCGAGCAGGACAAACGCTGGGTACTCGTCGCGCCGCCGGGTGCCGGTGCCAACGCGGCCTCCCTTCTCCTCGCCCGCGCCTCCTCGCCGGAGCAGGAGGCTTTCATCGGCAACCAGGCGGGAGGACGTGTCTTCCTGTTTCTGAAGACGGATGATTTCGACCGCGACTACCAGGCCTACCTTGCCCGCGGCGTGCGCTTCGTCCGCCCTCCTGCCGAGCAGCCCTATGGCACCGTCGCCGTGTTCCAGGACCTTTACGGCAACCTGTGGGATCTGGTGCAGTTCGCCGACCGGCAAGCGCCCGCTTCCGGCTGACCCCGCCAAGCCACCCTCCGCTCCACCCCCTCCCTCGATTCGCGCCCGAGTCGCCGCCTCCGTTCGTCGTCTCGCAGAGGCGGATTTTCCTACATGCCCCGGCATGCACTAGATGATTCGCTCCTTTTTCGAATCACACGGGAGCAAGGATCATGCGGCGTGACACAAGCGACGAATTCAGCGTCGAGGATTTCAACAAGTGGGCTGCGGCGAGCGATGCGTTCGATGCGGTTGCGGATGCCTCCGACGAGGAAGGCGGGCCGAGCCTGAGCCTGGTGCCGGAAACCGAGCGCCATCAGGTCTGGCCCACCGACCTGCTACCGCCCGCTCCCGCTCCCGCCCCCGGACTCGAGGCCTCCACCGGCTCCGCGCCCGTTGCCGCAATGCCGTTCGACGGCGTTCCGCTGGAAGACAGCCGCAACCGACTCGCCGGCTGGAGCGCGCCGCGGCAGCGCCTCTTTCTCAACGCGCTCGCCGAAACCGGATCGGTGCACCTCGCCAGCGCCGCCGCGCGCCTGTCCGCGCGCTCGGCCTGCCGCCTCCGCGCCCGCAACCCGGCCTTTGCGGCGGCCTGGGACACGGCGGACCAGCTCGCCGTCGGGCGCCTCTCGGCTCTCGCCTTCGACCGCGCGATCAACGGCCGAACCGAACAGATTTGGCAGGAGGGCAGGCTCGTGGCGGAAAAGCGCCTGCCCAGCGACCGGCTGCTGATGTGGCTGCTTGCCCGGCTCGATCCCCGGCGCTTCGCCGCCCCATATGAGCTCCGCAACGACGGCGCCGCCGATCCCCAGGCGCAGGCGCGGGAAAGCTTCCCCGCCTTGCTCGGCGCGCTCACCGACACGGTTTCGGAATAAAGAGCATGAGAGCGAACATTGGGACCATTGGCGCCGGAGCCGGGCGCGGATTGGGTCAGCGGGAGTAGCTGACGGGGGAGCCGCGGGGACGCGTAGGATGAAGGACGTCCCGCGCCGCCCTCCGCCTCAGGCGCTCCGGGCGATCCGGTAGGGCCCATCGCGCGCGGGCTTGGCCACGCCTTTCCAGCTCAGCCGAACCAGCCCATCCGCCACCATGCCGTCGACGGCGCCGTGCACGGCAGGCATCAGCCCACGCCATTCGCTCTCGCCCTCCGCAGCGGCGATCGTTCGCGCCACTTCGCTCGGACAGATCGTCGCCCCCGGCGCGCGCGCGGCAAGCAGCGCAAGCGCCGCCTTGCGGATATCTTCTGCCCTGCTCAACGTCGAAGCCTCAACCCTCCGCCAGCCGCCGTTCTCGCGCCTCCGCCCACTGCGCGCCGAGCCGGTAGTCGAACTCGCGGGGCAGGGGGTTGAGGCCGGAGCCGGGGTAAAAGGTTAATTCGCCGAAGCGTGGGCGCCCATCCACTTCGTAGAAATCGGCGCGCACGAAGTCGAAGCCCCTGCCAAGCTGCTCGGCGGCGGCGATCATCTTGTCCAGCGATCTGGGCGGCGGCGGGTCGCGCCAGCCTTCCGGCGCGCAAATCCGCTGCCAATCGAGCCCGTAATACGCCAGGCGATGAGCGTGTTCGCGGTCGCGGTCCACCTTCACGCAAGCCGCGCGGCCGCCGAACACGAAGATCTTGTAATCCACCGGCAGCGGCCCGCCGCCGCCAAGGAACGGCTCCACCACCACGCCCGGTGGCACGTGGCGGTACAGCTATTCGTCGAGCAGCTGGCCATAAGGGCGCCGCACCCAGCGCGCCGCCGCCGCGCGGATCGCCTGCCAATCCTCGGCGCCGGTGCGCACAAAGGCGCATTGGTTGCTGCCGTGGCGGGATTTCACAACAAAGGCCGGTTCCCAAAGCGGCCGCTCGGGAAGCTCCGCGCCGTGAAACAAAGTCGGCGTCACCCACTCTTCGCCGAGCGCGGCGGCGACGTGCGTCTTCACCGCCACCTTGTCGACCAACGGCGGCATCCGCGCGTCCCGGTCGTGGAGCTTGCGCCACTGGATCCACTCGGTGAAGCGCCGCGGCCGGTGGCAGCGCACCAGCCGCCCGTGCCGCGCCCCATAAGTCAAGGCGATGCGCAGCTGCGACAGCCAGGCGGGCGTCTCCCCCTGCGCTCCGGCGGGAAGAAAAGCCCCCGGTGGAGCGGAGGCGAGCTGGCTGTGTTCGTATATCATGGAGCATCAAGGTCTCTGCCGAACAAGGCCCTTTCGCGGCGCGATTGCGGCTCCTTCAAAGCTTCGATGAACCGGCGCCCGCCACTGTGCGCAAAGCACGCAACCGGCTATGCTGGCGGCACTCGCCCGACCAAAGGAGCAACGCCGATGCGCCGCCTGTCCCCCCTCGGCCTCGCCGCACTGGCGCTCACCGGCTGCGGCCGAAGCGACGACGCCCCCGCTGCCGGCAACGGCACGGACAACGCCTCTGCCGAGCAAGCGCCGCTCGCCACCAAAGCGGCTGAACCCGCACCGGCCACCAACACCGCCGCACCCGCGGCCGGCTGGCATCTCCAGGCAAGCGGCGAAGGCACCGCGCTCGCATTCCCCGGCCCAAGCGGCATGCGCCTCTTCTGCCCCGCGGGCGGCAAGCAATTGCTGGTCAACGTCCCCGGTTTCAGGCCCATCGGCAGCGAGGAGCGTCTGTCTTTCGGCAGCGGCGGCGCGGTTGTCGCCCTGGTCGCCGACACAAACGGTGACAGCCAACGCGGCGGCGTCAGCGGCGCCGGTGCGGTGCCTGCGGAGCTCGCCGCCCTCCTCGCCGGCCCGGTCTCCGCCAGCTACGGCGCCCAGACCAGCGGCCCCCACCCGGCACCCCCCGCCGAACTCGCCCGCGCCTTCACCGCCGCCTGCCGCGAAACAGGCGCATCCAAGCCTGCGGAAGAGGCGAGCGGCGGCAACAGCCCCTGCACAATGCAGGGCGACGAGAAGCTCGCCGTCCGCCCCCTGCGCGTGATCGGCACCGAACCCTTCTGGGCCTCCGCAATCCTCGGCCGCTGCGTCACCTACTCGCATCCCGAAGACCAGAAGGGCACCCGCATCTGGACCCGCTACACCGCCGGCGCGAACGGCGGCGGCACTTGGGCAGGCAATCTCGGCGGCAAGCCGTTCGAGCTCCGCCTCCGCGCCGCCCCCGGCTGCTCGGACGGCATGTCGGACCGCACCTACCCCTTGTTCGCCGATCTGCTGGTCGGCGGCGAGCGGCGGCGGGGCTGCGCGGCGCCGCAATAAGGCGCCCTCGCTTGCCGCACGGGGCGGTGGTGGATAGGGGAGCGCCCTCGCGCGTTTGCCTGCGAAGCCGGAGCCTCAATCATGACCGATTCCCAACCCGTTCCCTGGAAGCTGGTCGTCCACGGCGGCGCGGGCGTGATCGAGCGGCGCTTGCTCTCCCCCGAACTGGAAGCGAACATCCGCGCCGCCCTCGACGGCGCCCTCCAGGCCGGCTCCGCAATCCTCGCGGCGAACGGAAGCGCCCTCGACGCGGTCGAAGCCGCCGCCCGCGTCCTCGAAGACCACCCGCATTTCAACGCCGGCCGCGGCTCGGTCTTCACCTACCAGGGCACGATCGAAATGGACGCCGCCATCATGGACGGCTCAACCCTTGCCGCCGGCGCGGTTGCCGGCGCCTCGGCCACCCGCAACCCGGTCAGCCTCGCCCGCGCGGTAATGGAGCGGAGCCAGCACGTCTTCCTCAGCCGCGACGGCGCCGATCAATTCTCACGCGAAAACGATCTCGAACAAGCCCCGCCCGAATATTTCGCCACGCCTGAACGCCGCGAGGCGCTGGAGATCATGCGCTCACGCGGCGCGGATTATTTCGACGTGGACCTGAAATACGGCACCGTCGGCGCGGTGGCGGTGGATTCGCGGGGCCATGTCGCCGCCGCCACCTCCACCGGCGGGATCACCGGCAAGCGCTGGGCGCGGATCGGCGACTCGCCGATGATCGGCGCCGGCACCTATGCCGACGACCGCGCCGCCGCGATCAGCTGCACCGGTTCGGGCGAATATTTCATCCGCGCCGCGGTCGCCCACGAAATCTGCGCCCGCATGCGGATGCTCGGCGAAGACGTGCAGACCGCCACCGAAGCCGCGCTTGGCCATGTCGAGCAGCTCGGCGGCACCGGCGGCGTCATCGTCGTCACGCCGGCCGGGGAGCATGCCGTCACCTTCAACAGCGAAGGCATGTATCGCGGCATTGCGTCCGCCGCGGACCGAATCATTGCAATTTATGGGGACGAATAAGCCGCGCCAGCCGCTATAGCGCCCCCATGATCAAACGCTTTTTCGCGCTGCTCGCGCTCATCCTCGCCGCCTCCCCCGCCGCCGCCTGGTGGGAATATGGCCACGAAATCGTCGGCCGGATCGGCTACATGGAGGCCCGTCCGGCGACCCAGGCCGCGATCCGCCGCCTGCTCGCCCAATCGAAGCTGCTCGAAACGCCGACCTGCAAGGCGACCACCATCGAGGAAGCGAGCTACTGGCCCGATTGCGTCAAGGGCCTCGGCGACCGCTTCAGCTACGCGTCATCCTGGCATTATCAGAATGTCGACGTCTGCAAGCCGTTCGACCTCAAAGCCGCCTGCCGCGACGGCAATTGCGTCTCCGCCCAGATCGAGCGCAACCTGAAGCTGCTCGCCGACAAAGAAGTCCCCGCCCGGGAGCGGGTCATGGCCCTCGCTTTCCTAGTCCATCTCGTCGGCGATCTCCACATGCCGCTCCACGCCGGGGACAAAGGGGATCTCGGCGGCAACCGCTTCCCCGTCACCTACGGCGTCATCGCGGGCCGCACCAATCTCCACGGCACCTGGGACGGCTGGATCGCCGAACGCGGCATTTCCAACCCGCCCGGCGGCGCGGCGGGCGTGCTCGGCGACTTCTCCCCCGAGCAGCGCGCCGCGATGAAGGCCGGCAGCGTTGAGGATTGGAGCCGCGAAGGCTGGGCCGTCGCCAAGGAATTCGCCTACGGCAGCGTCATGTCCGACCCGTGCGGCCCCGTCCCCGCCGAACGTCCGGTCATCGACGAGGCCACGACGCGCAAACTGGTCCCGGTAGCGCGCCAGCAAATCGCCAAAGGCGGCCTCCGTTTGGCCCGCCTCCTCGACGAAGCCTTAGGCTAACCCATGCCTCCCTGCGAGCGGCAGCTCCGTGGGGAGGGGGACCACCGAAGGTGGTGGAGGGGTGACTGGCGCCGGGATCGGCGGATCACGCGCAGGAACCTCTGAGGCCACGGCAGCTACCCCTCCACCATCCTACGGATGGTCCCCCTCCCCACGCTTCGCGCAGGGATGCGTAGGCTTCACTCCGGCACCACCGTCACCGCGCGGCGGTTCTGGGCCCAGGCGCTCTCGTCGGAGCCCAGAGCCTCGGGCCGTTCCTTGCCCCAGCTGATCACGTTCATCCGGTTGGCCGCAACGCCGCGGCTCTGCAGGTAGTTGCGCGCCGCGTTGGCGCGGCGGTCGCCGAGCGCGAGATTGTATTCGCGCGTGCCGCGCTCGTCGGCATGGCCTTCGATGGTGACGCGGACATTCGGATTGCGCTGCAGCCAGGAGGCGTGCGCATCCAGCGTGCGCCGGTCCTGATCGTCCAGCGAGTAGCTGTCCGTTTCGAACAACACCCGGTCGCCGCCCATCGCGCCGCCGACGGCGTTCAGGAAGTCGGCGCGCGAGCCAGGAAGCGCTTCGGTGCCGACGCCGCCATTGGGATCGCCAAGGCCGTCCTGACCGTTGGCCGCGCCTTCCTCGAGCGGCGGCGGCGGCGTTTCCTTGGGCGGCTTTTTGTTGCAGCCGGCGGTGAACGCGAGCGCCGCGGCAATGGCGGCGATGCGGAGGCTGTTGGCCTTCATGAGCTTTCTCCTTCTTGGATTACGCAAACAGTCACGGAAGCAGCGGGCCCCAGGTCGGGTCCGATCCTTCCAGCGGGGTTGGGATCCGGCGTTCGTTCACGCCGGTGAGATCGACCTGCCAGACGCTGGACGTGCCGGCGCGGCCCTGGCTGGTGCGGAAGAATTGGATCACGCGGCCATTGGGCGACCAGGTCGGCGCTTCGTCCTGCCAGCTGTTGGTGAGCAGCCGCTCGCCGCCGCCGTCCGGGCTCATCACGCCGATCCTGAAGTTGCCCGACACGCGAGTGAAGGCGATCAGGTCGCCGCGCGGGCTCCATTCGGGCGTGGCGTAGGAGCCGCCGCCGAAGCTGATCCGGCGCTGGTCCGATCCGTCCGCGTTCATCACATAGAGCTGCTGCTTGCCCGAACGGTCGCTTTCGAAAACGATGCGGCGTCCGTCCGGCGAGTAGCTTCCGCCGACGTCGATGCCGGGGGAATCGGTCAGCCGCTGCGATTGGCCGCCGTTCACCGACACGCGGTAGATGTCCGTGTTTCCCGCCACCGCCATCGAATAGAGGATCCACCGGCCGTCCGGCGAAAAGCGCGGCGCGAACGTCTGGTTGGCGCTTTCCGTCACCACCCGCTGCCGGCCGGTGCCGATGTCGTAAATGTAGATGCGCGGCCGGTTCTCGATGTAGCTCAGATAGACGATCTGCTTGTAATCCGGGGAGAAGCGCGGGGTCAGAACGGTGGACTGTCCGTTGGTCAGGAAGCGGTGGTTGGCGCCGTCCGAATCCATGATGGCGAGGCGCTTGATGCGCCGGTCCTTGGGCCCGCTTTCGGCAATGTAGGCGATGCGGCTGTCGAAGAACGGGCTTTCGCCCGACAGCCGCGCATAAATCGAGTCGGCGCATTTGTGCGCGGCGCGGCGCCAGTCACGCGGGGCTACGACGAAGCCGTTGCGGGTCAGCTCGCTCTTCAGTGCGACGTCGTAGAGGTAGCAGCCGACGGTGAGGTTGCCGTCCGGATTGGCGCGCACAAAGCCCTGGACCAGAGCCGCGGCGCCGGTGCCGCTCCAATGGTCGAAGGCGGGCGCCGTAACTTCGCCATAGCCGATCGCGCGGATGCCGTTCGGCCCCACCGGCCGGAACAGGCCGCTTCCCGCAAGATCGCCGGCCACGACCTGCGCCACCTGCCGGCCGAGCGCTTCGGTACTCCCCGCTTCCGTCTGCACGCTCTGCGGCGTCGGCATCACCGGTACGGCGATGGTAAGGTCCTGCGCCGTCTCATCCGTCACGTCGACGCTGAGCGGCGACTGGGCGAAAGCGGGGGAAAGGCTGAACAAGGCCGCGGCGACGGCCAGGAGGACGCGATGCTTCATTGGGAAAGCCTTCTGTCGAATACGGGGGCGATTTCCTTCCAGGCGTCGTAATAATCTGCGGGAAGGCGGAATGGGGCGGCGAGGCGGACGGCGCGGATCGCCTGTTCCTGGTGAAGCTTCACCTGGCTTCGGTTGCTTGCCGTCTGGCCGGTGGTGGTGACCTGGCCGATGCTCGCCACCGCACCCGAACGGGTCAGCGAGGCGCGAACGGTGGTGCGCAATTGCTCGACGTCGGCACCGGTCGGCGCGCGCCAATGCGGCTTCAGCTGGCGCTGGATTTCGGCGCGAAGCGAAGCTTGCACGGCGGGCCCGGCGGCTTGCGCGGGCGGCGTCGTCGCCTTGCTCGTCGTATCGCGCGCGCCGAGGCCGGCGAGGAGGCCGTTAAGCCGTCCCGTCGGTCGGGCAGCGGAGCCTTTGGGCTGCGCCGGCGCCGCGGCCTTGGGAGCGGGTGCCGCCTTTGCCTTGGCGGGCGCGGGACGTGAGGGCGCCGGCTTCGCCTGCGGCGGAGACGGGCGCGGCGGCTGCGGGCGCTGCACGACCTTGGGAGTCGGCGTCGGCGCCGGCCGAGGGGGCGCGGGGGTGGGGGTGACGCGCGGCGCTGGCGTCGGCTGTATGCGCGGGATGGGAACAGGCTCCGGCATCGGCTGCGCCGCGGCGGCGGGGGCAGGCGGGCCTTCCTCCGGCGCGAGCAAAGGCGCGGGTTCCTCGGCGGAGGGCGACGGTGCCGTGGACACCAAAGCCGCTTCCTCCGTCACCATCTCGATCTCGATCGGCGACTGCTTGGGCGTCGGATTGGGCGGCGCGAAGCCCATGCCAAGCAGCGCCAGCAAGGCGGCATGCCCCGCCACTGCGACACCGACGGCTGTGGCTTCGGTCCGGTCCACTATTGGCCCTCGCTCGCCGCAACGCTGACCAGCGCCACCTTGCGAAGCCCGGCGGCATTGATCTCGCCCATCACGCCCATCACTCGGCCGTAATCGAGTCCCTTGTCGGCGCGCAGAAAGATTCGCGGCCCGCCTTCTTCGCGGCTTGAGCCGGCGATCTGGGCAAGCCGCGCGCCAAGCGCTTCCGGTGCCACCGCCGCGTCGTCGACAAAGATCGCGCCCGAGGGATCGAGCGAGATCTGCACCGGCTTCTGCTCCTGGTCGAGCGCGCCGGCCTTGCTGTCGGGCAGGTCCACCGGCACCCCGGCGACGAGCAACGGTGCCGTCACCATGAAGATGATCAGCAGCACCAGCATCACGTCCACCATCGGCGTGACGTTGATCTCCGCCATCGGCGCCCGCCGCCGCCGCTGTCCGCCCGAATGGATGGGCCCCATCGCCACTACTGTGCCTCCCCATCGAAGATGGGGAGGGGGACCACCCGTAGGGTGGTGGAGGGGTGACCAGCCGTGGCCATCGAGAGTGCACTCCCGACGCTCGCGGCCACTACCCTTCCACCATGCTCCGCATGGTCCCCCTCCCCACGCTTCGCGCAGGGAGGCAAGAGAAGCTCTCCCCTCACGCCTCATGCTCCAGTTCGCGGCTCAAGGTGCCGTGGAAGCTGTCGGCGAAGCGCATCAACTTGGCCTCGATCCGGTTCAGCCCATGCGTCATGCGATTGTACGCGATCACCGCCGGAATGGCCGCGAACAGGCCAAGCGCAGTTGCAAACAAAGCCTCGGCGATGCCCGGCGCCACAACGGCAAGGCTGGTGTTATTCGCCCCGGCAATGTCGGAGAAACTCCGCATGATGCCCCAAACCGTGCCGAATAGGCCGACAAAGGGGGCAACCGAGCCGACGGTGGCAAGAATATTCAGCCGGTTGGCAAGCGCGTCCACTTCCGCCCCCGCGGCCGAATGCATCGCCTGGGCAAGCCGCGCCCGCGTTCCCTCCCGGTCCACCCGCGCGCCGCCGGTGGAGCGGCGCCACTCGGCGATGCCGGCGGCGAAGATCTTGGCGCTGGGGAGATCGTCGCGGCCGCGCTGTTCGTAGAAGCGGTCAATATCGTCCGCCTTCGCGAAGTCGCGCTCGAAGCGGTCATTCTCCCGGCCGATCCGGCGGACCTTGAGGACGTGCGCGATAATGATCGCCCAGGTCCACAGGCTGGCGAGAAGCAGGCCGACCATCACGCTTTTGACGACAATGTCTGCTTGAAGAAACAGGGCAACGGGCGACATCGCGCCTCCCGCCATTTGGTCAACAGCCACTCTTATCCTTCCCTTTGCAACCGCTCGAACAGCTCAACCCACGCGCGCGGCTGTCGCTTGGGCCTCCCTTCCGGAGACAGAAAGGCGGCCGTCACGGTGGCGTCGGCCAGAATGTCGCCTCCGCGTATGACCCGTTGCTGAATAAGCACGGACGCCGCGCGGACCTCCTTCACTTCCGTCAAGACTAAGAGGTCGTCGGCAAGCTTGGCCGGCGCCTTGTAGCGCACCGAAACCTCGGCCACCGCATAGACGCCTTCGCCGTTTTCCAGCGCCGCCCGCTGATCGACGCCGATGGCGCGCAGCATGTCCGACCGCGCCCGCTCCAGGAAGCGCAGGTAATTGGCGTAATAGACGATGCCCGCCACGTCGGTATCTTCGAAATAGACGCGCAGGGGGAAGACGTGGGTCTTGCCGCGCAGGATGCCTTCCGCAGGTTTTGGATCCGCCCCGTTCATCCCCTTGCGTGTACGAACCGGGGAGTCGCCGCCGCAACCCTCTTCCACCTCCCGGCGCCGACGAAGCGAGCCTTTTTCGCGGTCGTGCGGAGGAGCAGAGTTGCTGCTGAAGAAGCTGCGGCGGCTACCCCGGTAGAAAGGTCCGGTTCCTCTCGCCGTCTTGTTCGTTTAGCGGCACGAACAAACCATTCCGGAGCCGCCACCTGCCCGCTTATCTGAACGCCATCGGCACCGCCGTACCGGGACACGACGTCCATCGCGCCTTTATCGATTGGGCGGCGGAGCGGATCGCCGATCCGAGACGGCGGAGCGTGTTTTTGCGCATGGCGGAGCGGTCGGGGATCGGCAATCGCTGGTCGGTGCTTCCCGAGGGGGAGGAGGGCGGTTCACCGGTTGGACCTAGCGGCTTCTACCACGGGCGCAATCCCACAACCGCCGAGCGGATGGCGGTCTATGGCGAGGCGGCGCCGAAGCTGGCGCTGGACGCGATCAGGGCGCTTCCGGTGCCGATCGGCGGCATTACCCATCTGGTGGTTGCGAGCTGCACCGGCTTTGTAGCGCCGGGCATCGACCAGATCATTGCCGCCGAGCTTGGCCTGCCCGGCCACGTGGAGCGGACCCTGGTCGGCTTCATGGGCTGCTACGCCGCCGTGGCCGCCTTGCGAACGGCCTATCACATCGTCCGTTCGGAGCCGCAGGCGCGCGTGCTGGTGGTAACGGTGGAGCTTTCCACGCTTCACCTCCAATATGACGACGCGCTGGAGCCGCTGCTTGCCATGCTCCAGTTCGGTGACGGCGCGGCGGCGATGCTGGTGTCGGGCGACCCCACCGGCTTCGGGATCGAGCGCCCCTTCGCGGCGACGCTTCCCGATTCGAACAGCCTCATCCAATGGCATGTCGGCGACAACGGTTTCGTGATGCAGCTGTCCGGCGAAGTGCCCGGGCGGATTGCGGAGGCGCTCCGCCAACCCGCGTTCAAGGCGCAGCTGCTCGACGAAGCCGAGGGCGGCGGCGCGGTTGACGCTTGGGCGGTGCATGCCGGTGGACGCTCAGTGATTGACGCAGTGGAGCATGGGCTCGGACTTCCGTCGGAAGCGCTTGCCGCATCACGGGACGTGCTGATGCGCTTCGGCAACATGTCATCCTCCACATTGCCCTTCGTGCTTGCCGAGCTGATCCAGCAGCCGGAGCGCCGGCGCGGCGTGGCGCTCGCCTTCGGGCCGGGCCTTGCCGCCGAGGGCTTCCGCTTCCACCGGGCGCCGTGAGGAGCCTCTCCCGCCGTTCGCTCGAAGAGGAGCAGATGGACGATCCGGCGCTGTCGCCGGAGGAGTACCAAGCGGTGCTCGCCGACCTTGGCAGGGTGAACCGCTGGACCTTCGCCACGCGGCCGACGCTCGGCTTCCTTGCCCGTGCGACGCGGGGCTCCAAGGCCTTCTCGCTGCTGGATGTCGGCTTCGGCGACGGCGGCATGTTGCGCGCCGTAGCCGCCTGGGCGAAGAAGCAGCGCATCGAGGCGCGGCTGGTCGGGGTGGATCTCAACCCGAAGAGCGAAGCCGCCGCCCGCGCCGCGACACCGGCGGGCTTGGCAATCGAGTGGCGCACCGGCGACTATGCCGATCTCGGCGCCTTCGACTTCGTGGTCTCCAGCCTCGTGGCGCACCACATGACGGCGGCGCAGCTTGCCGCCTTTCTGCGCTGGATGGAGCAGCACGCAGCGCGCGGCTGGCTGGTCAACGACCTCCACCGCCACCGTTTCGCTTATGCCGGCTACCCGCTCCTCGCCCGGCTGCTCGGCGTGCACCGAATTGTCCGGGAGGACGGGCGCCTTTCCATCGCCCGCGCCTACCGGCCTGCCGAGTGGCGCACGATCCTAGCCGAAGCGGGCATCACCGAAGCGCGGATCGTGCGCCGCTTTCCATTTAGATTATGCGTCGAACGGCTGCACTGATCGCCGGCGCCGGGCCGGCCGGCTGCGCCGCGGCAATCGTGCTTGCCCGCGGCGGCTTGGCGCCGCTGGTGGTGGAGCGGAGCGACGGCCCGCGCGACGTGGTCTGCGGCGGCTTCCTCGGCTGGGACGCGCTTGCCGCCTTGGCCAAACTTGGGATCGACGCTTCTGCGCTGGGCGCGCACCCGATCAGCCGGCTTCGGCTGGTCACGGCCGGGGGCCGCTTCGAAGCGCCGCTGCCCCACGCCGCAGCCGGCCTCTCCCGCCGCACCCTCGACTCGGCGCTTCAGGCGGCTGCGGAAGCGGAAGGCGCCGAGCTGCTCCGCGGCCGCGCAATCCGCGCCGCCGAGCCGGAGCTGCGCCGCCTGCGGCTGGAGGATGGGGAGGAGCTGGAAGGCGAGGCCCTGCTGATCGCAACCGGCAAGCACGAGCTGCGCGGAACGGAGCGCGGCGTCGATCTTGCCCGCGCCCCGCTCGGTCTTCGCGCTTCCTTCGCGGGCGCCGCCGACCTCCAGGGCTTTATCGAGCTCCACCTGTTCGACGGCGGCTATTCGGGCGCGCTGCTGCAGGAGGACGGGACGGTCAACCTCTGCCTCTCCGTCTCCCGTTCGCGCCTAAAAGACGCCGGCGGTATCGAACTCCTGCTTGCCGAGCTGGCGAACGAGCTTCCGGCGCTGGGCCGCCGGATGAAAGGCGGCGCCCTCACGCCGTGGAGCGCCATTGCGGGCGTGCCTTATGGCTGGCGGGCGGACGGAACGGTGTCCTACGTTTACCGGGTCGGCGATCAGGCGGCGGTGATTGCCTCCCTCGCCGGAGATGGTGTCGCGATCGCCCTGCACAGCGGCATCGCCGCCGGGGAAGCGCTGCTCGCCGGGCAGGACGCCGCCATCTTCCAGCACGCTTTCTCGGCCCGCGCCCGCCGTCCGCTCGGCGTTGCGGAGGCGCTGCGCCGGTCGGCCGAACGCCGCTTGCCCCGCACCCTGCTCATGCCGGCGCTACGTTTATTCCCCGGCCTCGCGCCGGCTTTCGCCCGCCTTACCCGCATCGGCTGAGGGCCTCGCGAACAGCCCCGGCGCAAAGCGCGCCAGGAGCAGAAGCACCGTCGGCAGAAGCATGGTGTTCCAAAGGTCGGTGACGCTTTCCAGGAACTGCTCCTGCCGGGTGGGCCATTTCTCCAGCTGGAAATCGTAGACTTCGTTGCCAAAGGCCGCCGCCGCCACGGCAAGCCACGGCCAGGCGCTGGAAATCCGCCGCCGGAGCAAAGCCGCCACCGCGATCTGGGCAAGCACGCCGACGTGGACGTGGAGCGAATCCATGTCGAGGCCGCTTGCCGCCGCTACCCAGCGCTTGATTTCATACCATTCCATCGCGCCACCCCTGTCCGGCAATCGCCGCCGGATCAATATTGCTTGCGGTAGCGCGCGTTGACGTTGGTGCCGCCGGTGGAGCCCGCCTGGAACAACACGCTCAGCGCCTTGGACAAGGCGATCTCGATCTGCGTCGCGGTAAAGCCGCGAGCGTCGGTGATCAGCTCCAGATAGACGTCGTTGGAGATGTAGAAGCCGGCCGCCACCGCCGTGCCCCGGCCGGTGGTCTCGTCCGCACCGAGGACGCGGAGGCGATCGAGGCCGGTCGCCGAGCGCAGCTTGCCGAGCGGGTTCAAGCCGCCGCCGCCACCGCGCAGCGAATTAAGAGACGAGGCAAGCTGCACCGCCTGCAATGCGGAGATTTCGCTCACCGATCCGCCGAACAGGATGCGCGCCATGATCTCGTCCTGCGGCAGGGACGGGCTGGATGTGAAGGCGATCTGCGGGGTGGTCGCGGTGCCCGACACATTGATGTTCACCGTCACGTCCTCGATGTCGGCGGTTGCGACCAGGTCGATGCGCGGGTTGAACGTCCGCCCGCCGGTGAACTCGATCCGGCCGCGCGAAAGCTCGAAGCGCCGGCCGCTGAAGCTGAAGGTACCGCGAAGCACTTCGGCTTCGCCGGTGATTTCGGGCGTTGCCGACGTGCCCCGGACGCGCAGGTCCGCCTGCCATTCGGACTCGAGGCCCATGCCGGATATGAAGAGCTGGTTGTCGGCGCGCACCCGAAGGTCGAGCTTCCAGATGCTCGGCGTTCCGGAGGCCTCGTCTTCGCTGCCCGGCACGGGCAGGGGCGCGCCCTTGCGGCGGACGCCTTGCAGCTCGATCACTTCGGCGGCGCCTTGGCGGATGATCTGGTAGCGCAGGTTGGGCAGGTTGAGATCGCCGGAAATCAGCGCGCCGTTGGCCCGGCTGTTGGTGATCGCGATGGTGCCGCTCACCGTCGCGCCGATATTGTCGCTGCGCGCCAGCTGAGCGTTGGCAAGCGTCAGGCGGATGTCGATCGGGTAGCCGGAGGCGGCCGCGAAGCCGACCGTGCCTTGGCCTTCGATCGTTCCCGGGCCCGCCTTGCCGGAGATACGCGTCAGCTCCAGCGTTGAATTGTTGAAGCGGCCCTGCACGGCCAGGCTGGTGATCCGGGTGCCGTAGGTTTCGTCGGTAAAGATGAGGTTGTTGGCGCGGATGATGCCGTTCAACTGCGGGCTCTGCACCCGGCCGCTGAAATCGGCGGCGACTCCGATCGGGCCGGAAAGCTGCTGGCTGGAAAGCCCGCTGAACGACCAGAGCACTTCCGCCGGGCCGTTGTAGCGGATGCCGCCGGCCAGCGGCGCGGCAAGCAGACGGTCCATCCAGCCGCCGGCGCCGGGGCCGACCGGCTGGAGCCGGGCCTGGGCGCGGCCGACAACGGTGCCGCCGCGGCGGATCACCGCGTTAAGCGAGCCACCCTCGGGGCGAAGCTCGCCGAGCAGGGCCAGGTCCACCGGCGGCGAGCGGGTGGCGATACCGGTGCGGGAGAAGCCGGCAACGTTGAGCCGTGCATCGGCACGGGGGAAAGCCGAGCCGGTCGGCTGGGCAAAGTCGATGCTTCCGCTGACCTTGCCGGATACGCCCATGGCCGGCGCAAAGGCGTTCAGCAGCGAGAGATCGAAGTCCTTGAGGCGCGACTGGATCACCGTGCCGGCGCTTCCGTACCGACCCGCGAGCAGCACATTGCCCTGCGGAAGCACGAGCTGGGTCGGCGAAAGCTGCCAGTTGCCGGCCATCTTCCGGACCTCCGCCGGGCGGGCGAGGCGGAATGGGATGCGGTTGACCTCGCCCTGGAGGTTGGCGCGGATCAGCTCGGGCGTCAGCGCCACGTTCGCGCCGACCCGGAACGGAACGCCGCTTGAACCTTCGGCAAAGATTTGGGCGGTGCCGCGTCCGCCGCGATAGTCGGCCTTGGCGCGGCCGCGCGCGAGGAAGAAGTTGTTGGCGCGGACGCCTTCGAACTGAGCGTCGCCGACGACGTGCGGTGCATCCGGGTAGAGGATCACCGTCGCCTGAACGAGCGCGCGCTGGATGGTGATCGCGGTTTCGCCGGGGATAGTCGCGCCGTTCGCCCGCGCGTTGACGTCGGCGCGCTGGTAGCGTCCGGCGGCGGCGAGTTGGATCACGCCGTCGATCCCCTGGCCGGTGACGTTGAGCGTGCCCGCGAAGGGCCCCGCCGCCGTCTGCGTGACGCGGCCGGTGAAGGTCATGCCGGCGAACAACAAGCGGTGGACGTCGATTGCAAGCGTCCGGCCCTGGAGCACCGTCACGTCGGCGGTGAACGGTCCATATTGCGACTGGCCGGCCGCGTTGATCCGGTAGCCGTTGCCGGTCGCGCGGATCGTCGCCGTCACGTCGCGAAGGCCGATGCCGAAGCCGGGATTGGCGGCGCGAAGCTGCACTTGCGGGCGATCCACGGTGCCGGTGACCACCACCGCCACCGCGCCATAGGCCCGCGAAACCGCCGCCACCCGGAAGTCGATCCGCCCGCTCGGCGACCAGGTGCCGCGCCCGGAGGTGACGCGAAGCCCCGGCGAGTTGAGGCGAATGTCTTCCAGCAAAACGTCGCCCGCCGCGCTCATCCGCACCCGTGCCGACGCGCTTGCATTGCCGCCGAGGAAATCGCGCGCCGAGGCGTTCTCGATCATCTTCGTTCGAATCGCGACTCGGCCGTCGAGGCCGAAGCCGCCGCCGGAGGTCACCACGTCCATGTCGGTGGTGATGTCCATCACCCCGATGCCGTTCAGCCGGTAATTGTTGACCGTGCCGTTGATCCCGAAGCGATATTGGCCGCGCGCCGTGTCGGCGGCGAGCACCACCGTTGCGTTCAAGCGATCGGAGCGGACCTTGAGGTCGTCCGAGACGATGCGGGTGCCGCTGACGAACAAGGTGCCGTCCAACGCGACGTTGGTAAGCAAGCCGCCGACGGACGGGTCGAGCCCGGTCACCCGCCGCGCGCGGGCCGAGACGGGGATGCGCATCCGGTCCGTGTCGATCTTGGCGCGTCCCCGAGCGGTCAGGCCTTCCAGAACCGTGCCGTTAAAGCCGACCGCGCCGGCGCGGATATTGTAGGCGGCGAAGGGGGTGGCGAAGGCGCCGTTCAGCACCGCCTCGATCCGCAGGTCGCGCGCCGTCAGCCCCGGCGCGACGGCGCCCGGCTGAAGCAGCCGGCCGGCGACCTTCATGTCTTCGAACTTGTTCTGGCCGAGATCGGCGACGCCCTCGGCGGCAAGGGCAAGCGCCGACGAGTTCAGCCGAAGCCGAAGATCGGCGCGGCGCTCTTTCCAGCCGGTGGTGAGGTTGAGCTGGACGTCTCCGAGCAATTTCTTGGCAGGACCGTCGGCGAGGATCAGGCCGGGGGACAGCGGCCCGGCAAAGGTCCACGTCCCTTCCTTGTTGCCGAGCGTCAGGTTGGCGAATTGCTTGCCGCCAAGGTTGGCACGGGCGCGGCCGTTCCAATTCTTCCAGTCGCCCGAACCGGTGACAAGGGCGGCAAGCGGCTGTTTGATGCCGGTCAGGCCGGAGACGAAGCCGTTGGCCGGCGCTTCCACGCGCATGCCGAGCGCCAAGCGGTTGGCTTCCGGTTGGGCATCGACGCGAAGCACGAGCTTGTCTCCGCCGGGAAGGCCCGGAGCGGCGAGAGCGCCGGCGTCGAGCGCGACCTGCGCCCGCCCGTCGGCGATCTTGGCGCGGCCGCTGAGGCCGAGGAGGTGGCGGTAACCCGTCACCCCCTGGTCCACCATGATCTTGCCGACTTCGAAGCGGCCGACGTCGATATCGATGTCGGGCAGCATCGGCGCGTTGGGATCGCCGGGCTTCAGCTCCGGCAGGCGCATCAGCCGCGCCTGCGGCACGATCAGCGCTTTGATGTCGACATGGTTCTTGAGGTAGGACAGCGGCCGCCAGTCGAGCGTCGCTTCGGGGGCGGCGAAGAAGGTGCCCTTGGTGTCCTTCAGCGTCAGGCCGTAAACCTTGAGCTCGCCGAACAGCGAACCCTCGATCCGCTGCACGTCGATGTCGAGGCCGGACGCCATCTCCAGATTGTTGATCTGGCGCACCACGTAACGGTGGCCGAGGCTGGAATTGAGCCAGATCCAGAAGGCGGCAAGCAGAACGACAAGGCCGAGCAACACGATGCCGACCCACTTCACAATCGTGCGCGCGCGGTGGCGGCCGATCGGCACGGCGGCGGGCGCGGGTGCGTCGTCGATTGCGCCCTCGTCAGCCATCAAAAGGCCTGCCCGATGGAGATGTAGACGGCGAAGCGCGACTCGCCCTTGCGGCGGCCGAGCGGCATTGCGATGTCGGCGCGAAGCGGCCCGAAATTCGTATACAGGCGTCCGCCGACGCCGACGCCCAAGCGCATGTCGCTCAGCCTCGGGGACTGGCTTTCATAGACTTGCCCCGCATCAACGAAGCCGACCACGCCGTAATTGCCGAAGCGATAGCGCGCCTCCAGCGCGAATTCGACCAGGCTGCGCCCGCCGGTGGGGACGGAAATGGTCGGCGAATCCTCTTCCTCCGGGTCGGTGGGATCGAACTTCGGATTGGCGACCTCGATCCGGGGGCCGAGCTCCTGGAAGCCGAAGCCGCGCACCGATCCGCCGCCGCCGGCATAAAGCCGCCGCGACGGGGCGAGCTCGTTCAGCTCCGCGCCGTAGATCGATCCCACCCGCGCGCGGCCGGCAAGCGTGATGTTCTCCGCCGCCGGGAAGTAGGCGCTGCCTTCGAAGATGTTGCGGATATAAGGCTGCCCCGGCTCGCGCAGCGAGGTCTCCGGATTGACCCGGCCAAGCAGCCGGAAGCCCTTGGTGGGATCAAGCAGGCTGTTCGATGCGTCGTAGCCGAGCTGAGCGTTGACGCCGGCAAGGAAGAAGGCGTCGCCGATCGACAGGCGCGGCTCGCCGATCACGCTTTCGTTGGTGGCGATCAGCTCGGCGCCGGCCGCATAGGTCCACTTCTTCTGCCAGATCGGGGTCGATTCGCGGCTGATCAGCGCATGGAGGCGCGCGGTGTAGCCGCGGAAGGCGAGGTAATCGCGTCGCCCGGCCTCGGCCTGCACCAGGATGGTGCGGTCGCGCTGGCCGGCGTTGGACTTGCGGAACTGGAAACGGAGCGTTTGCTCCTTGGTGCCGGCGATTGCAGTCGCGCGGATCGCACCTTCCGGCTTGAAGAAGTTGCGGTGCTCCCACGTGCCTTCGATCCGGAAGCCTTCGCCGGTGCTGAAGCCGGCATTGGCCGACAGCGCCCGTGGAGGGCCGGCATCCTGGCGGACCAGGATGTTGACATATTCCGACCCGTCTTCGGCCAGTTCGCCGGTGCGCACCGGTTCGGCGGACACGGTGGAGAAGAGGCTGGTCGCGATCATCGCCTCGCGCAGGTCGTCCACCTTGCGGTGGTCGTACAATTCGCCGCGCTTGAAGCGGGACAGGACCTCGACATGCTTCGGCCCAAAGGCGAGGTCGCCCTCGGTGGTGAAGCCGGCAAAGCGCGAGCGCGGGCCCGGGTCCACGGGAAGCGTGTAGTCGCCAAGCCGCGTGTCGGGATCGAGCAGGATGTCGCGCAGCCCGATCTCGGCAAAGGGATAGCCCTGCTGCGGAAGCTTGAGGCGGACATTCGCTTCGGCGGCTTCGACGCTCAAGGCGACGATCGGCTCGCCTTCCTTGAGCGGAAGCGCCTCGCGCACCAGACCGGCGGGATCCGTCGCGCCGCCGGTGATCACGATATTCCCGAAATTGTAGCGCGGCCCCGGCACCGCCGTCACCACGACCGTCAGCCGCCCCGGCTGGTCCGGCACCTGCGTGATCGTGGATTGGGCCGTTGCGTCGTAATAACCTTCTGAACGAAGCAGGCGAACGGCGAGCAGTTCGTCTTCTTCCGCCCGCTGCGCCACCTGCGACCCGTTGGTTGCCTCGCCGTCCGCATCTTCCAGAGCGGAAAGGCCCATGAAGCGGCCTTCGAGGTCGACCTCCTCCAGCCCCTCCACTTCAAGCGAATAACGCACCGGCTCCACCGGACCCGGCGCGTCCTCGGCGCCTTCGGTGCCCGGCTCGGGCACGCGCACGTCGAATTCCGTGATCGGAGTGAGCGGGCGGGTGAGCTCCGGATCGGCACCAGGGGCATCGGCGACGATCTCGCCCTCGGCAGTCACCGGCGGCACGTCTTCCACCTGGAAATCCTCGAGCGGCTCCAGCGGCTTGCCGAATTCCGGATCAAGCGGCGGCAGCTCTTCCTCGAACTGACTGTCGGAAACGATCGGCTGCTCGCCGGCGGGCTGAGCTTGGGCGGACGTATCCTGTACAGGCTGCGCCTGCGCGGCCGCCGCGGATGCGGAGGCAAGCGCGCCCATGCCGGCTGCGGCCAAAAGAAACGAGACTCTCTTCAAGCGCGCCCACGCTCCCGTAACGATTTGGCTGCCTTAGGCACGAAAGCCGTGAGAATGGAAGGCCTTGTGGCGGATCGCGGCCACTAAGGCGAAGCAATGATGCGGCGCTGCAACGCCCGCGGCGGCTTAGATGCGCCCCGACCCGTAATGCTGGCCGTTCACGGTCAAAGAGCCCTGCACAAGCGATCCGCCGATTGCCACCGCGCCGGTGATGGTGTTTCGACCGAGATAGACGCCGCGGGGGAAGCCGTGTTTCGGCGCCTTTTGCGACAGGGTGCAGTCCGCATAGGTGACGTCCACCGACCAGGGCAGAACCGCCTGGTGGGTGAGCAGAAAGCGGCACTTGTTGAACAACACATTCTTGTTGCCGGGCAGGTCGCCGATCGGCCGGTCGGTGTTTTCGCCACCGTACACTGTCCCAGTGGGCGAAAGCGCCGGATCGTCGCGAAAGGTGCAGCCGTGGAACTGCGTCGCGCGCTCGCGGTTCGGATCGCCAAAGGCGCGAACGATCGGGCCGACGAAGGTGCAATCCACAAAGCGGAAGCGCGGCTTGTTCGGCCAGGCGGCCCAGTTGGTGGAGCCGATAAAGGTGCAGGCGGTGAAGCTCGCCCCTTCGCTGTCGCCGCTGTCCGCAACCAGCCCGCAGCCGAAATTGTTGGAAAACTCGCAGTTCGCGAAGCTGACGTCGCGGACCTTCTTTCCGGCTTCCGCCTCGATATCGACGCCGGCGCCGGGCGAGGTCGCGATCCCGGCCTTCCCCGTGTGGTTGAACTTGCAGCGTTTGAAGGCATAGCCACGGCCGCCGACCAGACTGACGCCCTGGCGGCCATTATATTCGCAGCGCACGTCCTCGATCACCGACGCCGCCGCCGAACCGCGGCTGCGGTCGACGCCGTCGATCATGATCCCGTCCTGGGCATGGTGGTGCGAATGGATGCGGGAAATCCGCTCGCTTGCTTTGTTGTTGATCAGCAGCAAGCCCGTCGCCGGGATTTGCCAGCCGGTGTCGCCATATTGCCCGCCAATCTTGAGCCGCTTCAAATTCCCGTCGAGTTCCAGGTCGCTGATTTCCACCGCGCCCGCGCTGTTCTCCACTCGGATCATCGCGCGATAGGGAGAGGCGAGCTCGCCGGGCTGGGTGTAGGGCATCTTGTTCTTGGTCGCAGCGCCGGTGCGCGAATCGAACGTGCCGTAGCGAAGCCCCGGCGCGCAGAGCAGCCGGGCGCCATTGCCGCTTATGGTCAGCGGCCCGGGCAGGTTCACGAACTCGAGAATAGTGGCGGGCTCAAACGCATAGCCGGTACGCGCCGCGTGGCCGAGGAGCTGCCGCCCGACAAGGTAGGTCGTCTTGCGCAGCGCGATCTCACCGCCGCCACGAAGGGCGATCGCCTGCGCAAGCCGTGCAAAGGCATCCGTATCGTTGGTGACGCCGTCGCCCTTGGCGCCGAACTGTTCGGGCGTCAGCGGCCCGGTTGCGGCCCAAGAGGGCATTGCCGCGCCGACGCCGGCGACTGCCGCGGTTGAAAGAAAGGTGCGTCGTTTCAGATTCACGGCTCCCCGCTATGGCCTCCCGGCTGAACCGCCCCTGAGCGCTCGCCGTTGCATGGCGAAGGCCTTTGCGCCAGTGGACGCCTATGCCCAACGCGCCGTCCGATAGCCTTTTGCACGACCTCGAAGCCCTGCTCGGGCCGCGCGGCTTCAGCCGCGATCCGCACGACATCGAGCCCTGGCTGACCGACTGGCGCGGCCGCTACCGCGGCGCGGCGGCGGCCTTGCTGTCACCCGCGTCCCCGGCGGAAGTGCAGGAGATCGTCAGGCGCTGTGCGGCGGAAGGCGTCGCCCTTGTGCCGCAGGGGGGCAATACCTCCATGGTCGGCGGCGCAACGCCGTGCGAGCGCGGCAGCGCCCTTCTCCTGTCGCTTCGCCGAACGAATGCCATCCGGAGCCTCTCCACCGACGACAATGTACTGGTCGCCGAAGCGGGCGTGATCCTGAGCCAGGTGCACGATGCCGCGGTTGAGGCGGGCCGACGCTTTCCCTTGTCGCTCGGTGCAAAGGGATCGGCGACAATCGGCGGCCTTGTTTCCACCAATGCCGGCGGAACCCAGGTGCTTCGCTTCGGGTCGATGCGGGCGCTGGTTCTGGGCGTGGAAGCGGTGCTTCCGGACGGTTCGCTCTTCGAAGGCCTAAGCGCGCTTCGCAAAGACAATCGCGGCTACGATCTGCGTCAATTGCTGGTCGGCGCGGAAGGCACTCTGGGCGTTGTCACCGCCGCAAGCCTGCGGCTCGTCGCCGCGCCGGGCTCGCGCGCCGTCGCTTGGGCGGGACTCGCCGGCCCGGGCGACGCGCTTCGGCTGCTTCGCCACCTGGAGGAACGGCTCGGCGAAGCGGTGGAAAGCTTCGAACTGGTGCCGGACGACGCGCTTGCCCTGGTGCTGCGGCATATTCCCGGCAGCCGACCGCCCCTCGACAGCGTCCAGCCCTGGCACGTGTTGATCGAGGCAGTTGCGCCGGCCGGAGCCGCCGACGCAGCCGACGGGCTCGGCACCGCGCTTGGCGACGCGCTGGAAAGCGGCATTGCCCAGGATGCGGTGGTCGCCGCCAACGAAACCCAGGCGGAAGCGCTGTGGCGGCTTCGCGAGACGATCTCCGAAGCGGAGCGCCAGGAGGGGCCGTCGTTGAAGCACGACATCTCGGTTGCCGTGTCGGCCATGCCCCGTTTCATGGAAGAGGCGCGAACGGCGGTGGAGGCGCGCTTCCCCGGCAGCCGGATCATCGGCTTCGGCCACCTTGGCGACGGCAACGTCCATTTCAACGTCCAGGCGCCGCGCGACGCAGACGCCCCCGCCTGGCTCGCCGAACAGGGCCCCGCCGTTTCCGCCTTCATCTACGATCTTGTAACCGCCGCCGGCGGCTCCATTTCGGCCGAACACGGCATCGGCCAGATGAAGCTGTCCGAATATCTGCGCACCGCCGCGCCCGCCCAGATTGCGGCGCAGCGGGCGATCAAGTCCGCGCTCGATCCCGCCGGGATCATGAACCCGGGCAAGCTTTTCCTTGACCCGATCGGCCTCGACAGGCGTTGAAGGCCGGATCACAGGATAGATGAAGCGTTAAAGCATGAGTTTTCTCAAGAAATTGTCGCGTGGGTTGATCGGCGGCGGGGACTCCACGCCCCGGGGCAAGGAAGGCGCGCGCGCTTACGCGATCGGCGACATTCACGGCCGCCTCGATCTGCTTGACCTGCTCCTCGCCAAGGTGGAGGCGGACATCGCGTCGCGCCCGCCGAAGCGCAACTTCATTGTCTTTCTCGGCGACCTGATCGATCGCGGCCCCGAATCGGCTGGCGTGGTTGAACGGCTCCGCACCTATCAGCCGGAAGGTGCGCGCCCCATCTTCCTTGCCGGCAATCACGAGGAAGTGCTGCTGCGGATGCTCGGCGGCGACGCCTCCATTCTGCCGAGCTGGCTGAAGTTCGGTGGCGCCGAATGCGCGCAAAGCTACGGCCTCCAGCCCGACTCGCTGCGCCTGCTTGCCGAAGACGCCGCGCTGCAGCTGCTCCGCGCCAAGGTGCCGCGCGCCCATGCCGACTTCCTGGAAAGCTTCGGCGACACTTTCCGCTTCGGCGACTACCTGTTCGTTCACGCCGGCATCCGCCCAGGCGTCGGCATCGAGCAGCAGGACCGCTACGACCTGCGCTGGATCCGGGATCCGTTCCTGTCCGACACGAAAGAACATGGCGTGATGGTGGTCCACGGCCACACCATTGTTCCGCAGGTGGAGGAGCGGCCGAACCGCATCGCGATCGATACCGGCGCTTACCATAGCGGCGTTTTGACCGCTTTGGCGATCGAGGACGATCAGCGCTGGTACCTTTCAACCGGCCGGCAAGAGCCGGAAGGCGGGTGACGCGCGGCCGGGCGCCGCGGAAACGGCGCTGCAAGCAAGATCAGGTTGTTGAAAATCAACGTCTTTCCTGATCGAGATTGTTCAGTGTCGAGCAATTCGACTTGACCCAAAGGCGGTGTCCGCGCATTTGGAGGATCGAGATTTTGCGTAACCCAGGACTGTCCGTGTCGCCCAAACATACTCCCAAGGCGGCCGCGCTCGCCGCCGCGAAGCCTGCCGCGATGGATGCGCCGCGCCTGCTGCTGCTTGCGCTTCTGGCTGCGGCCCTGACGCTTCTTGCCGGTTGCGCGGATAAACGTGGCGGATCGATCCCTTATGAACCGACCGGCTTCGTTGCGCCGGACGCGCCTTCCACCACCGCGCTCGATCTCGATTACCGGATCGCGCCGCTCGACAAGCTCAAGGTCACCGTTTTCCAGGTGCCGGACCTGTCCGGCGAGTTCGACGTCGACCTGACCGGCAATATCGGCCTTCCGTTGATCGGCAACGTCCGCGCGGTGGATCTCACCACCGATCAGCTCGACGCGCGCATCACCCAAGCGCTTGGCGCCAAGTATTTGCAAAATCCGGACGTAAGCGTCGGCATCTCCAAATCGACCTCGCGCGTCGTGACGGTGGACGGTTCGGTTCGCCAGCCGGGGCAGTTCGCCGTCGCCGGCCCCACCTCGTTGATGCAGGTCATCGCCATGGCCCGCGGCACCGATGAAAACGCCAATCCGCGCCGCGTCGCCATTTTCCGCCAGATCCAGGGTCAGCGCATGGCCGCGGCCTTTGATCTTACCGCCATTCGCCGGGGCACGGCGGAAGACCCGCGCGTCTACAGCGGCGACATCGTCGTGGTCGACGGTTCAAAGGTGAAGGCGATCCAGCGGGAAGTCCTCACCGCCTTGCCGATCTTCAGCATCTTCAAGCCCTTCTGATTCGGCGGCGCTCCTGCTAGGAGCGCCCCCAGGTACATGCATTTTCGCGTGAAAGGCATCTTCGCGTCCCATGAGCAGGAATGACATCGAGCCCGCAGGCGCTCAGCCGATATGGCCGCTCGCCCCCCAGGCGGGCGGCGATCTCGCGCTTGCGCAGCAATGGGGCCAGCGCAGCTATGCAGGCCCGGCCGCGCCCGAACTCAATTTCGGCACCTTGTGGCGGATCATCTTCGAATGGCGCTGGCTGATCCTTGGCGCCGTCGCCGTGGCCCTCGCCGGTGCCGTGGTCATCACCTTCATGACGACGCCCTTGTACCGCGCCAATGCGGTGCTGGAGATCAATCCGCCCACCGTTCAGATTCTCGACGATCGCAAATCCGGTACGCAGGGAAGCACCAACGACCGTGAATTCCTGGCGACGCAATATGGGCTTCTTGCGAGCAAGAACCTCGCCCAGCGCGTGGCGCAGGAATTGAACCTTGCCGCCGATGAGGATTTTTCGGGAGCCTCGCCGGACCGCGCGCAGCGGCTCAAGGCTGCAACCGGACGGCTCATGGGCGGCTTCGAAGTCGATCCCGTGGAGGGAAGCCGGTTGGTGAAGATCGCCTATACGTCGGAGGATCCGGCGCTTGCGGCGCGGATCACCAACAGCTTTGCCGAAAACTTCATCAACACCAATCTCGAGCGTCGTTACGAAGCCTCGTCCTACGCGCGCCAGTTTCTTGAAAAGCAGATCCGCACGGTTAAGGGCGAGCTTGAGAATACCGAGCGGCAGCTGGTCGCCTACGCCCAGCGCGAAGGGCTGATCAGCGTCGGCGGCGGCGGCCCCGAAGGGGAAGGCGGCGGCGACACCAATTCGCTCGAAGGCGCGTCCCTGGTTGCACTCAACGAGGCTCTTGCCACCGCCCAATCGCGCCGGATCACCGCCGAGCAGCGGTATCGCCAGTCGGGCGCGCTCAATGCCGGCAAGGTTACGGAAAGCACTTCGGAGCTTCGTGCCGAGCGTTCAAAATTGCAGGCGGAATATCAGGAAAAACTAAGCACCTTCCGCCCGGATTATCCCGACATGGTGCGGCTGCGCTCGCGCATTGAATCGATCGATGGTTCGATTGCGCGTGAAGCGGGAACGGTGTCGGGCGGCCAATCAACCGCGCTTGCCGCGGAGTACCGCGCGGCCGCGGCGGAGGAGCGCAATCTCCAGGCCCGCGTTGCCCAGCTCAAAGGCTCGGTTCTCAACGAGCGCGGCAACCGCATCCAGTACAACATCCTCCAGCGCGAGGTGGACACCAACCGCTCGCTCTACGACGCGCTTCTGCAGCGCTACAAGGAGATCGGCGTCGCGGGCGGCATCGGCACCAACACCGTGTCCATCGTCGATCGCGCGGAGCCGCCGGGCGGCCCCTACAAGCCGAACATGATGCTGAACCTGTTGATCGGTCTGGTGCTCGGCCTGATTGCCGGCGTCGGCGCGGCGCTTGCCCTCGAGTTCCTGAACGACACGATCAAGACCCCGGACGACGTCCGCGACAAGCTCGATCTGCCGTCCCTGGGCGCGATCCCGAAGAAAAAGGGCGCGGGCGCGATGTCGGAGGAACTCAAGGATCAGTCGTCGGCGGTGTCCGAGGCCTATTTCTCCCTGCGCACCTCGCTTCAGTTCACCACCGAAACCGGCGCGCCCAAGACCTTGCTGGTCACCAGTACCCGCGCCGCGGAGGGCAAATCGAGCACGACGCTCGCGCTTGCCCAAAGCTTCGCGCGGCTTGGGCAGTCGGTGCTGCTGATCGATTCCGATCTGCGCAAACCGGCCTTTGTCACCGGCCTGGAGCCGAACGAGGGCTTGTCCAAGCTCCTGACGAATTCGGATCCGATCAACGCCCATATCCTGAAGACGCAGTTCGAAAATCTGTCGCTCATGCCGTGCGGCCCGCTGCCGCCCAACCCGGCCGAACTGCTTGCCTCGCCGCGCCTCAAGGCAATTCTGGCGGAAGCGCAGGCTCAGTACGACATGGTCATCGTCGATGGACCGCCGGTGCTCGGCCTGGCCGATGCGCCGTTGCTGTCCGCCGTCTGCCGCGCGACCTTGATGGTGATCGAAAGCGGCAAAACCCGCACCCGCGCCGCGCTTGACGCGGTAAACCGGTTGAAGGCCGGCGGGGGGAACATCGTCGGTGCGGTGCTGACCAAGTTCCGGGCGCAGGCGCATGGCTATGGCTACGGCTACGGTTACGAGCCTTACGCTTATGGCGGCGTCGGCAGCCGCGAACGCGAAATCAAGCTGATCGCCCAGCGTGAGAGCGAATAAGGACGCGGCGGCGGGCGGCTCGCGCCCCACTTACTGGATCAGGGTCGCCCTTGCCTTGGCAGGGGCGCTTCTGCTTGCCTGGCAGGTGGTCAAAACCTCCGGGGTCGACGCGCTGATCCGCCGCTCGCCGGGCGCCGCGATCCTGCTTGCTCCCGATCACCCCCGCGTCCGCATCGCGCTGGCCATGGCCGAGTTTCAGGCGAAACAGGGCCGGCTGAGCCCTGCCGCGCGCGCTTCCGCGATCGACGCGCTTGCCGGCGCGCCGCTGACGGAGGAGCCCTTTTATCTCGCCGCGGTGGATGCACTCGCCAACGGCCGCGAGGAAGAAGGCGAACGCCTGTTGCTGGAAGCGCGCCGCCGCGACGCCCGCGCCCGCACCGCCCGCCTGATCCTGCTCGACCGCTACCTGCGCGCCCGCAAGATCCCCGAAGCCGGCATTGAAATCGCCGCCTTGAACCGGCTGATGCCGCGCGCCGGCGAAGTGTTGGTGCCGGAACTGGCGCGGATGGTGCGGGAGCCGAAAACGGGCGCAGCGCTGATCAAGGTCCTCGCCAACGAGCCGGAGCTGCAGCAAGCCGTGCTCGCCAAGCTCGCCGAGACCGGCGCCGACCCCAACCTCATCCTCGACATCGCATCAAGTAGCCGTTCAACCGCTGGCACCGCGGACGGCCTGCCCTGGCAGCGCGCCTTGCTGGCCAAGCTTGTCGACAGCGGCGATCTCGCCCGCGCACACGGCTTGTGGCGCAGCTTCGCAGGTCTCCCCGCCGGCGGCGGGGACAAGGGTCTTTACGACGGCGACTTCCGCGGCGCTCCAGGCGCCCCGCCATTCAACTGGCAATTCGCAACCTCAACCGCCGGTGTCGCCGAACGCAGCGCGGGCCCGGCGCTGAACGTCGATTTCTACGGGCGCGAATCAGTCGATCTCGCCAAGCAATTGCTTCTGCTCAAGCCGGGCAAATACCGCCTTCAGTTCCGCGCCGAAGGTTCGGCCAACGGCGAAGGCAGCCAGCTTGCCTGGACGGTGGCCTGCACCGGCGGCAAGGGCCAGCTTCTGTCGATGACGCTGAAGGAGGTGGACTACACGCCCCGCGGATTCGCTGCCGAGTTCACCGTTCCCGCCGGCTGCTCCGGCCAATGGCTCAAGCTCAGCGGCGTCGCGGGCGAGTTCCCCAAGGCGCAGACCGCGACGATCAGCCAGTTGCGCATCGTTCCGCGAGGCGCCTCGTGAAGCATCAGATCCGCCTCGCCGTCGTGCCCGCCTTTCTGCTCCTGTGCCTGCTGCTCGGCGGCGCAAGCGCGGCCGGCTATTGGGCCAACATGGTGCTCCAGCTGCTGGCGGTGGCCTTGCTCTTCTGGGCGGCAATCTCCCGGCGAAGCGCGCCGATGCCGACGCCGGGGCGTCAGTTGATATTGCTCTCGGGGCTGGCGATCCTGCTGATCCTGGTCCAGCTGATCCCGCTCCCGCCTTCCGTCTGGACGGCGCTCCCCGGTCGCGAACGCGTCGCCGATGGCTTCCGGATGCTTGGCGAGCCTTTGCCCTGGCTTCCTATCTCCCTTTCTGCGGCGCGGACCGTCGGTTCGGCCCTGTGGCTGCTTCCCGCCTTCGCCGTCTTGCTCGGCATCCTACGCCTCGGCGCATTTCGCGCATCCTGGTTCGCCTGGGTGCTGGCGATCGTCACAATCGCCTCGGTGGGCATCGGCGCCCTGCAGATGGTCGGCGGCGAGCAATCGCCCTGGTACCTCTACGACATCACCAATTACGGCGTCACCGTCGGCTTCTTCTCCAACGCCAACCATTTCGCGACGATGCTGGTCGCCACCGTTCCGTTCCTTGCCGCCCTCTACGTTCAGGCGCGAGCTCGTGGCCGGTCGGTGCAGCGCAGCTCCGGCATGTTCGTGGTTCTTGCCGGCACCTTGACCATCGTCTTCGTGGGTCTTGCCGCGAACCGTTCGATCGCCGGTCTCGGCCTTGCCGTTCCGGTGCTGGCCGCAAGCATCATGATGATCCTGTCGCGCAAGCGCCGGCTGCCCGCCTGGGCGGGGGCGCTGGTTGCGCTGCTGATCGCCGGTGCGGTGATCGGCGCCTTCAGCGCGCCATTCGGAGCAACGATAACCGACGCCGAAGCCGATGCCTCCCGCGACACCCGCTCGGAAAGCTTCGCACGGACCATCACCGCGGCGCGCGATTTCATGCCGTTCGGCTCCGGTATCGGCAGCTACAACGAAGTCTATCGCAGCTACGAGCCGCACGACACCATCACCCGCTGGTACATGAACCACGTCCACGGCGATTATATCGAGCTGGCGCTGGAGACGGGGCTGCCGGGCCTGATCCTGATCCTGCTGTTCCTGTTCTGGTGGGCGCGCCGCACCGTCACCATTTGGCGCGCGGAAGAGCCGGATTATTTCGCCCGGGCGGCGACAATCGCCTCGGCGGCGATTCTTGCGCACAGCCTGATCGATTACCCGCTTCGCACCGCGGCGATCAGCGCCGTCTTCGCCATGTGCTGCGCCCTGATGGCGGAGCCGCGCGCCAAAGCCCGCAAGAGCCGGCGAAGCGAGGAAGCCAAGCCTGCCGCCCGCCACCTCTCGGCGGATTAAGCGAGCGCCTCCGCAATGGCGTCGAGGTAGCGGCCGATGACCAGCTTCTCGTCATAGTCCCGCTCCATTTTCGCGCGCCCGGCCGCGCCCATTGCGGCACGCTCCGCCGATGACAGGCGGATCATGCGCAGCATCGCGTCGGCAAGCGACCGGGGGTTTCTGACTTCGCAGAGGAAGCCGTTCATGCCTTCGTCCACCACCTGCCGGCAGCCGGGCACGTCGGTGGCGATCAACGGCCGGGCCAAAGCGGCGCCCTCCAGCAAGGTGCGCGGCAGGCCTTCGCGGTAGGAGGGGAGAACGACGCAGTCCGCCGCGGCGATCGCGGGGCGCACATCGTCGGACGCGCCGAGATACTCGACCAGTCCTTCCGCCTGCCAGCCTTGCACCTCGGCGCGGGACACGGCGGTGCGGTTCTCCACGTCCAGGAAGCCGAGCAGTTGAAAACGCGCTTCGGGCACTTCGCGCCGCACCAGCCGCGCTGCTTCGACATATTCGATGACGCCTTTGTCCCGCAGCAGCCGCGCGATGAGCAGGAACGTCGGCGCCGCGTCCGCATCGCGGGGAGGCGCCGGCGCGAAGCGTTCGAGGTCGATCCCCGATCCGGGCAGGAGCCGCGCTTTGCCTTCGCGCACCAGCTTGTTGCGGACGAAGAGCTGCCGGTCCTCGTCGTTCTGGAAGAACACGGTGTGGGAGCGGCGGAACGCGGTTCGGTACAGGGCCGAGACGATCCGGGTCAGCAGGCTCTGGCGGATGAAGGCGGTGCCGAGCCCCGAAACGTTGTTGATCACCGGAATGCCGAGCGCGTGCGCCGCCATCGAGCCGTAGACGTTGGGCTTGGCGGTGTAGCCGAGGAACACGTCCGGCTTCAGCGCCTTCATTGCCCGGTAGTAAGCGGCAAGCAGCTTGAGGTCGCGCGCAGGCGAGACGCCTTTCTTGTCCATGTCGATGGCATGGTATTCCACCCCCAGTTCCGCGAAGCGCGCGCTCCACGCATCGGGCGGCGCAAGGGCAACGACGCGGTAGCCCTGCGCCTGCAGGCCGCGAATCAGCCCTTGGCGAAAATTGACGATGTTCCAGGAAGCATTAATCGACAGCAAAACGGTTTTGGTGGTCATATCGTCCCAGGGCTCGTGCGGCTTAAGCGTGCCGCGCCCGCGTCTGGACGGAGGCGGCGGCCAGCCTCTATAGCGCAGGGAAACCGCCTGTCGCCTGCCGGCGGCCGGTGCTGGAGGTTCGGCGTGTTCCCTTATTGGCTTATCTTCACCCTGTGCGCGGCCGGGGCGGTTCAATACCGCACCGATCCCCGGCGGGCGACGCAGGGCGGGCCGATCCTGGTGATCATAGCCCTCATGATCCTGCTGATGATCGGCCTGCGCTTCGAAGTCGGCGGGGACTGGTTCACCTACGTCTTTCTACTCGACGATTATCGCTTCGCCGATCTGGGCGAGGCTTTGGCCAAGGGCGATCCCGGCTACTCCTTTCTGAACTGGATCGCCGTGCGGCTCGGTGCCGGCATCTGGTTCGTGAACCTGATCTGCGCCGCTTTCTTCACCTGGGGCCTTGCCCGCTTCGTTCGCCAGCAGCCCAACCCCTGGCTCGCCATCTGCGTCGCCATCCCGTATCTGGTGATCGTGGTCGCCATGGGCTACACCCGGCAGGGCGTCGCGATCGGCCTGATGATGGCGGGAATGAGCGAATTCCGCCGGGGCCATTCGATGCTCCGCTTCGGCATCTATATCGCCGCCGCCGCCTTGTTCCACAAAACGGCGATCGTCATCCTTCCCATCGTCGCCTTTGCCGCCACCCAGAACCGCTGGGCGACCCTCGGCATCGGCGGGGCGCTCGCCGCGATCCTCTACTATCTCCTGCTCCAGGCCGATCTCGACACGCTGATGACCAACTATGTGGAGGCGGATTACGACGCGCAGGGCGCTGCCATCCGCGTCGCGATGAACGTGCTCCCGGCCATCCTGTTTCTGCTTTTTCAGAGGCGGTTCGCCGCTGGGGAATTCGACCGATTGCTGTGGCGCAACGTCTCGCTCGCCGCGCTCGGTTCCTTGTTCTTCCTGCTCGTGCTTGAAGCGTCGGTGGTGGTCGACAGGCTGGCCTTGTACCTCATTCCGCTGCAGCTCGTGGTCTTCTCCCGCCTGCCTTACGCCTTCCAGCGGCACGGCAAGCCCAATGGGTTGCTGACGCTTGCCGTCATCGCCTATAGCGCCGCCGTTCAGTTCGTCTGGCTGACGGCCGCGACGCACGCGTCGTTTTGGGTACCCTACAAGATTTATTTCCTATGAAAAATTTCGCGCTGATCGGCGCCGCCGGCTACATCGCTCCACGGCACATGCAGGCCGTCAAAGCGACGGGCAACCGCTTGGTCGCGGCCATGGATCCTTCGGATTCGGTGGGCGTGATCGACAGCTACTTTCCGGACGCCAGCTTCTTCACGGAGTTCGAGCGGTTCGATCGGCATCTCGACAAACTGCGCCGCCGCGGCGACAGCGAAGCGGCCGATTTCATCTCGATCTGCTCGCCCAATTACCTGCACGACAGCCACATGCGCTTCGCGCTGCGGGCAGGCACCGATGCGATTTGCGAGAAGCCTTTGGTCCTCAACCCCTGGAATATCGACGGCTTGACCGAGATCGAAGAGGCCACCGGCCACAAGATCAACACCATCCTCCAGCTGCGCGTCCACCCGGCGATCATCGCACTGAAGGAGCGGGTCGCCGCCGAAGCGTCTTCCGGCCGGAAGCACGACGTAGACCTCACCTACATCACCTCGCGCGGCCTTTGGTACCTGCACAGCTGGAAGGGGGACGAGAAGAAATCGGGCGGGATTGCGACCAATATCGGCGTCCACTTCTTCGACATGCTCCACTTCATCTTCGGCGGCATCCAGGCCAACGTCGTCCACCTGAACGACGCGACGCGCGCCGGCGGCTATCTGGAATATGAGCGCGCCCGGGTGCGCTGGTTCCTGTCGGTGGATGCCAACGATCTTCCGCCCGCGCAGCAGGAAGCAGGCCAGCGTACCTTCCGGTCGATCACCATCGACGGCGAGGAAATCGAATTTTCCGGCGGCTTCACCGATCTCCACACCCGCAGCTATGAGCGGATACTGGAGGGCAATGGCTTCGGGCTGGAGGAGAATCGCTGCGCCATCTCCACCGTTACCGACATCCGCACCGCGAAGCCCGCGGCGTTGACCGGCGATTACCACCCAATGGTCGGCAAGGCTTCGCGGTGAGCTACACCAAGCATGACAGCGCGATCGTCGACGAAGGCGCCGAGATCGGCGAAGGCTCGCGTGTCTGGCATTTCGCCCATGTCTGCAGCGGCGCCCGTGTGGGGAAGCGGGTGTCGATGGGCCAGAACGTGTTCATCGGCAATCGCGTCACCGTCGGCGACGATTGCAAGATCCAGAACAACGTCTCGGTTTACGACAATGTGACTCTGGAGGACGGCGTCTTTTGCGGACCGTCGATGGTGTTCACCAACGTCTACAACCCGCGCAGCTTTGTTGAGCGCAAGAACGAATATCGCGACACGCTGGTCCGCCGCGGCGCCACCTTGGGGGCGAACTGCACGATCGTGTGCGGCTCCACGATCGGCGAATATGCCTTTGTCGCGGCCGGCGCGGTGGTGAACCGCGACGTCAAGGCCTACGCTTTGATGGCCGGCGTTCCGGCGCGGCAGATCGGCTGGATGAGCCGCTACGGCGAGCGGCTCGAGCTGTCGCTGGACGGCGACGGCGAAGCGGCCTGCGCCCATACCGGCGACCGCTACCTCCTGAAGGAAGGCGAAGTCACGTGCCTGGCGAAATGATGCAGTTCATCGACCTGAAGGCGCAGTACGAAGCTCTGCGCGAGGACGTGAACGAGGCGATCCAGCGCGTCCTAGACCACGGCCAGTACATCATGGGCCCGGAAGTCGCCGAGATGGAAGCGGCGCTCGTGGCTTATACCGGCGCCCGGCATTGCGTTGCGGTGGCGAGCGGCACCGAAGCGTTGCTGATGAGTATGATGGCGCTTGGCATCGGGGCGGGGGACGAGGTGATCACCACGCCGTTCACCTTTGCGGCCACGGCGGAAACCATCGCCCTGCTCGGCGCGATGCCGGTGTTCGCCGACGTGGAAACCGACACCTGCAACCTCGATCCGCGCGCCATCGAGGAGAAGATCACGGCAAAGACGCGGGCGATCATCCCGGTCAGCCTTTACGGCCAACCGTGCGACATGGACGAGATCAACGCCCTTGCCGCGCGCCACAATCTGCCGGTGATCGACGATGCGGCGCAAAGCTTCGGCGCCGACTACAAAGGCAGGAAGAGCGGGGCGCTCGCCACCCTGACCTGCACCAGCTTCTTTCCGTCCAAGCCTTTGGGCTGCTACGGCGACGGCGGCGCGATCTTCACGGACGATGACGAACTGGCCCAGGCCTGCCGCGAAATCCGCGTCCATGGCCAGTCCAAGCGCTACGTCCACACCCGCATCGGCGTCGGCGGGCGGATGGACACGCTGCAATGCGCGGTGATCCTGCAGAAGCTGAAGCGCTTCGAATGGGAGGTGGAACGCCGCTTGGCCATCGGCGCGCGCTACAACGAGCTGCTCGACTCCGCCGGCATCGGCCGGGTGACGGTGCGGCCGGACCGGACCAGCGTGTTCGCGCAGTACACGGTGTTCGTCGATGACCGCCCCGCCGTGCAGGAGCGGCTCAAGGCCGCGGGTGTGCCCACCGCCGTCCACTACCCGATCCCCCTCAACCGCCAGCCGGCTTATTCGAACCGCAGCGGCGGCGGCGCGACGCCGAAGAGCGACTATGTCGCCGAACGGGTGATGAGCCTGCCGATGCACCCCGATCTGTCCGAAGAACAGCAGGACCGGATCGTCTCCGCCTTGGTTGAGGCGGTTCGCGCGAACTGATGCGCACCGCCGATTTCGTCGTCGTCGGCGCCGGCATCGTCGGCCTCACCATCGCGCTGGAATTGAAGCGGCGGCTTCCGGACGCGCGAATCCTGCTTCTGGAGAAAGAGCCGGAGCCCGGCCGCCACTCCAGCGGCCGCAACAGCGGTGTGCTTCATTCGGGCATCTATTACCCGCCTGCGTCGCTGAAGGCGCAAGTCTGCGGCCAGGGCGCCAGGGAATGGGCGGCCTATTGCGAGGAGCGCGGGCTGCCCTTGAGCCGGATCGGCAAGGTGCTGGTGCCGCTGCGCGAGGAGGATGCGGGCCAGCTTGATTTGCTGGAGAAGCGGGCTGCGGAGAACGGTGTCGATGCAGTGCGGGTTAGCGGGGCGGAGCTCAAGGAACTGGAGCCCGAGGCGCATTCCGCCACCGGGGAGGCCCTGTTCGTCCGCTCGACATCCGTGGTCAGCTCGGCCGACAGCTTCGCCTCCATCCTGCGCGACGTGCGTGACGCGGGTATCGAATTGCTCTGCGGCGAGGTGCTTGGCGACGTCGACACCCGCGCCCGCACCCTGCGCTGGGGGGACGAGCGGATCGGCTACGGTCATTTGGTCAACACCGCCGGGCTGCACGCCGATACGGTTGCGCACAAGTTCGGGCTGGGAGAGCGCTACACACTGCTGCCGTTCAAAGGCATCTATTGGAAGCTCGATCCGGCGTCGGGCATCGACATCCGCCACCTTATCTACCCGGTGCCGGACCTGCGCGTGCCGTTCCTCGGCGTCCACACCACCACCGCGATCGACGGCACCGTCTATGTCGGCCCAACCGCCGTTCCCGCCTTCGGCCGCGAGAATTACCGCGGAATGGAGGGGGTGAGCGGCGACGAACTGTTCCGCATCCTTTCCCACCTCGGCAACCAGTATCTCTCCGGCCGCAACGGCTTTCGCCGGCTCGCCTGGCAGGAGGGGCGGCGTTACTTCAAGCGCTGGTTCGCGGAGGCCGCGCAGCGGCTCCTGCCGCGCCTCAAGCCGGAGCATCTCCTGCCCTGCACCAAGGTCGGCATCCGTGCCCAGATGCTGGACAAAAACACCGGCGAGCTGGTCACGGACTTCCTTGTAGAGGGTGGACCCGCTTCCACGCATGTGCTTAACGCCATTTCGCCGGCCTTCACGAGCGCCTTTCCTTTCGCAAGGCACGTGGTCGAGACCAAGATCCTGAGATGAGAAGATAAAATGGACCTGAAGGGACGAAAACTCGTGTGCATCGGCGGTGCCGGCCTGATCGGCTCGCACACCGTCGACCGGCTGCTCCGTGAGGATGTCGGCGAAATCATCGTATACGACAACATGGTCCGCGGCCGCTCAGAGAACCTCGTCGAAGCGCTCAAGGACCCCCGCGTACGGATCTACGACATCGGCGGCGACATCCTGCAGACGGACATCCTTGCTTCGGCGCTGAAGGATGCGGACGGCGTGTTCCACTTCGCCGCGCTTTGGCTGCTGCAGTGCCACGAATATCCGCAAAGCGCCTTTGAAGTGAACGTGCGCGGCACCTTCAACGTCATGGACGCCTGCGTGAAGGCGGGCGTGAAGCGCCTCGTCTACTCGTCCTCCGCCTCCGTTTACGGCGACGCGGTGACCGAGCCGATGACGGAGGACCACCCCTTCAACAACCAGAACTTCTACGGGGCGACCAAGATCTGCGGCGAAGCCATGCTGCGCGCCTACCATCACCGCTACGGCCTCGATTATGTCGGCCTGCGCTACATGAACGTCTACGGCCCGCGGCAGGATTATCGCGGCGCCTATATCGCCGTGATCATGAAGATGCTCGACGCGATCGACCGGGGCGACGCGCCGACCATCATGGGCGACGGTTCGGAAGCGTTCGATTTCGTCGCGGTGGAAGATTGCGCGCTCGCCAACGTCCGCGCGATGCAGGCGGACGCAACGGACAATTTCTACAATGTCGGCACCGGCAAGCGCACGTCGCTGAAGGAGCTGGCCGAGATGCTGATCGAGCTGACCGGTTCCACCAAGCCGATCAACTATGCCGAGCGCAGCACCGCCACCCTGGTGCGCAACCGCATCGGATCGCCCGTCAAGGCGAGCAAGGACTTGGGCTTCAACGCCGAAGTGGAGCTTCGCGAAGGCCTGGAGCGGGTCATCGCCTGGCGCGCCGCGCACAAGTCCGAAGTCGATGCCCGCCGCGCTTCGGCCGGTTTCCAGGCCTGAGGCGGAGCACGTGAGCAAGATGCGCGCCGCCGACCTGTTCAAAAGCGAACTGCCGCTCGTGCGCGGGGTCTACTTGTCCGGCGATCCCAACGCTTCGGAGAACGAGCTTCACACCAGCGCCGCTTTTTCCGAAAAGTGGACCACGCTGCAGCAGGAGGCGTCGGACGAGGAAGAAGGCTGGAAGCAGTTCCAGTTCCGCTGGTATCTGGCCTGCTACGGCTACGAGACAGAGGCGGAGTTCGCCGCCTCCTTGTCGGGGCGCCGCCTGATCCTCGATGCCGGCTGCGGCCCGGGCTACAAGGCCGCTTGGTTCGCCCGGCTCAATCCGGATGCGACGGTGGTCGCGATGGACCTGTCCGATTCGATCTTTGTCGCCGCGCATCGCTATGCCGACGTCCCGAACCTGGTGTTCGTTAAAGGCGACATCGCCGACACGCCATTCAAGGACGGCCTATTCGATCTGGTCAGCTGCGACCAGGTGCTTCACCACACCGACAGCCCGCCGGACACCGCCAAGGAATTCGCGCGGATCCTCCGGTCCGACGGCCTTCTCAATACCTATGTCTACGCCAAAAAGGCGCTGCCCCGCGAACTGCTCGACGAGCACCTCCGGGAATATTCCAAGGACCTGACCAGCGAGCAGATCTGGGCCCTGTCCGAACAGCTCACCGAGCTTGGCAAGGCGTTGTCGGAGCTCAACATCGAGATCGACGTGCCCGACATGCCGGTGCTCGGCATCAAGGGCGGCCGGCAGGATCTGCAGCGTTTCGTCTACTGGAACTTCATCAAGTGCTTCTGGAATCCGGAGCACGGCTTTGAAGCGTCCAAGCTGATCAATTTCGACTGGTACGCGCCGTCCACCGCCTTCCGCTACTCGGTGCAGGAGTTCGCCGCGATGATGGCCGCCGCCGGTTTCCAGGCCGAATTCATGCATTCGGAAGAAGCGTGCCACTCGGGCAGGTTCCACAAATAAGATGTGCGGCATTGCCGGCCTGATCCACCTCGACAACCAGCCGGTTTCGCCGGCGGTGCTGCAGCGCATGACCGATGCGGTCGCGCATCGCGGCCCGGACGGCGAAGGCCATTGGATCGAAGGCAATGTCGGCATCGGCCACCGCCGGCTGGCGATCATCGATTTGTCGCCGGCTGGCCACCAGCCGATGCTCAGCCCGGACGGGCGCTACGTTCTCACCTACAATGGCGAGATATACAATTTCCGCGAGCTTCAGGCGGAGCTTGAATCGCAAGGCTACCAATTCCGCTCGCGGTGCGATTCGGAAGTGGTGCTTCACGCCCTTGCCGCCTGGGGACCGAAGGCGCTGCTCCGCTTCAACGGCATGTTCGCGCTCGGGCTTTGGGACCGCAAGGAGCGCACGCTTCTGCTCGCCCGCGACCGCTATGGGATCAAGCCGCTCTACATCGCGCAGCAGGGCAATTTCTTCGCCTTTGCGTCCGAGCAAAAGGCGATCACCTCCGATACGAGCTTCCGCCGCGCCACCGACCGCCGCGCGCTTCTGGAATATTTCACGTTCCAGAACATCTTCACCGATCGCACGCTTCTGGAAGGCATCAGCCTTCTCCCGCCCGGCCATTACGCGACGCTGGACCTCGGCAAGGCAACGCCCGAGCTGAAGCGCACCCAATATTGGGACTTCGACTTTCGTGAGCCGGAGAAGCCGGCGGCGGACGAAGAATATCGCGAGGAGCTCGGCCGCTTGTTCCGCCAGGCGGTGCAGCGCCAGCTGATCACCGACGTCGAACTCGGCTCCTTCCTGTCCGGCGGCATGGATTCGGGCTCGATCACCGCGGTCGCGGCGACCAGCTTTCCCTTTCTCAAGACCTTCACTTGCGGCTTCGACCTGTCCTCCGCGTCCGGCATTGAGCTTGGCTTCGACGAGCGCACCAAGGCTGAGGCCATGAGCTACCATTTCAAGACCGAACATTATGAAATGGTTCTGAAGGCGGGCGACATGGAGCGTTGCATGCCGCAGCTCGCCTTCCACCTCGAGGAACCGCGGGTCGGCCAGAGCTACCCCAATTTCTACGCGGCCAAGCTTGCGTCGAAATTCGTCAAGGTGGTGCTGTCCGGCGCGGGCGGCGACGAACTGTTCGGCGGTTATCCGTGGCGCTATTACCGCGCGGTCAACAACGCCAGCTTCGAAGATTATATCGATAAATATTACGCCTTCTGGCAGCGGCTGGTGAACAACAGCACGCTGAAGAAGATGTTCGCCCCGATCTGGGAGGACGTGTCCGACGTCTCCACCCGCGACATTTTCCGCGACGTCTTCCGCCACCATGACGACAGCCTGGCGACGCCGGAAAGCTACATCAACCACTCGCTCTATTTCGAGTGCAAGACCTTCCTCCACGGCCTGCTGGTGGTCGAGGACAAGCTCTCCATGGCGCACAGCCTGGAGACCCGGGTCCCGTTCCTCGACAACGACCTGGTCGATTTCTCGATGCGCTGCCCGGTCCACCTCAAGCTCAACAACCTCCAGGAAGTGATCCGCATCGACGAGAACGAAGCGTCTTCCAAGAAGACCAAGTTCTTCGAGCGGACCAAGGACGGCAAGCAGATCCTGCGCGACACCATGTCCGATCTGATCCCGGCGGAGGTGACCCAGGCCACCAAGCAGGGCTTCTCCGCGCCGGATTCGAGCTGGTTCAAGGGCGAAAGCATCGATTTCGTCCGCCGCACCTTGCTGGACGAGCGGGCGGGCATCTACCACTTCCTCGATTATGGCGAAACGCGCCGCCTGATCGAGGAGCATCTCGACGGCACGCGCAACCACCGCCTGGCGATTTGGTCGCTTCTCAACTTCCAGGAGTGGCACAAGCAATATTCTTGAGGGATATTGCCGACCGTAGCCGCCGCGCCTTGCCGGGGCGCAGCGCGCGCGGCGTTAAAGGAGCGAGTGGGACATGCGAGTTGCCTGGTGGAAGCGTCTGGTCTGGAACACGCTGATCGCGCTGTTCCTTCCGGTGTTCCTGCTCGCGGCCTTGCTGCCTTCGCGCCGGCGCACCCTGTTCCTGTGGGGCACCGAGCCCCAGCTTTACAACAAGAACATCGTGATGGCGCTCCGCGAGGGCGGCTGGCCGGCGCAAACGTTGATGTCCAATTATTACCCGATCAACAGCCGCGACGATTACGATCTCTACTTCGAAGATTTCGTTCGCCTGCCGCTGCCAAAGAGCCTGCGCTGGGCGATCGGTTCGTGCCTGGCTTTCCTGTACCTGCTCCGCCGCGGCCGCGTGGTGCACATCTCCTTTTGGGGTTTTTCGCTCGGTTTGTCCGGCTTCTGGCGGTGGGAGCGCTTCTTCATCCGCCTGGCCGGGATCAAGGTGGTGACCCTTTGCTTCGGCGGCGACGTCTACATGTATTCGCGGATCGCCGATCCGTCGCTGCGTTACGGCTTGCTCGCCTCCTACCCCCACCTCGCATTGAGCGAAGACGATACGCAGGAGCGGATCCGCTTCTGGACCAAGCGGGCCGATTGCATGCTGTTCGGCTACATGATCGACGGCATCGGCCGCTGGGACGTGACCACCAACAGCGTCTACACGGTGGACACGAAGCTGTGGCAGCCCAAGGCGCACCACGCCGGCCATGACGGCCGCTCGGGCGTTGTGAAGATCATGCACGCCCCAAACCACCGCGGTTTCAAGGGCACCGAATTCATCATCGATGCGGTGGAGAAGCTCAAGGCCGAAGGGCTCCAGGTCGAATTGGTGCTTGCCGAGAAGGTCACCAACGACCGGGTGCGCGAGATGATGGCGGAGGCCGACATCCTGGCCGAACAGATCATCATGACCCATTATGCGATCAACGCGATGGAAGGGATGGCGACCGGCATTCCGGTGCTCTCCAACATGGAGCATGAATTCTACACCCGCGTCTTCCGGCGCTACTCCTTCCTCAACGAATGCCCGGTGCTGTCGACCACGCCCGAGACGTTGCTCGACAACCTCCGCCTCCTGGTCACCAATCCGGCGCTGCGCCGGACCTTGGGCGACGCGGGCCGTGCGTATGTCGAGAAATACCATTCGTTCGAAATGAGCCGCTACCTCTTCGGCGCGATCTACGACAAGATTCTGGATGGCAAGGACGTGGACCTGATCAACCTGTTCCACCCGCTCTCCTCGCCCTTCAACCGCCGCCTGCCGCCGGTTGAGCATCCGCTGGTGGAGAGCAAGCTGCCGGCCGGCTGGCGGCCCGAGGGTGCTTAAACGCTTCGCCAAGGATGTCGTCATCTATGGCGGCGTCGATTTCCTGTTCCGGCTCGCCCAATTCGCCGCTCTGCCGGTCTACGCGCATCTGCTCTCGGTCGCCGACTTCGGCCTGCTCGCTCTTCTCACCGTTACCGCGACTTTGATGGGGATGCTGCTCAACCTCGGCATCAACAATGCGGTGCAGCGTTTCTACTTCGACCCCGAGATCGAGGAAGCCGACCGGCCGGCGGTTGTCTCCACGGGCCTTGCCCAACTTGTCCTGTCCGGCCTCCTCGTCACCGCTGTGGGCGGGTTGGTTCTCCTCGCGCTCCACGAGGAGATACGCGCCGCCTGGGGGATCGGCTGGCTGCTGCTCTTGATCGTGCTCCTCACCGCTTTGCCCGAGCAGCTTGCCCAGTTCATGCTCGACGCGGTGCGGCTGCAATTCGCGCCTTGGAAGTTCTGCGCGATTGCCTTGATCAAGAACCTGTCCGGGGTTCTGCTCGGCCTGTGGCTGATGATCTACTGGGATCTGGGGCTGGCCGGTTTGCTGCTCGGCACCCTCCTTGCGGCGGTCGCGGCGGTGCCGATCGGCGTATTGATGATCCGCCGGGACCTGACCTTGCGCATCCGCCGTAAGCTCGCCGGCGAGATCTTCCGCTACGGCTATCCGTTCGTCTTCGCCGGCGCGGCCTATTGGGTGTTCGGGTCGATGGACCGCTGGATGCTGATGGCGCTGACCGGCCCGGACCAGGTCGGCCTGTTCAGCATCGGCTTCAAGCTTGGCAGCATTGTCACCTTCTTGATCTTTGCCTTCTCCCAGGCGTGGAGCCCTTATGCGTTCAAGGCCTATGGCGAGAGCCCGAACTACCGCTCGATCTACGCCCGCATCCTCTCCGTCTGGTTCTTTTTTCTCGCCTTCGTCGGCCTCGGCATCTCGCTGTTTGGGCGCGAGGTGCTGATGCTGCTCACCCCGCCGGAATATTGGCCGGCCGCGCCCATCATCGGCATCTGCGCCGCGGGTCTGGCGCTGTACGGCACCACTTTCATTTCCAACATCGGCGTCTCCATCGAACGCAAGACGATCCTTCTCACCTACGCTGCGTGGCTGGCCGCGATCGCCAACGTTCTGCTTAACCTCGCCCTGATCCCCTATCTCGGCGCGATGGGCGCCGCGGCGTCGACCTTCCTCTCCTACGGGGTGCTTGCGGGGAGCCTCCTGTTCTGGAGCCAGCGCCTCCACCCGCTGCCGCTCGAGAAAGCCAAGCTCGCTTTCTCCTGCATGATCGTCTGCCTGAGCTTCGCCGCCGCAGTGATCAGCCAGTATTTCGAAGTGAGCCTCGTGGCGGGCGCGGCCAAGGCGGCCGTGCTCGTCGCGGTTCTCGGCAGCGCCTTTCTCGTCCGGATCGTCGATCTCGATCTCTATCGCGCAATGCGCGCAGGCCGCAAAGCCGGTTTAACCGCCACCCAATAAACCCTAGGTCGACCCGATGCTTCAGAATTGCCTTCCCCAAAGCCGCCAAAGTACCCGCGAGAGGGAGAACAGGCTGTGAGATCCATCGTATTCGGCGCCGGTGGCCTGCTCGGCGCGCATCTCGTGCCGGTGCTGACGGAGCAGGGCCCGGTTCATGCCGTCGGCCGGTCGGCGGTCGCCGCAGCCTCCGGCGTGACGCCGCTGGCGATTGATCTCGCCAAGGCCATCGACCCCGCGACGTTGCCGAGCGAGATCGACTCCGTCGCCTACCTCGCCCAATCGAGCCGCTTTCGCGACTTTCCCGAAGCCGCCGGCGACATTTTCCAGGTCAATACCGCTTCGTTGCTCGCCATGCTCGATTTTGCCCGGCGCGCCGGAGCGCGCAACTTCGTTTATGCCTCCACGGGCGGGGTTTACGCCCCGTCCGACGACGTGGTGACCGAGACGTCGCCGCTTGCCTCGCCGATGGGCTTCTACCCGGCGTCCAAACGCGCGGCCGAGCTGCTGTGCGAAGCCTTCGCGCCGTTCATGAACGTCGTGATCCTGCGCTATTTCTTCATCTACGGTCCCGGCCAGAAGCGTGACATGCTGATCCCCCGATTGGTCGACAATGTCCGGGAAGGGCGGCCGATCGGACTCGACGGCCAGGACGGCCTCCGGATCAACCCGGTGCACGCCGCCGATGCCGCCGCCGCGACGGCCGCCGCGATGCGGCTGGACCGCTCCGCCACGGTCAACGTCGCCGGTCCGGAAACCCTATCGCTTCGGGATATCGCCTGTGCAATCGGCGCAAGCGTCGGCCGCGAGCCTAATTTCGAGGTGCACGCGGATCGCCGCCCGGCAAGCCTGATTGCCGGTACCGCGGGCATGGCGGACCTGCTCGTCCCGCCCCGCCGCCGCCTGGCCGACAGCATCGCCGATCTGCTGTAGGCATCGCGTGTTGATCTCCCACCTTTTATAGACGACAGGCTCTCCCGACACCCCGACAAGCGGGCATTTCGAAGCGAAACGCGCTACGCTAAATGGCGACAGCCGGTCGGGCACGCCACTGAAGGACATCGATGAGTCTCAATTCGACGGGAACAGACCCCGCTGAACCGCCAGGTTCGGAAAACGAAGCGGCGGGTGGCGAGAAGCGGCCGGTGGTGAACGCCGTGCTTCACCTCGATTCCGCCTACACCGTCGCCAACGTGCGCGCGCGCCAGCATTTCTCCTTCTTCGACGCGCGGCACCGCGGGCAGACCTTTGACAAAATCTACGGCGTCCACCCGTTGACGGGCCTGATCGACGGCCGCCGTCCGGTGCGCCTGCAATGGGTGCGCTACTCGCCGCGCCAGCTCATTCTCGACGGCTATGTGGAAGGCGAACCGCAGCCGCGGTGGAAGGCGCCGTTTCAGTTCCTCGCCGCCCAGGCGCGGCTGTTTCGCGCCTCGCTGCGCCTCGCCCGCCGGCCGGAAGTGAAGCTGATCTTCGCGGCCAACGAATTCTACCTCGGCCTGTTCGGACTGCTGCTCGCCTGGCTGACGAAGAAACCCCTCGTCGTTGCCGCTTACGCCAACCAGGACGAACTTTATGCCGGCGCCGGCACCCTCGCCAATCCGCGGCTTCTGCCGGCGCGCTGGCTGGAAAAGCTCGTGCAGCGGTTGGTGCTTCGCAGGGCGGCCATGATCGAATCGCCTACCCTCAACATGCGCGATTACGTGATCCGTAACGGAGCGAGGCCGGAACGGGTCGAAATGCTGCCGGTGGTGAAATACCTTCCCAAGGTGCATTTCAAGCCCCCGGCCGAACGGCCGTCGCCCGACGGATTCCTCCGCTCGCGCGGGCTCTCCATCTCCGATCCGGTGCTTCTCACCGTGTCCCGGCTCCACCTGCTTAAGCATGTCGACGATGCCATTCATGCGATGGCCATCGCGCTGCGCAGCGATCCGAAGCTCGTCGCCCTGATCGCGGGGGAGGGCCCGCACCGGGCTGAATGCGAGCAACTGATCCGGGAATCGGGTGTGGGAGACCGGATCTACTTGCTCGGCGACGTCGATCAGCAGGTGCTGAGCCGGCTTTATCCGCGCGCCGTCGTTCTTTCGCCGCTGACCGGCATGGCGCTGATCGAAGCCGGCCTCGGCGAATCCGCGATCGTTGCCTACGACCGCGACTGGCAGGCGGAGTTCCTGGAGTCGGACGTGACCGGCTACCTCGTTCCCTACCGGGCGGTCGACGCGATGGCCGAGCGCGTGATCGAACTGACCCGCGATCCCGCCCTTCGCGCCCGCTTCGGCAAGGCGGTGCGCGAAATGGCTTTGGTATTCGCCGATCCGGATCGAATGGCCGCGCGGGAATATGCCGCCTTTGCGCCGTTCCTGGATCGCAGCTGACCCGTTTCGCCGCCAGTCAGCCGTTGGCTTCCGGCAGCCGGGGCGTTACGAGCGCAGCCGTACAGGCCGGGACGTTTTCTTCTAGGGGTGCCACTTGAGTTGCGTGACAACCGTCGAGACGAGCGGTCTTTCGGCCTGCTTGCTCCTGCCTGAAGGGGCAGCGGAGCGCAGTGGGGACCGCACTTCGTGACCGACGCCCGTCACGCCACGATCTATTATGCCGGCTTCGCATTTCGGGGCGGCGGTGCGTTCATGCACGCCCAATTGTTGACCAAGGAATTGCAGCGCAGCGGCTGGGAAGTGCGGCTGATTTCGCTGGAAAGCCTGCCGCTCCCGGTCCGCTACTTGCCCCACGTCGTGAGCCGGCTGGTCAACCTCTTCGCTCGGCCGATGGGGCTTTATTATAAAGATCGGATGACCCGGTTCCTGTACCGGTTCATCTTCGATTCCGACGCGGATCTCCTCGTGTTCGAGGATATCTACCTCGCCTGGAATTCACCCACGCCTTCGGTGACGCTGCTGCACGCCGTTTGGAGCGACAATCTCCAGGCATTCTCGATCGAGGCCCCTGCCGTCGCGCGTCTCGTTGCGGCGGAGGAGCGGGCGATCGATGGCATCGCCCATCCGATCGTCACCGTCTCCGATCAGTATCGCGACTTCCTGGTGCAAAGCCACGGCAACTCCCACCGCTTGCCAGCCGCGACCGTGATCCCGCTCGGCATTGACGTGACGGAGTTCGCCGGCGCCGCGCCGGCAGCGGGTGCGCCGAAGTCGCTGGTCTTCTGCGGAAGCCTGGAGGCGCGCAAGAATCTGCGCTTCCTGCTCGACGTGTTCCGCCGCCTTCACCGCGAGGACGATGCCTACCGCCTCACCATCATCGGCGACGGCCCGGACAAAGCGGAACTTGAACGCTACGCCACCGAGCATGCGCTGCCCGTCACCTTCCGCGGCCGGCTCGGCCGGGCGGACCTTGTTCAGGAGCTTCGCCGGCACAGCATCTACGTCCACCCGTCCGTAAAGGAATCCTTCTCCTTCGCCTTGCTGGAGGCAAAGCTCTCCGGCTTGAAAACGGTCGCCTATGTCGGCCTCGAAGTACCCGCCGAGTTCATCGACGTTACGGTCGAGGGCTTCGACGAAGCGGATTGGCTCGGCGCGATTCTCGCCGCCGACACCACCCCCTCGAAGCCGCTCGATGCGGCAACATATTCCTCGCGAAGGATGGCTCGGGAAACCGTGGATCTGGCGTTCGCGGATCACGAAAGCCCCTCCTCATGAGAAAGATATTGTCGATCTTCGGCACCCGTCCCGAAGCCATCAAGATGGCACCGGTGGTGCGCGAGCTGGAAAGGTGGTCCGACCGCTTCGAAAGCCGCGTCTGCGTCACCGCCCAGCACCGCGAGATGCTCGATCAGGCGCTTCAGCTGTTCGGGATCGAGGCGGATTACGACCTCGATCTGATGGTCAAGGGCCAGACGCTGCCGGGCCTGACCGGCGCGATCCTGTCCGGTCTCGAGCCGGTGCTGCGCGACTTCCAACCCGATTGCGTGCTGGTCCACGGCGATACGTCGACCACCTTCGCCGCGGCGCTGGCCGCCTTTTATGCGGGCGCTCAAGTCGGCCATGTCGAGGCGGGCCTTCGCACCTCCAACCTCCTCGCTCCCTGGCCGGAAGAGGCGAATCGGCGGCTTACATCCGTGCTGACCCAGTTCCATTTCGCGCCCACCGAGCACGCGCGCCAGAATTTGCTCGCCGAAAGCGTGGTCGAGTCCACCATCACCGTCACCGGCAACACCGTGATCGACGCCTTGCTGTCGACCGTGGCGAAGCTGGACGGCGATGCGGCGCTCGGCCGGTCGATGGCGGATCGGTTCAACTATCTCAATCCGGCGAAGCGGCTCATCCTCGTCACCGGCCACAGGCGGGAGAGTTTCGGCGAAAGCTTCCGGGCCTTGTGCCACAATCTGAAGCAGATCGCCGAGACCCACGACGACGTGCAGATCGTCTATCCGGTGCACCTCAATCCGCAGGTCCGGGAGCCGGCTCACGCCATTCTGTCCGGGGTGAAAGGCGTGTTCCTGATCGAGCCGCAGGAATATCTACCCTTCGTCTACCTGATGTGCCGCTGCGACATCATCATCACCGACTCCGGCGGCATTCAGGAAGAGGCGCCGTCCCTCGGCAAGCCCGTCCTGGTCACGCGCGACACCACCGAGCGGCCGGAAGCGGTGGCGGCGGGCACCGTCACCATTGTCGGCACCAAGGGCGACATTCTGGTCGGTCGGGTGAGCGAACTCCTCCGCGACACGAACCGCGGCTCCGGCGAGCGCCGCGCAAATCCATACGGAGACGGCCAGGCAGCCCAGCGCATCGTCCGGGCGCTGGACCAAAGCCTGGTTGGGAGGTGACGGTGCGCCTTGCGGTGGACGCTCTTCCCCGCTGCCCCTCTTGCGCGCTTCGCTCCCGGCACGTAGTCGGGGCGCTCATTCCGCGCCTTCGGTTTTGAACCCTTTCTGCCGCGGAACGGCCGCCGGACCTGACGGTATGACATCGCCTACCATGACGACGGAGCTAAGTTCTTGAAGGCCATCATTCTCGCCGGGGGCCTTGGCACCCGCCTCGCCGAAGAAACCGCCGTTCGCCCGAAGCCGATGGTGGAGATCGGCGGCCGCCCGATCATCTGGCACATCATGAAGATCTACTCCCATTACGGGATCAACGATTTCGTCATCTGCCTCGGGTACAAAGGCTATCTGATCAAAGAATATTTCGCGAACTACGCCCTTCATATGTCGGACGTCACCATCGACATGCGCAGCGGCCAGATGACCGTGCACCGCAACACGGCCGAGGATTGGCGGGTGAGCCTGATCGACACGGGCGACTCCACCCTCACCGGCGGGCGCCTGAAGCGGGCGCTGAACTATTTCGACGACGAGACCTTCTGCCTGACCTACGGCGACGGCGTCGGCGATGTTGACATCGCGGCGACGATCGACTTCCACAAAACGCACAACCGCATGGCGACGGTGACCGCGGTGCAGCCCACCGGCCGCTTCGGCCAGCTCGGCCTCGATGGGGACCGGGTGACCAGCTTCGTCGAGAAGCCGCATGACGAAGGCGGCTGGATCAACGGCGGCTTTTTCGTTCTGCAGCGCGGGGTCGAGCAATTCATCGACGGCGATTACATCTCCTGGGAGCGCGAGCCGCTCGAGCGCCTCGCCCAGGAGGACCAGCTTCGTGCCTTCTACCACCACGGCTTCTGGCAGCCGATGGACACGCTCCGCGACCGGCAGGAGCTTGAGGAGAAATGGGCGCGGCAAGAGGCCCAGTGGAGGGTCTGGAGTTGAACCCCCAATTCTGGCGCGGCCGCCGCGTCTTTGTAACTGGCCATACCGGCTTCAAGGGATCGTGGCTGCTGTTGCTGCTGCGCGAACTCGGCGCCGACATACACGCCTTTTCGCTAGCGCCGCCGACGGACCCGAGCCTGTTCGATCTGCTCGGCCTCGAAAGCGCCTGCCGCCACCGGGTCGGCGACATCCGCGACCAGGCCGATCTGACCGATGCAATGGCCGCCGCCGATCCGGAGGTGGTGCTCCACCTCGCCGCGCAGCCGCTGGTGCGCGCCTCCTATGTCGATCCGGTCGGCACCTATGCGACCAACGTCATGGGCACCGTTCACCTCCTCGACGCCTGCCGGACGCTTCCCAACCTCTGCTCGGTCGTCGTGGTGACCACCGACAAATGCTACCAGAACGACGGTTGGGTGTGGGGCTATCGCGAGAATGACCGCCTTGGCGGCGACGATCCTTATTCCAACAGCAAGGCGGCCTGCGAACTCGTCGTCGACGCCTATCGCAAGAGCTTCTTCAACCCGGCCGACCATGCGCGGCACGGGGTCGGCCTTGCCTCGGCGCGCGCGGGAAACGTCATCGGCGGCGGCGATTTTGCCGTCGACCGGCTGGTGCCCGACGCGGTTGCCGCGTTCGCGAAGGGCGAGAAGCTCAGCATCCGCAACCCGCTCGCGATCCGGCCGTGGCAGCACGTGCTGGATCCGCTGCACGGCTACCTCCTCCTCGCCGAGCGTGCCTTCGAAAATCCCACCTTCGCGAGCGGCTGGAATTTCGGCCCGCCGGCGGAGGAGAATGCAAGCGTGGGCGCGGTCGCCGATCGGCTCGCCGCCCGCTGGGGCGGGGGCGCTGGCTGGGAGCAGAACAAAGGCGACCACCCGCACGAAGCCGCCACGTTGAAGCTCGATTCCACCAAGGCGCGGCTGCAGCTTGGCTGGGCGCCGCGCTTCTCGCTCGATGAGGCGCTGGACAGCACCGTCGATTGGTATCGCGCTTACCATGGTCGCGAAGACCTGGGCGCCGTGTCGCTTGGCCAGGTGCAGGCCTTCCTTGGACGGCCGGCGCAATGAGCGACGCAGGCGATGGCGGTATGCCAGCGGTCGGGGTCTCCGCTCAGGCGGAGACCGCACGGACCAACCCCAACGGCTTCGTGCCGCGCGTTATGCGGCTGTTCGAATCAATCGTCCGCCGGGTGCTCGGCGCGCTGGACCGGCTGGATTATCCCTGGCTGCGCCCATGGCTTCGCCTGGCGCGCAACCGCGAGTTCTGGCGCTTCATCCGCTTCCTCGCCACCGGAAGCCTGAATTTCGTCTTTTATTATTCGATCTTCACCGTTCTTCACCTGTTTCACTTCGCCCCGGTGACGGCGGTGATCTGCGCCACGGTGCTGGGTGTGTTGTTCAATTTTTGCACAACCGGGCGCTTCGTGTTCGGATCGGGGCGTCTTTACCTGCTTCCGCGCTTTATCGGCGTCTATATCGTGCAATGCGCGGCCAACATCGCGATGCTGCGCGGGCTGATCGCGTTGGACGTGCCGGTGCTTGCGGCCGAGGCGTTGGTGATCGGCCTGCTCGCCATTGCCACCTATTTCGCGCTTCGCCGCTTCGTCTTCTCCCCGGCGCTGATCGCCAGGAACGGCTAGCCTACAGGCTGGCGCGGACCCATTCGGTCATCTGCCGGATGCCCGAAATCTTGTCGACCTGCGGCGCCCAGCCGAACACTTCGCGCGCCTTGGCGACGTCGGCGACGAACACCTTCTGGTCGCTCGAGCGGGGCGGAAGCGCCGTGTAGCGAAGCTCGATGCTCATTTCCCGCTGCAGCAGGTCGAACAGTTCCAGCAGCGACAGGCTGTTGCTCATGCCGCCGCCGATGTTGAACACCTGCCCCTGCGTTTTCTCGATATTCTCGACCGCGCTGAAGTAGCAGTTGATCAGATCGGACGCGAAAAGCACGTCGCGCACCTGCTTGCCGTTGCCGGAAATCTCGAAAGGAGCGCGCCCCGGATTGGCCTCGGTTTCGATCGCCTGCTGGACAAACCAGCCGATCCAGCCCTGATCGTAGCTTGCGAATTGCCGGCCGCCGAAGATCGAGGAATGGCGGAACACCACGCTGCGAAGCCCGAAGGACAGGTAATAATCCCGGATATATTGATCGGCGGCCCCCTTTGAGCAGCCGTAGGGCGTGCGGAAATCGAGCGGCACCGTTTCGGGAAAGCCGCCGGGGAAATCGTCGCACACGTAGCGCGTGTCCGTTTCGGAGTAGCGATAGTCCTCCAGGTCGCCATAGACCTTGTTGGTGGAGGAAAAGACGATGATCGAGTCCGGGCTGTGGACGCGCAGCGCCTCCAGCACGTTGAATGCGCCCATCGAATTGGTCTGGTAGTCGCGGCGGGGATTGGTCAGCGACGTGGTCATCGCCACCTGGCCGGCGGTGTGGAAGACCACGTCGGGGCGGAAGGCGCGGATCGCCTCTTCGACCCGCTCGGCGTCCGCGACATCGGCCTGGTGCATCCGGAAATCGCCGAGGCTCTGGAGCCAGCCCAGGTTGACGTCCGAGCCGCGGCGGGAAAGATCGTCGAACACTTCGACCTGGTGGCCGAGCCGCAGGGCCTCGCTCGCCAGGTTGGAGCCGAGAAAGCCGCAGCCGCCCGTGATCAAAATTTTCATTTAACATCCGTTGCTGAAAGCGGTTAGTGCGGCCTGCGCTTAGCCACTGCCGCGGCGCCTGCCAAGCTGATCAGAGGTGCCGTTTGTCCTGCTCGTTGTCCGTTGTCCTGCCTTCCTACAACGAGGAGGAGAATCTGCGGCTGCTCGTGCCGCGCATCCGCCAGGCCTGCGCGGCGCTGGCCGACGACCACGAGATCATCATCGTCGACACAATGACGCCGATGGACGGGACGCCGGAGCTTTGCGAGGAGGAGGGGGTCACCTACCTCAGCCGTTCGGGCGGCAATTCCTACGGCGACGCCATCCGAACCGGGATCGGCGCGGCGAATGGACGCCACGTGATCTTCATGGACGCCGACGGCTCGCACCCGCCGCATTTCCTTGCCGACCTTTATGAGCGGCGCGAGGAAGCGGACATCGTCGTCGCCTCCCGCTACGTCGAGGGCGGCTTCACCGAAAATGCGACGGTGCTCGTCTGGATGAGCTGGATCGTCAACATCGGCTACCGCATTGTACTCGGGTTGAAGTGCAAGGACGTGTCGAACAGCTTCAAGCTCTATCCGGGCGCGGCGCTCAAGGCGCTGACCCTGCGCTGCGACAATTTCGATATCGTCGAGGAAATCCTCTACAAGATGGTGAAGCGCAACCCGGGGTTCCGGATCGCGGAAGTGCCGTTCAGCTTCAAGAAGCGGATGTTCGGCCAGACCAAGCGCAACCTCGTCGCCTTCATCTTCAGCTACGTGGTGACCTTGTTCCGCCTCCGGCTCGGGCGCTGAATTGAAGATCCTTGTTCTTGGCGGCAGCGGGCTGCTCGGCCGGGCGCTGATCGCGCATCTCGGCGGCGGCGGGCACGATGTTCACGCGGTAGTGCGCTCGGACGCCGCTGCGCTCAAGGTCAAGGCAGCGCTCCCCCATGCAACCACTCTGTCGCTCGACCAGGTAAGCGGCCAGCAGTTCAATCGCTTGGTCAACCTGGTGGTCGATTACGGCCGCGGCGGCGGCGCTCTTTCCGGCTTGTTGCGCACCAACCTGCTCTACCCGCTGGAGGTGGCGGAGCGCGTGGAGGCGGACGCGATGATCAACGTCTCAACGGCTCTTCCGGAAGACTATTCCGGCTACGCTTTTTCAAAAAAGCTGCTGGAGCGGAGCCTCGACAGGTTCGCGGCGGCGCGCGGCGTCCGCAACGTCAACGTCCACCTCCACAATATGTACGGCCCGATCTTCGACGAGACCAACCTGATCACCGCAGTCCTCGCCAAGCTGCGCCGCGGGGAACCGGTTGAGCTGTCGAGCGGGCAGAACAGCCGCGATTTCATCTTCGCCGACGACGTGGTGGAGGGGCTCGATAGGATCCTGTCCAGCGTTCACGAACTTCCCGAGGGTGCACCCGTGCCGCTCGGCAGCGGCGTCCCAACCCGGCTCCGCGACCTGGTGGAGATGCTGGTGGCGAAAACCGGCTCCAACTCGCCCGTTCTGTTCGGCGCACGGCCGGACAACCCTCTGGAGCCGCCCGCGCTCGCTGCCGATCTTTCCGCCATGTCTGCCATCGGCTGGAGCCCGCAGTGGCCGCTCGAGCGCGGGATTGAGGCGATGCTCCCGCCGCCGGGTGGCCAAGCGCCGCTTGAGTCTTGCTAGGCGCAACCGCCTCCTCGTAGAAGGCCCCCCAAATTGGCCGGCAAACGCCGCCGGCGCGACCTCCCGCCAAGTGAGATTTTTATGAACGACGATCTGCGTACCGAAATCGTCCGCCTTGCGCGCCAATATCACGAGTCGAAGCCGCAGCCGGCCTTTGTGCCCGGCGAGACCTACATTCCGCCGTCCGGCAAGGTGATCGACGGCGAGGATTGCGCGCACCTGATCGACGCATCGCTCGACATGTGGCTCACCGCCGGCCGTTACGCCGACAGGTTCGAGGAAGAACTCGCCGCCAAGTTCGGCCGCCGCTACTCGAAACTCACCGTCTCCGGCTCGGCGGCGAACCTGCTTGCCTTCGCCTGCCTCACCTCGTGGAAGCTGGGCGAGAAGCGGATCAAGCCAGGGGACGAGGTGATCACGGTCGCGGCCGGCTTTCCGACCACCGTGTCGCCGATCGTGCAATATGGCTGCATCCCGGTCTTCGTCGACGTCGATCTCGAAACCCACAATGTCGATGTCGACCTCCTGGAAGCCGCGATTACCGACAAGACGCGCGCGGTGATGATCGCCCACTCGCTCGGCAATCCGTTCGACGTCGCGCGGGTCGCGGAGATCTGCAAGGCGCACAAGCTCTACCTGATCGAAGATTGCTGCGACGCTTTCGGCGCCTTTGTTGGCGGCCAACATGTCGGCACCTTCGGCGACGTCGCCACCTTGAGCTTCTACCCGGCCCACCACATCACCATGGGCGAAGGGGGCGCGGTGCTGGTCAACAACCCGTTGCTCGCCAAGATCGTGGAAAGCTTCCGCGACTGGGGCCGCGATTGTTACTGCAAGCCAGGCGTCGACAACACCTGCAACAAGCGCTTCGGCTGGCGGCTTGGGGATCTGCCCAAGGGCTACGACCACAAATATACCTACAGCCATATCGGCTACAATCTGAAGGTCAGCGACATGCAGGCCGCAGTGGGCCTCAGTCAGCTCAAGAAGCTCGACCATTTCGTAGAGCGGCGGCGGGAGAATTTCGCCGGGCTGGAGCAGCGCCTGCGCGCCCGCGGGCTCGACCGCTACTTCCACCTGCCGGTGCCGACGCCCGGAACTGAGCCGAGCTGGTTCGGCTATCTGATGACGGTCAGGGACGGCAGCGGCATCGAGCGCAACCTGCTCACCAAGACGCTTGAAGAGCGTAAAGTGGGCACGCGCCTCCTGTTCGCCGGCAACCTCACCAAGCAGCCCGCCTTCAAGCACGTCGACTATCGGATCCACGGTACGCTCGACAACACCGACAAGGTGATGATGGACAGCTTCTGGATCGGCGTGTGGCCGGGCATCGACGATCCGCGCATGGACTATATGGTCGACACGATCGAAGCGGTGGTGCGCGAAATGCTGGAAGCCAAGGGGTGAGCGCCAAGGCGGCAATGCTCCCTGGGATCGTGTCCCGGCACCGCGGCTTTGCGCACGTGGCCATGGCTGCCGTTGCGGTGGCCATTGCGGCGGTCGGCATCCTGTCGCCCGGTACTTATACGAATCTCTACACCCACGACGCGCTGTACCTGCTCAACGCAAGCTACACCGCCTGGCACGGCTTCGTGCCCCACGTTGATTTCATCTGGCAGTTCGGCGGGTTCGAAATCGGGCTGATCGCGCTCGCTTTCTCGGTCTTCGGCGTATCGGTGAAGGCGGTCGGGCAGGCGATCGCCTTCGGCTATTTGATCACGGCAGCCTTGCTCTGGCTCGGCTGCGGCCGGCAGGTGCGGCTCCTCACCTTTGCGCTTCTGCTGTTCCTGATCACCGCTGTGTGCCTGACGCGTTTCCCGTTCGAGAGCGGTAGTCCGGACATCGCGGTGCAAAGCTATGCGATGTTCTACAACCGCCTGAGCTGGGCGCTTTCGATCGTCGCATTCTCGGCGCTGCTTCTTCCGGAGCGGGTGGGCACGGCCCAGCTGATCGCCTGCAGCACGGCGCTCTTCCTTGTCGCGACGACCAAGGTCACCTTCGGGGTCCTGTTCGTTCCGGCGGCGGTGCTGATCTTCGTTCGCGCCGGCGGCCGCGGCCTGTTGATCGGCTTCGGCTGGGCACTTCTTCTCGGCGCATTGGCCTGGCTGCTCTTCGGCTATGGGCCTTCCGCCTACCTCGGCACGATCACCGACATTCTCGACGCCACGTCCGACTTCCACGATCCGACGTTCACGCCGCTCAAGAAGCTGATCTACGTCACGCTCTTCCACGGCTTGAGTCTGTTTGCCGTCGCGGCCGGTCTCGCCGCCGCTTTCTTCCTATTTCCGCGCAACCGGCCGCTTACCATCAAGCTGCTCGCTTTGGCTGCGATCGTCCTGCTGTCTCTCCTGGTGACGGTCACCACCGGAACCTTCTACGCAGTGACCGCGACCACGCCGATCTTCGCCTTCGCGGCCATCGTCCTCGCCGATGCAGCGCTTGGCAATGGCGGGGAAGAGCGCGACAGCCGCTTCCGGCTCGTCTTCGCGGCCGCCTTTGCGTTCTTCGCGGTCGCCTGGGCGACGCCTTACTTCCTCAACTACCTGGCCGGCGTCGCCAAGGAGGCGACCCGCACCGAGCAGGCATTGTTCACCTCGGGTCCGCTTAAGGGCCTGATCATCGACAAGCCCGACGTCAACAAGTCCCCGGTCTTCACCAGCCGCGAGCATGCGAACAGCTACATCGCCGCGCGCAACCGCCTGGAGGGCGGGGTGGCCTGGATGGACGATTATGAGTGGCAGTATCTGCTGGCCGACGGCCTCGATGCCGCCGCCACCCTGCCTCAGATCGACCGGCGCAAGGTCGTGACCTTCACCATGAACCACGCGCCGTTCGACCTTGGCGCGGCGCCGCAAACCAGCTTCCCCAGCCACGCCCAAAAGTCGGCGCCGTCCGTTGTCCGGCTGGGTGCGATTCCCGCCGAGGTCGACACGTTGATGCTGGTGCGCGACGAAAAGGAGAAGGTGCTGGAGAAGCACTTCGCGGCGTCCATCGGCCGCGACTTCGTGGTCGCCAAGCAATCCTTGTTCTGGGACATTTACGTTCGCAAACCCGGCCGGTGACCCGCCGTGGCCATGCTTCGACATCGAAGGTGAGCTGATATGTGTGGAATAATGGGTGTTGTCGGCGAGGCGGCGCGGGATTCGGACTTCGTCGCCCGTATGCGGCAACGGCTTGCCCACCGTGGCCCCGACGCGGAAGGCGTCTGGACCGACGAGGAGGCGGGGGTCGCGCTTGCCCACCGCCGCCTGGCGATTGTCGAGCTCTCCCCCGCCGGGGCCCAGCCGATGGGTTCAAACGACGGCCGCTGGGTGCTGAGCTACAATGGCGAAGTCTACAACCACGCGGCCCTGCGCGCGGAACTGGAGGCGTCCGGCGGCGTCAACCGGGCCTGGCGCGGCCATAGCGACACCGAAACCTTGATCGAGTGCATCGCCGCCTGGGGACTGGAAAAGACGCTTCAGAAAAGCGTCGGCATGTTCGCGCTGGCTTTGTGGGACAAGAAAGAGCGAGTGCTCCACCTCGCCCGCGACCGTTTCGGTGAGAAGCCGCTCTATTATGGTTGGGCGGGCGGCGATTTCCTGTTTGGATCGGAGCTGAAGGCGCTTCGAAGCCACCCGCGCTTCGCCAACGAAATCGATCGCCGCGCGCTTCGCCTGTTTGCGTCGCGCACCTACATCCCCGCGCCGCTTTCGATCTACCGCGACATCTACAAGCTCGAACCGGGCTGCATCCTCAGCGCCTCGCCGGACGCGCTCCGCCGGGTGCCAAGCGCGTCGCTGGTGCCGGGCGAGCAGCGCGACGGCCTGTCGCTGCAACGTTACTGGTCCTACCGCAACGCTGTGTCCGACGGCCTCGCCCGTCCGATCGTCCGCGAGGACGAAGCCCTGGAGCGGCTGGAGGAGGTGCTTGCCAAAGCGATCGGCGGCCAGGCCATCGCCGACGTGCCCGTGGGCGCCTTTCTTTCGGGCGGCATCGACAGCTCCACGGTGGTCGCGCTCTACCAGAAATATTCGAGCCGCAAGGTGCGCACCTTCACCATCGGCTTCGAGGAAGCGGGCTATAACGAGGCCGATCACGCCAAGGCGGTCGCGGCGCACTTCGGAACGGAGCACCACGAACGCTACGTCACCGTCCGCGAAGCGCAGGAGGTGATCCCCACCCTGCCGCACATGTATGACGAGCCGTTCGCGGACAGTTCGCAAATCCCCACCCACCTGGTCAGCCGCTTCGCGCGGGAGCAGGTGACCGTGGCCTTGTCGGGCGACGGCGGCGACGAATTGTTCGGCGGCTACAATCGCTATGTCGGCGCGGCGCGGCTTTGGGGCCAGTTGAAGCGTCTGCCCGCACCGCTGCGCGCCGCCGCCGGCCGAAGCCTCGGCGGAATGCCGCCCGCCGCCTGGAACCGGCTGGTCAACATGCTCCCCGGCGCCAAGCGGCCGCCGCATTGGGGCACCAAGGTGCAAAAGGCCTTCCGCACCATGGGCGGCGCCTCAAGCCTGGACGACGTGTTCAACACCTTTCTCGACGAATGGTCGGCCGAGCGCTCGCCGGTGCTCGGCGGCGAGGACGTGCCGGGGCAGTGCGGCTTCGACCTCGAGCCGGGCGGCAACGCGCCGGACGCGGTTCGGATGATGTACTGCGACGCCCGCTCCTACCTTCCCGACGACATCCTCTGCAAAGTCGACCGCGCCGCAATGGCGGTAAGCCTCGAAACCCGGGTGCCGTTTCTCGACCATCGGGTGGCGGAGCTTGCCGCGCACATCCCGCTCGACATGAAGATCAAGGGGGGGACGGGGAAGCACATCCTTCGCCGCTTGCTGTACCGGGAGGCGCCCCAAGCCTTGTTCGAGCGGCCGAAAGCGGGCTTCGCGCTTCCCGTGGGCGAATGGATCAAGGGACCGCTCCGCCCTTGGGCCGAGGAGCTGCTCGACCGCCGCCGCCTGTCCAGCGAAGGCTGGTTCGACGCCGACATCGTTCACCGCCGCTGGCAGCAGCATCTCAAGGGACAGCGCGATTCGACGCCGGCGCTTTGGGCGATCCTGATGTTCCAGGCGTGGTCGGCTGACGCGGCCAGAGAAATCCGGGCAGCAGCCTAGCGCGACGTAAGTGGCCGGGACGAGCCTTAGCGGGCGCCGAAGCCGCTTGCGACGGTTCGGATGGTGCTGGCGATGATCAGCAGGTCCAGCCAGAAGCTGAAATTCTTGATGTAGTAGAAGTCGTATTGGAGCTTCCACAGCACGTCGCCCACATCCGCGACATGGCCCTGCTTGACCTGCGCCCAGCCGGTGATCCCAGGCCGCACGATGTGGCGGTAGCGGTAGAAGGGCAGTTCCGCTTCATACCATTGCGACAGCGGCACCGCTTCCGGGCGGGGCCCGATCCAACTCATTTCACCCTTCAGGATGTTGAGCACCTGCGGCAGTTCGTCGATCCGGTAGCGGCGGATGGTGCGGCCGATGCGGGTCACGCGGTCATCGGCGTCGCGGGTCATCGCCGCCTCGCGTGGATCGTGCCGCGCATGGCCGTGGTGCATCGATCGGAACTTGTACATGCGGAAGGTGCGGCCGCGATATCCCATCCGATCCTGCCGGAAGAATATCGGGCCGGGCGAGTCCATCTTGATCAGAACCGCGACAACGGTGAGCAGCGGCAGGAGGATCGGCAGAAGCAGGAGGGTGGCGCCGATGTCCCACAGCCGCTTCAGCTTGGCGTAAACGATGCCGGGGATCAGCGAGCCGAGATTGTTCTCGGACAGGTGCTCGATCGCAACACGGCCGGTGAGCGATTCCTGCATCTGCTTGAAATGCATCACCAGTGTGCCGGCAAGCGCCCGGTCGGCCAGGAAGCGCTCCCAGGCTTCGGGGATGTCGGCGCGCAGATCGGCGACGATGGCGTCGAAATGCTGGAGCTTCACGTCGTCGCTGAGCCGCACCCAGGTGACGTCCGGCACGTCGAACAGATGCTCGATTTCACCCGCGGGGACCACACCGATGCGCAGCCGGTGCTGCCGCTGAAGCTTGAAGTAGACGATGTAATACCAGAACACGCAGAGCACGAAGCTGCCGACGAAGTGGAGCCGGCTATATTCCAGTCGGGCGAAGAAGAAGACGGCGAGCGCGAGCAGGAAGGCGACGCTGAAGCTCGGGAGGATGTGGTAGGACGCGCGGACGCCGGGATAATGCGACACCCGGCGAAAGGCGTAATAGCCGCCGATCAGGGCGATCAGAGTGCCGATCAGTGAATTGTGCAGGCTGTTGACGCTGCCGCCCGCCGCTTCGAACTGGTAGCGAACCGCATAAGGCAGCACCACGGCAAGCAGGATGCCGATGCCCAGCTGGAATCGCACACGATGCCACAGCGACCGGCGGGCGCTGCTGAGTTTTGCGGGTGGCATGATCACTTAGGCGGTTCGCAGCTTCGCTTCGCTTGCGGTGGAAGGGGATCGATACGGGTAAAATGGGGGCCAAGTCTAGCGCCCTTGCCAGCCTCAGCCGTCCGCGGCCGTCGGGGAAGCGTTTTGACCGATCAAGGCGGCGTAGCTGCCGATCTCCGCGATGCCGCCCCCCTTCAGCCGTACGATCCGGTCGCAGGCGGCAAGGGTGGTAAGGCGGTGCGCGACCATTACCACGGTCAGTTCCTCGGCCCCGCTCGCCACCGCGGCGATCACCGCTTCTTCCGTCTGGTCGTCGAGCGCGCTGGTGGCTTCGTCCAGGATCAGTACCGCCGCTTGTTTGTAGAGTGCCCGGGCGATGCCGATCCGCTGGCGCTGCCCGCCGCTGAGCCGCACTCCGCGCTCGCCCACCGATGTCGCATAACTCTCCGGCAGCTTGTCGATGAAGTCGGCGATCTGCGCCCGTGCGGCGGCGGCCCGGACCCTTTCCATGTCGATCGCGTCCGGCGCCACCCCGAAGGCGATGTTGGCCGCAATCGAATTGTGGGACAGGTAGACGAACTGCGGCACGTGCGCGATCTGCGCCTGCCAGGCGGCCCGGGTTTCGGCGTTCAGCACGACGCCGTCGATGCGCAATGTGCCTTCGCTCGGTTCAAGCAGCCCCATCAGCAGGTCGAGCAGGCTGCTCTTGCCGCTGCCGGTCTGGCCGACCAGGCCGATCCGCTCACCTTTGCGGATCACCAGGTCGACGCGGCGAAGCGCCGCGCGCCCGGCGCCGGGATAGCGGAAGCTCACCCGCTCCAGCGCGATCCGATCGGCGAAAGGGGGGAGCGGCGCGCCGGCCTTGGGCTCGGCGGGAGGATCCGCGGCCCCCGCCATATACGCCAGCCCGGCGAGGGTTTGCAGGGAACCGGTGGTCCGGCTCCACGCCAGGTAGATCGCCTGGAGCAGGGGCAGCAGACGCTGCGCGCCGATCGCCAGCGCGCCGAGCACGGGGATTGCGGCGATCAGCCCGCCGGGCTTGCCGCTCATGTGGAAGGCAAGCAGCGCGATCAGAACGATGCCCGCGGATTCGATCACCAGCCGAGGCGCGGTTGCGACGAAGCTGTTGAGGAGCTGAGCCCTGCGCAGCCGCTCGTCCAAGGCCCTGAACGCGTCTTCGAACACGGGCTGCGACCGGTCGATCAGAATGTCCCGAATGCCGCCAAGTCCTTCCTGGACCTGTTGAACCCGGCCGGTGTGCGCGGCCTCGACCACCCGGCTGTTTTCTCGAAGGCGACGCCTGGTGGCAAGGGTGAGCGCGCCGTAGACCGCTGCCATCGCCGCAGCGGAAACGGAGGCGGCGAAGGGGTCGATGGCGATCAGGAAGATCACGATCACCAGGCTCATGAACAGGGCAACCAGCGCCTGCATGATCGGCAGGAGAATGGAAAAAACGGCGCTTTGCACCTTCTCCAAGGCGGAGATCGACTGGCTGGAATTGTTCTGAACATGGTGGAGGTAGGGGAGGCGAAGCATCCGGCTGTAGATCCCCATGCCAAGCTCATGGCCGAAGCGGAACACGAAGGCCTGTGTGGTCCAGGTCAGGGCCAGCCGGATCACGGCCGCGATCAAGGCGGCCCCGACGAGAAGCAGGGTGGCGGGCAGAACCAGATCCTGGCCGGCATCCCAGCCGAGCAGCTGGAAAATCGCACGTACCACTGGAATGTCGAGCGCCCGCGCCGGATCGGACAATAAGGCGAGAAAGGGAAGAGCGGCCCCGATCGTTACCAATTCGGCAAGCGCACCGGCAAACATCAGCAGCACGGTAAGGCCAAGGTGCCGCCGGCGCTGGGGGGTCATCAGCGAGTGAAGCGCCCTAAGCGCTTGCCAGGCGCTTACGGAGGCGGTTTGGTCGCTCTGGTAGGGGCCGGACACGAAACCGAGTAGAGGGATTTGCGCGGGAAAGTCCACCGCCTGCATTGAGTTTGCCGCCGCCTTTTCCTAAGCGGGCGCGACCTCTTTCATTCAGGCAGACATATGACCACTCTCGTGACCGGCGCCGCCGGCTTCATCGGCTTCCACGTGAGCGCGCGTTTGTTGGCTCGCGGGGAGCAGGTGATCGGGCTCGACATCGTCAACGATTATTACGATCCGCAGTTGAAGCGTGACCGCATCGCAGAGCTGCAGCGCCGGCACGACGGCTTCGAGTTCCTTCAGATCGATTTCGCGGATTACGCTGCGCTGACCGCCGCCCTCCAAGGCCGTGCGTTCGATAGGATCGTTCACCTCGGCGCGCAGGCGGGGGTGCGATATTCGATCGAAAATCCGCATGTTTACGTCCAATCGAACCTCGTCGGCCACCTCAACATGCTTGAAGTGGCGCGGGCGCGGCAGACGGCCAACATGGTTTATGCGTCCTCGTCGTCCGTTTACGGCGGCAACGAGACGCTTCCGTTTCGGGTCGAAGACCGGGTCGATCAGCCGATGTCGCTCTACGCCGCGACGAAGAAAGCGGACGAGCTGATCAGCGAAACCTATGCGCACCTCTACCGGCTGCCGCTCACCGGCCTGCGCTTCTTCACCGTTTACGGCCCCTGGGGCCGCCCCGACATGGCGATGTGGCTGTTTGCCAAGGCTATTCTGGAAGGAAAGCCGATCGACGTGTTCGGCGAAGGCAATATGCGCCGGGACTTCACCTATATCGACGACATCGTCACCGGCATCGTCGCCGCGCTCGACACGCCGGCGCCCGACGACGGCCTTCCAAAGGCCGGCGGGTCGAAGAGCCCGCACCGGATCTACAATATCGGCAACAGCAATTCGGAAGAGCTGACCGACATGATTGCGCTCATCGAGGAGGCCTGCGGGCGCAAAGCCGAAAAGCGGCTAATGCCGCTTCAGCCGGGCGACGTGCGGGACACCTTCGCCGACATCAGCGCGATTCAGAACGACCTCGGCTTCGCCCCCACCACATCGATCCGCGAAGGCATTCCGCGCTTCGTGGAATGGTACAAGACCTATCACCGGCTCTGACTGGTCCGCGCGGTCAGCGCGCCACGGACGTTTCGATTGGCGCTGAGGTAGTCGTCAACTTTGCGTCCCGCTTGTTTGCTTCACAGCGTCCAGCGCTTGACGCCGGCGAGCGGGCGGCGGGCGTAGAGGTTCTTGAGGTCGGCGAGCAGCCCGCCTTCCGCCACCATGCCGGCAAGCTGATCGTCCGACAGTGCGTCGTAAGCTTCGTGCGGCACCGCCACGACGACGAGATCGTACTGCCCTCCGAGCGCATCGCCGGACAGGCCGACGCCATATTCGTGCTGCGCTTCGGCGCTGTCCGCCAGCGGGTCGTGGACGGTGATCGTGTGGCCGTGCGTCTCCAGCCGGCGGATCACGTCGATGACCCGGCTGTTGCGCAGATCGGGGACGTTTTCCTTGAAAGCTAGGCCCATGATCAGCGTCTTGCCGGCGCGGCCGAGCTTTTCGTGAAGGCGGTCCGCCACCCACGCGCCCATGCCATCGTTGATCGACCGGCCGGAGAGGATGACGTTGGGCTGGATGCCGAGCTGCTGGGCGCGGAAGGAGAGGTAATACGGGTCGACCCCGATGCAGTGGCCGCCGACCAGGCCCGGCTGGAACTTGAGGAAGTTCCACTTGGTGCCCGCCGCTTCCAGCACGTCCCAGATGGAGATGTCGAGCTTGGAGAAGATGCGGGTGATTTCGTTCATGAAGGCGATGTTGATGTCACGCTGGGCGTTTTCGATAACCTTGGCGGCTTCGGCGGCCTTGATGGAGGCGGCCCGAAACACGCCCGCGCTCGTTACGGCACCGTAGATGGTGGCGAGCCGTTCCGTCACCTCGTCATTCTCGCCGGCAATGACCTTCACGATCCGGTCCACCGTATGCTCGCGGTCACCCGGATTGATTCGCTCGGGCGAGTAACCGAGGAAGAAATCCTTGCCGCGCTTCAGGCCCGACACTTCTTCCAGCAACGGGCCGCAAATGTCGTCGGTGACGCCGGGATAAACGGTGCTTTCGTAGACGATGATCGCCCTTTTCGCCGGGTCGAGCAGCTTTGCGACCGATCGGGTTGCGCCGATTACCGGGCTGAGATCCGGCTGGTTGTCCCCGTCCACCGGCGTCGGCACCGTGACGATATACACGTCCGCGCCCGCGCACTCCGCCGAATCGCTGGTCAGCTTGAGCGGCGATGCCTTTAGGACGTCGGCTTCCACTTCGTTGGTGCGGTCGAGGCCGTCCTTCAACTCGGCGACCCGGCGGGTGTCGATGTCGAGGCCAATCGTCGGAAAGCTTCGGGCAAGCGCGACGGCAAGCGGGAGGCCGACGTAACCGAGGCCGACAACCACGATCTGCTCGTTCGGGGACGCGTTCATTCTGGCTCACTTATGAGAAAGGGCTGGGCGGCACGCCCACCGGCGCGCCACACCGAAAAGGCGTCCGTCTGTCAAGTCGCGCCGCGCTTGACCTTGGCCTCCTTCAGGCGGTGAATCACTGCGCCGCGCGTCAGCAGCCAGTCGCGATTTGCCGCCGTCACTGCTTCGACAAAGGAGCGCGGCTTGCGCATCAGGCCCTTGCGGTGAGTCGCTTCCATGCCGATCGCCGCGGCGATTTCAGCAACGAAGTGAATGCAATTGGCCTTGTCGAGGTCGTAGGTCGGCTGCTTGGCGGTGCGCCACCGTTCCACCGTCGCCATCACCCGGTCATATTCCGCATCGGTCAGCCTAACGGTGAAATGCTTGTCGCTGGCTTTAAGGTAACCGCCTTCATGGTCGGAGATCACCTTGCCGCTCACCCGCCCCCACAGGATCGCCGGGCTGATCATTTTTGCGGAAAAACCGTAATCCTCATCGATTCGCTCGCCGTTGCGGTCAAGCGTGCCCTCCAGCACCACAAAGGTGTGGGGGAAGGAATCGCTCAGTTCCTTTGTGTAGAAGGTGATATCCACCGCGGCCGCAGCGGGCGCTGCTCCGAAGGCGAGGGCCAGCGCACCAAGCCAGGCAAGCGCTTTGCCGGTAAGGGTTCGGAACACGGTCGACCTCCAGTGGAGCGAAACCTTTGAAACAAAAAATGAAAACGGGCAATGGCGCGGAATTCCGCGCTTTTCGCTGTGGCCCTAGCGCAACAGTGCGCATTTCGCTTGGGGAGCGGTGAACCTTCCGGGGGGATCGGCGTTCGGCTTCAGAGTTCGGTAACCTGCCAAAGGTTATCGGGTCTCTCGGAGTTTCAATGGGCTAAGCCGTTTCGGGGTAGACACGCAAAGTCGCCTCGGATAGTTAGGCCGAGAAATCGAGAAGATCAGACTCGAGTACGAAGGGAGAAGCTGACGTGGGTTTCAAGGGACTTATCGCTGCGACCGCCGCGGTTGCGTTGATGGCGGCGCCGACGGTTGCCGCCGCTCAGAGCGTTGAGGTGGCTCCGGCCTCCGAGACGGTCACTGAAGGTAGCGAACTGCGCGGTGGGTTCATCATCCCGCTGATCGCGATCGTTGCAATCATTCTCGGCATTCTCGCCGCGACCAACGACGGCGACGACGACCTGCCGCACAGCCCGTAAGGGTTGCTGCTCAGTCGAGTCGATGAAAAGGCCGGGTGGACAATCGTTCACCCGGCCATTTTCTGTGTGCGCGGTTCAGGATGCGCCCTGTAGGATCGGCCGCGTGACGCGCAGCTTTCTCCTTTCCGCCGTAGCTGCTTTCGCGGCCGCCGCTCCCGTTGCGCCGGTGGCGGCGCAAGCGGTGGGTGCGCCCGCCGCTGCGGGTTCGGCGCAGCCAGTCTCAACGCTGCGCCGCGAGGATGCTTACGTAGGCGGTGTCGCCTATCGCCTTGCAAGGGCCGGTGCGTCCTTCTGTCCGCAGACCTTTCCGCTCACCGGGCTACTGTTCCACCACCTCGCAGAATATGAGCCAAAGGACCGGCCGCTGATGATGGAGCGGTACGGCCTCGACCGAGGCGTTGGCGTGCTGTCCGTTCTTCCCGATACGCCCGCCGCCGCCGCAGGCCTGCTTGCGGGCGACGTGCTCTTGTCCGTCAACGGGCGGGCTTTCCCCGCGCCTGCAGGGATCGCCGCCGAGCCCAAGCGCAAGACCTGGCGGCCGCTGCTTGAGCGCAGCGAGGCGGTGCTTGAGCAGGCGCTGAAGCAAGGGCCCGCGGCGCTTGCCGTGTTGCGCGGCGGACGGGAGCTTGCGTTATCGCTCGGTTCGGAGCCTGGCTGCGTCGGTCGGATCCGCCTTGCGCGCTCAACCCAGATGAACGCCTTTTCACTACGTGGCTATGTGGTGATGACCACAGCCATGTTAGGCTACGTCCGATCGGAGGATGAGCTTGCCGTGGTGATCGGCCACGAACTCTCCCACTCGATCCTCGGCCACGAGGGGGTCCGGGACGAGGAGGGGCTGCTTGCCGGCCTCGGAATCAAGCCCAACGCCATCTGGCGGCGCGAGGAGGCGGCGGACCGGCTCGGCCTTCGGCTGATGGCGGCGGCGGGCTACGACCTCGATGCGGCCATACCCTTCTGGGACCGCTACCTTGGCCAATATGATTGGTTTCCGCAGATCTTCCGAAGCCATCCGAGCCGTGGCGCCCGGGCGAAAATTGCGCGGGAGGAGATTGCAGCGATTCGCGCCGCCGCCAAATAGCGCTGCGCCTACAGCTTGGTACGAAGCGACCAAAGCTCGGGGAATGCGCGCTTTGCCAGCGTCGACTGCAGGTAGGCGACGCCCGCCGTTCCGCCGGTGCCGCGCTTCAGGCCGATGATCCGTTCCACCGTCACCACATGCTTGTGCCGCCAAGTCGCAAGCGAATCGTCGATATCGACGAGTTTTTCGGCCAACTGGTAAAGCGGCCACCAGCGCGCCGTGTCACGATACACCTCCGCCCAGGCCTCCGCCACTTCGTCGAGCGGCTCGTAGGGCCGGCTCCAGTCACGCTCCAGTGCCGCCGGCGGGAGGTCGAAGCCGGCGCGGGCGAGGGCGCCATTGGCTTCGTCCCACAGGCTTGGGCGGTGGAGCGCGTCCATCAGCGCCGCATAAGGCCCGGAGCCTTCCTCCTGGAAGCGCAGGTGGCCGCCGTCTTTCAGGCCAAGCAGATATTCGAATTGGCGGAACTGCGCCGACTGGAAGCCGGAGGAGGAGCCCAGCACATGGCGGAAGCTGGAATAATCGGCGGGCGTCATCGTTGCCAGCACGTCCCACGACAATGTCATCACCGCCTGGATGCGGGTCACTCGCGACAAGGCCTTGTGAACCGGCACCAAGGCGTCGGCGCGAATCTGCTCGCGAGCGAGGTGGAGTTCGTGGATTGCCTGCTTAAGCCAAAGCTCTTTGGTTTGATGAATGATCACGAACAGCAGTTCGTCGTGATGATCGGAGATCGGGTGCTGCGCCGCCAGGAGATCGCCCAGGCTCAGGTAATCGCCATAGGTCATGGAGGCCGGCGTGTCGGTCATGCTCCGTGCTTTGCCCACACCAGGCGGCGATTGCCGGGCCCGAAGGCGATCACCTGATAAGCTTGCTTGTGGTTGTGGCCGACGTCCATGCCCGGGCTCCCCGCGGGCATTCCTGGGACGGCGAGGCCGGTGATCCCCTTCGGCCGCGCGGCGAGGAGGCGTTTGATGTCGGCGGGCGGCACATGGCCTTCCACCACCACGCCGCGCACCATTGCCGTGTGGCAGGAGCGCAGGTCGTCCGGCACACCGCGCGCCGTCTTTACCGCCGCCATGTTGGGGCTGTTCACGACACTTACCTTGGCGCCGAATGCGGCTTCCATCCTTTTCGCCCATTCGACGCAGCAGCCGCAGCCGGGGTCGCGCCACATGGTGATGGTGTTCGCCTGCGCGAGGGCCGAGCGGGCGTAGAGCGGCAAAATGGCCGCGCCCGCCGCCAGGGTCAGCATGGTTCGCCGGTCGATCGTCATGGGCACCCTTTCGTTAAAGCCGTTCGGCGCTGGCCACGACGTCGGTTGCGCGCAGCGCCGCCAAAATCCGCATAAGATGCTGAACGTCGTGCACTTCTATGTCGAGGTGGAAGGTGTGGAAGCTGCCGTCGCGGCTTGCCTGGTCCATGGAGACGATGTTGGCGCCGTGGCTGCCGAGAATGCCGGCGACGACGGCGAGGCTGCCAGGCTCGTTGCGGATCACCACGCAAAGCCGTGTCGCGCCGCCGTCCGATTCGTCGCCCCAGGCCAAGTCCACCCAATCGGCGTCGATGCCGCTGGCGAGGCTTTCGCAGCCGATCATGTGCACTTCCAGATCCTCGCCTTCGCGCCGCAGCCCGACGATCCGGTCGCCGGGAATTGGATGGCAGCAGGAAGCAAGCTGGAAGGCGACGCCCGGAGTCAGGCCCTTGATCGATATGGCGGTGCGCTGCGGCGGCGGCTTCACGCCCGCCGATCCAGCCGAGCCCGGCATCAGCGCTTCCATCAGCGCGGCATCGCTGATCCGCTTAAGCGCAATTGCTTCCATCAAGGCGTCGTCATCGTGGAGGTGGAGGCGCTTCAAGGCTTCGGCGATCGCTTCCCAACCCAGCGGAGCGGGCAGCCGCTGAACGATCTCGTCAAAAATCTTGCGGCCAAGCGCGATCGTCTCCTCGCGCTCCTTGGACTTCACGAAGCGGCGGATTTTAGCGCGTGCCTTGCCGGTGGCGATGAAGCTCAGCCAGCCGGGCTGCGGCGTTTGCGCCTTCGACACAAGGATCTCGACCTGATCGCCATTCTCCAGCGGCGTTCTGAGCGGCATCACCCGGCCGTTGATCTTGGAGCCAACCGTCTGGTCGCCAAGATCGGTGTGGACGGCATAAGCGAAATCCACCGGGGTCGCGCCCTTGGGGAGCTGGATCAGCTCGCCCTTGGGCGTAAAGGCGAAGATCCGGTCCTGGTACATCGCCATGCGGGTATGTTCGAGCAGCTCCTCGGCCGAGGCGGCATGGTCGAGGATTTCCAGCAGATCGTCGATCCACGGATGCTGCGCCTCGGCGGCCGTATGGCCTTCCTTGTACGCCCAATGGGCAGCGAGCCCGTGCTCGGCCTTTGCGTGCATGTCGCGGGTGCGGATCTGGATCTCGATCCGCATCTGCTCGTCGTGGATCACCGTCGTGTGCAGCGACTGGTAGCCGTTGCGCTTCGGCGTGGAGATGAAGTCCTTGAAGCGCCCCGGCACCATCGGCCAACGCTGGTGGATGAGGCCGAGAACTCGGTAGCAGTCCTCATGGCTTTCAACGACCGCCCGGAACGCCATAACATCCGACAATTGCTCGAAGCTGACGTGGCGTTCGGCCATCTTGCGCCAGATCGAATAGGGATGCTTCTCGCGCCCCTGCACTTCCGCCTCGACGCCGTGCGCTTCAAGATGCGCCTTCAGGCCGCGGGCGATCCGCTCGATCAGGTCGCCTTCGTTGCCGTGAAGCTGTTCCAGCCGGCGGGAGATAGAGGCGTATGCGTCCGGCTCGATCTCCTTGAAGGCGAGCGTCTGCATCTCCGTCATGAACTCGTACATGCCGATCCGCTCTGCGAGCGGGGCATAGATGTCCATCGTCTCGCGGGCGATCCGTTTCCTTTTCTCCGGATTGGAGATGAAGTGGAGCGTGCGCATGTTGTGAAGCCGGTCGGCGAGCTTCACGAGCAGCACCCGGATGTCGCCGGACATTGCGAGAAGAAATTTCCTGAGGTTCTCGGCGGCGCGCTGGCTCTCCGACTGCGCCTCGATCTTTGACAGCTTGGTGACCCCATCCACCAGCCGCGCCACGCTGGGACCGAACAATCGCTCGATCTCCTCCTGGGTGGCGACCGTATCCTCGATCGTGTCGTGGAGGATGGCGGTGACGATAGTTTCGTCGTCGAGATGAAGATCGGTGAGGATGCCGGCCACTTCTATCGGGTGGCTGTAATAAGGATCGCCAGAAGCGCGCTTCTGGCTGCCATGCGCCTTCATGGAGAACACATAGGCGCGATTGATCATCGCCTCGTCGGCGTCGGGATCGTAGCCCCTTACCTTTTCCAGAAGTTCATATTGCCTCAGCACCGCTCCCGACATTGGGTGCCGGGCGCGGGGGATGCAACCCCGTGCGGACCGACGCGCACCCGGTGATTCGCTTTTCGGCGGCGGCGGCGGCGGCTTCCGCGTCCCGGCCGGAGCCGCTAGGGTTCGCGAAGTGGATATCTACCTTCCCATCGCCGGTCTGTCGGTCAACGCGCTCGTGATCATCGCGCTTGGCGGGGTGGTCGGGCTGTTGACGGGCATGGTCGGGGTCGGCGGCGGCTTTCTAACCACGCCGATCCTGATCTTTTACGGGATCCCGCCCGCCGTGGCGGTGGCGTCGGCGACGACGCAGATTACCGGCACGAGCGTCTCGGGCGTGCTCGCCCACCGCCGCCGCAAGGGTGTCGATTACCGGATGGGCGCGGTGGTGATCGCCGGCGGCCTGGCAGGCGCGCTGATCGGCGGCCTCCTCTTCCGGCTGCTCCAGCAAGCGGGGCAGATCGATACGGCCATCGCGATCCTCTACGTGGTGCTGCTCGGCTCGATCGGGTCGCTGATGGCGCGCGAATCGGCAACATCGCTCGGCCTCATCAAACCGAAGCCGGGCGCGGAAGCGAAAAAGACGCGGCGGCACAATCCGCTGATCGCCTCGCTTCCCTTCCGCTGGCGCTTCTACCAGTCCGGCCTCTACATCTCGCCGCTTGCGCCGCTTCTGCTCGGCCTGCTCGCCGGAATGCTGACGGTTCTGCTCGGCGTCGGCGGCGGATTCATTGTGGTGCCGGCGATGATCTACATCCTGGGCATGTCGGCGCAGGTGGTTGTCGGCACCTCGCTGCTCCAGATCCTGTTCGTGACTGCGGCGACCACCCTTGTCCACGCCACCACCACCAAGTCTGTCGACATCGTCCTCGCCGGCCTGCTGCTCCTCGGTTCGGTGATCGGCGCGCAGTTCGGCGCGCGGCTTGCGCAAAAGGCGAAGCCGGAGCTCCTGCGCATGTTCCTGGCGATCATCATCCTGCTCGTCGCGGCGCGGATGGCGATCGGCCTCGCCTGGCAGCCGGAGGAAATCTACACGGTACAGGTGCTGTGAAGCGCCTCTCGGTGCTTGCGCTTGCCTTGGCGGCGCCGCTGGCGATGGGCCAGGCGAAGCCGCGGCTGGTGCCCGACGTGTCGCAGAACCGGATCGAAATCCGCTATTCCTTTACCGGCGCCGAATTGCTGCTGTTCGGCGCGATCCTCTACCCCGGCGGCCGCGCGCCGGCGAAGGATGCCGAGATTGCGGTAGTGGTGAAGGGGCCGGTTCAGCCGCTGGTGGTGCGCGAGAAGCAGAAGGTCGCCGGCATCTGGATGAACGTCGAATCGGCGCGTTTCCGCTCCGCGCCCGCTTTCTACGCCGTTGCTTCCTCGAAGCCGCTGAACAAGCTGGTCGATGAACGCACCGCCGCGATCTACGAGCTTGGCCTGCAGAACCTCCAGCTGTCCCCCGGCTCCGGCGCAGTGCCCGAAGTGCAGCGCCGGTTCGAGGCGGGGCTGGTCGATCTGATGCAGCGCCAGCAACTCTATTTCGAGCATCCCGACGGCGTGGAGATCACCGAGGGCGTTCTTTACCGCGCCCGCATCACCATCCCCGCCCAGGTGCCGATCGGCGACTACACCGCGGAAACCTTCCTGATCCAGGATGGGCGAGTGATCGCCGGCGCGGTGCGCGACATCCATATCGAGAAGCTCGGCTTCGAGCGCTTCATCGCCGACGTCGCCGACCGCTGGGCCTTTGCCTACGGCCTCGTCGCCGTTGCCTTGTCCTTGCTGCTCGGCTGGGGGGCGAGCGCCTTGTTCCGGCGCGGCTGAGCTTCGCCAAACGTCCGCAAAGCAGTTGTTTACCGGTCGCGGCTACAAGAACCGGACGAAACAGCCGGAGCCTGCGTGCCGACATGACGGATATGATCCACTTCAACGCCTTTCCCGTTGCCGACGATTCGGATGACAATGCCCCGACCATCCGGCCCGTGGTGCGGCCCATCGTTCGGCAAAGCTCCATCGGCCGGGTCGTGGAAATCTCCGGCGGCGGCGGCAAGCTGGAGCTGGAATCGGGCCGGCTGAACGAGCTCGGCAGCGCCGAGGATCCTTCGATCGCTTTGTCCGGCCAGGTCGGCGGCCACGTCAAGATCGAGGTCGGCACCCGCTGGCTGCTCGCCAATGTCCGCGGTCTTCGCATGCATGAAGGCGAAGCGGGCACGGTGCTCGCCGAGATCGATTTCCTCGGCGAAGGCGAAGAACATCCGCAAAGCGGCCGCTTGGTCAATTTCCGGCGCGGCATCACCGGCTACCCGACGCCCGGTGCGCGCGTGTTCCCCGTGTCCGGCGAGGACATGAAGCAGATGTTCGCCGCAGACGAACGCGCGCACATCGAAATCGGCACTGTATACCCGACGAAGGACGTGCGCGGCGCCCTCTACATCGACGCTTTGCTCGGCAAGCATTTCGCCCTTCTTGGCTCTACCGGGACCGGCAAGTCGACCTCCGCCGCCCTCATCATGCACCGCATCTGCGACATGGCCCCAGAGGGGCACATCGTAATGATCGATCCGCACGGCGAATATTCGGCGGCGTTCAAAGGCTATGGCGAGCTGTTCAACGTCGACAACCTCGCAATGCCCTATTGGCTGATGAACTTCGAAGAACATTGCGAAGTGTTCATCACCTCCTCGGGCTCCGAACGGCAGCGGGACATGGACATCCTTGCAAAGTGCCTGCTCCAGGCCCGCGCCAAGAACCGGGTGGCGGAAGGGTTGAACAAGCTCACCGTCGATTCGCCCATTCCCTACACGCTGTCGGACCTCAGCAGCGCGATCGCCCACGAAATGGGCCTGCTCAACAAGGCCACCGACACGGCGCCGTTCATGCGGCTCAAGGGCAAGATCGACGAGTTAAAGGCCGATCCCCGCTATCAGTTCATGTTCTCGGGTATGCTGATCGCCGATTCGATGGCGGCGTTCGTGTCCAAGATCTTCCGCCTGCCGGCGAAGGGCAAGCCGATCTCCATCGTGGACGTTTCGGGCGTTCCGTCCGACATCGTCTCGGTGGTGGTGGCGGTATTGTCCCGCCTGGTGTTCGATTACGCCATCTGGTCGCGCAACGAAGTGCCGCGGCCGGTGCTGCTCGTTTGCGAAGAAGCCCACCGCTACATCCCGGCCGACAAGACCGGCAGCGGCCAGTCGGTTCGCAAGATCCTTGAGCGGATCGCCAAGGAAGGCCGCAAATACGGCGTGTCGCTCGGCCTCATCACCCAGCGTCCGTCCGATCTGGCGGAAGGCGTGCTGTCGCAGTGCGGAACGATCATCGCCATGCGCCTCAACAACGAACGCGATCAGGCGTTCGTGAAATCGGCTATGCCGGAGGGCGCGCGCGGCTTCCTGGACGTCATTCCCGCGCTTCGAAACCGAGAATGCATCGTCTGCGGCGAGGGCGTTTCGATCCCCATCCGCGTCGCCTTCGACGATCTCGAACGCGATCGCCGGCCGGCCTCGTCCGATCCGTTGTTTTCAGAACTCTGGCGGCAATCGGGCGATGAGGAGGCGATGGTCGGCCGCGTCGTCAAACGCTGGCGCAGCCAAGGCCGCTAAGCCGAACAGGGGATCGTCCTCTCGACGCGGGCGCGCTTTCAGCACATGTTGCGGGATCGCGAGCTGGGCCGGGAAGGTGCATGAACACGCAAATTCGGGCGGACGATCACGAGCGGGAACGGTTGATCGGCGTCCAATATCTGCGGGCACTGGCCGCCTTGCAGGTGGTTGTCTACCACAGCTCGGTCGAGGCGGACCGCCTGATCCTGCTGGGGAATTTCGGCGTCCCGCTGTTTTTCGTGGTGAGCGGCTTCATCATGATGGTTGTAACGGAGCGGGAATGCAGCCCCTTCGCCTTTCTGCGCCGCCGCATCGCGCGGGTCGCGCCGATATATTGGATTGCGACCACAACTCTCCTGGGGTTGGCGGCTCTTCAAGGCTGGGCGTTCTGGGCGGATAGGGCACGCTGGCCGCACGTGGCGTTCTCCTATCTGTTCCTGCCGTGGGGCCGCGCCAATGCGGACGAGCATTTCTTCCCAATCCTGGGCGTCGGCTGGACCCTGAACTACGAAATGTTCTTCTACGCGCTGGTCGGCCTGTCCTTGTTGCTGCCCGGACGCTTCAAGGTCGCCGCTTTGTCCGCTGTTATGCTCGGTCTGGTGGCGTTGGGCGCGCTGGCTCAGCCGACATTTGCGATCCTCGCCTTCTGGACCGAACCGGTGATCCTCCAATTCTTGGCGGGGGTGTGGATCGGTGCCTGGTGGCTGCGGGGGAAGCGGCGCTTTCTCTGGCCGCTCGCCGCCTGCGTTGTTCTTCTTTCTTTCGCCCTTCTTTCGGGGCCATTTCAGCAGGCGTTGCTGGGCGCCTTGAAAGGCTCCGTTCTGCTTCTTGCGGCCTTGTGGCTCGAAGGAGCCGGTCTGTTCCGCAAGCCCTTCGCGCCGCTGCGGCTGCTCGGCGACGCCAGCTACTCGATCTACCTGTGGCACCCGCTGATCCTGATCGTGCTCGGGGTCATATTCCACGTCGTCGCGTTGCCGAAGTGGCCGCTTTTGCCGCTTGGCATCCTGGCAAGCATCGTCGGCGGGATAATCGCTTATCTGGTGCTGGAGCGTCCGCTTATGCGCTTCCTGCGCTTGCCGCGGTTCAGCCGGGGCGTGCCGGTGCCTGCGGGACCCTGAGGAACTAGGCGCGGGGCTTGGGCGATCCCGCGGTGGCCATGCGTACCGCGCCTGTCGGCACCGACAGAAGCCCGCGCAACTTGGCGCGGAAGGCCGCGAGATCCCCACCGGCAAGCTGGGAGCGCATAACGAACTTCACCGACATGGGATTGATCGGCACGCCGTCCTTGTACAGCTCATAATGGAGGTGGGGACCGGTGGAGAGGCCGGTGGAGCCGACATATCCGATCACCTGGCCCTGGCGGACCAGCGACCCGGCGGGCATCGCGATCCGGCTCATGTGCGAATAAGTGGTCATAAGTCCGCCGGCATGGGCGATCTTGACCTGCTGGCCGTATCCGCCCGCCCAGCCGGCGCCGATCACCCGGCCGTCGGTGGCGGCAAGGATTGGCGTGCCGTAGCCGGCGCGGAAATCCATGCCCCGGTGCATGCGCGAATAGCCGAGGATCGGGTGCCGGCGCATCCCGAAGTTGGAGGAGACGGCACCCGGCACTGGGCGGGCGAGCGTGCCGCTCTGCCGGCCGACGCCCGACGCTTCGAACCACTGGGTACGGCTGCCGTCGCTCCACTGCATCAGCTGCAGGTCCTTGCCTCCGGCGCGGTCGAGGCCGGCGTAAAGGAGCTGGCCGGTTTGCGTCTCGCCGGTGGCGGCGCGGCGGTGCTCGACGATGATGTCGAAGCGGTCGCCTGCGGTGAGGCCGCTGATCTCCGTCTGGCTGGCGACGGCGCGGATAAAGGCTTCCACCGCCTTCGCGGGCACGCCCGCGGCGCGGGCCGAGCGGTACAGGCTTTCCCCAACCATCCCCTGGATGCGGAGCGGCGTTTCGTCGATGGAGATCGGCGTCTTGGTTAGCGCGAAGCCGCTGCCGGAACGGACGATCTGAAGCTTCAAGTCGAACCGGGCGCGGAAGGCGAGGGCGTCGAGCGGACGGGCGACGGCACGGTTGGGGCGGCGGCCGAGCGTTACGTCCATCGCCGTGCCGGGCTTCAGCTCCTCGAGCGGCACCACCGAAGCTACCAGCTTGGCAACGGCAGCCGCTTCCGCCGCGGCTACGCCGGCGCGTTCAAGAGCCCGCGCGAAGCCGTCGCCTTTGCCGAGGGTGGCGACAAGGTCGATCACCGGCCGTTCGGGCGTGTCCAGCAGCGGCTCGACGGCGTCGGTGGAGGCCATCCGGCGGCCGGTGTCGGCACCGTAGGCAAGCGGAGCGATCGAAAGAGCGCGGGCTTCTTCCCAATGCGCGTCGGGCATCGGCGCCGCGACGGCGCCGGGGATGGGTTCAAAGCCGGGGGCGAGCCACCAGGCGGCGTAGCAAAGCGCGGAACAGGTCGCGAGGCCGCGGAACCAGGCGCGCGAGCCGATGCGGGCGCCGAGATCGGTGACAAGATCGATGTCGCGCGGACGCGGCGCCGCCGCCACCTTGGCGCCGAAGCCGCGGGCAATTGCTGGACGCTTGAACGCAGGCTCGAGCGCAAGCGCAGCCGTGCCGCCGCCGCCCGGCCCGCCGCCGCCCGGCCCGCCGCCGAAAGTGTTGACCTGGTACAAGCGGAAACCGCCCCCGGATTGTGCCTCTATGCCCCCGCGCAAGTGCGGCCGGTTTGTGCCGGCCCCCGCTCTCGCATCAGGCACAATGACTGTGGGGAAACAGGGTTAAAGTAAAGTAAAGCGGCGGCGCCTGCCGCTCCCGCTGCGGCGAGCCGAGGGGCAGGGGCCGACGAGCCGTTGAGCAAGCGGTGGAACTAAAGCAAATCATTGCACTGCGGGCGCTTAGGTCCGATCTACACTCCATGAGCGATTTCGCCCGGGCGCCGCTGACCGCCATTCTTGGGCCGACCAACACCGGCAAGACCCACCTCGCTGTGGAGCGGATGGCGGCGCATTCCAGCGGCATGATCGGCTTTCCGCTGCGCCTGCTCGCCCGAGAGGTTTACGACCGGGTGGTGAAGATGAAGGGCGCCAACCAGGTCGCCTTGATCACCGGCGAGGAAAAGATCCTGCCCAAGGACGCGCGCTGGTTCCTGTGCACCGCCGAATCGATGCCGATGGAGCGCGACTTCGCGTTTGTCGCGCTCGACGAAGCGCAACTCGGCGCGGATCCGGAGCGCGGCCACGTCTTCACCGATCGGATGCTCCACGCCCGCGGCCGCGACGAGACAATGATCCTCGGCTCGGAAGCCTTGGCGCCGATGGTCCGGGCGCTGCTGCCCAAGGCTGAGATCATCGGCAGGCCGCGCTTTTCCACCCTTTCCTATGTCGGCCCAAGCAAGCTTTCGCGCCTGCCGCCGCGCTCAGCGATCGTCGCCTTTTCCGCCGACCAGGTTTACGCGGTGGCCGAGATGCTGCGCCGGATGCGCGGCGGCGCGGCGGTGGTGATGGGCGCGCTTTCCCCCCGTACCCGCAACGCCCAGGTGGCGATGTACCAGGCCGGCGAGGTCGATTACCTAGTCGCCACCGACGCTATCGGCATGGGGCTGAACATGGACGTCAGCCATGTCGCCTTTGCGGGTCTCTCCAAGTTCGACGGTCGCCGCCGGCGGCGTCTTACCCCTGCCGAAATGGCGCAGATCGCCGGCCGCGCGGGGCGGCACCAGCGCGACGGCACCTTTGGCTCGCTCACGTTCGAAGGCGAGATGGCGAGCGAGTTCCGCCCTGAAGAAATCGAGGCGATCGAAGAGCATCGCTTCGCACCGCTCGAGCACCTTTATTGGCGCGAGGGCGATCCGGATTTTCGAAGCGTCGAGGCGCTGATCCGTTCGCTGGAACGCCGTCCCGACCGCCCTGGCCTTCGCGCGGCGCCGGAAGCGGTCGATCTGGCCGTGTTGAAGCGTCTCGCCGAGGACGGCGACATCCTGTCGCGCGCCAAGGGGCAGGATCGGGTGCGGCGGCTCTGGTCGGCCTGCGGCCTTCCCGACTTCCGCAAGACGGGGCCGGAGCACCATGCCCGGCTGGTGGGGCGAATCTACACCCACCTGAGCGAAGGCGACGGGCGGATTCCGCAAGGTTGGTATGCGGGCCAGGTTTCTGCGCTCGACAACGTTCAGGGGGATATCGACACCCTCGCCGACCGAATCGCGGGGGTGCGCACCTGGGCCTATATCGCGCACCGGGCCGATTGGCTGACCGACCCGCAGGCGATGGCGGAGCGCGCCCGCGAGGTCGAACAGAAGCTTTCGGATGCGCTTCACGAGCGGCTAACCCAGCGCTTCGTCGATAAGCGCACTTCCGTTCTGCTCCGCGACATCGGGAAGAAAGGCACCGGCGAATTTCCGGTTCTGGTCGATGCGGAGGGCGAAGTCACCGTCGGCTCCTTTCCGATCGGCCGGATGGAAGGTTTCGCCTTCGAGGTCGACCCGACGGCCAAGCATGCCGACCGCAAGATGCTGCTCGCGACGGCGGAGCGGCGGCTGGGCGGCGAATATGAGAAACGCGCCGCGGCGCTTGCCGCCGATACGGACGAGCATTTCACCTTGCGCGCCGCCGCCTCGCAGCCGGTCGCCTTGCTGTGGCGCGGACACGAAGTGGCGCGGCTCGGGCCCGGCAAGAACCTCCTGTCTCCGCGAATCCTGATCGACCGGCGGCTGGACCGGATTTCGGAGCGCGGTCGCCAGATCGTTGCTGCGCGGCTCGACGCCTGGCTTCGTCACCAGATCGAGCAAACGCTTTCGTCGCTGCGTGCCGCCGGCCTCGCCGCGCAGGACCCCGCCTGCCCGCCAGGCGTGCGTTCGATCCTTGCGATGCTTGTCGACGAAGGCGGCATCGTTGCGCGAGAGGCGGTGGCGAAGCCGCTTGCCGCGCTGGAGCGCGACCAGCGCCGGGCGATCACCCGCCTCAAGGTCAAGATCGGCGCGCTCGATCTGTTCATGCCGGACATGCTGAAGCCGGAGCCTCGGCGCTGGCGAAGCGCGCTCCGCGCCGCCGCGTCGGGCGGAGCGATGCCTGAACTTCCTGCCGAGTCGGCTGTTGTCCTGCCGACACCGCCTGAGAACGACCGCCCGCGCCTCCAGAAGCTGGGCTTCCGCTGCGTCGGACCGCAGATGCTGCGCGTCGACCTTGTCGAGCGCCTCGCCCGGCACGCCCACGAAGCGCGCACGGCCAAGGGTCAGCCGTTCGTGGATCAGAACCTCGTCACCTCGCTAGGCTTGCAGCCGCCGGCGGTGGCGAAGCTGATGCGCGACCTCGGCTTTCGCGCCACGACGAACGAAGCAGGTTGGGCGTTCAAAGGCCAAGGGAGGCGGCCGGTGCCGGGGCGGCCCGCCGCCGATCCGCGCAACGCCTTTGCCGCGCTTGCCGGTCTTCGCCGTGACTGACACCCTCCGGCTCGACAAATTCCTGTGGTTCGCGCGCATCGTGAAGACGCGCGGCCTCGCCCAGGAGCTTGCCGAAGGCGGCCGCTTGCGCGTCTCCGGCCGGGTGGTGGACCGCGCCCACGCGGCGGTGCGGGTCGGCGACGTACTCGCTTTCGCGCAACGCGGCGCGGTGCGGGTTCTGCGTGTGGAGGCGCTCCCCGCGCGCCGCGGCCCGCCCGCCGAGGCGCGGTCGCTCTACACCGAGCTCACCGAAGGCCCGTTGACGAGCCAAGGGGCCGAGGACTAGGGAACCGGCCCAACAGGGAGAAGGCAATGACCTACGTCGTCACCGAAGCGTGCATCCGCTGCAAATATATGGACTGCGTGGAAGTGTGCCCGGTGGATTGCTTCTATGAAGGCGAGAACATGCTCGTCATCAACCCCAACGAGTGCATCGATTGCGGCGTCTGCGAGCCGGAATGCCCGGCCGAAGCGATCCTGCCCGACACCGAAGTCGGCCAGGAGAAGTGGCTGGAGATCAACGCCACTTACTCCGCGGAATGGCCGAACCTGACCCGCAAGCGCCCGTCCCCCGAGGATGCGGACGAGCATAAGGGCGAAGAAGGCAAGTTCGAGAAATACTTCTCCGCCAGCCCCGGCGAGGGCGACTAAGGGCCCTGTCCCTGCTGAATCGGCTACCCCCGTCTAAAGGGTAGCTTTTCGGCACCTTTTGCGCTATATACTGCCTATCGAGGGCGGATGCGCCACGCATCGCGCAAGAGGTACTCAGACACGCAAGGCCGCAAGAGGCAGAAGGAAGCGCCTTGGGGAGGCGCGATCCGCACGCCCGGCGGCATTCTCATGGGAAGGTCTAATAGATGGCAGCGAAAGCCTTGAGCTTCGACGTTGGCGATTATGTTGTGTATCCCAAGCATGGCGTTGGGCGCGTAATCGAACTGCAAAGCACCGACATCGCCGGCATGCAGCTCGAACTTTACGTTCTGCGCTTCGAAAAAGAAAAAATGACTCTCCGCGTCCCCACCAACAAGGCGGAGAGCGTCGGCATGCGCAAATTGTCCTCGGACAAGACGTTGAAGGACGCGCTTGAAACCCTGAAGGGCAAGCCGAAGGTGAAGCGCACCATGTGGTCGCGCCGTGCCCAGGAATATGAAGCGAAGATCAATTCGGGCGACCTTATCTCGATCGCCGAAGTGACCCGCGACCTGTTCCGTGCCGACGACCAGCCGGAGCAGAGCTATTCCGAGCGTCAGATCTTCGAAGCAGCCTCCAGCCGCCTCGCCCGCGAGCTTGCCGCGATGGAGCAGATCGACGAGCCGGCGGCCCTGGTGAAGATCCTCGAGATCCTCAACAAGGCCGCGGCGATCTACAACAAGGAGAAGGTGCCGGCCTGAGCCGCATCATTTAACGCTGAAATGCCAAGAGGGCGGCTCCGGTTGGGGCCGCCCTTTTTGCTGGTTGCGCCGCCGTTCCAAATGTGTATTATTCCTCTAACACAGTAGGGGAGACGGTGATGCGCAACTTCATGATCCTTGGTTCGGTGCTCCTGCTCGGGGCGTGCAACTTCTCGGCGGACGCCAAGGAAGCGGAGTCGCCGGGCGTTCAGACCCAGCGCAGCTATCAGGTTGCCGGCTTCGATCGATTGGCGGTTGCCGGCCCACACAATGTGATCGTCACCGTCGGCGGCGCGCCGTCGCTTCGCGCCGAGGGCGATTCGAAGCAGATCGAGCGGCTCGAGGTGAAGGTGGAGAATGGCGAGCTGACCATCGGCGTGAAGGAACGCAAGGGCTTCAGCTGGAGCAGCAATCGCCAGGCGCTGACCATCTACGTCACCGCGCCCTCGCTTCGCGGCGCCGCCGTTGCGGGCTCCGGCAACATCAAGATCGACCGGGTCGAGGGCAAAAGCTTCGCGGCGGCGATCGGCGGATCGGGCAATATCGAGCTTCCCGCCATGAAGGTGGAAGAAGCCGCTTTCGCCATCGGCGGCTCCGGCAACATCAAGGCGGCGGGCACCGCCGGCACCTCGGACGTGTCGATCGGCGGATCGGGCGATCTCGACCTTGCCGGGCTCGAGGCGCGGCAGGCGAAGGTGTCGATCGCCGGCTCCGGCAACGTGCGGGCGCGGGCAACCGAGACCGCTGACATCTCCATCGTCGGGTCGGGTGACGTGGAGCTGAGCGGCGGCGCCAAATGCACGATCGACAAGATGGGCTCGGGTTCGGCGCGCTGCACCGGGTAATGGGGCAGCGGGTGACGCCGCGTTAACCATTATGCGCCATGATCTTTCGTCATGAAGATCATGCACTTCCTGGCCTTGCTCGGCGCGTTCGCCGCTACTCCGGCTGCGGCCGCCGAGCGACGCTTTTCCGTCAGCGACTTCGACCGGGTCCAGATCGACGGGCCTTTTGAAGTCAGCTTGGCAACCGGCGGTTCGTCCAACGCCGTGGCAGTGGGCGACCAGCGGGCGCTGGAGCGGGTCGATATCGACGTGCAGGGGCGGACGCTCCGCATCCGCGCGAGCCGCTCCGCCTGGGGCGGCTATCCCGGCAACCGCGCCGGAAGCGTGCGCATCATGCTTTCCACCCGGGATCTCCGTGCCGCCACCTTGATCGGCGCGGGCAGCCTTGCGGTGGACCGCGCCCGCGGGCTGCGCGTCGAACTGTCGGTCTCGGGAAGCGGCAGTCTGACCATGGGCAGCGTCGAGACCGACAATCTGGTCCTCGGCCTGGTCGGCTCCGGCACCATGACAGTGGGCGGAACCGCCAAGCAGCTTCGCGCAACGGTCGACGGGGCGGGAAGCTTTGACGGCAGCCAGCTCATCGCGGACGATTTGCAGCTTGTTGCCGGCACGTCCGGGCAGGTGGTGGTCGGCGCCCGCCGGATCGCCAAGGTCACCGCCCATGGCCGCGGCGAAGTGGACATCCTTGGCACACCCGCCTGCACCCTGCGCGGTCCCGCCGCGTCCCAGGTGCGCTGCGGCCGCTAGATCAGCGCAAGCGCAGTAAGCTTGCCGGCAAGCTCCACCGGCAGTGCAAGCAAGCCGTCTTCCGAATCGGAGAAATCGGGCGGCGCGTCGTCGCCGCTCAGGTAGCGCCAGCCTTGGTGGGCGCGCTTTGCGACCGCGCGGACCGGCACGAGCTCAGGCGACAGGCTGATCACCGTCTTGCGGTCCGCCTCCCGCGCCGCGAGGCCGAGGATCGTCTGGCGGGCGGCGATGCGGTGCTTGACGATCCAGAACACCGAGCCCCCGACCAGCTCCTCCGCCCGCTTCGGCATGAAGCGGGTAACCAGCGGCACCACGCCGTCGGCGAGCCGCGCCTGCTGGCGGCGGCGAAGCGTCTCGATGCTGGCGCAGCCGACCGCGACCTTGGAAATGTGGAGTGGAGGCATCGGTCCGTCTGTGGCGGATTAGCCCCCCGCGATCAACAACTTAGCTGACCAGACCGGACGCGGAGGCAAGGCCGAGGAAGACCAGGAAACCCATCGAGTCGGTGACCATGGTGACGAAAACGGAGGACGCCACCGCCGGATCGGCGCCCGCCCGCTCGAGCGTCAGCGGCACCATCACGCCAGCAAGTCCCGCGATGATGATGTTCGTCAGCATCGCCGCCGCGATCACGCCGCCGAGCATCCAGTTGCTGAAGAACAGGCCGACGCCGAGCCCGATCACCACCGCGATGGTGATGCCGTTGAGGCAGGCAACACGGATCTCGCGCACGATCGCGCGCCAGGTGTTGGACTGGGTGAGCTGGTTGGTGGCAAGCGCGCGCACGGTGACGGCAAGCGTCTGCGTCCCGGCATTGCCGCCGACGCCGGCGACGATCGGCATCAAGGCGGCAAGCGCCACCATGCGCGAGATCGTCCCTTCGAACAGGCCGATGATGGTGGCCGCAACGAGGGCGGTGCCGAGGTTGGCGACCAGCCAACGAACCCGCGCCTTGTAGCTTTCCAGCACCGATTCGTTGATGTCGCCTTCGCCGACGCCCGACAGGAGCAGGGCGTCTTCCGAGGCTTCTTCCTGGATGATGTGGACGATGTCGTCGACGGTGATCATGCCGACCAGACGGCCCGAGAGGTCCACAACCGCTGCGGAAATCAGAGCGTATTTCTGGAAGCGGAGCGCCACTTCCTCCTGGTCCATGTCGACGGGGATAAGGGTCTGCTCGCGCTTCATCACGTCGGCGACGGCGACGTGGCGCGGCGTGCGCAGGATCCAGCTCAGCATGCAGGTGCCGACCGGATGGTGGCGCCCGTCGACCACGAACACTTCCCAGAAATCGGTGGTGAGCTGGTCCCCGGCGCGCAGGTAATCGATGACGTGCCCCACCGTCCAATGTTCGGGCACCGCGATCAGATCGCGCTGCATCAGGCGGCCGGCGGATTCCTCGGGGAAGGCGAGCGCTTGCTCGATGGCGGCGCGGTCGTCCGGATCTAGGGCGCGGAGCACGGCGCGCTGCTCGTCCTCCTCCATGTCCTCGATCATGGCGACGGCGTCGTCCGTCTCCATTTCGCCGGCAACTTCGGCAACTTCGTGCGGTTCGAACTCTTCGATCAGTTCGTCGCGGACGTGGTCGTTCATTTCGGCGAGCACGTCGCCGCCGAGGATTTCCTCCAGCGCGCGGGCAAGCGCCCGGCGATCGTCGGAATCGACCAGTTCGAACAAATCGGCGATGTCGGCCGGGTGAAGCGGCTCCACCAGCGCCCGGGCGGCGTCCACTTCGCCGGCCTCGACATGGTCCATCACAGCGCGGACGAATTCGGGCCGGAGCCGGTCGTCTTCGTCGAGCCGCGTGTCGGCCCCTTGCGGTGCGAGGAGTTCGATCTCGCTTTCGCTCATTCTCCCCCCTTTTTCCGCCCGTGTTGAACCCGCCCGCTTCCTAGGGCGGCGATCTCCCGCTGTCGATAAGGCAAGGCTGGCGAAGCGCGCGGGCCGGGCCTAAGGGCGTCGGCAACCCCATTCCTCACGAAAGGCACCACCCATGGCCGAAGACCTCAACACCCTCGTCCTCAACCTCGACAGCGGCGGCGACGTCGTGATCAAGCTCCGCCCCGATCTCGCGCCCGGCCATGTCGAGCGGATCAAGGAACTGGCCAGCGAAGGCTTTTACGACGGCGTCGTCTTTCACCGGGTGATCCCCGGCTTCATGGCCCAGGGCGGCGATCCCAGCGGCACCGGCAGCGGCGGTTCCAAGAAGCCTGACCTCAAGGCCGAATTCTCCAAGGAGCCGCACGTCCGCGGCGCCTGCTCGATGGCGCGGACCAACAATCCGAACAGCGCCAACAGCCAGTTCTTTATCTGCTTCGACGACGCCCGCTTCCTTGATGGCCAGTACACCGTCTGGGGCCAAGTGGTGGAAGGCATGGAGCATGTCGACGCCCTCCCCAAGGGCGAGCCGCCGCGGAACCCCGGCAAGATCGTCAAGGCGTCCTTGCGCGCCTGAGGCCTTTACCGACGCATTCCCTCTGCGATAGCCTCAAGGCGGGGCTATCGTGGGGGGAATAACGGTGGGACATGTAACGCATATTCTGGCGCTGGCGTGCGCGCTGCTCACTGCCGGCTGCGCGCACGGAATTGCAGTACCGCAATCCGATACCGAACATCCTTCGAGGTGGAGCGCGGAAACCCGCGCCGTGGCGACCGAGGTGTTCAGCTACGCCATCCTCGCCAACAACGCGTACAAAACAGGCGCGGTCCAGAACCTGCCGTTGTTCAAAGAGGTTGATGCCAAGCCGAACGACGGCAAGGGCTTTGCATACAAGGTCTTCGAGCGTGTGGACGCCGGGCGTGTGGTGGAAGTGATTATCGCCTTCCGCGGTACCGAGCTCCACAACCTCAAGGACATGTTCTACGGCAACCTGCTGGGCGCGCAGAACAAGCGTGGCCGGCGGGTGTACAGGATGTGGCGCGCGCGTACGCCCAAGGAGATACCAATCACGGTGGTGGGACATTCGCTGGGCGGCGCCATCGCCACGCACGTGTCGCTTCATGAACCGGAGGTCGTGAGCTACATATTCAACGCCTCCCCCCGTTTCCGGTTGAGCGGCAAGGCGCAGGTCAATCGCCGCCTCTCGGTCGCGGAGAATGGCGAACTGCTCAAGGCCGTGCGCATATTCGGCCGGGAGGCGACTCAATATTATGTCTCGCTCGGCTGCACGCATCGCCGCGATCCGTTTACGCAACACGGCATCTACCGCTTGGCTGCCTGCCTCACTCAGATCGCGGCGATTCACTGCCGGGCCGCTCAACAGGTGCTCGACAACAATCCGGACATGAAGAGACGAGAGGGGCCGTGGCGGCGGCGTGACGGAGACGAAGCCGCAGACCGGTGCGTCCCGGTGCCGGTTGCACGGAGCGACCTTCGCAAGCCACATGAAATATGGTGACGGGCGGCGGCGAACCGGCGACGCTCATCACCGGCGCTTCGGCGGGCCTTGGCGCGGAATTCGCGCGCCAATGCGCCCGCCGGGGCGAGACCTTGGTGCTGGTCGCACGGCGGCGGGAGCGGCTCGAGGCGCTGGCGGCGGAAGTCGGCGGCGGGGCGCAGGTGATCGTCGCCGATCTGGAAGCGCCTGGGGCGGCGGCGCGGCTGATGGGGGAGGTCGCGGCGCTCGGGCTGCACGTCGACACCTTGATCAACAATGCCGGCTTCGGCTTGTCCGGGCGGTTCGCCGCCCTCGACGCCGAACGGCAAACGGCAATGATCGACCTGAACGTGCGGCTGCTCACCGAGCTTTGCCGCCTCGTCGTCCCGGGCATGGTGGAGCGCAAGCGGGGCGGCATCCTCAACGTCGCTTCCACCGCTGCTTTCCAGGCCGGGCCGAACATGGCGGTTTATTACGCCACCAAGGCGTTCGTGCTGTCGCTGACCGAAGCGCTGCACCAGGAGATGAAGGGCAAGCGCGTCAAGGTCACGGCTTTGTGCCCCGGTCCAACCGTCACCGAATTCTTCGAAGTGGCGGGCGCTGCCAATAGCCGGCTGGCAAAAATGGGCGCCGATGCGCAGAGCGTCGTTCGCGCCGGCTTGCGTGGACTGGACCGGAACCGCGCCATCGTTGTTCCCGGCGTCGCCAACCGCATCGGCGCGCAGGGCAGCCGGGTGCTTCCCCGCGCAGCGATGCGCAGGATCATCGCTGCGATTAAAGTTTAAGCTTCGGCGAGCATCTCGTCGAACAGCCAATCGTGGAAAATCTTCACCGGTCGGCGGGTCAGCGCGGAGCGGCGGCAGGCGAACCAATAGCTGTATGGGCTTTCCACCTTGTGATCGAACAGCCGCACCAGCCGTGGATCGGTTGAAGCGTTGAGGTGGCTTTCCAGCATGAAGGCGACGCCGAGGCCTTGGGCGGCGGCGTCGAGGATGAGCTGGCCCGAGTCGAAGCTGTCGATCGCGGCGGGTTGAAGATCCGGCAGTCCTATCGCGGCCGCCCAATAAGTGAACGATTCCGGCATGTCGCGGTGAAGGAATATGGTGGCGCCGGCGAGCTGGGCGGGATCGGTGATCGCGTGCGGCCCCGCTTGCACGTCGCGCGATCCGATCACCACCATGCAATTGTTGTCGATGCGGCGGGAGTAAAGCGACGGATCGACATCGGTGGTGATGGCGATGGCCGCGTCGAGGCCTTCGTCGAGCCGGGTCAGCCGGCTGGAGCCGGTGTCGATGTCGATGTGGAAATCGGGGTGCTCGGCGCGCAGCGTCGGAAGCGCCGGCATCAGCCGCTGGGATGCAAAGAGCGACGGCACGGCCAGACGCAGGCGAAGCATTTCGCGAGTGCCCAACGCCCGGTCCATCGCCACAGCAAGCGCGTCGAGGGAGGGGCCGATCTCCGACAGCAAACGGTCGCCATCGGGGTTCAGGTGCACGCCGTGGTGGCGCCGCTCGAACAGCGGGTGGCCGACATAGCGTTCCAGCGCCTGGATGCGCCGGGTGAGCGCCGGGGAGGAGAGGGACAGGGCTTCCGCGGCGGCTTTCAACGAGCCCAGGCGCGCCACCTGCACGAAGGCTTCAATGGCGGTGAGCGGCGGCAATCGGCGCATGCGGGCGCTCCTCCTCGAAGCAACGCAGCTTCAGCGACTGAAGTGCACTTTCTGCACCTCTACCATGGTTCTTCGCACTTGCACAATAATTGGCCGCGGCTCAAAAAGTCCCTGCCTTTCAGGCATCCTCTCCTAAAAACTTTTCGGGCCGGTTCCTTCGGGAGCCGGCCTTTTTTTTGTCCTTCCGCCTCGTGGATCGAAGCGGGGCGTCGAGGATTGGCGCTGTGGAGGATGATGATGCTGAGGGTTCTAGCGATCACCGGGCCGCTGCTTGCGCTAAGTGCATGCGCAACGGTTGCGCCGGAAGCGCCGCCTCCCGCAGTGCCGGCCGCGCGGGCCAGTGCCGCCCCAGCGGGCAGCTTCACCCCTACCGGCGCCACCATCGGTTCATCCGGCTTTGCGACGGTGGAGAGCGCTCCGCCGCAGCCTTATGCCGACGCGCCTCCGCCAGCCGAGGATCGGCCGACGAGCGAGGCGGGTTGGTACGCCCGCTCGATCGGCATCAGCGAAGCGGAGGCGGTGCGGCGGCAGCGGGAACAGCACGCGCTGAGGCCCGAGCTGCAGCGCCTAATCGAGACGCTGCGCGTGCGCGAGGCCGGCAACTTCACCGCGACGCGGATGATCCACCAGCCGGACTGGGCCTACCAATTCTTCTTCAAGCGCGATCCGGCGGCAACGCTTGCCCGTTACACGACCAACGCGCGCTTCCAGGCGCAGGCGGCGCGTTTCACCCGTGAGGAGCTGGAGGCGCTGATCAAGCCATGGACCGACCGCTTCACCAAGCACCGGCTGACCGGCGGCTGGGGCATCGACGACACGTTCGGCCGCGCCGAAATCATGATGGATGTGACGGAAGAGGAATATCGCGAGGTCGCGGCGCGGGAAGGCTGGGGCGCGGTTCCAGCCCCTATCGAGCTTAGGTTCGCCGCGGCGTTGCGCTTCGGACCAGTTGAAGCGGCGGTTCAGCCCTTCGTTCGTGTCTTTGCCCAGAACAATCGCAGCACCGGCATTCAGCTCACCGCGGGCGCGTCCGGGCGGATCGTGCTCCGCGACGGCTGCCTGATGGTCGATCGCCCCGGCGGCGTGTCGCAGCTTGCCTACTTCCACCGGGAAACCGGCCTTGGCGTGGACGAACAAGGCTATCTGGTTCTGAAGGATCGGATGACGGGCGCCCCGCGCGGGCGGATCGGCGAGTGGTTCGTGTGGGCCGGGCCCAATTCAGTGGACGAAAGCATGCCGGGGCTGGCCCAGCTTCGCGCGCGCTGCGGATCGGCGCCGCTCAACAATGTCGGCAACCCGGAGAGCGCCTACCAGTCCCGGGTGCGCGCCTGGGAGATAGACGAGATGGCGCGGCAGCGGCGGATTTCCCGGCAGGAGGCGTGGGACCGGCTGAAGCGCTGCTGGGCACGCAACGATGCCGCCGCCCCAAACCGGCCGCCGTCCGGGGAGTGCAGGTCCTAGTCTCGAGGTGCTTTTTTTGAAGCGGGAGGACCCGACACGCTGGCAGCGCCGTTTCCCAATCCTATCTGATCAATCCGAAACACGTTCAAAGGACTGCGCTGAACATGGCCGATGAGGAAAAGCAGCCCACCCGGCTCCAGGTGGCGACGATGCGGCCGGAGGATAGCGGTCGCGGCCTCGCCCGGCTGCCGCGGCGGCTGATGGCGGCGCTTGAGCTTGCCGAAGGCGACGTGATCGAGATCACCGGCAAGCGCGGAACGCCGGCGCGGGCAGTCGGCCCTTATCCTGAGGACGAAGGCCTCGACATCGTGCGCCTCGACGGCCTGCAGCGGGCCAATGCGGAGATCGGTTCGGGCGATTTCGTGACGTTGCGCAAGGCCGAGTCGAAGGCGGCGCAGCGCGTGGTCTTCGCGCCCGCGCAGAAGAATTTACGGCTGCATGGTTCGGCGCAGGCGCTGAAGCGCAGCTTCGGGATGAAGCCGCTCACCGCCGGCGACGTGGTGGCGACCACCGGCCAGCAGCAGGTGCAGCGCGGCGACATTCCGCCGGAGCTTCGCCAGATGCTCTACGCGCCGGCCTATGCGCTTCAGGAAATCCGCCTGACGGTGGTGTCGACCGCGCCGAAGGGCATTGTCCACATCGATGCGAATACCGAGGTGGAGCTGCTTCCCGAATTCACCGAAGCCAGCGAAACCCGCCGCGCCGACGTCACCTATGACGATCTCGGCGGCATGGGCACGACCATCGACCAGCTCCGCGAAATGGTCGAGCTTCCGCTTCGCTATCCGGAAATCTTCGAACGCCTCGGCGTCGATCCCCCCAAGGGCGTGTTGCTGTACGGTCCTCCCGGCACCGGCAAGACGCGGCTTGCCCGCGCGGTGGCGAACGAAAGCGACGCCAGCTTCTTCCACATTGCGGGACCCGAGATCATGGGCTCCGCCTATGGCGAGAGCGAGCGGCGGCTTCGCGAAGTGTTCGAGGAAGCGGCCAAGTCGTCGCCGGCGATCATCTTCATCGACGAGATCGACTCGATCGCGCCCAAGCGGGGCCAGGTGCAGGGGGAGACGGAGAAGCGGCTTGTTGCCCAGCTCCTGACCCTGCTCGACGGGCTCGAACCGCGCCAGAACCTCGTCGTCATCGCCGCCACCAACCGGCCGGAGGCGATCGACGAAGCGCTTCGCCGGCCAGGTCGCTTCGACCGCGAAATCGTGATCGGCGTTCCCGATGAAGCCGGCCGGCGGGAGATTCTCGCTATCCACACCCGCGGCATGCCGCTGGACGGCGGCGTCAACCTGCCCGAGCTTGCCCGGCGCACTTACGGCTTCGTCGGTGCCGATCTTGCCGCGCTCACCCGCGAGGCGGCGATTGAGACCGTCCGCCGGATGATGCCGCAGATCAACCTGGCGGAAGGCACGATCCCGCACGAGCTGCTCGACAATCTGTCGGTGAAGGGTTCGGACTTCGAGGAAGCGCTGAAGCGCGTCCAGCCGTCCGCGATGCGCGAAGTGATGGTGCAGGCGCCGACCGTCGGCTGGGACGATATCGGCGGCGTCGACGAAGCGCGCGAGCGGCTTCGCGAAGGCGTCGAGCTTCCGTTGAAGCAACCGGAAGCGTTCAAGCGGATGGGGATCCGCCCGGCCAAGGGCTTTCTGCTCTACGGCCCGCCCGGCACCGGCAAGACCCTGCTCGCCAAGGCGACGGCGCGCGAGGCGGAAGCGAATTTCATCGCCACCAAATCGTCCGATCTCCTCTCCAAATGGTATGGCGAGAGCGAGCAGCAGATCGCCCGCCTTTTCGCCCGCGCCCGTCAGGTGGCGCCCACCGTCATCTTCATCGACGAGCTCGACAGCCTGGTGCCGGCACGCGGCGGGGGCATGGGCGAGCCGCAGGTGACCGAGCGCGTCGTCAACACCATCCTTGCCGAGATGGACGGGCTCGAGGAGCTCCAGTCGGTGGTGGTGATCGGCGCTACCAACCGGCCGAACCTGATCGATCCCGCTTTGCTCCGCCCCGGCCGCTTCGACGAGCTGATCTACGTCTCGGTCCCGGATCTGGCCGGCCGCCGCCACATCCTCTCGATCCACGGCAAGCGCATGCCGCTCGCCGCCGACGTCGACCTCGACGCGCTCGCCGCCCGCACCGACCGCTTCACCGGCGCGGATCTGGAGGATCTGGCGCGCCGCGCCGGCATGTTCGCGTTGCGCGAGTCGGTCGAGTCCACCCAGGTGTCGATGAGCCATTTCGAAAAGGCGCTGGAAGAGACCCGCGCCTCGGTCACCTCCGAGATGGAGGAGGATTATGAGCGCATCCAGGAGCATCTCAAGCAGGACGCGATGAGCGCCCGCAGCGGGATCGGCTTCATCGGCCCCGGAATGCTCACCCCGCGTCCGGGCGGGAAGAGCGTAGACTGACGACGCTCCACGCGCCCATGCCCGCCATCAGCAGCCCGACCAGGATGAAGGGCAGCGACCAGGCGAGGCTGTAGAGCAATACGCCCGCGGCCGGCCCGCCGATGAAGGCGACGCCGTTGACGCTGGTCACCATGCCGGCGACCGCATTCTGCTCGTCCGGCCGCACCGCGAGGCTGGCTCCGCTGGTGAAGCCGGGCCGGAACATGCCGAAGCCGAGCGAGGCGACCGCGAAGCTCAACGTCATCGTGTAGAGGTCCGGCGCGACCCCGGTCATCGCCGATCCGGCGGCGCTGATCGCCGCGCCCCAGCCGACCAGCTGGCCCGGCGACAGCTTGAGCAGCGGGATCAGCCACCATTGGGCGAGCAGCGAGGCGACGGCGCCGCCGATCAGCACGACCGCGATCGCCTGCTGCGCCTCGCCGATCGCCAGGCCCAGCCGGTCGATCACCAGGAAGCCGATAACTCCGAGCAGCACGGCGTGGCCGTGGCCGCCGATCACGCCGATCAGATGCCAGGGGAGTACCCGTGGGTCGCGCCAGCGCAGCGGCGGGCACTCGCCGTCGCCCGCGGGCGGGACGGTGCCGGCGCCGCCGATTGAAGGGTAATCGCTGACCCTGCCCCGCGCCGGGTTGTGGGGCGTGTCGTCGGGGAGGCGGGTGACGATCAGGGCGAGCACCACCATGCCGACGCCCGCGAAGATGATCAGCGGTCCGGACAGGCCCAGCGGCGGGAAGATGAACAGGGGCGCGATCGCCGGGCCGATGATCGTGCCCAGCCCGAAGGACGAGGCGATCGCCGCCAGGGCCCCGGTCCGCTGCTCGCCGTCGGTGCGCGCTGCGACATAGGCCTGGACCGCCGGCGGCGAGGCCGAGCCCCAGGCGCCGTAAGCGGTGCGGCCGAGCGTGAAGACGACGAACACCGCGATCGGCGGGAGCACGCCCGCCAGCCCGATCGCGAGCGCGCCGCCGCAGATCAGCATCGACACGATGAAGCCGATCAGCCCCAGCCGCATCAGCGCCCGGCGCCCGCGCTGATCGGCCTTGCGCGCCCAGTGCGGCGCCGTGACCACCCACAATATCGCCGAGAGGCTGAACGCCACCGCCACCCAGATGTCGGCGATGCCGAGCGCCCGGCCGATCGACGGCATCAGCGACTGCATCGCCGTATTCCCTGCCGCCGCCACCAGCATCACCGCGAACAGCAATGCGAAACGCTCCCGCGACAGCCCGAAGCCGCGGGTCGTGATGCTGGTCACAGGATCGGGTGCGTCGGCCATGGGCACACCCCGTAGTCAGCAGGGGATCACAAAGAAACCGCTCAGGCTGAGCTTGTCGAAGCCCTGCCTTTCCTCCTCTTCGAAGGAAGAGAAGAGCAGTCCTTCGACAAGCTCAGGATGAGCGGTGTTTCAAAGAGCCTGCCGCCGGCTCAGGCCACAGCAGGGCGAGTGCCGTTCCGAGGATGATCGCCATGACGCCGCCGACCCAGATATTCACGAAGATGAGCACCACGAAATTGTACGTGGCGTGGATGGCGAAGCAGGTGATGAAGCCGAGCAGCGGACGTTCCGCAAAGCGGAAGGCGTAGAGAGCGGCCGTGACGGAGTGCATGAGGACGGCAAGCAGTCCTCCCATGGTTATGCCGATCAGGCCCCACCGGCTCCACTCGCCAAGCATGGCCCCAGCGAAAAATGGGCCGATCGGCTTGACGAGCAGGAGTTCCAGGATGCCGAACAGCATAACGAGCGCGAATTTGTCCAGCGGTCGATGCTCGCTTCGCGCAGCCGATACCTTGAGGAACTCCTCCGCCAGGACTGACGCGAGTAGCAAGGCACCGATCGGAAACCCGCCGAGCATGGACATGGGCACCACCCCCGGGATCACGACCATCAACGATCCGGGAAGGATGAAGAAGACGACGCATTTTCGGAGGAGTATTGGCAGGCGTGGATTGTCCAGCGTCAGGGCCAGCCATCCGAGCAGCAGCGCGAGGCCAGCTGCGAGCAACGTCAGCGAGAGCAGCGCCCCAGAACTCATTTCCCGCACCATAGGATTGCCCGCGCTCCGGTCAATTCTGCCGCACGGCGATGAAGCGAAGCCAGGGCGGTTCGGTCCTGCCTGCGGCTCGCATTGAGCGAAAGCGACAGCTAAGCCACGCCGGTGCC
>DASWNT010000011.1:0-22719 GCA_036399095.1 Allosphingosinicella sp.
ATGCCAGGCTCGCGGCTCAGGCCGATGCCTGGGACCGCATCGTCAAGATCGGCCGAACCCACCTGCAGGATGCGACGCCGCTCACGCTGGGTCAGGAATTTTCCGGCTACGCCGCGCAGATCGAGGCGGGGATCGAACGGCTCCGTTCCGTGCAGCCGCGGGTGCTTCAGCTCGCCCAGGGCGGCACCGCCGTCGGCACCGGCCTCAACGCACCCAAGGGCTTCGCCGAGGCGTTCGCGGCCGAGATCGCCGACCTCACCGGCCTCCCGTTCGAGAGCGCGCCGAACAAATTCGCCGAGCTTGCCGCCCACGACACGATGGTGGAGCTTTCGGGCGTGCTCAACGTGATCGCGGTGGCGCTCACCAAGATCGCGAACGACGTGCGCCTGCTTGGCTCCGGCCCGCGCTGCGGCCTGGGCGAACTCAAGCTGCCCGAAAACGAGCCGGGCAGCTCGATCATGCCGGGCAAGGTCAACCCGACCCAGGCCGAGATGCTGACCATGGTTGCCGCCCAGGTGATGGGCAACCACACCGCCGTTACGGTCGGCGGCCTTCAAGGCCATATGGAATTGAACGTGTTCAAGCCGGTGATCGCGGCCAACGTGCTTCGCTCCATCGATCTGCTGACGGTCGGAATGGAAAGCTTCACCGAGCGGACGCTCGACGGGCTCGAGCCGGACGAGCAGCGGATTTCGGACCTGATGAACCGGTCGCTGATGCTGGTGACGGCGCTTGCGCCCGAGATCGGCTACGACAACGCCGCCGGCATCGCCAAGCACGCCCACAAGAACGGCATGACCTTGAAGGAAGCCGGCCTCGACCTTGGCTTGGTCGATGAGGGAACGTTCGACCGGGTGGTCAAGCCGGAGACCATGCTGGGCCGCTAAGCCGCGTCCTGCGTCAAAGGAGCAGAAGACCGATTCCCGCGCCGACCTGGAGCGCGGCGATAAGCACCAGGTAGGTGGTGAAAGGCTGCTTGCGCGTTTTGTGGCGGAAGAGGTGGCGGGCAAGAAACGCGCCGGGCGTGCCGCCGATCGCCGCAAGGGCGAGAAGGTTTCCCTCCGACACCCGCCATAGGCCGGCGCGGGCGCGTTGCTTGTCGATCCAGAACAGCGCAACCATCCACAGGTTGACGGCGAGCAGGGCGGCGATGGTCAGCGGGAGCGAGGGCAGGGGCATCGGTGTTTTTTAGCCGCTCAACCTTAGCAGTAGGTAACTGAACCAAGCCCCCCCTCCCGCTTGCGGGAGGGGGTTATTTGAAACGATAATTCAGGCGAACGCCGATCGTATCCAGGCCGGGGTTTTGCGCGCTGAACAATTGGGCGTGGCTGAGGTGAACCCAGCTTGCTTCCACCGAGACCCGCTCGTTGAGCTGCACGCCCGCACCGATCTCCGGCGCGAACAGGATGCGGGATCCGAAGTCTATGCGGTCGTCGCCCGGTACGGCCTTGCCGGGGCCGGTATGGACGGCGAGGCCGATGCCGGGGCGCAGGTAGACCTTGCCGCCGATCTTCCAGTTGACGCCAACGCTCGCGAAATGGGTGTTGCCGGCGCTGTTCACCGACACGAATGCGTGCGGCGTCGCGGTGCCGACAAAGCTTAAAAAGCCGATGCGCTTGCCGCGAACGCCGATCTCCAGATCCACGCCTTCCTCAATGCCGCTCTTGGTGAGGCCGGTGTCGACATCGTGAACGTAGAGGCCGCCAAACACCTCCTGCGCCTGCGCGGAGGCGGGAAAGAGCAGGCTTGCGGCGGCGGCGGCGTTGAGAATGGCGTTACGCATCGTCTTTCCTTTGTGCGGAAATGAACCGCGCCGGTGAAGCGTTTGCCGGACGCGGGGGTTCCGCCGGAACCGGTGCGCGCGCCCACGGTTAAGCTTGGGAACCGGGGAGACTTCATGCTGCTCAACACGATTACCGCCGAACCCGCCGCCGCGCAGCGGTGGGGCGCCGACTCCGCCTACGGCCGGCTGCGGCGCGTTCTCCTCTCGCCGCCGCCGGTGCACGACGATTGGCACCACACGGCCGAATACGAGCATCTGGCGCTGCGCGAAGCGCTGGTTGCCGAGGGCGTCGAGGTGGAGCTTGCGCCGAGCTGGGCGGAGCGGGCGGATATGCCTTTCACCCGCGATCCGCTGCTGATGACGCCCTGGGGACTGATGGAGCTTGCGATGCAAGCCCCCGCCCGGCGCGGCGAGGAGACACGGCTTCGCGAGCATGTCGAAAGCCTCCACGTGCCGGTCGCCGGACGGGTCGGGCAGGGCCATGTGGAGGGCGGCGACGTCTCGATCGTTCGGCCGGGGCTGCTGGTGGTCGGCTATTCGGGCGAGCGGACAACGCTGGAGGGTGCGCGCTCCCTTGCCCGCACCTTCGAGCAGCATGGCTGGCGAAGCTATTTCCATGCCTTTGACCCTAAGCACCTCCACCTCGATCTGCTGTTCACCGTGATCGGCAAAGACGAAGCGGTGGCGTGCAAGGCGCTGCTTGGGCCGGAATTCTGCGCAAAAATGGAAAGCTACGGCATCTCCCTGATCGACGTGACGCCCGAAGAAAAGGAAGGCTTCGCCTGCAACCTCCTCGGACTCGGCGACAAGCGGGTGATCTCGGTCGCCGGGCACGAGCGGCTGAACGGGGAGCTTCGGCGGCGTGGCTACCGGGTGATCGAGCGGCAGGTTTCCGCCTTCACTGCCAACCGAGGCGCGGTACATTGCATGACATGTGAGCTGGCCCGCGACCCGGGCTGAGGACGCCCGGCGGAACATGCGGCGCCCCTGCCGCATTAACCGTTGCATGACCGACCAACCCACCGCCCCCGGCGACGAAGCGACGCCCGGCACCCCTGGCACCGGTGAAAATCTGTGCCGTCATTGCAACGGCACCGGCGAACATGACGGTACGCCCTGTCCGGTGTGCGACGGCACCGGCAAGGTAATCGAGGGTCTTGCCGGAGGCTGATGCGGTGCGGGATCGTCCCGAAGCCCGCCGATCATCCTAACCTGCGTCAGGAACGCGCTTTTTCGCGGAACCCGGTGTGCGCTCTCCCGGTTGCCAGCCTGTCCCCGAGGGACACTGCCGAAACCTAAGGAGACCGAAGATGTTCAAGCCGTTGCTGCTTTCCGCCGCCGCTGCCCTTTCCCTTTCCGCCTGCGCTAGCACCCAAGCCGACATGCAGGCCGATGCCGCAATGGCCGCCGGCGACATGACGCCCACCCAGCGCGGCGCCTATGTCGAGATGGCCGCGGCAAGCGACCTTTTTGAAATCCAGTCAGGCCGCATGGCCGCGGAGCGGGGCCAAAGCGCCGCGGTGCGTCAGTTCGGCTCCATGCTGGTCCAGCACCACACGCAGACCACCGCACAGCTGACGGCAGCCGCCACTGCCGCCGGCACGATGCCCACGCCGGACCTCATGCCGATGCAGGCGCAGATGATGGCCGAGCTGCGCGCCGCGTCTAACGCGAACTTCGACCGCGTATTCGTCCGCCAGCAGGTTCAGGCGCATGAGATGGCGCTGGCGCTGCATAGCAATTACGCCTCCAGCGGCGATACCCCCGCGTTGCGCGCGGTGGCCTCGGCCGCGGTTCCGGTGGTTCGCGGACATCTTGAGCAAGCGCGCGGCATGAATATGTGATCCGCTTCCCCTCCTCCGCTTTCGGCGGGGGAGGGGCGTTTCACGGGAACGGGCTTGCGAGCATTTCCCGTATGGCCAGCACAGTGCGCCAGTTGCGGCCGGTCCACAGGCCGGGCTTGGGTCCGCCGGACAGCTTTGAGCGGCCGCCGCCGTTGGCGAAGTAGATCCACAGCGAGTCGCCGTGCCCCGCCACCATCTCCTCGGGCGCTGCCCGCGGCTGAAGGTACGCTACGGCCGCATCGGCGTTCGCTTCCTTGCCCGCGTAAAGGAGCAGGAACTTGGGCGCGGCGTCCGCTTCGGCCGCGAAGGGGTTGGCGGCGATCGTCGCCTGCCACTGGGCGGCGGTGCGGACCATGATGTCCACGGGAAAGCCGAAATGCTTCTCCACCGCAGCTTCCAGCGCCGCCTCAAGCTCGGCGGGCGCCGCGTCCGCTTCGAAGACCAAGTTGCCGCTGGCGATCAGCGTGCGCACCTTCGTGAGGCCTAGCCCCTCCGCCATCGCGCGTAGCTCAGCCATCGGCACCTTGCGTCCCCCGCCGACATTGATCCCGCGCAGCAGCGCGACATACATCCCCATCGGCTTACCTTAGCAGCGCATTCACCCATGTCTGCCCTTGACGGCGGCGTGCCGCCCACGCCAGTAGCGCCCATGGAAATCGCGAGCGCCTTTAAGCGGCGAGGCCTTCTTTTCGTTCTTTCGAGCCCGTCCGGCGCCGGCAAATCCACGATCGCGCGCATGCTTCTGGCTGCCGACGACGGCATCGCCATGTCGGTCTCGGCGACGACCCGGCCGCCGCGCCCGGGCGAAGTGGACGGCCGCGACTATCATTTCGTGACCAACGAACGCTTCGACGAACTGGTCGAGGAAGGCGCATTCCTGGAATGGGCAACGGTGTTCGGCAACCGTTATGCGACGCTGAAAAGCGAAGTGCTCCGCGTGATCGAGGGCGGTCGCGACGTGCTGCTCGACATCGATTGGCAGGGCACCCAGCAGTTGAAGCAGGTCGATCCCGACATCGTCCGCGCCTTCATTCTGCCGCCGTCGATGGAGGAGCTCGAACGGCGCCTCCGCCATCGCGGCACTGACGACGAAGACGTGATCCGTCGCCGAATGGACCGCGCCGCCAACGAGATCAGCCACTGGGCCGAATATGACTATGTGCTGATCAACAACAATGCCGAGAAGTGCCGCGAGCTCGTTCACAACATTCTGAAAGCCGAGCGGCTGAAGGCGACGCGGCGGATATTCCTCCACGACTTCGTGCGCGGGCTGATCGGGTAACGAACCGCCCTCTTTGAGTCTGACACTTACCTCGTTCGTCCCGAGCGAAGTCGAGGGGCGGGGCTCAGACTCCTCGTGCGCGCCCTCGACTACGCTCGGGACGAACGATCCACTATGCTGTCTACCTACAGAAGCGTCAGGAAGCGGTAGGCCGCGTCGAAGTCGCTGCGCCGAGCGGCGATGGCCGCCGCGGCGAGGGGATCTTCGCCCCATTGCTCGGCCTGCCATTGCTCGTCCAGCGTTGCCGCCGCCCAGCCTTCCTCAAGGCCGATCTCCCCCTCCGCCAGCGCGAGTGCAATGATCAGCGAGCCGCTGACCGTAACGAGCGGCGAAAGGCCCGCCAGCCGGAACGGATCGCGCGCGGCGGTGGCGGCGGCGAGCCGGGCGACGGTTTCCGGCGGCTGGGGGCGGTGCATCACCCCGCAGGTGGTTTCCAACGTGATGTCGAAGCGCAGCCGCGCCCAATCGAGGAGCGTGTCCCACTGCTCCGCCTGACGCCGGACCAGCGGCTGCGGCGTGTCGGCGCGGTAGCAGAGGAGGTCGCTTTCGCCATATTGGGCGAGGGTGCGGGCGAAAGCGACCGGATCGGGCGTCACCCGGTCGATTGCCGCATTGGCGAGGCCGGTGAGCGGCATCGAGCGCGGGTCGATCTGTTCGCCTTGGCTGTTCCACTCCCCTGCAATGGCTTCGGCGAGTTCTTCGGTGGGGACGAGCAGCGGCTGGCGCCCGGGGGTCTTCACCGGGCGGTTGTCCAAGAGGATCGCGACTCCGCCGGCGGCCGGAACCGCCTCGGCCTTTTCGTAGAAGCGCTTCACGGCTGGCGCGGCCCCCGCCAGCGCTTGTTGAGGTAAATGGGGCCCCAGAAGCTGACGATCAGCGCGATGAAGGTGATGGGAATGCCCAGCGCGGAGCCGCCCGGCACGATCAGGTCGGTCTGCCAGATTGCCAGGCCGAGCAGCACCACCAGGGTCGCGCCGATGCGCATCATGTTCACCGCGATGAAGCGGTTGCGCCACAGGGTTTCGTTGTCGTCGGGGGGAATCATGCCGTGGCCTTCATATAGTTCGCCACCTCGCGCGGGTGGGTAGCGACAAAATCCGCGCCGGCGGCGATCAGTTCCTCCGGCGGGTGATAGCCCCAAGCGACCCCGATAGCGGTGACGCCGGCATTCTTCGCCATGGCCATGTCGAAGGTCGTGTCGCCGATCATCATGCTGTTCGCCGATTCCGCGCCCGCGTCGGCCATAGCCTGCTCGATCATCGACGGGTGCGGCTTGGACGGGTGGCGGTCGGCGGTCTGCAGGGTGACGAAGCGGCGGGAAAGGCCGTGGCAGTCGAGGCACAGGCCAAGGCCGCGGTCCGACTTGCCGGTGGCAACGCCGAGCAGCCAGCCGTCCGCCTCCAGCGTGTCGAGCAGTTCGGCGATTCCGTCGTAGAGCGGCTCCTCCACCTGCCCCCGAGCCCGCAGGCGCTGGAAGGCGGTCTTATAATTCTCGGCGAGCTCACGGTGAAGCGCGGGTTCCGCCTCGGGGAGCAGCGCGTGCATCGCTTCCACAAGGCTGAGGCCGACGATGCGGCGGGTGCGCTCGCGCGGCGGGGCTGGGAGGCCGGCGGCGGTGAAGCATTCCTCCATGACGCCGCAGATGTTGGCTTGGCTGTCGACGAGGGTGCCGTCGCAGTCGAAGATTGCAAGGCGGATCGTCACTGTGCCTCCCTGCGCGAAGCGTGGGGAGGGGGACCACCCGAAGGGTGGTGGAGGGGTGATCTGGCGAGGCCTTGGTTGGTCACCCCTCCACCATGCTGCGCATGGTCCCCCTTCCCATGGCTGCTCCCTGGGGAGGAATAAAGCGCCGCCATGCCGTGTTCGGCACGTGCCTTCAGCGCTTCGGCAATGCGGGTGCGGACTTCAATGGGTTTGTCCTGGTCGATCTTGGCCGTGCCGCGCCACTCCGCCACGTGCATCTCGAACCCGGCAATGGCTTTGAGGAGGCCGTCGAAGCGGCCGGGGCTCATCTCGGCGCGGGTCCATGGGACCTTGGGTGCGAGGCGCTCCTCATGCTCTGCCGACATCGCGTCCAGCATCTCCACAGGCGCCTCATCCGACAGCGGATGCACCGCCCCGTTCAGCTCCACGGCGACGTAGGACCATGTCGCCACCCGATCGGGCAATCCGTACCAGTCGGGGCTGATATAGGCATGCGGCCCGTTCGCCACGAACAGCGCCTCGGCGCCCCCGCACAGCGCCTTGTAGACAAGGTTGCTCCGCGAAACGTGGAAGCGAAGCCGCTCGCCGTCCAGCAGCACCGGCACGTGCACGGCGCGCAAGCCTTGCTCCGTCTGCACCGTCAGCACGCCGAAGCCCTCGGCGCGAACCAGGGCCGCCATCTGCTCCCGGTCCTCCATGTGGAACCTGGCGCTTGGGTGCATCAGCCGCGCCCCCGGCCGCCCCCGTCGCCGCCGCGGCTTCGGCGCTCGCCCTTGCGCTCCTTGCGGCGCGACTTGGCCGCCGCGGTCGCCGCCTTGCGCTTGCCTTCGGGCGTATCGAAGAACTTCGGTTCGTCCAGCGGCAGATCGGCAAGCACCGGATCGAAGCCGAGATTGGCGATGGTTTCGGCGAAATGCTCGGGCAGTTCGGCGGTGATGTCGATCTGGCCGCCGTCGGGATGGTCGATTCGCAGGCGGCGGGCGTGAAGGTGGAGCTTGCGGCTGATCGTGCCGGTCAGGAAGGCGTCCTGCCCGCCGTATTTTCCATCGCCCACGATGGGGTGGCCAATGGCGGCCATGTGGACGCGCAATTGGTGGGTGCGGCCGGTCATCGGCTGGAGCTCCACCCAGGCGGCGCGGTTGCCGGCCTGGTCGATGACGCGGTAGCGGGTGCGGGAGGGAAGGCCGTTCTCGCCTTCGTCCACGTGCATCTTCTCGCCCCCGGTGCCCGGCTGCTTGGCGAGGGGGAGATCAATATAGCCATCGTCGATGGACGGCACGCCGGCAACGATCGCCCAATAGACCTTGCGGGCGGTGCGGCCCGAAAAGCTCTTCGAAAAGAAGGCGGCGGCGCGCGGGGTGCGGGCGACGAGAAGCGCGCCCGAAGTGTCCTTGTCGAGCCGGTGCACGAGCTTGGGGCGGTTGCCGTTATCGTCGGCAAGGCCGTCGAGCAGGCCGTCGAGGTGCGTGTGCGTCTTGGTGCCGCCCTGGGTTGCGAGACCCGGCGGCTTGTTGACCACGATGGCATGCGGATCGCGGTGAATGACGATCTCGTTCACGAATGCAATCTCGTCGTCGCTGAGGCGCGGGCGCTCCGGTTTGGCTTTAGCGGGGGCGGTGACCGGTTCGGCCGGGGGGACGCGGATGACCTGGCCGGACTCGACACGGTCGCCGGGCGTGGCGCGCTTGCCGTCGATGCGAAGCTGGCCGGTGCGCGCCCAGCGCGAGACATGATTGAACGTCGCGTCGGGGAGGTGGCGCTTGAACCAGCGGTCGAGGCGGATGCCGTCGTCGTCCGGCATGACGGTATATTGGCGGACGTCCGTGCTCATCGCCGTGCCCTCCCGGATGCAAAGCGCAAGGCTGCGCCGGCGGCGCCGCCGATCGTGACGAGAAGATGATTGGGCATGGCCCGCGATGTAGCCGGGTGGAGGGGCAGGGGGAAGGCCCCTAATCCTCCCCGGCACGGGGAGGGGGACCAGCCGAAGGCTGGTGGAGGGGGTTACGTGCAGTGCGCTTCCTCTAGCCCCCCTCCACCGCTCTTCGAGCGGTCCCCCTCCCCGTGCCGGGGAGGATTTAGAAGTTACCGCCCCTTGTTGACGATCAGCGCCACTTCCGACCCGTTCCCGCGCGGGGTGACGATCAGGTAGAAGGCGCCGTTGTCGCGGGCGTTGGCGCCGGCGAGGATGTGGTCGCCTTCGCGCACTTCATGTTCGGAGGTGTAGCCGGCGCGCACGGCGCGGGTGTGGTACCAATCGAGCACGCGCTGGAAATTGTCGGCGGTGGTGAAGCTCACCACCCGGGCCGCGCAGCCGTTGGAGTTGTTGGCCGCCGCTTCGGTGAGCTTGCCGGCCGGGTAGAGCGGGAAGGCGGCGGGAAGGCGCTGCGCCCATCCATTGTTGTAGTGGAATTTGGCGTTGTCGGTGCAGTTCGGGTTTCCGCCGCCGGCCGCGGGTGCGGCGGCGAGCTGCGCGCCGGCCGCCGGAGCGGCCGCGGCGCCCTTGGGCTCCGGCGCGCGCATCGTGTCGGCGGGGTAGGTGGCGGTGGTCGGCGTTTCCGGCGGGCGGACGGCGTTGCGGTTCGATTGCCCGGCAAGCTCCGGGTCGACGGCGATCTGGTCCTGAAGCGCCGCGCTCAGCGCCGGATCGGTGTCGTTGGTGAGCTGATTGTCCAGGCTTGCAAGGTTGCCGTCGTCCCCCCGGTTGCAGCCGGCAAGCGCGAGCAAGGCGGCGAGAGCGGAAAAAGCAAAGGTCCTGACGGTCGGTTTCGGCATCGCGAACAAACTCCTTGGGTGCGCTATGCCGCAAAGTCCCAGCCAATGGGTGAGCGTAAATGGTTAATGCGGCTGCCTTGCGTGCTCTGTCCCGGCGCGGGACTGGTACCAGGCGAAGGTTTCCGCCTGCACGGTGTCGATAAAGCGCTTCGCCTCCGGCCCCTCCCAAGGACCAAGGTAGCCGCGCGAGCGCGCGCCGCCGGCCACCCACCAGCCTTGGCCGGGGAGCCCATCCGACTGGCGCACGACCAGAACGGCAAGTTCCGCCTCGCCACTCAGCGCCGCGGCGTCGTCCACCGTGCCCAGGATGGCGCACAAAGCCCGCATCTTCGGCCGCGAGAACGTGTAGCCCAACCGCTCCAGCACCTCCGAATAGGTCAAGGCCGTCCCGGCCTCAGCCGCGGCGACGAGGTGGGCGCGGACTTCTTCGGGATCGGCAAGGGCGGCCATGGCACCTGTCTAGCGCTAAGGCAGAGCGCCCGCCAAATGCTTGTCCCGCCTCCCTCCCTCGGCTAGGCGCCGCCGGTGACCGACACCCGACATCGCGGCGGCCTTGCCCTTGGGCTTGGCGCTTATCTCCTTTGGGGCATTCTTCCGCTTTATTTCAAAGCGGTAGACCATGTCGACGCGCTGGAGATCGTTGCGCACCGGATCGTCTGGTCCTTGTTCTTCCTCGCCGCTTTGGTGACCTGGTGGGGGAAATGGTCCGGCATCCGCGCGGCGCTTTCGACGCCCCGGGTGGTGATGACGCTTGCGCTTACCGCCTGTCTGATCGGCATCAACTGGCTGGTCTACATCTACGCGGTGGTCAGCGGCCACGTGCTGGAGGGAAGCCTCGGCTACTACCTCAATCCGCTGGTCAACGTCCTGCTCGGCGTATTCCTCTTGAAGGAAAAGCTAAGCCGCGCGCAGATCGCGGCGGTGTTTCTTGCCGCGGTGGGGGTCGCTATCCTAGCGGCGGGGGCGGGCGGCGCGATCTGGATCAGCCTGACGCTTGCGGGGAGCTTCGCGCTCTACGGCTACCTTCGCAAGGTAGCGCCGGTCGACTCGCTGGAAGGCCTGTCGATCGAAACCACCATCCTGGCGCCGGTGGCGATCGGCTGGATCCTCTATCTGCAAAGCACCGGCACGGGCAGCTTTCTCGACACGCGCGGCACCGACATCCTGCTGGTCCTGGGCGGCGCGATCACCGCAATCCCCTTGCTGCTGTTCACCGCAGCGGCGCGGCGGCTGCCTTATTCCACGCTCGGCTTCCTCCAGTACGTGGCGCCGTCCCTGCAGTTCCTGCTCGCCGTTCTGGTGTTCGGGGAGCCGCTGACCACCGCCCACCTGGTCTGCTTCGGCGCGATCTGGACGGCCTTGATCATTTTCGTGTTCGAAGGGGTCCGAAAGGGCCGGGCGGCGGCGCGGGACCGGCGGATGGAAGCGGCGGACGCGGCGGCGCTCTAGCGGACCCACGTCCAAGCGGGTAACGAAGCGGGCATGTTCAGGAACCTGCCCCTTCTGCTCCTCGCGCCGTTGCTTCTCGCCGGCTGCGTCACCCCGGCGCCGGCCGATCCGTATTATTCAGCCTGCAAGGCGCTCTCGACCCGGGACTGGACGGCCCACGTTACCCTGGAGAAGAACCCGAACATCTTCGAAGGGGAGGCGAACACCGTGCTGGTGCGCGGCAAGGTGACGGTGCCGACCGGCGGCTACGACCTGGCGATCGAAGGGGGGCCGCTGGTCCGGCTCAAGCCGCCGGTGCAGCAAGTGCTTTTGCGTACAACTGCGCCGGACGGAATGGCGACGCAGGCGATCGTCGAAGAAGAGGTGAGCGGCCGTGTGCCGTTCGATCGCCGCGCGCAATCCGTCGCGATCCGCTGCGGCGATGCGACGCTGGCCCGCGTGCCGGTGACCGGCAACCTGCCGGAGGCGAAGGCCTCAGCTCAGTGAGGCAACCAGCGCGGGTCGAAGCACCAGCGCGATGCCGGCAATGCTGACGATGAACACCGCGGTCCGCACCTTCGGCACCCCCGCGGCGTAGAGCGGCAGGTAGATCACCCGCGCGCCCAGCCAGAGCAAGGCGCCGAGCGCCGTCATCCGGCTCTCCAGATCGGCGACGCTGACGATCAGGATCGCGGCGGCCATGACCGGGAAGGTTTCCAGGAAATTGGCCTGCGCCCGCGCCAGGCGGCCGACGATCGGCTGCGGCGGCGGGAGGTCCTCGTCGCGGGCGCCCATGTTCCACTTGGTGCCGTACTGCCGCGTCTTGAAGCGCACGGCGACGAAGATGTGAACGATGGCGAGGACGCAGCCCCAGGCGAGGACGGAAAGTTCGGTGGTCATTGGGCGAGCGTGGCAAAGCGGGGGCCGCTTGCCAAGGCCCTGCGCGATACCTGCTTTAGGCCGGGGGTAGGACACGGCGCGCGCCCGCTGCGTTGAAATGGGGAACGCAAGGAGGCGAACATGGCGGACGAGTTGAAGGCCGGCGACAAGGTGAAGTGGAAGAGCCACGGCGGCGAAGCGCATGGCAAGGTGGTCAAGAAGCAGACCAGCGAAACCCACATCAAGGGCCACAAGGTCGCCGCGACCAAGGACGACCCCCAGTTCATCGTGGAAACGGAGGAAGGCAAACGCGCCGCCCACAAGCCTTCGGCGCTCAGCAAGGACAGCTGAGGCGGCTTTCGTGCAGTCTTTCGCGCAGGAGGCCGGCGCGCGCTTTGCCGACGCGGTGGAGCGCTTCGGCAAGGAGCCGCTGATCCTCGGCCATTTCGATGCGGACGGGCTTGCCGCGGCGGCCATCCTGAAGCGCGCGCTGGAGCGAGCCGGCTTTGCCCCGCGGGTGCGGATCGTCGGCAAGGGCGAGAACCCCTGGTCGGACGAGATGCGGGCGGAGCTTGCCGCCTGCGCGCCGGAAGGGCTGGTCGTTGCCGATCTCGGCGTCCGCCAAGGCGCGCTGGCCGAAGGCGTGCCCACGGTCGTAATCGACCACCATGTCCCCACCGGCACACCCGGCGACGCGCTGGTGATCAGCGGCCATCACCAAGTGCCGGAGCCGACCAGCGCCTTGCTCGCCTTTTGGTGCGCGCAAGGGTTGGGCGAGGCGGACGATCTGCTGTGGCTCGCCGCCATCGGCTTGGTCGGCGACATGGCGGAAGACAAAGGCTTCCCCGAGATGGCGGAGGCGCAGCAGCGGTACGGCAAGACGGCGCTGCGCAATGCCGTGTCACTGATCAACGCGCCGCGCCGCGCCTCTAAAGCGGACGCCACGCCGTCGCTCGCGCTTCTGCTCAGATGCGCTTCGCCCAAGGAGCTGCTCTCCGGCGCACACCCCCAAACCGCCGCGCTGCAGGCTGCCAAGGAGGAGGTTCGCGACGCGCTCGATGCCGCCAAGCGCATCGGCCCAAAGGTGCGGGGCGACGTGGCGCTGATCGTATTTTCGTCCGCCTGCCAAATCCACCCGCTGATCGCCCAGCAATGGCGCTCGCGGCTTGGCGACAAGGTCGTGATCGCCGCCAACCGTGGCTACCGGCCCGGCTGGGTTCACTTCGCCGCCCGCACCGCCTCCGGCCGGGATCTGATCGACTTTTTGGCCGAGCGGCGTCCGCCCGGCGCCGACGAGAATTACGGCAACGGCCACCGCCAGGCGACAGGCGGCGCGCTTCGCCACGGCGACTGGAACGCCTTCATCGCCGCACTGGGCTTTCCCGAGGAGCAGATTGCATGACCACCAGACCCCTACGCCTCGGCTTCCCGGTAAAGGTTTTGGGCCGACCTGACCTGAAGGCCAACGACACCCGCCGCTGGCAGAAGAACCCGCATCTCAAATGCAGCCTGGAGGGCGTCGACGCGATCTTCGACTACCTCGCCAAGGTCGGAATCGACATGTACCGCTTCTCCTCCGATCTCGCGCCCTACGCGACCCATCCGGACATGCCGCAATTCCACAACATGGTGGCGGAAAGCGACGCGGAGCTTGCCGCGCTGGGCGCCAAGGCGCGGGCGCTGGATTTTCGGGTGTCGTTCCACCCGTCGCAGTTCGTGCTCTTGAACAGCCCCGATCCGGAGCTGACCGCCAAGAGCATCTGGGACTTGTCCAGCCAGGCGGAGATGCTCGATCGCATGGGCGCAGGGCCGGAAGCGGTGCTGGTGACCCATGTCGGCGGCGTTTACGGCGACCACGAGGCGAGCCGCGCGCGCTGGATCGAGGGCTGGAACAAGTGTCCGGAGCATGTCCAAAAGCGGCTGGTGCTCGAGAATGACGACATCCGCTTCTCCGCCGCGGACGCGCTGTGGATTCACGAGCGCACCGGGGTGCGCCTCGTGTTCGATTACCAGCATTTCTGGTGCTTGAACCCGGAGCGGCTGGAGATGCGGCCGACGCTTGAGAAGTTTTTGGCGAGCTGGCCGGAGGGCGTGCGGCCGAAGATCCATTTCTCCTCGCCGCGGACCGAGATGCGGGAGGTGAAGCGTGCGATCGGCGCCAAGGAACGGGCGAACGTTGCCGCGGGAAAGAAGAGCAAGGGCAAGGAAGTCACCAAGGCGCCGGTGAAAGCGGGGCAGCGAGTGAAGACGGTGCTCGTGCCGCCGATCTGGACCGGCCACAGCGACTTCACCAACCCGTTCGAGTTCGCGACCTTCATGCGGATGGCGCAAGGGCTTGAGTTCGACGTGATGATGGAAGGCAAAGCCAAGGACCTCTCTATCCTCAAGCTCCGCCCCGATCTGCTGCGCTTCGCCCCGGACGTGGCGGAACGCTTCGGCATCTACCCGGCGGACGCGTCTAAGCTCGCGGCGGATGAGGAAGCGCTGGAACAAGGCGCGGCGGCGGAAGGCGAGGCGGATGTGGATGAGGGGAGTGTCGAGCCGCTGGCGGCGGAGGAGGTGGCGTGAGTTCTTCCCCCCTCCCCAACGGGGAGGGGCCGGGGGTGGGGATGTCCGGTATGCACCGCGGCGTGGATGACAGGCCCACCCCCTACCCCTCCCCGCAGGGGAGGGGGGTTCAAGAAGGGGAGGGGCTTAAGAGAGCATCCTACTTATCGAAACTCCGCGCCCCGCAGAAATCGGGCCTGAACTTCTTGCGCTCGGGGTCTGGCCGGCAGGGGAAGCGGCGTTTGATGCATTCGTTGAAATAGCGACCGGCCGACGGCGCTTTCTTGAGGCCGTCGAACACCGCGCGGGGCACGTCGGAATAGATGTAGCGGCCGGTCTCCTTGAACCACAGGCTCAACGATCTCGCCTCCTCGTCGTAGCAGGCACGCTCAATGGTGGAGGAGGACAGGCGGACTGCACGCAGCATGTTGATTCCCTTAGGAGAATCGCCTGCCAGCGCTTCGTGGAATCGCATGTTCCGCCGCCCGCGCCCAAGCGAATCGATTCAGCGCCGACTCGAGTCTAAGGTGGCGCGATGAGCAGCACCGACCCGCGCATCGACGCCTATATCGCCCGTCAGGCGGACTTCGCCCGGCCGATCCTGGAGCATATCCGCCGCATCGTCCGCGAAGCGGCGCCGGAGGTCGAGGAAACGATCAAGTGGGGCATGCCGCACTTCACCGTCGGGGGGCGCATTCTAGCCGGCATGGCGGCCTTTAAGGCGCATGCCACGTTCGGGCTGTGGCGGGCGAAGGACGTGCTCGGCGAAACCGGCACCGAGCGCGAAGCAATGGGGCAGTTCGGGCGGATCACCTCGCTCGCCGATCTGCCGCCGGAGGAGGCGCTGAAGGTCATCGTCCGCGCCGCCGCCGATGCGGCCGCCAAAGGCGCTGCACCGAAGCCCAGGTCCGCACCGAAGCCGGACGCGCCGGTGCCCGAGGAGCTTGCCGCCGCGCTTGTCGGAAACCCCGCCGCACAGGCAACGTTCGATGCCTTTTCACCGAGCTGCCGGCGCGAATACGCCGAATGGATCGCCGACGCCAAGCGTCCGGAGACACGGGCCCGCCGCGTAGCGCAGGCGGTCGAGTGGCTGGCGGAAGGCAAAAGGCGCAACTGGAAATATGAGAAATGCTGATCTGGGTTAAGCCCGGCGCCGCCTCTATTCCCCGGCGTCCTTAACACTCCATCAAACCTCTGCGCGTAGGGAAGTGGCAGTATTGCTCGCCAAGCAGGATTGCCATGTATCACGCGCCCGTAAACCTGGAACTCGATGAGCAGGAGCCCGAACCGGGCGACGTCGCCGATGAAAATGTCGGTTCCGATGCCGGCAGCGCGCGGCTTCGCGAAGCGCATCTGCACAACAGCCAGGCGCAAACGCGGGCCTTGTTCGCGCCCTTTTTCGCGATCACCTCGATTGGCGGCGCCCTGCTGGTCGCCTGGGCGATGTTCGGCGGCGTCAACCTGGCGCTGATCGGCGGCTGGGTCGCCGTCGTTGGCGGCGCGTTCTTCTTTTATTGGCAGAAAGCGGTGCGCGAAGGCCTGGCGGCGAACAGCCGCTCCGCCCTTGGCCGCGCCTGGATCCAATCGGTCGGCGAGGCCGTGCTGCTTGCCGCCATCTGGTCGGCGCTTCCTGTCTATGCGTTCGCAACACTGCCGCACGAAGTGCAGGTGGTGATCGGCGGCGCAATGGCGGCGATGATCGTAGCAGCCGTCGGCCTTGCCGCGGCGCCCGCCGCCGCTTTCGCCTGGATCGCGACCATCACCGCAGCCTTGTGCTGCGCTTACTATCTCGGAAGCGACCAGTTAGCTCCAACCGTCGGCGTCGCGATCGTTGGGGTCGCCGTCGTCGCGATCTTCGGCGTGTCGCGTCTCACCCGCTGGAGCTTCGATCAGCTCCAGACCATCGCCAAGGTGCGCACCCAGGCCGAGTCGGTTCGGCTGCTGCTTAAGGAATATGAGCATCGCGGCGTCGGCTGGCTGTGGCAGGTCGATTCCGAAAACCGCGTCGTCTACATTTCGTCGCGGATGACGAGCCTCCTCGGGCGCTCGGCCAACCAGCTGATCGGCCATTCGCTGCCCGCAACGCTTGGCGGCAACAGCGCGCTTGGCCGAACCCTTCTTGCCCGGGCGCCGTTCGCCAATCTGGAGATGGAGCTGAAGACCCGGCGGGGCGCGCGCTGGATCAGCCTTGCCGGCGATCCGATCATCGACATGGGCGGTCAGTTCCAGGGCTTTCGCGGCGTCGGATCGGACATCACCGAAGTTCGGAAAACGCAGGAGCGGCTGACCAACCTCGCCAACATGGACGTGCTCTCCGGCCTTCCCAACCGCGGCCGGGTGCGCCAGCTGCTCGGCGAGGCTTTGTCCGGCGCGACCAGCGGCAATGTCCCTTGCGCAATCATGTTTCTCGATCTCGACGGCTTCAAGCCGGTCAACGACACGTTCGGCCACCCGAAGGGCGACGCGGTTCTGAAAAGCGTTTCGCAGCGCCTGGTGAAAGAAGTTGGCGAGGTCGGCCATGTCGGCCGCATGGGCGGCGACGAATTCGCAATCGTGATCCGCGACGCGCAGAGCCGCAAAAAGGTCGAGGACCTTGCCTGCCGGATCATCGGCGCGGTGGCGGAGCCCTACCACATCGACAAGGCCGAAATCCGCATCGGCGTCTCCATCGGCTGCGCTTTCGGGCCGATCGACGGGCAGACGGTGGATGATCTCATCCAGAAGGCCGATCTCGCGCTCTACGAAGCCAAGAACCAGGGCCGCGGCACCTGCTGCTATTTCTCGGACGATATGCAGAACGAAGCGGAGGACCGGCTGCGGCTCGAGCAGGACCTTCGCCAGGCGATCAGCCTGAAGCAGTTCCGCCTGGAATATCAGCCGCTGGTCAACGCGTCGGATCAGAGCCTGATGGGCTTCGAAGCGTTGATCCGCTGGCACCACCCGACCCGCGGCATGGTCAGCCCGGCCGACTTCATCCCGCTTGCCGAAGAAACCGGGCTGATCATGGATCTGGGCGATTGGGTGATCGAGGAAGCCTGCCGCGCGGCGGCGATGTGGCCGGATTATATCAGCGTGGCGCTCAACGTCTCGGCTCGCCAGCTCATTCTGCCGGCTTTGCCCAACACCGTTTCGGAAGCGCTCGCCAAATACCGGGTGAAGGCGAACCGGATCGAGCTGGAAGTCACCGAGTCGGTCTTCCTCGGCAATTCGGAAGGTTCGCTGGACGTATTGAAGCGCCTGCGCGCGCTTGGCGTCGGCATTGCGCTCGACGATTTCGGCACCGGTTACTCGTCGCTCGGTTACCTCAACAAGGCCGTTTTCCATAAGCTCAAGATCGATGGCAGCTTCGTTCGCGAAGCGGCCCATAACCGGGAAACGGTTGCCATCATCCAGTCCATCGTCAGCCTGGCGAAGAGCTTCCGGATGACGGTGACGGCCGAAGGCGTGGAAACCGCCGAGGATTTCGGGCGGATGCGCGAACTCGGCTGCAACCAGATCCAGGGCTACCTGTTCGGCCGGCCGATGAGCTTCGAGCGCGCGACGGATCTGGTCCACGGCGTTCAAACCAAGATGAGCGCGTAAAGCTTCGCTGGGCGGCGTGGCTGCGCTAAGCGGAGCCATGCGCCGCTTCCTTCCGCTCCTTCTCCTCACCGGCTGCGGCTCGCAGGAGCCGGCGCCGCCCGATCCCAAGCCACAGAAGGCGCGCACCGCGCAGGCGCCCGCGCCGGCGGAAACACCTGCGGAGGAGCAAGCGCGGGAGGCGGGGCAGGACGCCGCCGCAGTGCTCCGGCGCTATTACAACTACATCGAAGCAGGCCGCTACGCCGACGCCTGGGCAATGCGCGGCGGTAAGTCCGAAGGCGCGGAAGCGTTTGCGCGCAATTTCGCGGGGTACGAACGCTACCGGGTGGCGTTGGGGCAAGCGAGCCAGCCGGTGGCGGCAGGCGGCTGGAGCTTCGTCGAGGTGCCCATCATGATCACCGGCACGCTGAAGGGCGGCAAGGGCTTCGGCAGCGCGGGAAGCGTCACGCTGCGCCGCGCGTCCGGCGCTCCCGGCGCGACTGCGGCGCAGAAGGAGTGGCACATCTACACCGGCGATTGAGCCGCTTCACGGAACCGTTGCGCGCCTGCCGCTTTCATGTAATGTAATCTCATTACAAACATGAAGGAGAGACGCCATGACCCGTCACCGCCGCATGTCTCCCGCGTTCACCCTCGACACCGGTTCGCCGATGTCCGGGATCAACACCACGCCCTTGATCGACGTCATGCTCGTTCTCCTGATCATGTTCATTATCACCATCCCGCTTGCCACCCACGGCGTGAAGATCGACCTGCCGAACGGGCCGACGCCGATCGCTTCGGAGCCCGTTACTCATAAGCTGGCAATGAACGATGCCGGCGCGCTGACCTTGGACGGCGCGGCGGTGACCGAAGCAGATCTTTCCGGCCGCCTGCGTGGGCTGGAGGATGCTAACCCCATGTCGCAGTTCCAGTTCCAGGTGGACGGTTCGGCGCGCTACGAGGATTTCGATCGGGTGCTGGCCGAGGTCAAGAAAGCGGGTATCCAGAACCTCGGCTTTGTCGGGAACCAGGCGTTTCTCGGCGCGATTTGATTGAGGGCCAAGGGAGACGGAATATGCGCAAGGCGATGGTTGCAGGCGTGGCGGCGGTGCTGGCGCTTGCCGGCTGCGAGGACGGTGCGCCGGAGCCCCAGCGTAAGCCGCTGAAGCTGGCCAATCCGACGTCCGATGGGCTCAAGACGCTGACGCCGCTGTACCGTTTCCTCGGCCTTCGCCGCGCGATCGTCGACAACGGCCAGCGCTGCAAGAAGGTCGATCGGGGGCAGTATCAGCAGGACTTCAAGAACATGGCGATGTGGACCGCCAACTGCACCGACACCGGCGAATGGGCGGTGTTCATCGCGCCCAACGGCAATGTTCAGGTGCGGCGTTGCGGGAACCTGGCCAAGATCAACCTGCCCGCCTGCAAGCCCATTCCGGCCGCGGAAGCGGAGGCGTCAGGCGAGGCGGCTAATCAGGCGGCGGCTGCTCGGTGAAGCGGTAGCGGTTCCTGATCCGCCCGTTGAAGTGCCTCCCCTTGATCCGCGCGGCTTGGAAGGCTTTGGCGGCTTCGGGCGGCACATCGTGGAACAGATAGACCCGGCCGGTGGTGAAGGCGACCTCGAGTTCGCGCGTGTCGGCGCGATAAGAGACGCTTCGGATCACCGTCGACGGCATCGCAGGCGGTAACGCGCCGCCGCGATGCCGGTGCCGTAGCCGTCAGCCGGAGGCGCCCTCCATTTCGACCTTGGCATTGTCGCCCATGTCCGGGCGGCTGCTCGAAACGGCGGCGGCGGCCATGCGCAGCATTGCGCGCACTCGGCCCGGGCTGTCCCAATATTGCGCGTCCACCGGCGTCACCTTGAGCACTCGGATCGCCGGGTCTTCGGGGCTGTCCCACCAGGCCTTGGCCGGCGTGTTGAACAGGTCGCGGATCTTTTCGCGGTCGTTCGAGACAATCGCGCGGCCGGTCAGCGACACGTAGGAGTGGGAGCCGGCGTCGGCGAAAGCGAGGTTGACCTGCGGGTGCGCTTCAACCTCCTCGTCCTTGGCGCTTTCGGCGTCGGTGAGGAAGTAGATCGCGCCTTCATCGGGCTCGACATGGGCGGCCATCGGGCGGGAGCGGATTTCCTCGCCATCGAGGCTGGAGAACATGCAGAAGCCGATGCGCTTCATCATCTCCCAAACCTTGGCTTGGTCGTCGGTTTTGTCGATGGCGGTCATGGCGGGCGGTCTTTCGAAGCTGAAGGGGTCGGGTCTTCAATCGCCCGCCGCCTCGCCAGTTCCGCACCCCGGCCTAAAGCAGGTATCGCTTTGTTCAGCAGCCGCCCAGCTCAGCGAGCCGTGTCTCCACCGCCTGCTGCCTGGCGATCAGCGCCGCAACGTCCGGCTCCACCGTGCCGGGCGCCAGCTCGTCTCCCTTGCCCTTTCTTCCGCCGGCCGAAGTCGCGGCGTTGACGGCAAGGCCGAACGGAAAGGGGAGCAGAACGGACGCCGCCGCGCCGCCCGCCGCCTTCGCCGCGTCGCCGCCCGAAAGCTTGCGCTTCGTGCGATTGATCTTGTGCCAGCGCCCGGTTGCGATGTCGGACACTGCCGTACGCAGCGCATTTCGCTCCGCCTGAAGCGCTGCCTTTTCCGCAGGGCAGGCGGACGTCGGCACTTCCTGAGCCGAGAGGGGGCAGGCGAGCAGCGCGGCGGCAAGCGCAAAAGGCGGAATGCGGAACACGGCTATCGCCATACGCAATCGGGCAGGCGCACGCCATTCCCGCGGTCCGCCGAAAAGAAAAAGCTAAATTTCCGGCGAACCTTCCCGATCAAGGCCTCGATAGACGGGGGATCAAGCGTCGTTGCGCTGCCACCCGCTTGAGGGAGTGGACGATGGTCGCGATTTTCATGGGGCGCGGAACCGGTTTCGAACGCAGTTCAGCGGCGGAAATTGGTGCTGCGGGCCTTCTTGGCGGATCCTCAATGGGCCGCGGCGGCGAGCAGGTTTTCGTCAACGCTCTCACCGGCAACCTCATGATCAGCCGCCAGGACGAGTTTCTGGTCGGCCGCGGACCGGATGTCGCGATCTCGCGAACCTACAACAGCCTCGGCAACATGTCCGATGAGAGTAGCGACAATTGGCGCCAAAGCACGGACCGCCGGATCTACAACCTGGTCGGCGCGGTCAACACGGCGGGCAGCAGCGTTACGCGCGTCTCCGGCGACGGATCGGAGATCGTCTACAGCTGGAACGGAAGCGCTTACGTCACAACGGAAGGCTCCGGTGCGCACGACAAGCTGACCCATGCCGGCGGAGTCTGGACGTGGACAGACGGCGGCACCCAGGTGACGGAGAAATATGCCGCCACCACCAGCGGCGTTGCGATCTGGAGGATCACGGAACAGGCGGACACGGACGGCAACAAGCTCACCTTCCGCTACACCGGCGACAAGGTGACGCGGATCACCGCCGCCGACGGCGGCTACCTCGATTACGGCTGGTCCGGCAACAATATCACCCACATCGGGACCGGCTATACCGATCTCCAAACCGGCGCCGCCAGAACCCTGACCCGGACGCGCTACGCCTATGACTCCCTCGGCCGCCTTGCCACGGTGACGGCGGATCTTACGCCCGAAGACAACAGCATCGCCGATGCCAAGATCTACGTGACCAGCTACACTTACGACGGCACGTCGAAGCGGATCGCATCGATCGCGCAAACGGACGGATCAAAGGTGGAATTCACCTACGATCAATCGGCCGCGCCCCGGATTACCTCCATCAAGCAATGGGTGGATTCCGTCACCAGCAGGACCAGCACCATCGCTTATGGCGCCGGCGGCCTTGTTACAATCACCGATCCGACCGGCGTCAAGACGCTGATGACCGCCGATGCGAACGGGCGCTTGGCGAAGCTGTCCACCGAAGGGCCGGGGGCACAACCCACGACGGTTTTTGATTACAACGGGGCCGGAGACGTGGTGCGGGTGCGTCAGTTCGACAGCCCGGCGATGCTGGACGCCGGCAGCGCCGCATCCGACACCCGTTACGTTTACGACGCCAACGGCAATGTTGTCGAAACAACCGACATATTGGGTCAGCGCAGCGTCCGAACCTACGGTTCAAAGAACGAGCTGCTTACCCTTACCGCATTTGCGGCCGCCGATCCCGATGGGGCCGGAGCCCTGACCGCCGGCGCTCCGCTCACCACGCGTTACGCCTATGACGGCGAGAACCACCTGCGCTTCGTCGTCAGCGCCGAAGGCAATGTAACGGAATTCCGGTACGACCAATCCGGCCGGCAGGTGACCCGGCTCGAATATACGCAGGTCGGCTACGACGTATCGGCACTTGGCGACAGTGCAGTGCCTTCCGAAGCGTCGCTGATCGCGTGGGTGGCAAGCCTGCCCGACAAGACCGCGGCCAAGCGTTCGGACACCAGCTACGACCTTCGCGGCAACGTAACGGGCGTGGTGAGCTACGCTTCGCTTTCTTACACCGAACAGAGCGCCGCCAAGGAACCTGTGGTGGTGCCGGGGGTAAATACGTCGGTGGCGGAGCAGGCCGATGGCCTTCACCGCGTGACCAAGACCGCGGGTGCCGAAGGATGGAATGCGGACGCCCGCTCGATCATCAAGGCCGAGGGCGATTTCGTTCTTCGCGTTCGCCCGGGCCAGAACAACCGCCACGTCATTGGCGGCGTGTCCACCGCGCCGGGGGCCAGCGCGGGGGCCGAGAACCCCGAATTCGCCTGGTATTTCGCGCACAACGGCACCGCATGGGCGATAGAATCCGGCAAGGTGACGCAGCTCGGCACCTACAATGCCGGCGACAATTTCTGGCTTGCCCGGGTCGGCGGCACGATCAGCTATTACAAAGGCGGCACCTTTGAAGAGGCGATGGCCGCCGGTCCGCTCCGTAGCCAAAGC